>CANJCB010000007.1 GCA_947473305.1 Rhodospirillales bacterium
ATCACCAGCACCTGATCACCCGGGAAATCGACGGCTGAAAATGAGAAGGGGGTCCGATCGGACCCCCTTCTCATTCCCGAAACCCCAGCCAGCGAGTGGCTCCCTTTGCCTCCGCCACGTGGCTCCCTTTGTCTCCGGCGTTGACACCTCGGCCTTCTTCAATTGCCCCGGCGCCCGGATCGTGGCGCTTTGCTTGGGTCCGTTGATCTGGCCGACAGGGGTATCCGAATCGACGGCGGCCAGCGCGTTCTGAAGCTGTCCCATGCTGATGCCGGCAGCGGCCATGGCATTGGGATCGGCCTGGACCCGCACGGCGAATTTCTGGGCGCCGAAGACCAGGACCTGGGCGATGCCGGGAAGCGTGGAGATCCGCTGACCGATCAGGGTTTCCGCATATTCGTCGACCTGGTTCATCGGCAGCGTATCCGACCGAAGTCCCAGGAAGAGCACCGGCTGGTCGGCCGGATTGACCTTGCGGAAGCTGGGCGGGGTCGTCATGTCGACCGGCAGGCGCTTGGCCGCCGTGGTCATGGCGGATTGCACGTCGAGCGCCGCGCCGTCGATGTTGCGGTTGAGATCGAACTGCAGGGTGATCGAGGTCTAGCCGAGCCCGCTCGTCGAGATGATCGAGGCGACGCCCGGGATCGTCGCGAACTGTTTTTCAAGCGGCGTCGCGACCGAGGAGGCCATCGATTCCGGGCTGGCCCCGGGCAGGGACCCCGAAACGACGATGGTCGGGTAATCGACGCGCGGCAAGGCCGCGACCGGCAGCAGCCGATAGCCAAAGATTCCCACCACGACGAAGCTCAGCATCAGAAGCGTCGTCATCACCGGACGACGGATGCAAATCTCCGGGAGATTCATGATGCGGAACCTTGCTTCGAGCCCTTGTCCGAGCCGTTGGTGGTGATCTGCACCTTGACGCCGTTGCGCAGCCGGAGCTGACCGGTCGTCACGACCTTTTCACCGTTCTTGAGGCCATCGACGATCACGGCGAGGTCGCCCACCGTGCGGTCGAGGGTCACCGGCCTCGCTTCGGCGGTCATGTCGGGCTTGACCACGAAGACATAGGAGCCTTGCTGACCCGCCTGAACGGCCTCGGAGGGCACGACGATCGCCTCGTCTTCGACGCGCAGCGTCACCTTGATATTGACGAATTGCCCCGACCAGAGCCGGTTTTCCGGATTGGGGAAAGCCGCCTTGACCGACAGCGTGCTGGTGGAAGCGTCGATCGCGTTCTCGATATAGGCGACGCTGCCCTGCTGCGGCTCGCCCTCGTCGCCCGGAATGGAGGCGATCGCCTTGACCGGTCCCGCCGCCATGGCTTTCTGGATCCGCGCCAGATCCCGTTGCGGCACCGAGAAGCTTACATAGATCGGCCTGAGTTGGTTCAAGGTCGCAAGCGGCGGATCGCCGTTCGCCTTGATAGAATTGCCCTCCTTGAAGGCGATGGTTCCGATCTTCCCGTCGATCTGGGCCCGGATCACCGTATAGGAGAGTTGCACCTGGAGGCTCGCGACGGCCGCCTGGTCGGCCTTCAGCGTGCCTTCCAGCGCCGCGGCGTTGGACTGAGCCTGCTCCAGTTGGTCGCGGGACAGGAATTCCTTTTGCGCCAGGGGCGAGAAGCGCGGGACCTGCTGCTGGGCGTATTTGAGCTGCGCCTGATCCTTCAGCACCGTGCCCTGGGCCTTGGCGAGTTGGGCCTGGGCGTCGCGGTCATCAAGCTCAAAGAGAATGTCTCCGGCCTTGACCTCCTGCCCGTCCCTGACCGGCACCTTGGCGATCACCCCGTCGATCCGCGAGCGGATGGCGACGCTTGAAATCGTCTGCACATGGGCGATGGCGCCGATCTCGACCGGCATGGGCTGGGCCTTGGCATCGGCCACGACGACCGGCTGCGCCGCCGCCGCGGGGACCTGCGCTTTATCCTGGGTTTTATTTTCCTGTGATTCTGCGCTGGCCAACGGCCAGAATTGCCAGGCGAAAAACCCCACTATACCCATGAGAATCAACGGGAAAAGGCGTTTCAGGCGGCGAAGGACGGGCTGTTTCTCAGACATCGGGGGATCGGGTCCGTTTCATTTTTACTTGCCGAAACCGGCATTAAACGATAGACGCTAAACAAGCCGATGGGGGTCGGCCTGGAGGGGACGTGTCAGATCGCAAAAGCGACGCGCTCGGCGCTCCATAGGTAAAACTTTGGAGTTTCATTTACAATGGGTCTCGATGTCGAGCCGGCCTGGAGGGTCGAACGACGCCGCAAGATAGTCGATGCCGCCGCGAAACTTTTCGGGCGCGCGGGCTATGACGAAGTCCAGATGGACGAAGTCGCCGAACTGGCGGGCGTCGCTAAACCAACCATCTACCGCTATTTCCCGTCCAA
The DNA here is from genome assembly GCA_947473305.1 of Rhodospirillales bacterium. Lineage (GTDB taxonomy): Bacteria > Pseudomonadota > Alphaproteobacteria > ATCC43930 > CGMCC-115725 > CANJCB01. The sequence goes on from CANJCB010000007.1 coordinate 2,384, forward strand.
GGACGATCTGTTCCTGGCGGTCTTCAACGAGACCTTCGCGGCGCTCGAAAAGGCGTTGATCGACATAGCGGCGCAGGCTCTGCCGCCGCAGGAAACGCTCCACGCGATGATCCGGCTGATGCTGAAGACCCTGGGCGGCCACGTCGCCCTGCTCAGCATGCTGACCGGCGACCATGCGGGTCTCGCAGAACGCTGGCGCAAGCTCTATCGCCAGCGCCGCCGGGTGATCGCGGACCAGTTCCGCCGGGCGCTCGAACACGGGATCGAATTGGGAGTCTTCCGGGAAGTGGACGTCGAGATCTTCGGCTCGATGATCGTCTCGATGGTCCGCGGCGGCATCATCATGGAAGCCAGCATCCCTCGCGACCGCATTGTCGAGGGCATCACCGCCCTCGTCATCCGCGGCGTGGAGAAGTAGCCGAACCGCGCGGGGCCATGAGGTCCCGGCGTTTCTCGGATCAATCACTGCCATGCCCGTTCTAGGCGGCGCCCGACGTTCCTATCCCGTCGCGGCGGATATCCTCACAGGATTGTGATCAAGCCTCGTTAAGAGCTTCGCGAAATTCCCGGGCGTCGAACTCGGCCGCCGCTTCCGCCCCGGGCTTGGTCACATGGAGATCGAGGCGCGCGGCGGCGATAAGCGCCTCATCGGTGAGCGCCCCGCCGAAATCCTCCCCGACCATCGCCAGTTGCGCGAGCGCGGGACTGGCCGACAGCAGGCGAAAAAGCGCCGTCACCCGCATATAGACAGCGAGCGTCGTGGGAACGTTGGTCCCAAGTTCCTCGGCGAAGAGGTCGAGCACTTCCTTGGTGTCGATCGGCGGCCCCTCGCCGTCTTCATCTTCATCGTCTTCGTCCTCTTCGATCTCCTCGGCCTCCGGATCGTCGTTCGGCTCGTCGAGCCCCGACAGATATTCACCGAAAAGAAAGAGCGCCGAGGCGAGAAGATCGGGCTCCACCGCCGGCACATGGGGCTTGGGCCCGCGAGGGGAAGAGGGGATGTCGTCCATGCCCCGGTTCTTACCGGATCGAAGCGGAACCGTCAAAAGTCCACGAACGATCCGACGATGATAAGATAGGGGTGTGGAACCCGCCGCTCTCTTTGACGCCGCCCTGGCGCTGCACCGGAAAGGGAGCCTCGACGAAGCCGCCGCCCTCTATGAGCAGGCGCTCGTGGCGGCGCCGGACCATCCGGGCGTGCTCAACAATTTCGGCGCATTGCGCATGAGCCAGGGGCGGAACGAGGAGGCGGCCGTGCTCTGGCAACGGCTGCTGGCGCTCCGCCCTCGGATGCCCGACGCACAGAACAACTATGGCACCCTTCTGCGCCGGCTCGGCAACAGGGCGGAAGCGATCGAGCATTTCCGCCGCGCGACCGAACTCCGGCCCGGTCATCCCGATGCCTTCTACAATCTCGGCACGACCTTCATGGACGACAACCGCTATGACCTGGCGGTCGAACCCCTTCTGGCAGCCGCCAAGCTTAGCCCTGAAAGTCCCGATATTTGGGGCAACCTAGCCCGCGCCATGGACGCGGCGGGCCGTAGGGAAGAAGCGCTGATCTACGGGGAAAGGACGCTCCGGCTCAAAGACAAGGCTGCCTGCGACGGCTTCGCCGCAAGTGGAGGACAACCCCTCGCCGGCATCCCCCCTCGCCCCTTCGATCCCGCAAAGCCTGAGCGCAACGTCATCGCCTTCAGCCTCTGGGGCGATCGGCGGTTCTACACGGAGGGAGCCGTTGCCAATGCCGAACTCCAGCCCGCGATCTATCCCGGCTGGACCTGTCGTTTCTATGTGGACCGCGACGTCCCCGCCGAGGTGGTGGCCCGCCTCAAGGACAGGGGCGCCGAGGTCGTCCCCATGACGATGACGATGGGACCGGTAGAGGGGCTTTTCTGGCGGTTTCTCGTTGCCGACGATCCGGGGGTCGACCGCTTCCTCTGCCGGGATTGCGATGCCCGGCTCAACAGCCAGGAACAAGCGGCGGTCGCGGCCTGGATCGCCTCCGGCAAACCCTTCCACAGCATGCGGGACGCCCCCTTCCACACGGAACTGATCCTCGCCGGCCTCTGGGGCGGTCTGGGCGGCGTGCTTGGAGGAATGGAAGCGCGGTGGCGAGCCTTCTATAAGCCACATCACTCCCGCTGGAGCGACCAGGATTTCGTACGGCTCGAAATCTGGCCACGGATCAAGTCGCAGCTCCTGACCCACGACAGCTATTACCGGATCAACGGCGCGGTGGATTTCCCGCCCGAGGGACGGCGCATCCGCCCCTACCATGTCGGCGCGGGCGAAGCGGTTTAATCCAGAGCCGCGTGGACTTCCGACTTCGGTCCGCGTTTCGGAGCGCGAAGCAGCAGAAGCAGCGGGATCGCCGCGAGCGTCACCACCATCATCAGCTTGAAGTCGTTGATATAGGCGACCATCGAAGCCTGCCGGGTGATCTCGGCATTGAGCGCCGCGAGGCCCCCGCTGGTTCCGATATCCCAGAACCGCTGGACGGCGGGATTCATCAGCGGCTGGTTATAGACGTTGATGCCCGCGGCCATGGACTGGTGAACCGTCTGGGTGTTCTGCACCAGGACCGTCACGACCGAGGAGATGCCGATGCTGCCCCCCACATTGCGCAACAGGCTGAAGATCGCCGCGGCCTCCGTCCGTTTTTCGGGCGGGAGGGTTCCGAAGGCAATGGTCGAAAGGGGCACGAAGGTGAAGCCGATTCCCACGCCCTGGAGGAGGCCCGCCCAGAGAATCGGCGCATCGCCCATCTCCAGGGAATAGCCGGTCATCTGCCAGAGGGAGACGCCCATCAGAGACAGCCCCAGGAGCAGCATCAGCCGCGCATCGACCTTGCCCGTGAGACGACCCACGAAAAGCATGGCAACCATCGTCCCGATGCCGCGCGGCATCAGGACTTCGCCGGTCGTGATCACTGGATAGTCGAAAAGGTCCTGGAGCATGGGCGGCAGGAGCGCCAGCGTCGCATAGAGCACGATGCCGACGACGAAAATCAGGATATTGCCACTGAGGAAGTTGCGGTCCTTGAAGATCGAAAGGTCGATGAAGGGCGTTTTGGAGGTCAGCGAATGGACCGCGAAGATCCAGAGCGCTCCCGCCGCCAAGGCACATTCGATCATGATCTCGCCCGACCCGAACCAGTCCAATTGCTGGCCCCGGTCGAGCATGATCTGCAGCGCCCCGACGCCGAGGCTCAGCATGGCGAAACCGAAGAAATCGAAGGGCAGCGCCCGGTTGCGCCCCGTCTCCTTCACGAAGACGAGGATGCCGAGAAAGGCCAGGATACCGACCGGCAGGTTGATGTAGAAAACCCAACGCCAGTTGTAGGTCTCGGTCAGCCAGCCGCCCAATGTGGGCCCCAGGATCGGGCCGACCATGATGCCAGCGCCCCAGATCGCCATGGCCTGGCCGTGCCGCTCCTTGGGATTGACGTCGAGCAGGACCGCTTGCGACAGCGGAACCAGCGCCGCGCCGAAGACGCCCTGGAGCAGCCGGAAAAGCACCATCTGGCCAAGGCTCGTCGCGGCCCCGCACATCATGGAGGCGAGCGTGAATCCCAGGACGGAGCCCAGGAAGACGCGCTTGCGTCCGAAGCGGTTGGAAAGCCAGCCGGTCATGGGGGTCATGATCGCCGCGGCGACGATATAGGAGGTCAGGACCCAGGAGATCTGGTCCTGCGCCGCCGACAGGCTGCCCTGCATATGGGGCAGCGCCACATTGGCGATGGTGGTGTCCAGGGCCTGCATGATCGTCGCCAGCATGATCGAGATGGTGACGAGGGTCCTGTTCTCGGCCGCTGGCGCGGCCGATCGGTTCAGTGCCATGGCAGGAACTCTAGGAGCCGAAGAAGGATCGGATCTTCAGGAACAGCGGATGCCGGTGCTGGGTATCGACCTCGGCCGTCACGCTCATTCCGGCCCGCAGCGGGTGCTTGGGATCGATATCCTCGACCACGAGGCGGACCGGGAGGCGTTGCACCACCTTGACCCAATTGCCGGTCGCATTCTGCGGCGGCAAGACCGAAAACTCGGATCCGGTGCCGGGGCTCAGGCTCTCTACCCGCGCCTTGAACTTGGTGCCGGGATAGGTGTCGACCTCCACGGTCGCCTCCTGGCCCTCACGCATGTTGGTAAGCTCGGTCTCCTTGAAATTCGCCTCGATCCAGATGCGGTCCGTGGACACCAGGGAGAAGGCGGGAGAAGCCGAATTGAGATAAGTGCCGACCGGGATCTTGTTGACCTTGGTCACGATGCCATTGGCGGGCGCCCGCACCTCGGTATGGGAGAGATCGAGCTTCGCCTGGTCGAGGGCGGCCTGGGCCTGCTGGACGAGCGGATGCTTCTCCGTGGCGATATTGGGATCGCCGCCCAGGCTCGCCAGGGTATTGGCGATCTGCTGCTGGGTCGAAGCCACGTTCTGCCGCGCGGTATCGACGTTGTGGCGCGCCTCGTCGTATTTCGCCTGGGGCGTGACATGGCTCACCAGGAGCTGTTCCTGGCGGTTGAGCTCGCGCTGCTGATAGGCGAGCGTATCCTCGGTGGCTTTGAGTTCGGTGAGCTTCTGGCGATAGGTGGCGCGCAGGGCATCGATCTGCAGCTTGACGCCGGCGAGCTTGGCCGCCGAGCTTTCGACCGCGATCTTATAGGACCGATCGTCCAGGCGGAGCAGGAGGTCGCCCTGCTTCACGACCTGGTTGTCGCGGACCGGCACCTCGATCAGACGGCCGGCCACGTCGGCGCTGATCGGCGTCATATTGGCCTGCACATAGGCATCGTCGGTCGAGACATAGCGTCCCCCGGTCAGATACCACCAGCCCCCGGCGATCGCGATGACGAGAGGCACCGAGAGCATGAGGAGGATCTGGAGCCAACGGCGGGACCTGGCCCGGCTTTGCGCGGATACGCCCGTCCGCTGACCGTCCCTGAGGACTTCGGCGTTGCTGGTGGCGCTCATCAGGCACTCTCTCTTTCGGTCGGAAGATCAGGCACGGGGACCTCGGCAATCTTCTCGCCGCGCTCGCCCAGGTTCGATCGGATATGCTTCAGCATATCCATGAGTTTGATCAGGTCGTCGTCCGACAGGCCCGCCATGGCTTCGGCGCGCAGACCCGTGCCGATCTCGTTCATGAGGTCGATCATCGGCTTGGCCTTCTCGGTCATATAGAGCCGATAGGCGCGACGGTCGGTGGGATCGGAGCGCCGCTCGACCCAACCCGCTTCCTCCATCCGGTCGATGAGGCGGCCGACGGTGATCGGCTCCAGGTCGAGGCCCTCCGCAAGCCCGGACTGGTTGATCCCCTCGCAATGCTTGAGCCAGGCCAGAACCTGCCAATGGGAGCGCGTGAGGCCATGCACCCGCGCGCGCTGCTCGAAGCGCTTCCGCAGAAGCCGCGCGATATCATGGACAAGAAACCCGAAACTCGGGTCAGGAGGCGTTTTTGTCATGCTCAACATATTATAAGCGTGCTTACATTAAGCGAGCCCTATTTCTCTGCATAACGCGAAAGGCACCCCTGCAAAAAACGCCGGGGCTAGCGGGTAAAGGTGACTTCGACGCTGCCCAGCCCCTCGAAGATCACTTCGGCACGCTGTCCGGGCTGGAGCGTGGTCATGCCGGTGCAGGTCCCTGTCGTGACGACCTGGCCAGCCTTGATGCCGCCGGCCTGGCTCATCAACGTGGGGATCGCGACCAGGGGGATCAGCGGATTGCCGATGGGATGACCGATCATCTGATCGTAGGTGACGGCGCCGTCCACCTTCAGCGTGACATGCAATTTCTTGATATCGAGGCGCCGCCAATCCGCCACCGGCTTGCCGACGATAAAGGCGCCGTTCGAGCTGTAGTCGGCGAGCTTGTCGAGGGCGGGGACGGTTCGTGGATCGGCGAAGCGGTAATCCACCAGTTCGATGGCGGGAAAGGCGGTCACGGCCGCCAGGACCTCCTCTTCCTCATAGGGCTTGTCCCGGGCCGGCATGTCCCGGTCGAAGCGGAAAGCCACCTCGCCCTCGACGATGATCCGGTGCAGGAGGTTCGCGGGATATCGAGCAGGGCTGTCCCGTACGACCGACTCCAGCAAGGCCCCGCGGGCGGCATCCTGGCCCGGCGGCGCATTGATCTTCCAGCCGCGCACCGCCTCGCCCAACAGCTTCGAGGCGGCGTCCTGGATCGCATGCGCTTCGGCCACGGTTCTCGGCGCGACAGCCTCCGGCAGCGGGCCGATCTGATCTCGCTTGCGCCTCGCCTCGGCAAGGATTTGGGCCGCCTGCTCGATTCTGCCGTCCATGTTTTTCTCCGTCAGCGTGGAAGATGAATGCGGGCGCGCAGCCCGCCTTGCGGGGATTCCTCGAGCGTGAGGTCCCCTCCGTGGCCCCGCACCACGTCGCGCGCGATGGTCAGCCCGAGCCCGACCCCGCCCGTCGAGGGATTGCGCGAAGGGTCGAGCCGCAGAAAAGGCCGGAACACGGCTTCCCGCTGGGAGACGGGGATGCCGGGACCGTCGTCATCGACCAGCACGTCGATCCCGTCGCGCGCGGGCAGCGCGGTCACCCAGATATGGCTGCCGTGCCGGCGCGCGTTGCCGATCAGGTTCGTCAGGCACCGCCGCATCGCGTCGGGCCGGAGTTCCATCACATAGTCTTCCGGCGCCGTCAGCGAGATCGAGGCCCCCTCCCGCGCCGCCTTCGCCTGCACGTCTTCCAGCAGAAGGCGCAGATCGGTTTCGCGGGGCGCCTCCGTCCCCTCGCCGCGGGCAAAATCGAGGTAGCCCTGGACCATCCGTTCCATCTCGACGACGTCGGATTTCAATTCCTCCACGCTGGGATCCTCGCCCATCAGCTCCAGCGCGAGCTTCATCCGGGTGAGCGGGGTCCTGAGATCATGCGAAACCCCCGCGAGCATTTCCGTGCGCTGCGTGATCTGCCGTTGGATACGGTCGCGCATCAGGAGAAAGGCCGTCGCCACCTGACGGACCTCGGTGGCGCCCTCGACCTTGAGATGGCTGACATCGCGGCCCTTGCCGAGGCTTTCCGCCGCCGCCGCCATGCGCCGAAGCGACCTTACCTGGTTGCGCATGAAAAGCGTCGCCACCGCGAAAAGCACCAGCGACGACCCCATCATCCAGAGCACGAAGATATAGGTCGTGGAGGTATAGAGCCGGTCTCGCGGCGCCACCGCCTGGAGCACGCCGTCCCGAAGTTCGATGGAGATCAGGATATCCCGAACATCGGAGACCCCGTCGACGAAGACGGGGCGGCCGAAACGGCCCTGAAAGGCCTGAATGAGTTGATCGCGCGAGGCCCCCGCCGGCGATTGCAGGCCCGGCGGCAGCGTTTCCCCTGGCCGGAAGACGTAGTCGATCCCCGTCGCCCGCGCCGACCGGTCGAAAAGCTGGTCGAGCAGCACGAGCTCCCGGTTCAGGGGCATCTCGTCGATCACCAGCGCGATATCGCCGACCACCCCCGAGGCGAGCCGCCGCGCCACGGTGTTCCAATGGCGGTCGTAGAAGATCCAGGTCGCGATCACCTGCCCCAGGATGAGCGGCGTGATGATGATGAGCAGCGAACGACCGAACATCGAATGCGGCAGCATCCGCTTGATCCAGCTTTCCCGACGCGGGCGCGGCGGGGTGAGAGGAACGCTCCCCTCAATCGGGCTTGAGGGCATAGCCCGTTCCCCTGACCGTCTGGAGATAGCGCGGGAATTTCGGATCGCGCTCGATCTTGCGGCGGAGCCTGGTCATCTGGACATCGACGGTCCGGACGTTGCCGCTGAACTGCGCCTCCTCGGACAAGTCCTCGCGGCTCACCGGCTCGCCGGCGCGGCGCGCCAGGACCGCCAGCAAGGCGGCTTCCGCCGCCGTCAGATGCACGGACTCCGATCCCCGGAAAAGCTCGCTGCGGGCAAGATCGAAGCGGAAACCGCCGAACACGAGTTCCGGCTGCGCCTCCGGCGTTTGCGGGACGCGCTGGAGAATGTTGCGGATGCGCAGGACCAGCTCACGAGGCTCGAAGGGCTTGGTGAGATAGTCGTCTGCCCCTCGTTCCAGCCCGGTAATCCGGTCCTCGGTTTCCGCCATCGCGGTCAGCAGCAGGATCGGCAGCCGGCTTTTCCGCCGGATCGCCTGGGTCAGCTCGAAGCCGCTCTCCCCCGGCATCATCACATCGAGCACGACCAGATCGAAGGAAAAGCTCTCCATCCGGCCGCGGGCCTCGGCCGCGTCGGCGGCGGTCGTGACCCGGAAGCCGCGCTCCACCAGATAGCGGCTCAAGAGCCCGCGCAGCCTCGCGTCGTCGTCGACGATCAGGAGATGAGGCTCTTCCTCGCTCATGAGAGGGGATTATACGGCGCCGGGGCGGCGACGCATCGGCTGCGGTGGCGCCTCGAACCGGCGGCGATCCTCCTCCCCGGTGATGATCCCCAGCATGACCTTGCGGAACCCTTCGACCGCCTCCGGACCCGCCTCGCGATAGGCCCGGGCGATGCGCGCCCGCTGATTCTCCGAGAGCCGGCGTTCCAGTTCGACGCCCTTGGCCGTCAGTTCCAAAAGCCGCTGGCGGCGGTCTTCGCGGCCGGGGCGCTGGTGGATGAAGTCCTTGGCCACAAGCTCGCCCAAGACCCGGCTCAGGCTCTGCTTGGTGATCTGGAGGATGGCGAGAAGCTCGCTCACGGTCATCCGGGGATGACGGCCGACGAAATAGATAACCCGGTGATGCGCCCGGCCGAAGCCGATCTCGGCCAGGATCGCGTCGGGTTCCGCCGTGAAGTCGCGATAGGCATAGAACAGGAACTCGATGCCCTCGCGCAGGTCCTCCTCGGGGAGGAAAGGGGAACTCACGCTCGCTTTGTCGTCAGCCATGTTGAATTGTTTTTCGTTTGAATGTTACATGCGGCCGGGAAGGACGGGGGTAGTCTAACCCATCCGACCGACGTTAAGCACGAGGAACCGCCATGGCTATGCTGCCCTTCGACGATCGCGACGGCTTCATCTGGTTCGATGGCAAGCTCGGCCCCTGGCGGGACGCCAAGATCCATGTCCTGACCCATGCGCTCCATTACGCGAGCTGCGTCTTCGAGGGCGAGCGGGTCTATGGCGGCAATATCTTCAAGCTGCGCGAGCACAGCGAGCGGCTGATCAATTCCGGCAAGCTCCTGGGCTTCGACCTGCCCTTGAGCGCCGCCGCCATCGACGAGGCCTGCAATCAGGTGGTGAAGGCCAACAACATCGTCGACGGCTATGTCCGCCCGGTGGCCTGGCGCGGCGCGGAGCAGATGGGCGTCGCGGCGCAGCAGACCAAGATCCATATGGCCATCGCGGTTTGGGAATGGCCCAGCTACTTCAGCCCCGAGGCGAAGATGAAGGGCATCCGCCTGACCCTTTCCAAATGGGCCCGCCCCGCCCCGAATACGGCGCCGACCTCGTCCAAGGCCGCCGGCCTCTACATGATCTGCACGCTCTCGAAGCACGCCGCCGAGGCCGAAGGCTACGACGACGCGCTGATGCTCGATTATCGCGGTCAGATCGCCGAGGCGACCGGGGCCAATATCTTCATGGTGATCGACGGCGAGCTTCATACGCCGAAGCCCGACTGCTTCCTCGACGGGATCACCCGCCGCACGGTCATCGACCTCGCCAAGAAGCGCGGAATCAAGGTGGTCGAGCGCGCGATCATGCCCGAGGAGCTGGCCAAGGCCACGGAAGTCTTCTTGACCGGCACCGCGGCGGAAGTCACTCCGGTCGGCGAGATCGGCCAATACCGCTTCACCCCGGGCGCCGTCTGCAAGGCGCTGATCGAGGATTACGATCGCGCGACCCGTGCCGTGGCCTCGGCCGCGTCGGCCGCTTGACGTCCTCCGCCTGCCAGGTCTGCGGTTCCCTCGACCACGCGCCTTATCCGACCCCGCCGCCCTATCAGCTGACGCGCTGCCGCGGCTGTGGCTTCATCTGGCTCGATCCGCTGCCGACCGACGCGCAGCGGGCCGAACTCTATAGCGACCCCTATCAGGGCGCCACCACCAGCTATTTCGCCAAGGTCGACAAGAAGATGCGCCGGTCGCGCGGACGGGCGGGATGGCTTGCCCGGCGGGCGCCGGCCAAGGGGCGCTTCCTCGATGTCGGCTGCTCCGGCGGCTTCATGGTGGAATCGATGCGGGAGCGCGGCTTCGAAGCCCATGGGCTCGATCTCGACGAACATTCCATAGGCTTCGCACGCGAGCATTTTCCCGCCTGCCATTTCAACGCGATCCCGGTGGAACCCTTCGCGGAAGGCACAGACCTGCGCTTCGACGCGATCTATTCGTCGGAGGTCATCGAGCATGTCACCGACGCCAACGGCTTCATCGCCGCCATCGCCCGCCTGCTGAAGCCCGGCGGGACCTTCTTCGTCACGACGCCGGACATCAACCATTGGCGCAGGCCGAAGGATCTCCTGAAATGGGACGGCTATTCGCCGCCGTCGCATTGCCTCTATTTCGGGCCGAAGAACATGCCGATCCTGATGGCGCGGCACGGGCTGAAGCTCAAGCATCGCCGCCCGAGCTTCAAGCCGGGAATCAAGATGCTGTTTGTGAAGGAAGCCTAAAGGCTTACTTCACCCAGCGTTCCTTGGCCTTGTTGTCGCTGTCGCGGGCATCGACCCATTTGCCGCCATCCGGCGTTTCTTCGAGCTTCCAGAAGGGCGCTTCGGTCTTCAGCCAGTCGATGAGAAAGCGGCAGCTTTCCAAAGCCGCGTCCCGATGCGCCGAGGCGGTCGCCACGAACACGATCCGGTCGCCGGGCTCCAGCCGCCCATAGCGGTGAACGATCAGGCAGGCTTCCAGCGGCCAACGCCGACGCGCCTCCGCTTCGATCTCTTCGAGCTTCCGCTCGGTCATGCCAGGGTAATGTTCGAGGGTCAGGGCGCCGATCTTGTCATCTCCCGCCATGTCCCGCACAAGTCCCACGAAAACCCCGATTCCCCCAATTCCGTGATTGCCTTCGCTGAGGCTGGCCAGTTCCGCGCCCACGTCGAAATCCTCCGCCTGGACCCGGATCATGCCCTCAGCCTCCGGTCACAGGCGGGAAAAGAGCGATTTCGTCACCGGGACGGACCGGATGATCGGCCTTCACATAGTCGTGGTTCACCGCGACCCGCACCACCGAGGGATCCTTCAAAGCCTCGGCGAAGCCAGGCCCGCGCGTCTTCAGCCAATCGACCAAAGTACCGACGGTCGTGACCTCGCTGGGCGGGTCCACGATCTCCTCGGCCATGCCGATCCGGGTTCTGAGCCAGGCGAAATAGAGCAGCTTCATCGCGCTTCAGCTAATCCGTTCCGCGAAAGATTTCAATGATAGGCCCGGAATCTCAGGTCCGGTTGATCTTCACTTGAAGGGTGCGGATATGCTTGGTGAACATCCGCAGCAGCGCCGCGAGGAAGGGATCGGCGTGGGCCATCTTCTCATGGAACTTGTCCAAGGGCACGACGACGCAGACGGTCTTCTCCACCGCGACCGCCGAGGCCATGCGGGGCTGGTCGTCGATCATCGCCATCTCGCCGAAAAGCTCGCCCGGGTGGACCTGGGCGACGCGGCGGTCCTCGTAGGTGCCTTCCAGCTGTTTCCTGATCTCGACCAGGCCTTCCTGGATGAGATAGGCGCGATCGGCCGGATCCCCCTCGCGGAAGATCACCTGATTGGCGAAGAAGACCTTGCGGTCGAGAATGCCGTGGACCAATCGGTCCCCCCATGGATGTGGCTCACGGATTATGAGCGCAGCGCCCGCCCCCGGCAATCCCGTCTCAGCCGATCAATTCGCCAAAGGGGATGAATTCGACGGTCTGGCCGGGTTCGAGTGCCGTCACCTCCTCGGCCACGACCGCCAGTCCGTCCGCTTCCACCATCGAGGTGAGGATACCGGCCCCGTCGCGGGGAAGCTTTTCCAGCACCTGGCCCTGCTGTCCGCGGAGGAGGCGGACACGGATATATTCCCGGCGGCCGGCGCGCTTCTCATAGGCGAAGCCCACCGCGACCGGAAAACTCAGCGGGTCCCGGTCGAGCGCGCCTGAAAGCCTGAGCAGCAAAGGCCGTGCGAGCGTCAGGAAGGTCACCATCACCGCAACCGGATTGCCGGGCAGGCCCAGGAAGGGAACCCGGCCGATCTGGCCCAAGGCGACCGGCCGGCCCGGCTTGATGGCGAGCCGCCAGAAATGCAGCGCGCCCTGGGCCTCGACCGCCGCCTTCACATGGTCTTCGTCGCCGGTGGACATGCCGCCCGAGGTCACGATCAGATCGTGGTCGCGAGACGCCCGCCCCAGCGCATCGCGGATCGTCTCCATCCGATCCGGCAGGATGCCCAGGTCCGTGACCTGGCAACCAAGCCCCGCCAGCAAAGCGCGGAGCACATGGCGGTTCGAGTCATAGAGCATGCCGTCCGGCAGTTCGACACCCGGTTCGCAGACCTCGTCGCCCGTCGAAACCAACGCCACCCGCAAAGGCCGGTAGACGTCCAGCATCCTGCAACCCAGGGAAGCGGCGATCCCGATTTCCTGAGGCCGCATCCGGGTGCCGGCGACAAGCACCTCCGCCCCGGCCGGGATATCCTCTCCCGCCTTGCGCAGATTGGCCCCGCGCTTGATGCCGGGCGGAATGAGCACCGCCCCTCCCGGTATTTCCTCGCAGTCTTCCTGCATGAGGACGGTGTCCGGTCCTTGGGGTACCGGCGCGCCAGTGAAGATGCGGACCGATTCGCCACGGCGCACCGGACCATCCCACGGATGCCCCGCCGTCGCGCGCCCGCCGACCCTCAAAGGCGAGGGGGCGTCCGGCGCCAGATCGTCGAAGAAGACCGCATAGCCGTCGACCGCCGAACTGTCGTAAGGCGGCACATTGCGAGCCGCCGCAAGAGGTGCCGCGAGAATGCGGCCCAGCGCCTCGGCGAGCGGCACCTGCTCTATCTCGGGCAAAGCCACGGTTCGGCTGCGGAGGAGATCGAGTGCCGCTGAGGCCGTCATCAGCTCGCCGCCGAAGGCGAAGCAATCGTCGCTGAGCTGGGTCATGGGACGAGCCCGCTCCGGGTCAGGATGAAATCCGCTATGCCCTTGATATCGCCGCGATCGAAGACCGGCACGGAAAGACCCTCTATCGGTCCGTCCGAAGCCACGGCGACGATTTCAGGATCCTCGCCGCAGAGGAGGGGTTTGCCGAGGGTCCGGTCGTGCATCTCCAACTTGGGGTGGCTGTGGCGCTTGAAGCCTTCCACCAGCAGGAGATCGACGGGGCTCATCCGACGGACCAGTTCTTCGAGGCTCGCTTCCTCCGCGCCGCGATGCTCATGCATTAGCGCCCAGCGGTTGGCGGAGGAAACCATCACCTCCACCGCGCCCGCCTGCCGGTGCAGCCAGCTGTCCTTGCCGGGCTGGTCGACGTCGAAGGCATGATGCGCGTGCTTCACGGTGGATACCCTCAACCCCCGGCCGATCAGCTCCGGCAGCAACTTGACCATCAGCGTGGTCTTGCCGCTGCCGCTCCACCCCGCGAGCCCGAAGATCCGCATCCTGACGCTTCAGGCCGCTTTGCTCGGTTTGGCCTGGGGCGCAGGTTCGGCTACCGGCTGCGGTTCTTGCGAGGAGAAGCGCGGAATATGAGAGAGCCCCAACCGCAGGTAATCGTATCCCGTCGCCAGGGTGAAACCGGCGGCGATCCACAGCAGAAACACGCCGATGTCGGGAACCCGCAGCCAGTCAGGTCCTTCCTGCCCGACAAGCAGGAAACCGATAGCCGCCATCTGGATCCCCGTTTTCCATTTTGCCAGCCGCGACGAGGGCATGCCGACCCGGAGACCCGCCAGATATTCCCGCAACCCCGAAACCAGAATCTCTCGACAGAGGATGATAAGTGCCGGGAAGATCGCCCATCCCGTGATGTGCTGCTTGGCAGCGAGCCCGAAGAGCGTCGCTCCCACGAGAAGCTTGTCAGCGATGGGATCGAGGAAGCGTCCCAGTTCCGACTGCTGCTTCCAGAGTCGCGCCACATGCCCGTCGAGCCAATCGGTGACGCAGGCCGCAGCAAAGAGCGAAGCAGCCGCCCAGGCCGCATAGGCCGCATAGGCCGGATAGGCCTCCTGCACGCAGATCAACGCAACCACGATCGGGATCACCAGGATCCGCGACAGGGTCAGGAGATTGGGCAGGCTCGTCAGCATGGCTTTCTTTCAGAACCGCCAGGTAAAGGCGGGCGTATACAAAACCAGTTTACCCGTCCACGTGGAAATGATCATAAATCTTTTTCGCAACGGCCTTGCTGATGCCCTCGACCCGCTCCAGGTCGGTAAGCCCCGCCCGCGACACGCCACGCGCCGAGCCGAAATGATGCAGCAGCGCCTTCTTGCGCTTGCCGCCGATGCCTGAGATCTCGTCGAGCGGCGACGCGCCGATCGCTTTCACCCGCCGCGCCCGGTGGGTTCCGATGGCGAAGCGATGGGCCTCGTCCCGGATACGCTGGAGGAAGTAGAGCACCGGGTCCTTCTGATCGAGGCTGAAGGGCGGGCGGCCGGGCCGGAAGAAGCGCTCCCGCCCGGCATCGCGGTCCGGTCCCTTGGCGATGGCCGCCAAGGCGATATCGTCGATGCCGAGATCCTCCATCACCTGGAGCGCCGAGGAAAGCTGCCCCGGCCCGCCGTCGATCAGCACGAGATCGGGCCAGGTTCCCTGCTCCCGGTCGGGATCTTCCTTGATGGCGCGGGCGAAGCGCCGGCTCAGCATCTCCCGCATCATGCCGTAGTCGTCGCCGGGGGTGAGCGCAGCGGGCTCCGCCGAGGCCTCGATCGCCTCGCCCAAACCTTCTTTTGAATCCGCCAAGGGTCCGACGCCGCGGATGTTGAACTTGCGGTAGGCGTTCTTGATGAAGCCGCCGGGTCCGGCGACGATCATCGCACCCACCGCGTGACTGCCTTGGATATGGCTGTTGTCGTAGACCTCGATCCGCTGGGGCGGGGCTTCGAGCCCCAGAGCCAGCGCCGTTCCCTCCAGCAGTTTTTGCTGGGTGGCGCTTTCCGCGAGCCGACGGGCCAAGGCCTCCCTGGCATTGACGAGGGCATGCTCCAGGACCTGCCGCTTTTCGCCGCGTTTCGGGACCGCGATTTCCACCTTATGGCCGGCGCTGACGCCCAGCGCCTCGGCCAGGAGGGCGCATTCCTGGGGTTCATGGCTCAACAGGATCTGCCGGGGCGGCGACTTGTTGTCATAGAACTGCCCGAGGAAAGCGGCGAGGACCTCCTCCAGAGGCAATTGCCGGTCGTGGCTCGGGAAATAGGCGTGGTTGCCCCAGTTCTGCCCGGCCCGGAAGAAGAAGACCTGGATGCAGGTCTGCCCGCCCGTCTGATGCGCCGCGATCACATCCGCATCGGCGACGCCGGGCAGGTTGATGTCCTGGCGGCCCTGCACCTGGGTCAAGGCCCGGATCCGGTCGCGCACCATGGCGGCGCTTTCGAACTCCATGGCGTCGGAATGGGCCTGCATGACCCGGGCAAGGCGCTCCTGCACCTCTTTGCTGCGACCCTGGAGGAAGCTTCGCGCTTCCCCGACCAGCTTCGCATAGCCGTCCTTGTCGATCCGGCCGACGCAGGGCGCGCTGCAGCGCTTGATCTGGAAGAGAAGACAGGGCCGCGTCCTGGTCGAAAAGATGCTGTCGGAGCAGGATCGCAGCAGGAAGGCCCGCTGGAGCGCGATCAGGGTGCGGTTGACGGCCCCGGCCGAGGCGAAGGGACCGAAATATTCTCCCGGCAGATTGCGCGCGCCGCGATGCTTGGTGAGCTGCGCGAAGTCGTGTCCGCCGGTAATTCGAATGTCGGGAAAGGATTTGTCGTCCCGCAGCAGCACGTTGTAGCGCGGCATGAGGCGCTTGATGAGGTTGCTTTCGAGCAGCAGCGCCTCGGCCTCGGTATGGGTGACGACGACCTCCATCGAGAAGGTCTCGTTCACCATGCGCAGGATCCGGTTGGAGAGCCCGGCAGCGGAAACGTAGTTGCCGACCCGGCTCTTCAGGTTGCGCGCCTTGCCCACGTAAAGCGCATCGCCCTTGCGGTCGAGCATGCGATAGACGCCCGAGGTCGTCGGCAGGGTCTTTACGACGGCCCGGATCGCCTCGGCGCCCGTTACGGAGCCGGTCGTCTCGCCTTCGGTATTTTCTGGGTCGTCCGCCATCGCCTCTCACTTGGCGAAAAGGCGGAGCGGCGTCAACCGGTCTGCTCGGTCAGGATGAAATCAACCAGGGTTCCGTTCGATTCCGCCTGGAAGAAGACGGCGATGTCATGGTCGTCGAGCCACACGACCTGGCGGCGGGGCCCGTGTATCTCGAAATGCCGGAGCCGCATCATATGACCGTGAACGTCTACATCCTCTTCCCTGCCACCAGTGATATGGACATTCTCGACGCGCCCGCTGCGGGTGGACATCAAATGGGTCGCGTCCATCATCTTGCCGGTCCAGGGATTGGTCGGCCGGACATCGACCGGCGCCAGGGTCTTTCCTTCCGGCGTGACGATGGAGAACCCGTCTTCCCGGGCCTCGCCCTTGATCTCCAGACGCTCGCCGTTGGTGACCGTGATGCCCTGAAAGCCTGTCAGGCGGCCCTGTTCCCAGGTCTCCACGCGCTGGGCATCCTGGCGATAGAGCGTGATGCCCAGGATCCTGACCGCAACATGCAGCTCGGTATTGACCTGGACCTTGTCGCCGTTCCGCTCCACGACATTGGTATAGGTGCCGATCGAGCCGAATTTCGGATGGTCGACCTCGTAGCGATAGATTTCGCGCGCGGCCTCGGCCCGGCCGGGCAGGAAACTGCCAGCGATGAAAAGGCCAAGGGCCAGATATGCCGCAAACCGTTTCACGCTTAAGCGCCTCGCTGCGCTGGTTTCGCGAGTTCCGGCCATTAAACATGGACCGGAACGCGCTGTCAGCAAGGCATATGCGCGAATGCTCCCGGTTTAGCCACAGCCGCAGTCGTCGCCGCAACCCTTCGTCTTACGCCCTTCGGGCTTCGCGACATTGCCGATGGCGCGGCGGAAGCGCTTGGGGAGCACCACCGTCCAGAGGACGAAGCCCGTGGCAAGCGCCACCGCGGCATAGACGAGGGTCGTCTGGAGCATGGCCTAGCCTCCGCCGAGCGCGACAGCGATGTGATAGGTGACGAAGGACGCCCCATAGGCGAGCGTGATCATGTAGATGAAGAGGATCACCGGCCAGCGCCAGGAATTGGTCTCCCGCTTCACGACGCCCAACGTCGAAGCGCATTGCGGCGCAAAGACATACCAGGCGAGCAGCGAGAGCGCCGTCGCCAGCGACCAGTGGCCCGCGAGTGTGGCGCCCAAGGCCCCCGTGGATTCTTCACCCCCCGCCACCGCATAAACCGTGCCCAGCGCCGCCACCGCCACCTCGCGCGCCGCCAGCCCTGGAATGAGCGCCACCGCGATCTCCCAGGTGAAGCCGATGGGCGCCAGAAGCGGCTGGAGGGCATGGCCGATCATGCCGGCGAAGCTGTAATTGATGGCGGGATCCGTGGCTCCCTCCGGCGCGCCGGGCACGGTGCTCAGGAACCAGATCAGAATCATGATCGAAAGGATGATGGTGCCGGCCCGCTGCAGGAACACCTTGGCGCGGACCCAGACCCCCATGATCACATTCTTGGGATCGGGCAGCTTGTAGCTCGGCAGTTCCATGATGAAGGGCTCGACCGCGCTCCGCCAGATCAGCCGGCGCAGCACGAAGGCGACGAGGAGCGCGCTGACGATCCCCGTCGCATAGAGCCCGAACATGACGAGGCCCTGCAGATCGATGAAGCCCGCGACCGTATTCCGGGGCACGAAGGCGCCGATGATGAGGGTATAGACCGGGATGCGCGCGGAGCAGGTCATCAGGGGCGCCACCAGGATGGTGGCCAGCCGGTCGTGCCGGTTGTCGATGACCCGGGTGGACATGATGCCGGGAATGGCGCAGGCGAAGCTCGACAGCAGGGGGATGAAGGCGCGCCCGTGAAGCCCCGCGCCGCCCATGATCTTGTCCATCAGGAAGGCGGCCCGGGCCATATAGCCGAAGTCTTCCAGCAGGATGATGAAGAAGAACAAGACCAGGATCTGGGGCAGGAAGACAAGCACGCTGCCGACGCCCGCGATAACGCCCTCGGCGATGAGGCTCCGCAGAACCCCGTCCGGCAGGGTGGCGTTGACCCATCCGCCCAGCCATTCAAAGGCGGCCTTGATGCCGTCCATCGCCGGATTGGCCCAGCTGAAGACCGCCTGGAACATCAGGAAGAGAATCACCAGCAGCACCACCGTGCCGGCGACCGGGTGGAGCAGCACGGCATCGAGCCGGTTCGTCCAGCTGTCGGGCCGGGCCGGGGGGGCAACCGCGATCTTCAGGATGCGCTCCGCCTCGCGATGGGCGGCGCGAACCTCGTCGGGACCCGGCTCCTGCCATTCGTCGCGCGATGACGTGAGACCTTGGGCGGCCAGACGGTCGATCTCTTCGAGAAGCTCGGACGTGCCGTTGCGCCGCACCGCGACCGAGGTCACGACGGGCATGCCCAATTCGTCGGCCAGCCGGTCGAGATCGATGGCGATGCCACGATGCTTGGCGATATCGAACATGTTGAGCGAGAGGACGACCGGGCGGCCGACCTGCTTCAGTTCAAGGGCGAGCCGAAGCACGAGGCGGAGGTTGGTCGCATCCGCGACGCAGACAATGACATCGGGCCGCGCTTCGCCCTGAAGCCGCCCCAGAACCACATCGCGGGTGACCGCTTCGTCGGGGCTCCGCGCGCGCAGGCTGTAGGTACCGGGGAGGTCGACCACCTGGAAGCGCCGGCCGGAGGGCGTGTCGAAGACGCCTTCCTTGCGCTCGACCGTCACGCCCGGATAATTCGCGACCTTCTGGCGACTGCCGGTCAGCGCGTTGAAAAGCGCGGTCTTGCCGGAATTGGGATTGCCCACCAAGGCGATGCGGCAGGACATTGCCGCGACTTCGACGGTCATCTCAAAGTCTCCGTCGGGCGGATCAGCACGGCATCCGCCTCTCGACGCCGGAGCGCCACGCGCATATCGTCGAGCTTCACCGCGATCGGATCCCTGCCGATGAAGCCTTCGTGCAGGATTTCGACCCGCGCACCCTCGACGAAGCCGATTTCCAACAGGCGGCGCTCCAGTTCATAACTGTCGATGCCATTGGCCGGCGCGCTCGCGAGATCCAGCCTTTCCACGACGCCGCGCAGACCCCGGGCGCCGCGGCCGAGCGGCACCAAACCACTGCCGCTCTCAGACGAGGGGCGGGACAAGATCGAGCGTTCTTCGGGCATCCAAATCACCGGTGGGGCATAGAGCCCTAGTCATTAATAATCATTCGCATAAATGAGATCAAGTATCCCCATCCTCTGAGACAATTTGTCCGGTCGCGCCTTGACGGCGCCGGGCCGCCTGTTCAAGCCGGTTTGCGGGCGCTAGGATCGCGTCCGCCATGAGACGGAACACCCCAAAGAGACGTGCACGACGCTTCGGCCTTTGGCTGGGGCTGGTCGCGCTCGCCATCCAGGGGATCTTCCCGTTCCTGCTTGCGGCCGAACTGCGCGCGGCGAGCTTTGCCGAAGACATGGCGGTTTTCTGCCAAGTCGATAATGGGACCGGTTCCGATCAGGCCGGCGGCGGCATGCAGCCGATGCAGGGGCACGATCATGTCCACTGCCCGATCTGCCTCGGCCTCCAGGCGGGAGGGCCGTTCCTGCAAGCGGATGCACCGGCTCTCCTCCTGCCGGCATTTGCAGGACCGGCTCATGCCATCCTCGCCGCTACGGCGCTTGCCCCGGCCTCCTACGCTCTCGCCTATCGATCCCGCGCTCCGCCTTTCCAGGGCTCATCCACCATCTGACGACCTGATCGCCGGCAAGGCTCGCCTTGTCCTGCGCGTCCCCTGGAATTGGAGTTTCATCATGATCCGCCTTCGCACGCTTTTTGCCGCCCTCGCGGTATTCCTCGCCCTGGGCATGGGCGTCGCCTTCGCCCACGCCCATCTCTCCCGTTCGGCCCCCGCCGCCGACAGCACGGCTTCGGTCGCGCCGAAGGAGATCCGCCTCTGGTTCACCCGGACGCTGGAGCCCAATCTTTCGTCGCTGGAAGTGACGGATGCCACCGGTCATTCGGTGGCCCAGGGCAAGATGCGTCTCGACCCCGAGGACGCCAAGCAAATGGTCCTCGCGCTGACGGCGCTGAAGGCAGGGAGCTACAAGGTCGCCTGGAAGGCCGTCTCGGTCGACAGCCACACCACCAACGGCGACTTCGCCTTCACCGTGGCCCAGGGCGCCGCCCAGAACTAGGCCGATATCATGGACCTGATGGCGGTTTCCCGCGCCATCCACTTCGCCGCTCTCATGCTGCCGGCGGGCGCCTGGACCTTCATGGTCCTGGTGGCCCGGACGGCGGTCGGAGCGGCGATGCGGCGCGTCCTGGAAATGCTGGCCTGGACAGGGCTCGCGGCGGGTCTCGCCTCGGGCCTCGTCTGGCTGCTGCTCCAGGCCAGTTCCATGACCGGGATCCCGTCGGAAGCGATCCTGTCGGACGGAACCGCGCTCACTGTGCTGACCCATACCCGCTTCGGCACGGTCTGGGAATTTCGGGGGGTCCTCGGCCTGGCGCTTGCCGGCTTCATGCTGCTGCGCCCCGGCCGCCGCTGGGTCGACGTGACGATCCTCGCTCTGAGCGCGGGGCTACTGGGCAGCATCGCCTGGAGCGGGCACGCGAGCGCCGACGACGATCCGCTTCACCTCGGCGCGGATATGATCCATCTCCTGGTGGCAGGAGCCTGGCTCGGCTCCCTGCCCCCGCTCATCCTCGCCTTGGGCCGCCAGACGGCTCAGTCGGAAACCCTCGCCCTGGTCAGGCGTTTTTCCACCCTGGGCGTGATCTCGGTTGGAACCCTGATCGCGACGGGGATCGTCAACAGCCTTGTGTTGGTCGGCACGCTACCGGCATTGGTCGGCACGCCCTATGGCCGGATCCTCATAGCCAAAGTCCTGCTTTTTATCGCCATGGTGCTGATCGCCTCGATCAACCGGCTTCGGCTGACCCCGGCCCTCGCGGGCAAGGATTGGCAGCGGGCAGCGGGACGATTACGGCGCAACGCGCTGGCGGAATGTCTGCTGGGCCTCGGCGTTCTTGCGCTCGTCGGCGTCCTCGGCACCCTCCCGCCCGGCGCGCATGAGCAGCCGTGGTGGCCTTTCCCGAGCAGGCTCAGCCTTGGCGCTGTCGAAGCCCTGCCGGATCTTCGCAACGAAGCCATCGCCTGGATGGCCTTGGCGCTGCTGGGGCTTTGCGCCTTCGTCCTTGCCTGGGCGAAAGGCAAGCGCTGGCTCTGGGGAGCGCCGCTGGGGATAGCCCTCTGTCTCCTGGGCAGCTGGAACCTCATGCCGCTCGTCTCCGGGGAAGCCTATCCCACCAGCTTCTATGGTCAGACCGAGGCTTTTACCGCCGCGTCGCTCCGGCGAGGCGAGGCGACCTACCGGCAGAATTGCGCGAATTGCCATGGCCCCGAAGGGCGCGGCGACGGGCCGGCCTTTCAGGCGCTGCGCATCCCCCCGGCGGATCTCACGGCCGAGCATCTCTTCGATCATAGCGACGGCGACCTCTTCTGGTGGATCAGCCGGGGAATGGGCGACGATCTGATGCCGGGTTTCGCGGATGTCCTCCCGGAAGCAGGTCGCTGGGACCTGATCAATTTCCTCCAGGCGCGCGCTTCGGGCGTCTTGGCAAGCGACATGACCGCCGAGGTCACCGCCTTTCCCGCGCCCCTCGCCCCCGATTTCAGCTTCGAAGCGGAGGGCCGGGAAACGACCTTGTTGGTGGAGGCCGCCAAAGGGGGGGGCTCTGGTCGCCTTTTCCGGCGATGAGATCCGGATCGATCGTCCGGGCCGCGTGTCTGTGATCTTTCCCATGAATTCTGAGATTCGCGCGGCCTATCGTCTCTTCGAAAGGCGCAACCAATCGGACCCGCTTCCCGCTGCGGCCCCGGAGATCGCCTTTCTCATCGACCGCGCCGGGATGATCCGGGCACGCTGGTCGCCCGGCGACGAGCCCGATTGGGGCGACAAAAATGTCGTGGCGAAGAGATGCGGCAGATGGATGCCATGCCGCTTAAACCCCGGATATCTTCGGGGCATCGGCATTGACACCCGAAACGAGCGACAGGAGACAGGAATGCTCAGAACCTTGATCGCGGCGATCTTGCTCACCATGACCGCCGGGCTTGCCGTGGCCCAGCAGACAGACGGGGTCCGCGTCAGCGACCCTTGGGCGAGAGCGACGCCGGGCCGTGCGCCTAACGGAGCCGCCTACCTGACCCTCGTCAATCCGGGCGTCGGCGCCGACCGCCTCGTTGCCGTCTCCACCCCCGCCGCGGAAAAGGCTGAGATTCATGAAGTGATCATGGAGAAGGGCGTCATGCAGATGCGCCCCGCCGGCCCCCTGACCATCGATGCCGGTAAGACCGTGGTGCTGAAGCCCGGCGGCTATCACCTGATGCTGATGGGGCTGAAGCAGCCTTTGAAGGCAGGCGACACGCTGCCTCTGACCCTCACTTTCGAGAAAGCCGGAGTACGGCAAGTGGCAGCCCCCATCGGCGCGGCAGGCGCCATGGGGCCGGCCGGCGGTCCCACCGCCGGCGCCGACCCCCATGCCGGCCACGACATGAGCCAGCACAAGCCATGAGAAAACGCCGCTCCCGCCTCCAGACCTCGCGCCGGCTCCTCTGGATCGCGGCGGGCGCCATCATTGTCGTCGCCCTGGTGGCGGGCCTCGAACGATGGATCTCCGGCATCGGTCCGCAGCCCGGAGCGGCCCAGGCGATCGGCGGCCCCTTCTCGCTGATCGACCAGGAGGGGCGCCGGGTCACCGATCGGGAATTCCGGGGCAAATGGATGCTCGTTTATTTCGGCTATACTCGCTGCCCGGACGCCTGCCCCACCACCCTCAACGAGGTGGCGGGCGCGCTGGAAAAGCTGGGACCGCTCGCCGACCGGCTGCAGCCTCTCTTCATCACGGTCGATCCGGCCCGCGACACCGCGGCCGAGCTGACGTCCTACACCAAAGCCTTCGACACCCGCATCCTGGGCCTCACCGGGAGCCCGGCCGAAATCGCCCAGGCGGCCACCGCCTATCGGATCACCTTCGCCCGCCACGAGATGCCCCAGGTCAGCGATTACGCCATGGACCATACCTCGGTCCTGACGCTTCTCGACGCTTCCGGGCGTTTCGTCATCCGTTTTGGCGATCAGATCGGCCAGGACCGCCTCGCCGAGAAGTTACGCGCTTTCCTCGAAAAGGGATGAGCGGTCAGACGGGCGCGCGCTGCGTCAGCACGGCGGAAGCCGGCGGGAAGACCACGGTGGCAACCGTGCCATGGCCGACCTCGCTTTTCAGGACGAGCCTACCCCCGTGGAGCTTGACCAGCCGGTCGCAGACGGCGAGCCCCAGACCCGTTCCCTCGTGCCGCCGGCGGTGGCCGGTCGCGGCCTGGAAAAACGGTTCGGTCACCCGCTTCAGATCCTTTTCGCCGATCCCGATCCCCGTATCGTGGACCTCGATCAGGGTTTCCAGGTTCGCCACCCGCGAAATCCGTAACGTGATCAGGCCGCCGGGCGGCGTGAATTTGATCGCATTGCTCAAGAGGTTCAGCAGGACCTGTTGGATACGCTGGACATCGCCTCGGACCACGGGCGGAGGGTCCGGCAGATCCAGGCTAAGGGTGAGGGTTGCGTCCCTGGCCTGCTGTTGCACCAGACGGACCACGCCTCTGGCGACAGGCCCGAGTTCGACATCCTCGATGTCCAAAGTCAGCTTGCCGGCCTCCGCCTTCGCGAAGTCGAGGACCTCGCTGATGATGGAAAGCAGCAGCCTGCCGCTGGCGTTGATATCCCCAGCATATTCCTTGTAAACGGGTTTCCCGACGGCTCCGAACATCTCGCCCTGGATCACTTCGGAGAAACCGATGATGGCATTCAGCGGCGTGCGCAGTTCGTGGCTCATGGTGCTCAGGAATTCGGATTTCGCCCGATTGGCCGCCTCGGCCAGTTGCTGCGCGCGCTTCAACTCGGTGACGTCGGTGCGCACGCCCACGATGCCATTGTTGCTGGTCGGCCGTTCACTGATCTGGAGCCAGCGTCCGTCCCCCAGTTGAACCTGATTCTGCAAACCGTCGAGGCTTCGGTGCCGCCTCACCCGCTCGGCGACCCACCTTTCCGGATCGTTGGCGAATTCGGGATCGATGACCTCGCCCTTGGCGATCGAGGCCCGCACCAGATCCTCGAAGCGCCAGCCCGCGATCTCCTCCAGGCTGTGAAATTCGGTGAAGGTTTCGGCATATTTGCGGTTGCAGAGGATCAGCCGGTCGTCGGCGTCGAAGAGCCCGAAAGCGTCCGGAATGCTTTCCATCGCATCGATCAGCACGGCCCGGCTTTCCCGAGCCTCCGCGAGCGACTGGTCGAGCGCCTGTTCCACCCGCCGTCGCCCCCGGGCCATCAGGAAGGTCAGTATGCCGAGCCCCAGGATCATGACGATCACGAGCGCGGCGCGGGCCAGGAAGGTTCCCGTATTCTCCAACCGTTCCGCATAGACCACATCCAGGTTCTGGATCATGTTCGCGACCAGCGGGAAGGACTCGACCGGCTTGCGCGTGATGAGACGCGGCATGGTCTCGCCGGGCGCCGCGGCACGGAAGTTCGAACTCAGCACGGTCCGGCCCGACGGAAAATCCTTCAAGCCCTGAAAGGTCGGATCGCTCGCATAAGAACGGCCCATTGCCCCGTCGGAACGGGGATAGCGCGCCAGCAGAACCCCGTCCTCCCGGAAGAGCGAGAAAGCCGTTCCCTTGTTCGCCCTGATCTTCTGGAAAAATTCCTCGAAGAAGGAAATCTTGAAGCCCGCGAGAACGAGGCCCACCAACTGCCCATCGGCATTGTGGATGCCGCGCGTGAGAAAAAAGGTCCAGGTGCCATTGCCTCGGTTCTGCACGGGCTGGCTGATGAAGACATCGCTGGGCCTGCCCGACGTGTGGGCAATGAAATAGTCCCGATCGATAATATTTATGGGCGGAAAAGGCGGGTGGGCGCGGGTGTAGTTGAAAACATCGCCATCGGTGTCGATCAGGGAAATGACTTCGAGCTGGGGTATGCCCTTCATCCGCTCGACGAGCCGCTGATAAAGGTCATGGCCCGACAGACGTTCGCGAAATTCCCGCGGCGTCTGCGCATTAGCCGCCTTTGCGTCCTCCGCGACGGAATCGAGGATGACATTGACCGCCGTGAAGGACTGCCTGATCTGTTCAGAGATGACGGTCGTGAGATTTTCCTGCTCGCGCATCGCCTGGGCGAGCGCGGCGTCATGCTCGCGGATCGTCACCCGCCACGAGCCGAAAGCGAAGGCGAGGCTCGTCACCACGGCGGTGATGAGGATCATCCCGCCGATATGGCCTCCCCAATCGAAAAGCCGGCTGCGCGGCAATCTGAAATTGACCACCGGCCTTTTCCCTCCGATCGTCTCGCGACAATCGCTCATGCGCGGCAATGGAATCAAGTCGTGACAGACTTTAATAGACCACAATAAATAACGATGGTCTTAACGGCCGGAGCATGGTCGATGTGCCTTCCGACAGACAGGAAGGCAAGCTGCCGCCCTCTGTGACATCCCGCCCAATGGGAAAGTAAGGAGCCGCCGGTTGCGGAGTCCCTGGCCGGGGTGATATGCCCTGCGCCATCTTGTGAATGGTCAACCCAAGGGGAATGCCGGTGGTCGAAATCAGGAAGATCTACACCCAGATCGAGCGCGTCGAAACCGAAGCCGGCAAGCCGCAGGATCCTCCCCTGGTCAAGGTCGCCGTCGTCGCGATCATCAAGAACCCCTATGCGGGCAAATACGTCGAAGATCTCTCCGAGATGACCAAGGCCAGCGTCGGCCTGGGACAGCGGATCACCAAGATGGCGGCCGAAGCCCTCGGCTATCCGGCGGAAAGCTACGGCAAGGGTGCGATCATCGGCACCAACGGCGAGCAGGAGCATGGCGTCGCCTATCTCACCACCGCCTTCGGCAATGTGCTGCGGGAATCGATCGGCGGGGGCATCGCCTGGATCTCCTCCATGACCAAGCGCGGCGGCCCCGGCACCACGATCGACGTGCCGCTGGCCCATAAGGACGCGCTCTATGTGCGCTCCCATTACGACGGGGTAACCATCACCCTCCATGACGCCCCGCTGCCGGATGAGATCGCGGTCATCTGCTGCGTCGCCAGCCGCGGCCGCCCGAACCATCGCCTCGGCGGCCTTGCAGCCAAGGACATGCAGGGGAAGGACGGCCTGGTATGAGCGGCCCCACCGGACATAGCCACGGCTCCATGGATGTCGTCTTCACCAATATCGGGACGATCATCACCGGCGACTGGCGGAACCCTTTCGCCCCAGGCGACGAACTCTCCTTCTCGAACGGCAAGATCAAGGCCGTCGGCAAGGTCGATCAATCCGTCAAGGACGCCGCCGATCTGGTGGTCGACCTGGGTGGCATGACCGTCATCCCCGGCCTCATCGACAGCCATGTCCATACCACCTTCGGCGACTATACCCCGCGCCAGAAGACCGTGGGCTTCCTGGAGAGCTATCTCCATGGCGGCATCACCTCGGTCATCTCGGCGAGCGAGATCCATGTGCCGGGCCGGCCGAGCGATGTCGCGGGCATCAAGGCCCTGGCGCTCGCCGCCCAGCGCAGCTTCCTGAACTATCGGCCGGGCGGCATGCGGGTCTATGCGGGCTCCCTCATCCTGGAGCCGGGCCTCGTCGAGAAGGATTTCGCCGAGCTTGAGGAACAGGGCGTCTGGCTCGCCAAGGTGGGCTTCGGCGCTTTCAGCAATCCCTCCGACGTGGCTCCGATCGTCGCCTGGGCGCGCAAGCACAAGTTCAAGGTGATGTGCCATACAGGCGGCGCCTCGATCCCGGGATCGCAGCCGATTTCCGCCGATCACCTCATGCGCATCCAGCCCGATATCGCGGGCCATGTGAACGGCGGTCCCATCGCCATGTCAGATACGGACATGCATCGCATCGTCAAGGAAACGACGATGGCGTTGCAGATCGCCCAGGCCGGCAATATCCGCAGTTCCATCCTCTGCGCGCGCCTTGCCGAGGAAACCGGCAACTTCGACCGGCTCCTGATGTCGAGCGACACGCCGACCGGGACCGGCATGATGCCGCTTGGCACGATCAAGACCCTGACCGAGATGTGCACCCTGGCCGGCATCGCGCCGGAAAAGGTCCTGGCCTGCGCCACGGGCAATGTCGCCAAGATCTATGGCTTCAACTCGGGCTTCCTCGCGCCCGGCAAGGACGCCGACATTACGGTGATCGACGTCTCCCACGGCAGCATGGCGGACAACGCGCTCGACGGCATGGCGATCGGCGACATTCCGGCGATCGGAGCGGTCATCTCGGGCGGCGTGCCGCGCTTCCTCTACAAGAGCCGCAACACGCCGCCGCCCCTGCGCAAGATGACGATCCTGCAGAACCGCTGTCTCCAGACCTTCATCGAAGACACGCCTTATCACTGCTGCTGAGATGAGCGATCCCCGGCTGATCGTCGGCATCGACGCCTCGCCCGGGGTGACCTACGGCGTGCGGCTCGCAGCCCTGCTCGCGGAAATGGGCATCGCGAGCGATATCGTTGTCGCGGGCGATGCCAAGCCTTTCTTCGAAGTGGAAGGGATAGCGGCGCTTCCAGCCACGAGAGCGGGCGACGAGGTCCTCGAAGCGAGTCCCGGCTTCCAGGGCATGATCCTGGCCCCCTGCGGACCTGAGACCTTGGCGCGGATCGCCGCAGGACAAGCGGAAAGCCTCCTGGCCCGCATGGCGAACGCCACACTTGCCCAGGGTCGCCGGCTGGTGGTGCTGGACCTGGCGTCGCGGCTCGATCTGCCGCATATCCGCCATATGGAACAGGCGACGCAGCGGGGCGCCATCGTCTATCCGCCGGTCCCGGCTTTCTATGCGCGGCCGAAGGATCTCGACGAGATGATCGCCCATACGCTGGGCCGCGTGCTCGATCTTTTCGACATCGACAGCGGCACGGTTCGGCGCTGGCGGGAAACATCGGGAAAGTCCCGGCGCGGCAATCAAGCCGGTTGACAAGGACAGCCTTTCTTCCTCAGTTGGAGTCCTGCCACTCCATCGGGTTTTTCTGAATGTCCGCTGCCTCGACCGATCCCCTTATCGACGTAGAGCTGACCGCGATCAGCACCGCCGCCGACGATACGAAACTCTATGAGTTGCGCCGCACAGACGGCCAGCCAATGCCGCCGGTCGAGCCCGGCGCGCATATCGACATCTACCTGCCCTCGGGCCTCATTCGTCAATATTCGCTCACGAGCGCCGAAGGGATCACCGACCGCTATGTGATCGGTGTGAAGAAGGATGCGGCGAGCCGCGGCGGCTCACGCGAGATGCACGACACGCTGAAAGTCGGCATGCGGCTCAAGATCGGCGGGCCGCGCAACAATTTCGAATTGGATGCGGCGGCCCCCCATACGGTGCTATTTGCCGGTGGCATCGGCGTCACGCCGATCTGGGCGATGGTCCAGCGCCTCGCCGCCACGAACAAGTCCTGGAAGCTCTATTTCTCCAGCCGCAACCGCAGCCAGGCGGCGTTCCTCGATGGGCTTTCCGCCCATGGGTCGAAGGTCACCCTCCATTTCGACGACGAGGCCCAGGGCAAGTTCCTGGATATGGCCGCCGCCGTCGCCTCCGCGCCCGAGGGGACGCATTTCTACTGCTGCGGCCCCACGCCCATGCTGGAAGCTTTCCAGGAGGCGACCGCCAAGGTCCCCGTCGAGAACGTCCATCTCGAATATTTCACCAGCACGCAGGAGGCCGCCACCGAGGGCGGCTATACCGTGGTGCTCAAGGAGAGCGGCAAGGAATTCTACGTGCCGGAAGGCAAGACGATCCTCGACGTGCTTTTGGACGCCAAGATCCCGATCAGCCATTCCTGCACCATGGGGATCTGCGGCAGTTGCGAAACCGTGGTGCTGGAAGGCATCCCCGATCACCGCGACGACTTCCTGACGCCCAAGGAAAAGGAAGCCAACAAGACAATCATGATCTGCTGCTCGGGTTCCCTGAGCCCCAAGCTGGTGCTCGATCTCTAGATGGCAGCAGCTCAGGCAGCAAGGGACGCCACGGGGCCGGTCTCCCGCTTCTTCGTTTCGCAGCGGATGCGGCTCCACTACGTCGATTGGGGGAACCCCGAAGCGCCGCCGCTGCTGCTGGTCCATGGGTGGCGCGACCACAGCCGAAGCTGGGACTGGGTGGCGCCCCATTTCACCAAGGATTGGCATGTCATCGCCCCCGACCTCCAGGGTCACGGCGACAGCCAATGGTCGGGCGACGGCAATTATTCCTTCGCCGCCTATATCTACGATCTGGCGCAGCTGATCCATCAGCTGGAACTGGCACCCGTGACGATCCTCGCCCATTCGCTCGGCGGCGAGATCTGCCTGCGCTATACCGGGCTCTTTCCCGACAACGTGCGCAAGATCGCGGCCATCGAGGGGCTGGGCATGTCCCCCCGCATCCTCGACGAGCGCGGCGGGAAGCCTATCGCGGACCGGATGCGCGGCTGGGTCGATCATCGCCGCAGCCTCACTGCCCGGCCCGCGCGCCGCTATGCCTCGGTCGAGGAAGCGCTGCACCGCATGCAGGAAGAGAACAAGCACCTGAGCGACGAGCAGGCCCGGCATCTGACCCATTACGGGGTCAACCAGAACGAGGACGGGACCTATAGCTGGAAGTTCGACCCTTATCTCAGGTCCTGGGCGCCCTATGAGATGACGCGGCAGGATGTCTACGACATCTGGGCTCGGATCACCTGTCCGACGCTGCTGATCTACGGCAAGGAGAGCGACGCCTCAAACCCCACGGAGGACGGCCGCTTCCAGCATTTCAAGACCGCAAACCTAGTCTGGGTGCCGGACGCCGGCCATTGGGTCCATCACGACCAGCTCGATATCCTGCTGGGTCACGCGAAGGGGTTTCTTTAGGCCTTTAGGCGACGCTCGCCCGAACCGCCTCGACCGCTTTCAAGGTCCGGGGATCGAGCCCCGCTCCACCCGCGTCCACATGAGCGAGGATCGCCTTGCGCATCCGGGGATCCCAGAATTTGCGGATATGGTCCGCAACCGCATCCACCGCCTTCTCTTCCGGCTGATGCGCGAAGAATTTCCCGATCTGGTTGGCCATATAGACGAGCTTGTCAGGCGACATGTTCACTTGCTTCCAGAAGGATGCGATGGGGGTGGGTGAAGACCTCGAAACCGTCATCGCGCGCAATCGCGGCGAGCGTGATGCCGGCGGCTTCGGCCATCCGCACGGCAAGTGACGTCGGCGCGGAAACCGCGACAAGGATCGAGGCACCGATCATGGCGGTCTTCTGTATGAGTTCCACCGAGACCCGGCTCGTCATGAGCACAGCGCCCCGAGACGCTACCATACCCCGCCGGGCAATCGCACCCGCCAGCTTGTCGAGCCCGTTATGCCGTCCCACGTCCTCGCGCAGGGCGACGATGCCGGAACCGGGCTCCCAATAGGCCGCGGCATGGACCGCGCGGGTCTCCTGGTTGAGCGTCTGAAGGGCCGGCATGGCGCCCATCGCCATCAGCAGCGCATCTGCGGAAACCGTCAGGTTAGAACTCACCGCGCGCGGCGGCTTCATCGCTTCGGCGAGGCTCTCGATCCCACAAAGCCCGCAGCCCGTAGGCCCGGCGATGCGACGGCGGCGGTCGGTGAAATTGTCGAGCCGCTCCGGGGCGATCCACATCCGAAGCTCGACCCCGTCGTCGGTGGGCACGACCTCCAGTTCCTCGATCTCCTCGCGGCGGGCGATCACGCCCTCGGTGAGGCTGAAACCGACCGCGAAGTCCTCAAGATCCGAAGGCGTCGCCATCATGACCGCATAGGAAAAGCGGTTGTAGGTCATGGCGATCGCCGTCTCTTCCGGGATCGCGCGCTCGCCCTCGGTCGTCCGGCCGCCTCTCCAGGCGGCGCGTCGGACGCGGCGCGCAGGAGAGGGGACCGAAGTCACTCGGCCGCCTGGACGCTCAATGGGATGATCCGGCGGCTCTGGTCCGAATGCTCGCGATACTCGTTCTGCCATTCGGTCGGGCCGTTGGAGGGCGAGATCTGGACCGCCGTCACCTTGTACTCGGGGCAATTGGTCGCCCAATCCGAATAGTCGGTGGTGATCACATTGGCCTGGGTGTCGGGATGATGGAACGTCGTGTAGACGACACCCGGCGCCACCCGATCCGTGAGCCTGGCATGGAGCGCCGTGGCCCCGGCCCGGCTCTGGATCCTGACCCAGTCACCTTCGCGGATACCGCGCTGCTCCGCATCGTGCGGATGGATCTCCAGAATATCCTCGGGATGCCAGACGACGTTGCCGGTGCGCCGGGTCTGCGCCCCCACATTGTATTGGCTGAGGATGCGGCCCGTAGTGAGCAGCAGCGGGAAGCGCGGGCCGACCTTCTCGTCAGTCGGCACATATTCAGTGATCATGAAAGCGCCCTTGCCGCGCACGAAGCCGCCCACATGCATGATCGGCGTGCCTTCCGGCGCCTTCTCGTTGCAGGGCCATTGGATCGAGCCCATCTCGTCGATCCTCTTGAAGGAAACGCCGTGGAAGGTCGGCGTCAGCCGGGCGATCTCGTCCATGATCTCACTGGGGTGGTCGTAATGCATCGGCACGCCCATCGCCTTGGCGATATCGAGGGTGATTTCCCAATCGCCCTTGCCCTGTTTCGGCGGCATCACCTTGCGCACGAGGTTGATGCGGCGTTCGGCATTGGTGAAAGTGCCGTCCTTTTCCAGAAAAGTAGCGCCCGGCAGGAAGACATGGGCGTAGTTGGACGTCTCGTTCAGGAAGAGATCCTGCACCACCACGCATTCCATCGCCGAGAGGCCGGAAGTCACATGATGGGTGTCGGGATCGGATTGGACGATGTCCTCGCCCTGGACGTAGAGGCCGCGGAAGCTGCCGTCCATGGCCGCATCGAACATATTGGGGATGCGCAGGCCCGGCTCCTTATCGAGCGACACACCCCAGGCCGTCTCGAAGAGCGCGCGGGTCGTGGCGTCCGAGATGTGACGGTAACCTGACAGCTCATGCGGGAAGGAGCCCATGTCGCAGGAACCCTGGACATTGTTCTGCCCCCGCAGCGGGTTCACGCCGACGCCGCGCCGGCCGATGTTCCCGGTCGCCATGGCCAGGTTCGCCATGCCCATGACCATGGTCGTGCCCTGGCTGTGCTCGGTGACGCCGAGGCCGTAGTAGATCGCCCCATTGCCGCCCGTCGCAAAAAGCCGGGCCGCCGCACGGATCGTTTCGGCAGGCACACCGCTTACCGCCTCGGAAGCCTCGGGGCTATTCTCGGGCTGGGCAACGAACTGCGCCCAATCCTGGAAGGTTTCCCAGTCGCAGCGCTCGCGCACGAAATTCTCGTCCACGAGGCCTTCGGTCACGATGACATGGGCCAGCGCATTGATGACCGAGACGTTGGTCCCGGGTAGGAGAGGCAGGTGATGGTCCGCCTTGATATGGGGCGACTTCACGAGATCTGTGCGGCGCGGATCGACGACGATCAGCCGGGCGCCCTTGCGCAGCCGCTTCTTCATGCGGGACGCGAAGACCGGATGGGCGTCCGTCGGATTGGCGCCGATCACCATGATCACGTCGGTCTGGTCGATGGACTTGAAGTCCTGGGTGCCGGCCGAGGTGCCAAAGGTCTTCGAAAGCCCGAAGCCGGTCGGCGAATGGCAGACACGGGCGCAGGTATCGACATTGTTGTTGCCGAAAACCGCCCGCACCAGCTTCTGGACCAGATAGGCCTCTTCGTTGGTGCAGCGCGAGGAGGTGATGCCGCCGATCGAGCTCTGCCCATAGGTCGTCTGGATGCGACGGAATTCGGAAGCCACGCGGCCGATGGCCTCGTCCCAGCTCACTTCGCGCCAGGGATCGGAGATCTTCTCGCGGATCATCGGCTTCAGGATGCGTTCCTTATGGGTCGCATAGCCCCAGGCGAAACGGCCCTTGACGCAGGAATGGCCCTCGTTGGCGCCGCCGTCCTTATAAGGCACCATGCGGACGAGCTCGTTGCCCCGCATCTCCGCCTTGAAGCTGCAGCCGACACCGCAATAGGCGCAGGTGGTGACGACCGAATGCTCGGGCTGGCCGATCTCGATGACCGACTTCTCCATGAGCGTCGCCGTGGGGCAGGCCTGCACGCAGGCGCCGCAGGAAACGCATTCGGAATCGAGGAACGCCTCGCCCATGCCGGCCGAGACGGCGGAGCCGAAACCGCGTCCCTCGATGGTCAGCGCGAAGGTGCCCTGCACTTCCTCGCAAGCGCGCACACAACGCGAGCAGACGATGCACTTCGAGGGATCATAGGTGAAATAGGGGTTCGATTCGTCTTTGGCCTGGTTAAGATGATTCTCGCCCTGATAGCCGTAGCGCACGTCGCGCAAGCCCACCGCGCCCGCCATGTCCTGCAACTCGCAGTCGCCATTGGCGGCGCAGGTCAGGCAGTCGAGCGGATGGTCGGAGATATAAAGCTCCAGGACCCCGCGCCGGATCGACTTCAGGCGCTCGGTCTGGGTGTGGACCACAATGCCCGGTGCGACCGGCGTGGTGCAGGAAGCGGGCGTCCCGTTACGGCCCTCGATCTCGACGAGGCAGACCCGGCAGGAGCCGAAGCTCTCCAGGGAATCCGTGGCGCAGAGCTTAGGCACCTGGATGCCGGTATCCATGGCGGCGCGCATGATCGAGGTGCCTTCGGGCACGGTCACCGCATAGCCGTCGATGGTCAAGGTGACCTGCTTCAAGGGGACCTGGGCCTCGCTCTTGGGCGCCGGCGTGCCGTAGTCGATTTCCTTGATGAGGGACATGGTCTCTCTCCTACTCGGCCGCTTGACGGCCGGACTCATTCGGTCCGAAGTCTTCGGGGAAATGGTTGATCGCGCTCATGACGGGATAAGGCGTGAAGCCCCCCAGCGCACAGAGCGATCCGAATTTCATCGTATTGCAGAGGTCCTTGACCAGGGTCAGGTTCGCCTCGACCGCTTCGCCGCGCCCGATCTTGTCGATGACCTCGACCCCGCGCGTCGAGCCGATCCGGCACGGCGTGCATTTTCCACAGGATTCGATGGCGCAGAATTCCATGGCGAAACGCGCCTGGACCCGCATGTCAACGGTCTCGTCGAAAACTGTCACTCCGGCGTGGCCGATGAGCCCGTCGCGGGCGGCAAAAGCCTCGTAATCGAAGGGTGTATCGAAAAGCGCGCGGGGGAAATAGGCCCCCAGGGGACCCCCGACCTGAACCGCCCGGACCGGCCGCCCGGAAGCGGTGCCGCCGCCGATCTCGTCCACCAACTCACCGAGCGTGATGCCGAAGGCCGCCTCGAAAAGCCCGCCGTGCTTGATATTGCCCGCAAGCTGGATCGGCATGGTGCCGCGCGACCGGCCGACGCCGAAATCCTTGTAGAAGGCCGCACCCTGCGCCATCACGGTCGGCACCGCCGCAAGCGACAGCACGTTATTGATGACCGTCGGACAGCCGAAGAGCCCCTTATGCGCCGGCAGCGGCGGCTTCGCCCGGACCACGCCGCGCTTGCCTTCGAGGCTTTCCAGAAGCGAGGTTTCCTCGCCGCAGACGTAAGCGCCAGCGCCTGCCCGCACTTCCAGATCGAAGGCATGGCCGGAGCCATGGACCGACGCCCCGAGATACCCGGCCTTCCGCGCGATCTCGATGGCGTCCCGGGTCGTCGCGATCCCATGGGGGTATTCGGAGCGGATATAGATGAAGCCCTTGGTGGCCCCCGTCGCGATCCCCGCGATGATCATTCCCTCGATCAGCAGGAAGGGATCGCCTTCCAGGATCATGCGGTCGGCGAAAGTGCCGGAATCGCCTTCGTCCGCGTTGCAGACGATGTATTTGCGATCACCAACCGCGTCGAGAACGGTCTTCCATTTGATCCCGGTCGGGAAGCCCGCGCCGCCCCGGCCGCGCAGGCCGGACTGTGTGACCTCGTCGACGATTTGCGGGGCTGTCAGCCGCAGCGCCTTTTCGAGACCCTGGAAACCGCCATGGGCGCGATAGTCCTCGATCGACAGAGGATCGGTTATGCCGCAGCGGGCAAAGGTGAGCCGGGTCTGGCGTTTCAGGAAGGGGATCTGCTCCGGCCGCCCGACCCGCAGCGCATGAGCGCCTCCGGTCAGCAAGTCGGCGTCGATCAGTCCTTCCACATCGCCGGCCGCCACCGGCCCATAGGCGATGCGGCCTTCCGGCGTCTCGACCTCGATGGTGGGTTCCAGCCAATAAAGCCCGCGCGAGCCTGTGCGGACGATCTGGATATCGAGCCCGCGCCGGCCGGCACTTGCCGTTATAGCCTGGGCAACCTCCTCCGCGCCGACCGCGAGCGCGCCCGAATCGCGCGAGATGAAAAGCCGCGCGCTCATCGCCGGATCCCGTCGATCATGGCATCGAGCCGTTTCTCGTCGAGGCGCCCCACCACCTGGCCGTCCGCCAGGGCCGACGGCCCCAGCGCGCAAAGCCCCAGGCAGAAGATCGGCTCCAGGGTCACCGCACCGTCAGGCGTCGTTTCGCCCCAGCCGATCCCAAGGCGCTCCCGGGCATGGGCGGCGAGCCGGTCCGCGCCCACCGACTGGCAAGCTTCCGCCCGGCAGAGCTTCAGCACATGCCGGCCGGCCGGCTCATGCCGGAAGTCATGATAGAAGGTGACAATCCCGTGGATTTCCGCGCGCGAGATGTTGAGCGCCTCGGCGACGATCCTGAGCGCGGGGTCCGGCACGGAACCAAAGGCCTCCTGAAGCGCATGCAGGATCGGCAGGGCCGGTCCTTCCTGCATCTGGTGCGCGGCGACGATCTCTCTCGCCCGCGCTTCGTTCCACGCTTCGTAAGCCATTACCGCCCTAATCGAAAGTTTCGATGACTTACCAGCCAATATGCGCCGCGACTCGCCAAAGTTCAATAAAGCGGCCCCGTGAAGTGATAGAGATCTTCTATCGTTTCTGAAGGCCCGGCGCGACTCGCAGAGCTTCGGCCACCAGGGCGGCCGCGACAGGGCTCATGGTCTGTCTTTCGGGGACCACGAGACCGATCATATGGGCCGCATCGGGTTCCACGATCGGAATGGCCCGGACCGCATCGCTCAACCCCAGGGTCTCCACCGAGAGCGCCGGCATGACACTCGCCCATTGTCCCGTGCGGATATGGGAGAAGAGCAGGATCATCGAATTCGATTCGAGGGTCGGCGACGGATCGTCCACTCCGGCGCCTCGCAGAAGCCCGTCGATGATCCGGCGGTTCTGCATGTCCCGCGTCAGGAGACAAAGCGGGATCTTGCCCACTTCGGCCCAGGTCACCTGGGTCCGATCCCCCAGAGGACTGGACGCGGCCGTCACGAGGCAATAGCGCTCTTCATAAAGCGGCACCGTCCTGACACGTCCGAGGGGCTCGTTGTCGAGATAGCTGACGCCCGCGTCGATCTCGAGGTTTTCAAGCGCGGAGAGGATCTGGATCGAGGTCCGGGACAGGATCGTGAAGCGGACATCCGGGTGCCGGGCGCGAAACGGCGTCGTCAGGGCAGCCACCATGCCGAGCGCCGTGGGGATCACCGCGATGCGCAGGTGCCCGGACAGCTCGCCCCGACGAAGGGCCCCGATCTCCTCCCGCATGGCGCGCGTGTCGCCGACGATCCGCCGCGCCCAATCGAGCACCCGCTCTCCCTCCGGCGTGAACCCCAGAAACCGCGAACCCCGATTGACCAGCAGCACCCCCATGGTGTCCTCAAGCTGCTTCACCCCGGCCGAAAGCGTCGGCTGCGTCACCCCGCAAGCCTCGGCAGCCCGCCCGAAATGTCGCTCCCGGGCAAGCGCCAGAAGGAAGTCCAGCTTGTCGA
The DNA here is from genome assembly GCA_947473305.1 of Rhodospirillales bacterium. Taxonomy (GTDB): domain Bacteria; phylum Pseudomonadota; class Alphaproteobacteria; order ATCC43930; family CGMCC-115725; genus CANJCB01. The sequence continues at coordinate 39,414 of CANJCB010000007.1, forward strand.
TCATCGCGCGATTTCCATGACGGGGCTCAGGAGCTTCACAATTCTTTACATTTCAACGGGCTTGGCACACGCAACAAACCTTCACCTTGCACGTTGTCGCTACAGAAACCGGAAACCTGCGAAATCCGCGAGAGCGGCCGCAAACTTCGGTAGAGTTCATCGGAGGTTATCATGCGTCGTCTGATTTTCCTCGCTCTCCCCCTCCTCGCCGCCGCCTGCGCGCAGACGAAGGAGGTCAGCTTCCAGGATCCCAGCGGCCGCATGGCCGCTGCCTGCGGTCCCCTCTCCGGCCTGTCGGTCGCCGTTCACGAAGCCCACGACGGTTGCGTCGAGGCCTATAAGAACGCCGGCTGGGTAAGGGTGGACGAGCGGGGTCCGGCTCTGGCGCAGGCTCCGTTCTAGCCTTTTAAGTCGAAGGTATTTTCAGCAACCTCTCCGTCTCGAACGGAGAGGGACAAGCGGGGGGGAGCCAAACCCCACCGGGGAAGTTGAGGGACCCTCCTTACCCCCTGTCGTCTTGACGAGGCGCCCGTTATAAGTCCGGGCGATGCTTTTCAATTCGCACATTTTCATCTTTGTCTTTCTTCCCGTTACTCTCGCGGGATATTTCACCATCGGTGGGCGCAGCCGATACCTGGCTTCAGCCTGGCTTGCAGCGGCTTCCCTCGTCTTTTACGGCTGGTGGGATCCCCGCTTCGTCCCCCTCCTCTGCGGATCCATCGCGGCGAATTACTTCATCGGCGGCGGGCTGTCCCGGGCGCCAAATCCGGCTTTGCGAAAGGCTTGGCTGGGCGCGGGCCTGGGCTTCAATCTTCTGCTGCTCGCCTATTACAAATATTTCGGCTTCTTCGTCGCGCAGGCCGATGCCCTGGGCGGGCTCGACATCGCGGTGCCGGAGATCGTGCTGCCGCTCGGCATCTCCTTCTTCAGCTTCACCCAGATCGCCTTCCTGGTCGATGTCTACCGGGGGCAGGCCCGGGAATATCGACCGGTCCACTACGTCCTCTTCGTCACCTTTTTCCCGCATCTGATCGCGGGACCGATCCTCCACCACAAGGAGATGATGCCGCAGTTCGCGAAGGACGCCGCGCATCGCTTCCGGGCTCTGAACCTCGCTGTGGGAAGCGCCGCCTTTGCCATCGGCTTGGTGAAGAAGGTCGTGCTCGCAGACAGCGTCTCGCCGTTTGCCAGCCATGTCTTCAAGGCGGCGGATGCCGGGATCGTGCCCGGATTCGCCGAAGCCTGGGGCGGGACGCTCGCCTATACGCTCCAGCTCTATTTCGATTTCTCCGCCTATTCCGACATGGCGGTCGGGCTCGCGCTGATGTTCGGCATCCGCATGCCGCTCAATTTCTTCTCGCCGTATAAAGCCCGCGACATGATCGATTTCTGGCGACGCTGGCATATGACGCTGTCGCGCTTTCTGCGCGACTATCTTTATATCCCGCTGGGCGGCAACCGGCATGGCAGATCGCGGCGCTATCTCAACCTGATGGCCACCATGGTGCTGGGCGGCTTCTGGCATGGCGCCGGCTGGACTTTCATCGCCTGGGGCACGCTCCACGGGCTCTATCTCGCGATAAACCACGCCTGGCGGGAGAGGCGGAAGGGGCTCAAGCCCCCTTCCCGTCTTCACCGGCTCGCGGCCCGTCTCCTGACTTTTCTCTGCGTCATCGTCGCCTGGGTCTTCTTTCGGGCGGAGACCTTCGGGGGCGCGCTGCGCGTGCTCCGCGGGATGATCGGTGCCGACGCGAAGCTCTGGGTGCTGGAGCCCTTCCATTGGGATCGGGGCGCCTGGTTGATCCTGGTTGGTCTCGCCATCGTCTGGTTCGCGCCCAATACCTATCAGATCCTGGCGCGCTATCGCCCGGTCCTGCCCTTCGACCGCGGCTTGAAGGAAACGAAAGAGCCGGGCTTTCTCTTTCGTTGGCGGCCGACGCCGGCCTGGGCCTATGGGATGGGCGTGCTCGCGACGCTCGGCCTCCTCTATCTCGGCCGCATCACCGAATTCCTCTATTTCAGGTTCTAGCGATTGGCCTACCTCAAGCGCTTCTTCCTGACGATTGGATCGATCCTGTCCCTGGCGGGCGCCATCGACTATGCGATCGATCCCTTCGATCTCTGGAGCCCGCCGAAGATCGACCGGATCAATACCGTCAAATCGGTCGGCAATCCCCGCTTCGTGAAACCCCTCCAGGTCGAGCGCCGCGATCCCGAGACCGTGATCCTGGGGACATCCCGGGCCTTCTATGGGATCGACCCGCAGGGTCTCGCCGGGGGCGACCGCATCTATAACTTCGGCATGCCGGCGGCCACGGCGACGGAGGTCAAGGGCTATGGCCTCCACGTGTTGGAGGATACGAATGCCAAGCGGCTCATCATCGGGCTCGACTTCTTTTCCTTCAACGACCTGAGTTCTCCCGACCCGGCCTATGACGACGCGGTCCTGGGGCGGCATGCGGTCTTGCGCGCGGCCCCCCTTATTCTCTTCACGCAAGCCGCGCTCGAGAGAAGCTGGCGGACCATCCGCGCCTCGCGCCGGGGCGTGGCCGCCGATTTCCATCACGACGGGTTCGCCGTCATCCCACCCGTGCCGGGCAAGGACGGCACCGCAATCGCCCTGGAGGATCTTCACCGCTTCCTCCATCTCCCCTATCTCTATGGACATTACGAGAGCTTCGAGCGGTCGATGGCGGATTATCGCGCCCTCCTTGTCGCCGCCAAGGCCAAGGGGCTCGATGTCATCACCTATATCTCTCCCGAACATGCCTCGCTGACCGAGGCGGTGCATGTGGCCGGGCTCTGGCCCAGACTGAACGAGTGGAAGCGCCGGCTGGTCGCGATCTCGGAGCCGATGGGGATCCCGCTTTGGGATTTCTCAGGCTTCAACCGTCTGACCACCACGCCGCTCGGTGGCGAGATGGAAACCCATGTAGACGCGAGCCACTTCCGGCCCTGGGTCGGCCGCCTCGTGATCGAACGGATCCGAGGGGCTGCCGAACCCGCCGATTTCGGGGAGCGCCTGACCTCGGCCACTATCGAGGCTCATCTGGCCCGCATAGACCGTGACCGCGAGGCCTATCTCCTCTCCCGCCCCCAGGATGCGGCGCGCGTCCAGGCCATCGCCCATGGCCCCTAATTCCTGTTGCCGCCCATCGCTGCCCTTGGGACACTGTCGGCATATGAAACAGGAGCATCTTGCGGGATGACGTCATCACCGATCATTGGAATCCTCGGCGGAAGCGGGCTTTATCAGATCGACGGGCTGACCGATGTGGAGTGGCGCCGGGTCGACTCTCCCTTCGGAGAGCCTTCGGACGAACTCTGCTTCGGCAACCTCGGCGTGCAGCGGGTCATTTTCCTCCCACGCCATGGCCGTGGCCACCGCATCCCGCCCAGCGAGATCAATTTCCGCGCCAATATCGACGCGTTGAAGCGCAGCGGCGTCACCGAGATCGTCTCGCTCTCCGCCGTGGGCAGCCTGCGCCATGCGCTGGAGCCGGGTGATTTCGTCTTGGCGGACCAGTTCATCGACCGAACCTTCGCGCGGGAGAAGAGCTTCTTCGGAACGGGCTGCGTCGCCCATGTGTCGGTCGCGCGGCCGGTTTGCTCGCGGGTCGGCGACCATCTTTCCAAGGCGGCCGAGGCCGCCGGCATCGGGCTTCGACGGGGCGGCACCTATCTCGCCATGGAAGGCCCGCAGTTCTCAACACTCGCGGAGAGCCAGCTTTACCGGACCTGGGGCTGCGATGTGATCGGCATGACCAACATGCCCGAGGCGAAACTCGCCCGGGAGGCGGAGATCTGCTACGCGACGGTCGCCATGGTGACCGATTTCGACTGCTGGCATCCGCACCACGACCATGTGACCGTGGACCAGATCGTCGGCGTGTTGATGGCCAATGCCGACAAGGCGCGGGCCTTGGTGAAGCATGTGATCCCGCTGCTGTCGGGCCATGCGGGACCTTGCCACGCCGGCTGCCAGACGGCGCTGGACACCGCCCTCATCACCGCGCCGGAAGCGCGCGATCCGGCGGTTCTGGCCCGGCTCGACGCGGTTGCCGGGCGGGTGCTGGCCCGATCCCCCTCATGACGGCAATGCCGTCCGGGGTCTTCGGGCTCGCGATGCTGAACGATCCCGCGATCATGGTCGCCGAACTGCCGCCGGGACGCTCGCCCTTTGCGATCCACGACCGGAACGGCGAATCTCTCGTGCAATTCTGCCTCTATCGCGGGTTGGTCGCTCATATCGACGCCTTGCTGGCGCTCGGCTTTCCGATCCCGCTCCACGAAGCCGCGGCGCTCGGACGGCTGGCCGATGTCGGAACCGCGCTTGATCGCAGCCCCGACGCGGTCAACCTGTTGTCGGCCGATGGCTGGACCCCGCTTCATCTCGCCGCTTTCTTCGGCCATGCCGAGATCGCGGCCATGCTGCTCGACAGAGGCGCCGACGCTTCCCTCTACAGCCGCGCCTTCGAATGCAATCTGCCACTGCACGCGGCCTGCGCCGGCCGCACGGAGAAGGTTGCCGTGGTCGAGGTATTGATCCCGGCCACCCCGGATCTCGACGCGCGGCAGGGCGCTGGCTGGACGCCTCTCATGCTTGCCGCCGGAAACGGCATGGAAACCACGGTCGCGCAACTCCTGAAAGCCGGGGCGGATCCCGCCCTCTTCAGCGAGAGCGGCAAGACGGCAGCCGACCTCGCCCGCGATGGAGGGCATGAAACGGTCCTGGCGCTCTTCGGAAAGGCCACGGCATGAAGGTCCAGGGCAAAGCGATGCGCGCCATCTGGCTGGAACCCGATGGGACCTCGGTGGGGATCATCGACCAGACGCTGCTGCCCCATCGCTTCACGACGGTGACGCTCCGCACGGTGGAGGAAGCGGCCCATGCGATCCGCGCCATGCTAGTTCGCGGCGCGCCCCTGATCGGCGCGGCCGCCGCCTATGGCGTGGCCCTGGCCATGGCGCGCGATTCCTCGGACAAGGCGCTCGACGAAGCCTGCCGGCTTTTGGGGGCGACAAGGCCGACGGCGGTGAACCTGCGCTGGGCGCTGGACGATATGCGGCGGATACTCCAGCCGCTGGTTCCCGGTGAGCGGATGCCCGCCGCCTATGCCCGCGCCGCCGCGATCTGCGACGAGGATGTCGAAGCCAATCGCGCGATCGGGGATCACGGGCTGCCGCTGATCGAGAAAGCCCTGCGCGGGACGGAAGCGGTGAATATCCTGACCCATTGCAACGCGGGCTGGCTCGCCACCGTGGACTGGGGCACCGCGCTCGCCCCGATCTATCGCGCCCATGACGCTGGCATTCCGCTGCATGTCTGGGTGGACGAAACCAGACCGCGCAACCAGGGCGCCAGCCTCACCGCCTGGGAACTCGCCCAGCATGGCGTGCCTCATACGGTCATCGCCGACAATGTGGGCGGACACCTGATGCAGCACCGCCGCGTCGATCTGTGCATCGTCGGAACGGACCGGACGACCGCCAGAGGCGACGTCGCCAACAAGATCGGCACCTATCTCAAGGCGCTGGCGGCCCATGACAACGGGGTGCCCTTCTATGTGGCCCTGCCCTCGCCGACCATCGATTGGACCATCGGCGACGGGCTCCGCGACATCCCGATCGAGGAGCGGGATCCTTCCGAGGTCGCGGAGATATCCGGTCAGCTGCCGGATGGGTCGATCGGGAAGGTCCGCGTGATCCCGGCGGAAAGCCGTGCCGCCAATTATGCCTTCGACGTGACGCCGGCGAGGCTCGTAACGGCGCTCATCACCGAGCGCGGAGTTTGCGCCGCTTCCGAGGCAGGACTGGCATCGCTCTTTCCCGAAGCCGCTAAACACCGCTTGGCGGGATGAGATGACCATACCCTCATCCCCTGACGATCCCGCCACGGCCCTCTGCCGCGCCGCGCGGCGCATGACGGAATTGGGGTTGAACCAGGGAACCGCCGGGAACCTGAGCGTGCGAAGCGAAGAAGGTTTCCTGATCACGCCCACAGGCGCCGATTGCGCCGCCTTGACCCCCGGCGGCTTGGTGCCGATGCGTTTCGACGGCAGCCACGAGGGGCCGCTCCTCCCGTCTTCCGAATGGCGCTTTCACCGCGACATCTTCGAGGCCCGGCCCGAGGTCAATGCGGTGCTGCACGCCCATCCGATGTTCTGCACGACGCTGGCCTGCCTGCGCCTGGGAATTCCGTCGTTTCACTATATGGTCGCGGTGGCGGGCGGGGCCGATATCCGCTGCTCTCCCTATGCGACCTTCGGCTCGGAAGAATTATCTTTGCATGCGGTCGAGGCCCTGCGGGGACGTTTAGCCTGTCTGCTTGCGAATCATGGGATGATCGCTGTTGGTGCGACGATCGAGCGGGCGCTGAAACTTGCCCATGAAGTCGAAACACTGGCGGCGATGTATTGGCGGGTGCGCCAGGCGGGAGAGCCTGTCCTGCTCGACGAGGACGAGATGCGGCGTGTCTTGGGAAAATTCAAAACTTATGGACAGCAACCCGCCAGATGAAAGGGATGACAGAAGGGTGACAGTCGGAACTTTGACCATAGATCACTGTTATCGGCGTTGACGCTGCGGACGGATCGTCGGCTCGCGGCTTTTAGGGGTGGAAATTGATGGCACTTTTTCGTGCGGCGTCCCTCACGGCGTTTCTGATCCTGTTGGGCCTCGGCACCACGGCGCATGCCCAAACCCCCTCCCCCCTTGCGAGTTGGCAATACTCGGCCGGCGTGGTGCTGGCGCCGCTGGGAGGCCCGGCACCGGATTGGCAGGTGACGCTCGGCGGCGGTTCCGATGTCTATCCGCTTTCCGATGGCTCGGCGAAATATCGGCTGCGCGCCGATCCCCTGATCGATGTGCGGTACAAGGATCTCGCCTTCTTCTCGGTCGGCGAGGGCCTGGGCGTAAACCTCCTGCGCGGCACGACCTATCGCGCGGGCGTCGCCGTTTCCTATGACGTGGGTCGCCGGGCGGACGACGAAGGCCGGCTACACGGCCTCGGCAACATCAGCCCCGCCCCCGCCATCAAGCTCTTCGCCGAATATTCGATCCTGCCGGTGGTGATCACCGCCAATATCCGCCGCGTGATGGGCGGCGCCGATGGCTTCATCGGCGACATCGGCGCCTATATGCCGCTCGTCGGCAAGGAGAGCATCCAGGTCTTCGCCGGCCCCTCGATCACCTTCGCCGACGGCACCTATATGCGCCATTATTTCGGCATCAGCGCGCAGCAGGCGCTCAATACGCGGTTCGCGCGGCATAACGCGGATGCCGGCTTCAAGAACGTCAATTTCGGCGTCACGGCGATCTATCACGTCTCGCCGAAGTGGTTCATCGAGGGCGACGCCGCGGTCCAGCACCTGTTGGGAGACGCCGCGAGCAGCCCGATCGTCGCCCGCGCGACCCAGTTCACCGCGGGCTTCAACGTCGGCTATCAGTTCTGACCGTCAGACGTTGAAACGGAAGTGCAGGATGTCGCCGTCCTGCACGACGTATTCCGACCCTTCGAGCCGCATTCTGCCGGCTTCCTTCGCGCCCTGCTCGCCGCCGTGGGCGACGAAGTCCGCATAGGCGATGGTCTCGGCACGGATGAAGCCCTTTTCGAAATCCGTGTGGATCACGCCCGCCGCCTGCGGGGCCTTGGCGCCGCGCGCCACCGTCCAGGCCCGCGCTTCCTTGGGGCCGACCGTGAGGAAGGTCACGAGGTCCAGAAGCCCATAGCCCGCGCGGATCACCCGGCCTAAGCCAGCTTCCTCGAGGCCCAGGGCTTCGAGGAACTCGCGCTTCTCCGCCTCCTCAGCAAGTTGAGAGACTTCCGCCTCGATGGCGGCGGAGATGATGACAGTGCCCGCGCCTTGCTCCGCCGCATAGCGGGCGGCACGTTCGGTCTGGCTGTTGCCGGTGGCGGCCGACGCCTCCTCGACATTGCAGACATAGAGAACGGGTTTCGCCGTGATGAGCTGCAGGCCCTTCACGATGAGGGTCTGTTCCGCGTCGAACTTGATCGAGCGGGCGGGTTTGCCGTCCCGCAGCGCAGCCAGGAGCGGTTGCATGACTTCAAGCTGCTGCTTGGCTTCCTTGTCGTTGCCGCGCACCTTCTTCTCCGCGGCATGGGCGCGGCGCTCCAAGCTTTCGAGATCGGACAGCATCAGTTCCGTCTCGACCGTCTCCGCATCGCGGATCGGATCGATGGAGCCTTCCACATGGGTGACGTTGCCGTCCTCGAAGCAGCGCAGCACATGGGCGATGGCGTCGACTTCACGGATATGGCCCAGGAATTGGTTGCCGAGCCCCTCGCCCTTCGACGCGCCCCGCACAAGGCCGGCGATATCGACGAATTCAAGCTGGGTCGGGATGATCTTCGCGGATTTGGCGAGCTTGGCGCAGACGTCCAGGCGCTCGTCCGGCACCGCCACCCGTCCGACATTGGGCTCGATGGTGCAGAAGGGATAATTCGCCGCCTCCGCCGCGGCCGTCGCGGTCAGCGCGTTGAAAAGCGTCGATTTGCCGACATTGGGCAGGCCGACGATGCCGCAGTTGAAACCCATGGAAATATGCCAATCGCTGGAGGAAGCGCGCCGAACCTATAGAGGGCCGCGCCGGGGATGCCAAGCGCATTGCGATTGACAGGAATGGTGGTGTGCGAAACGCTCGCTTCATGGCAACACGCTACGAATTCGATTGGGATCCTGCCAAAGCGTTATCCAATCAAAAGAAGCACGGCGTGCGCTTCGAAGACGCCATGGGCATATTTACGGATAAACTTGCGCTCTCTCTTTTCGATGAGGAGCATAGCGACAATGAAGACCGTTGGATCACATTGGGCGACGACGGCAAAGGGCAGTTGCTCGTCGCAATACACACTTACATCGAATTGGGAGATAATCGCGTCGCCATACGCATAATCTCGGCGAGACGCCCCACCAATCGTGAAGTACAGTTCTATCTCGAAGGCCTAGGATCATGAAAGACGAATACGATTTCTCGAAGGCCGAACGGGGAAAATTTCACCGGACGAACATCCAGTTGACCCCTCCCGTCCATCTTGACGCAGAGATTCTCGTCTATCTCGCAGCGAAGGCTGAAGCGCGAGGGACCTCTCTCAATGAGTTGGTCAATGAACTGCTTCGCAAAGATATCGAATTGATCGAAGCAGCGGGTTAACCCTCAGGTTTTACCGCTTCGCGCGGCGGCTTCGGGGGCCGCGGGTTGAGAATGGTCGACACTTTCGACATGAAGCTCGCCACATCGTCCGCTGCCAGCAGCGGGGTGGCTTCGGCGATAGCATCGATCAGCGCGGGCAACCAGGAGGACTGTTCCTCCGCCGCGAAATTCTGGAGGACATAGGCGAGGACCAGCTCCTTGGCTCCGGGATGGCCGATGCCAAGGCGCACGCGCCAATAGTCCGGCCCCAAATTGGCGTCGATGGAGCGCAGCCCGTTGTGGCCCGCGGCCCCCCCGCCCTGCTTCACCTTCAGCTTGCCTGGGGCCAGATCGAGCTCGTCGTGCAGGACGGCGATTTCCCTCGGCTCGATCTTGTAGAAACGCGCTGCCGCCCCGACGGAATCGCCGGAGAGGTTCATGAAGGTCTGCGGCTTCAGGACAAGCGTCCTCACGCCGCCGATGAGACCCTCGGTGACCTCGCCTTGGAATTTGGCCCGGAACGGGGGCAGGCCATGGCGGCGGACAATCGCATCCGCCGCCATGAACCCGATGTTGTGCCGCGTGCGCTCGTAGCGGGCGCCGGGATTGCCGAGCCCGACGAGGAGACGCATGCAGCCGCCTTAGCTACCGGCCGCCGGCGTCGCTGCCGCAGCTTCGCCCGCCGCAGGAGCGGAGTCCTCGCGGACAACCGTCGGCGGGGCCACGCTGGCGATGGTGAAGTCGCGGTCGGTGATGGTCGGATGGGTGCCTTCCGGCAACGCCACGGCGCTGATGTGGATGCTGTCGCCGATGTCGCGGCCTTCGAGGCTGATGGTCAGCCCTTCCGGGATCGCATCCGCACGGCAGACGAGTTCGATCTCATGCCGCACGATATTCAGGATGCCACCGCGCTTCAGGCCGGGCGACTTGTCCTGATCGACGAAATGCACCGGAACCTCGACCGTCACCTTGGTAGAGGCGCCGACACGCAGGAAATCCACATGCATCGGCGAATCGGTCACCGGATGGAACTGCACGTCGCGGGGCAGCGTGCGATGGGTGACGCCTTCGATCTCCAGATCCATCAGCTTGGCGAAAAAGCCCGGCTTGTGCAGTTCGCGCACAAAGGAGCGGGGCTCCAGGGTCACCATGACGGGGTCCTTCTTGTCGCCGTAGATCACGGCTGGAATGAGGCCTGCGCGACGCGTGGCCCGGGCGGCCCCCTTTCCAGCCCGGTCGCGCAGCTTGGCGCTCAGCTTGGCAATATCTGGCATAGCTAGACACTCTCCTTCATCGAAGCGGCGCCGCTGCGTCTTGCAGGGGCTTCTGCCGCGTCCGGCGGCGGCCTCCAGGGGTGCCGCTCGCCGCTACCGTCCGCTTTGAGGCTGGACGGAAACTGAATTCCCTAGTTGAAGAGGCTCGAAACCGAGCGCTCCTCGCTGATCCGCAGCATCGCCTCGGCCATCAGCGGCGCGATGGTGAGCTGGCGGATGTTGCGCGCGACCCGCACAGCCTCGGTGCCGAGAATGCTGTCGGTGATGACCAGCGTCTCCAGGGGCGAGGCAGTGACCCGCGCCACGGCGCCACCCGACAGCACGCCATGGGTGACATAGGCCGAAACCGAGGAAGCGCCCGCTTCCTTCAAGGCCTCGGCAGCGTTGCAGAGAGTGCCGGCGCTGTCGACGATGTCGTCCACCAGGATGCAGCGCCGCCCGGAGACGTCGCCGATGATGTTCATGACTTCGGACACGCCCGCGCGCTCGCGCCGCTTGTCGATGATCGCGAGATCCGCATCCAAGGGCCGCGCGATCTGCCGCGCCCGCACCACGCCACCGACATCCGGCGAGACGATGACGAGGTCGCCGCCGTTGAAATGCTCCTTGATGTCCTTGATGAAGACGGGAGCCGCGATGAGGTTGTCGGTGGGAATATCGAAGAAGCCCTGGATCTGCCCGGCATGGAGATCGAGGGTCAGCACCCGGTCGGCGCCGGCGGCGGTGATCATATTGGCGACGAGCTTCGCCGTGATCGGCGTCCGGGAGCCGGACTTCCGGTCTTGCCGGGCATAGCCGTAATAGGGAACGACCGCAGTGATGCGACGGGCCGAGCTACGGCGCAGCGCATCAAGCGTAATCAGCAGTTCCATCAAGTTGTCGTTGGCCGGATAGGAGGTCGACTGGATCACGAAGACATCCTCGCCGCGGATGTTCTCGTGGATCTCGACGAAGATCTCCATGTCGGAGAAGCGCCGCACGCTCGCCTTCGTCATCGGAAGGTTGAGCGAAGCGGAAATCGCCTCGGCCAGGGGCCGATTGCTGTTACAGGTGATGACTTTCATACGGATCTTCGCTGCTCTGGCATCTCGCATCCGGTGCCGCCCGGGCGAAGCGCGCGGGAATGTAACAAAGCGTTCCCTGGCTGTAAACCGCCGAAAGCCGACAAATCAGCTTAAGAGCGAGCGGCCTCCTCCACCCTTTCGACGATGGAGAGGATGCCATCGGTGGCGGCTTCCGCGACGGCCAGGGCGATTTCCCCCCAGGCGCCGTCAAGAAGCCCCGCGGGAATCGCATTTTCCTGCCCGACCTTGCCGAGGGAGTTCCCGTCCGCCCCGCTGACTTCCCAGGTCACGGTGACTTTCTGCTTGCCCGCCGACGCCGCCGCGACCGCGACCGTGCCCGAGACGATCAAAGCGCCTTTCGCCGGCGGCGCGTCCGTGGCCGCTTTGGCAGGCAGATCGACACGCCGCAACGCCTCGATCACCGCGCGGGTCAGGGACCGTGTCCCGTCGCCTGGGGCGCCGGTAACCTGACGAACCAGGATCTGCGGGCGGGGAATATCGGCGGCCGCAACCGGCGCTTCCTCCTGGATAAGCTTCGCGATGGCGGGCGCACCGGCCTGGGCCAGGCTTTTCATGAGCCCGGGATTGCCCGACTGCCAGGCGGAGCTAGCCCCCTCGGCTCGGGCGCTGCCTTGCCCGACGGCGGCGCCTTTCGGTGCTTTCAATTCCCAATCCACGGCAATGCCGCTGCGACCGGCAGGCAAGGCCTCCACCCGCGCGGCACCTTTCAGGAAATAACTCGCCCGGTTATGCCCTTGGGTGCTGGCCGGGATGCCGGCGTCGCGCAAGGCCGAAGCCATCGCTTCGGCAAGTCCCTTGGCGGCTTCGGCTGGCGCGCCCGCGACCGGTTCCACCGTGATGCCGTAGCTGTCCTTCAGCGCCAGCGAGGGATCCAGCGGGATCGGCTTATGTTCGGCGAGCGGATGGGGAAGCGGCTGGCAGGCGGCGACGCAGAGACAAATCGTCAGGAACGCGCGTTTCAGGACATCATGCACGATGCGACAAGCCCCAGGAGGCAAAAGGCGAAAAACAGGAGAAGATGCGGCATCGGCTTTCGAGTTTGGAGGCTAAGGATCGCCGAAATGATAGAGCCCAGGGATACCCTAAGCAATCGATCCCCGCATCGGACATCGATTGGACGGATTTGCACAGCGCTTCGTCGGCGGCAGGCATAAATGAAAGAGGGCTTGCGCTCGCATAATAGGTCAATAATATTGTCATATATCTATGGGATGAGACGCGATGAAGGATTGGTCGGACCGCTATGCCGCGCGCGCCCAAGGCATGGGCGCATCGGAAATCCGGGAGCTTCTGAAGCTTCTGGACCAGCCGGACATCATCTCCTTCGCGGGTGGGATCCCCGATCCGGCGCTTTTCCCCCGGGCGGAGATTGCCGAGGCTCACGCGCGGATCCTGAACGATCCGGTGAAAGCGGGCGCCGCGCTCCAATATTCCGCGAGCGAAGGCTACCTGCCACTGCGGGAATGGATCGTCGGCCATATGGTCAGCCGGGGCGTTGCCTGCGCGCCGGACAATGTGCTGATCACCAACGGCTCCCAGCAGGCGCTCGATTTCATCGCGAAGCTCATGGTCGACCCGGGCGACACGGTGCTGGTGTCCCGGCCCACTTATCTCGGCGCGCTCCAGGCCTTCAACGCCTATCAGCCGGCTTATGACCTGCTGCCCGGCCCCGACAACAACCGAAGCGCCGAAAGCTATCGGGGCGGAAGCGCCAAGCTGAAGCTCGGCTATGCGATGCCGGAGTTCCAGAACCCCACGGGGCTGAGCCTCGACCTGGCGCAGCGCCGCCGATTGGTCGAAGACGCCGATGCCCTCGACCTCGTGTTGATCGAGGATGCCGCCTATGAGCAACTCCGCTACGACGGCGAACCGCAGCCCTGCCTGCTGGCCCTCGACGCAGAGCGGGCGGGCGGCATCGACCTCGCGCGGACGCTTTATTGCGGGACCTTTTCCAAAACCATCGTCCCGGCGCTTCGGCTGGGCTGGATCGTCGGCCCCAAGGCCGTGATCCAGAAGCTGGTGCTAGTGAAGCAGGCGGGCGATCTCCACAGCGGCACGCTCAACCAGATGGTCATGCACGAGGTAGCCTCCCGCCTGCTGCGTGACCAGGTCGCCCGCATCTGCGACGTCTATCGCAAGAGGCGGGACGCCATGCTGGACGCGCTCAAACACTCCATGCCTCAGGGTGTCACCTGGACGCATCCCGAGGGTGGCATGTTCATCTGGGTGACCCTGCCGCCGGAGGTGGACGGGGCGGAGCTTCTGCGCCGTTCGATCGCCGAGGCCCGCGTCGCCTTCGTGCCGGGCGCCGCCTTCCATGCGGATCGTTCCGGGCGGAACACGCTGAGGCTCAATTTCTCGCTGGCTTCGGAGGCGACGATTACCGAAGGGATCGGCCGCTTAGGCCGGCTTTTGAAAGCGAGCTAACGGCCCCGCTAAAGAGGCAGCGCGATGGCGGAGATCTGCCGCCCGTAGTCCGCTTCGCCCACCAGGCACATGCGGCGGTAGGAATAGAAGCTCTGGGCTTCCGCCGCCGTGTCGCGGTTGGCTGACTCCACGGCGGCAATACCCAACAGATTCAAGCGCTTCGCCACATAGCCCGCAAGATCGAACTGGAAGCGGCCCTCGCGCTGGCCCGGCGCGAAAAAAGCCCCGTTCGCCTCGTCTTCCGCCAGGAAAGGCGCGGGGAATTCCGGCCCCACTTCATAAGACTCCTGGCCGATGCAAGGACCGACGCCGGCGCGGATGCGGTCGCGCCGGGCGCCCAACCGCTCCATCGCCGCCACCGTGGCTTCGAGAATCCCGGTGACAGCGCCCCGCCAACCCGCATGGGCCGCCCCGATGGTTCCCGAAGCCGGGTCGCAGAACAGCACCGGCGCGCAATCCGCGGTCAGAATGCCGAGCGCCACGCCCGGCGTCCGTGTCGCCATGCCGTCCGCGCGGGGATTATCCTCGCGCCGCCAGACGCTTTCGACGATGACCGCCTCGGCGCTATGGATCTGGTGACAGGTGGCCAGGCGGTCGGCCGTTACGCCGAGACTTTCCGCCACTCTGGCGCGGTTCTCGGCGACCCTGTCCGCCTCGTCGCTCGACCCGAAACCGCAGTTGAGCGAGGCGAAGATGCCCTCGCTCACGCCGCCCTCGCGGGTGAAGAAGCCATGCCGGACGCCGTCGAGGGCTTTGAGGGTGATCATGGGAGAAAGGACTCCTGGTCGGCGAAACCGACGGGCGCCGGAAAGCCGGGATGGGTGAGCGCCAGCACCTTGAAGAGCGTGCCCATTTCATCCGATGCGATCAAGCGGCGGCAGGCGCTCTCGATGTCTTTCGCCTGCTCGGGGCTCGCGCGCTGGAGAAGCTTCGCCGCGCGCTGGGCCAAACCGAGCGCGGAGAGAAAGTCGCCTTGGCTGACCGGCCCGTAAGCATCCGCGCCGGCCTTTATCCCTGCCGCCGCAGCGGCCGCAAAATCCACATGGGCGGTAAGATCGGCCTCGCCCGGCGAGTCCAGCACTCCTTGCGGGCGATGGCGGCGGACGGCCTGCAAGGTGTCCCCGAGACCGCTCGGGAAATAGCCATAGTCGATGAAAAGCGCCACGCCCTTGTTCCGCTTCAGCCGCGCGCCGATCGCGGTGGCGATGCCGGCGGCGGCCGGGCAGATCTCCCAGAGGCTCCCCGCCGGCCCCTCCCTCAAACCCGCCGGCAGGCTCGGTTTCGCTTCGAGCCTGAAGGCCAGCGCCCCCTGCTCGTCCAGCCCGATACGGCGCTCGTGCCATCCTTCGGGGCCGCGCTGGTATTGCCGGATCGGCAGGGCGTCGAGGAATTCGTTGGCGATCAGCAGCATCGGGCCGTGAGGAACATCCCCGATCTCGTCATGCCACTGGGCCTCCCCGTCGGCGAGGCGGTCAGCCTGGAGCTTTCGCAGTTTCGGGCTCGTCTCGACGAGATGCGGCCGGATCGCCGCGCGAAACCCCGGGAGCGCCTTCGCGGCCCGCAGGGCATCCGCCATCAAGATCCCGCGCCCCGGCCCGAGTTCGACCAGCAGCACAGGGTCGGGGCGGCCCATCCGGTCCCAGCAATCGGCGCACCAAAGGCCGATCAGCTCACCGAAGACCTGGCTGATCTCCGGCGCGGTAATGAAATCGCCCGCCACGCCGAAAGGATCCCGGGTGGAGTAATAGCCATGGACCGGATGGCCGAGCGCCTCGGCCATGTACTCCGCGACCGTCAGGGGGCCGGTGGCGCGGATGCGCCGGGCCAGAATCTCACCGAGCGGGTTCATCCGCGTTTCTGAGAGCCTCGGGCGGATAGGGGGTAGCGCGCCAAATGAGATAGAGGCCGAGCAACAGCAGCGGGAGCGAGAGAAGCTGCCCCATGGTCGCGCCGAAGATGAGGAAACCCAGTTGCTCGTCCGGCTGGCGCACGAATTCGACAGCGGTACGCGCGACCGCGTAGCCCGCCAGGAAAACCCCGACCAACACGCCGCGGCGATATCTTGCGCCGGTAAAATGCCGGAGCCAATTCAGCAGGACGAAGAGCACGAGACCTTCGAGCGCCGCCTCATAGAGCTGGCTCGGATGGCGGGGCTCGGGTCCCGCTCCCGGGAAAACGACCCCCCAGGGAAGGTCCGTGACCCGTCCCCAAAGCTCCGCATTGATGAAGTTCGCGATCCGGCCGAAGAAAAGCCCGATCGGCGCGGCGGAAACGATGATGTCGGAGAACCCGAGGAAGTCGATCTTGCGCTGCCGCGAGAAGAGAAAGAGCGCGAAAAGCACGCCCAGCGCCCCGCCATGGAACGACATGCCGCCGTGCCAGAGGTAAAGCGCCTCCACGGGATAGTTGAGGTAATGCATCGGGTTATAGAAGACGACGTAGCCGATCCGGCCGCCGAGCACGACGCCCAGGGTGGCCCAGACCAGGAAGTCGTCCACCTGCTGCGGCGTCGCGACGCTCGGGGGATGCTTGGAGAGCCTGAGGCAATACCGCCATCCCAGAATGAGCCCGACGATATAGGCGAGCGCATACCAGCGGATGGCGAAAGGTCCGATGGAGACCAGGATCGGATCGATATCGGGAAAGGGAATGGCGAGCATGAGCTGGGCGGCAACCGTCAGCGGTAGGGATCGGGGGCGGTCAGGAAGGATTGCACGTAATCGCGCACCCCTTCTTCGAGCGGCGTCGGTGTTCCCTGATATCCGGCGGCGCGCAGCCGGTCCATCCGGGCCTCAGTGAAGTATTGATACTTGTCGCGAATCTCCAGGGGGGTATCGATGTAATCGATTTCCGGCTCCTTGCCGAGGGCGCGAAAGACCGCCTCGGCCAGATCCTTGAAGCTCCGCGCCTGGCCGGTGCCGCAGTTGAAAAGGCCGCTGACATCGGGATTGTCGTAAAGCCACAAGATGACGGAAACGCAATCGCGCACGTAGATGAAGTCGCGCAACTGCCCGCCATCGGCATATTGCGGATTGTGCGAGCGGAAGAGGGTCGCCCGCTTGCCCGCCCGCACGCCCTCGAAAACCTGGTGCACGACGCTGCGCATCGAGCCCTTGTGGTATTCATTGGGGCCGTAGACGTTGAAGAACTTGAGGCCGACCCATTGCGAGGCCCGAGATCCCCGGCCCGCCGAGAGCCGCATGACCCGTCGGTCGAAGAGATGCTTCGACCAGCCATAGGCATTGAGCGGGCGGAGCGTTCCCAGGGCAGCCGAATTATCGTCGAAGCCCGCGGAGCCGTCACCGTAGGTTGCCGCCGACGACGCATAGATAAACCGCGTCCCGGTATTCGTGCACCAGCGCCAGAGCTTCTGCGACAAAGTAAAATTGGTCTGGAGGGTGAGGTCTATGTCGGGCTCGGTCGTCGAGGAGATCGCGCCCATGTGGAAGACCGCCTGAATCTTCGGCCCCTGGTCTTCCAGATAGTCGAGCAGTTCCTCGGGCGGCAGCAGCAGCGCCAATTCGCGCTTGCCGAGGTTGCGCCATTTGTCGCCGGGGCCGAAGCGATCGCAGATGACGATCTCGCTCTCTCCGCGCTCCTCGAGCGCCGCCGCCAGATTGGACCCGATGAAGCCGGCTCCGCCGGTGATGACGATCATGCCAGCCTCCCAGAAGCCCGCTACCCTGGCCCCTGTTACAGGCTTTCCCCCGGCGCGTCAAAGAAGATGGGCGGCTCCAGGATCGGCCGATTCGTATTCCGTTTCGCCGGTCACTATGTTAGCGGGATGAACGGGCAGCCGACCGCGGCGCCCTAGACTCGAGGAGTAGGATCATGCAGGGCGACAACCGCTTGTTCGACGATCTGGCCCGCATGGCCTCCGGCGCGATGGGGGCCTTCACCGGCCTGCGTGAGGAGTTGGAAGCCCGCATGCGCGATCACGTGGAGCGCATGCTCGGCCGGATGAACCTCGTCCGCCGCGAGGAATTCGACGCGGTTCAGGCCATGGCGGCCAAGGCGCGCGCCGATCAGGAGGCCCTGGAGGGCCGGCTTGCCCTCATCGAGGCCCGGCTGGCGGAGACCTCCGCTGCCCCCGCCGCTTCGCGCCGCCCGTCGCCGAAGAAACCCGCGGCGCCAGAGTGACTCCAAAGCGCAACGTAATTCCGCTTGCGTGGCGATTCCGGCTTTGGCAGGCTAGATCTAGTGGTGAGTCGATGGGCGGGGACCTAGATCGGGTCTTCTTTGACAGGATCCGACGGCTGGCTCGCCCGACAAGGAGGGCGTCATGACCTCTATGATGGTTGAAAGCAGCGTTTCTCACGGCAATCCGATCGATCTCGTGGAAGAGATCGTCCTCGCCAACGAATGGGCGCATGACCGGGCGAGCGATGAGGAGATGGTGGTCGAGGTTGCCGGCCGCTGGTGCGAATACCGCATGTTCTTCGTGTGGCAGCAGGAAATCAGCGCGATGCATTTCTCCTGCGGCTTTGACATGAAGGTGCCGCGCAACCGCCGCGCGGCCGTCTATGAACTCCTGGCCGTGGTCAACGAGAAGCTTTGGCTCGGCCATTTCGACATCACCACCGAAGACATGTCCCCGGCCTTCCGCCAGGCGGTGCTGCTGCGCGGCTCCCTCGGCGCGAGCGTCGAGCAGATCGAGGATCTGGTGGATATCGCGCTGACCGAATGCGAGCGCTTCTACCCGGCCTTCCAGCTCGTTCTCTGGGGCGGCAAGTCGGCCGAGGACGCGATCGCCGCCGCGATGATCGATCCCGTCGGCGAGGCCTGAGGGACGCTTTTTTAGCCAGGAGGTCGTGGAATGCCCGGAACCCTGCTGCTCGTCGG
The DNA here is from genome assembly GCA_947473305.1 of Rhodospirillales bacterium. Lineage (GTDB taxonomy): Bacteria > Pseudomonadota > Alphaproteobacteria > ATCC43930 > CGMCC-115725 > CANJCB01. The sequence goes on from CANJCB010000007.1 coordinate 58,195, forward strand.
CTGCGGCAAGATGGGGGGCGCGCTCCTCTCGGGCTGGCTCGACCGCAAGGCGGCCGAGCGCTATCACGTGATCGAACCGGGCCCGGGCGCCGAAGGCTTCAAGGGAAAGCCGGGCGTCGAGATCCACGCCGGTTCCGAGAGTCTCCCGGCCGACCTTGTGCCTGACGTCGTGATCCTCGCGGTGAAGCCTCAGACCATGACGACGGCGCTTCCCGCCTATCGGCCTTTTGCCGTGAAGGGCGCGGTCTTCCTGTCCATAGCCGCCGGCAAGACCCTCGGATACTTCGCCCGCCATCTCGGCGCGCAGGCAGCTGTCGTGCGCTCGATGCCCAATACCCCGGCCGCCATCGGGCGCGGCATCGCCGTGCTTTGCGCCAGTCCCACCGTTTCCGCGCCCCAGAAGGAGCTTTGCGGCGCCTTGCTGGCCGCAGCCGGGGAAGTCGGTTGGGTGGAGGACGAAGGCCTGATCGATGCGGTCACCGGCGTTTCGGGCAGCGGCCCCGCCTATGTGTTTCTGATGATCGAATGCCTCGCCAAAGCTGGTGTGGAGTCAGGGCTTGCCCCTGACCTCGCCATGCGGCTCGCCCGGGCGACCGTGGCGGGCGCGGGCGAACTTGCGCGGCTCTCCCCGGAATCGGCCGCGACCCTCCGGGAGAATGTGACCAGTCCGGGCGGTACCACCCGCGCGGCTCTCGATGTGCTGATGGGGGCGGAGGGGCTTGAAGCCTTGATGGTGCGCGCCGTGGCCGCCGCCACCCGCCGGTCGCGTGAGCTCGCCGAGTGAGCGCGGCGCTGAGCCCCGCGGCCCAGCGTTTCCAGATGCTGCTGCGGGAGGCCGGCTCCTCGGCTGAGGTCGTGCAATTTTCGGAAACCGCGCGTAGCGCCGCGGAAGCCGCCGCGGCGATCGGCTGCGAGGTGGCGCAGATCGCGAAGTCCGTCATATTTCGGGCGGCCGACGATCATCCTGTCCTCGTGGTCGCAAGCGGACCCAATCGGGTCGACGAAAAGAAAGTCGCCGCGGCGCTGGGCCAGAAGATCGGCCGCGCCGACGCCGACTACGTCCGCCGGACGACGGGCTATGCGATCGGAGGCGTCGCGCCCATCGGGCACTCGACCCCGCCGCATGTCTTCATCGACCGCGATCTCGGACGTCACGCGTCGGTCTGGGCAGCGGCAGGACATCCTCACGCGGTTTTCGAGACCACCGCGGCGGAGCTCGAACGCCTGACCGGCGGGGTCGTCCTCGACGTGGCCTGACCCCATATCCAGTCGAGCTGCGGAGGACCCAATGCCCAAGAAAACCGACCCAAAAGCCGACCAAAACCCCGATCCCTCCAACCGGATCTTGGACGCCGGTCTCGCCATCGCCGCCCGCGGCGATTGGCACAAAGCCGGTCTTGCGGCGATCGCGACCGAAGCCGGCCTCGCCTTTCATGAGGTCCTCGCGCATTTCCCCTCGAAGCTCGCGATCCTCGACGCCTTCGCCCGGCGGATTGATCTTCAATCTGTCCAAGGCGCGGAAGACGGGGAAGGCGAACCGCCCAGGGATCGCCTATTCGATGGCATGATGCGACGTTTTGACGCACTCTCGCCGCACAAGCCCGCCGTCTCGATGCTGCTCCGCGAAGCAAGACGGGATCCGGCGATGATCGGGGCCGGCGCCGCAGCGGTCCTGCGTTCCATGGCCTTGACCCTGGAAGCTTCCGGTATGTCCTGCGGCGGGATCGCGGGAATGATGCGCGCTAAGCTCTTGGGCGCTCTCTATTTATCCGTGTTGAAGACATGGCTCGGCGACGACAGCGCGGACATGACCCAGACCATGGCGACGCTGGATCGGCGCCTCAGAAGCGCCGCGCCCTGGCTCGGTCTGGGCCGCGATGGTGCGGCTGCGAATAGAGGAGGAGAAGCGGCGCCGACCCGCTAGATCGATTGTGCATTGCACAAATGCTTCACTTTTTGGTGGCTTGACGATTCCCTGGCTTCGGAAGATTATGAGATGATTGTGCAGCGCAACATAATTCGGTTGCGACCCTTTGCTTCACCGAACGCAGGATTACCGACATGAGCGGCAAGAACGGTTTTTTCGACATGGACATCTCCAAGGCGATGCAGGGCTTCTCGATCCCCGGTTTTGACATCGAGGCCTTTGTCGCAACCCAGCGAAAGAACCTAGAGGCGCTGACCCAGGCGAACCAGCTCGCCATGGAAGGCCTCCAGGCCATTGCCCGCCGCCAGGTCGAACTCGCCCGTCAGGCGGTCGAGGAAGTCACCACCATCGCCCGCGACATCGGACAGCCCGGCAGCGCCAAGGTCGAAGACAAGATGGCGAAGCACGCCGACCTCGCGAAGCAGGCCTTCGAGAAGGGCCTCGCCAATATGCGCGAGCTGACGACGCTGGCCACCAAGTCGAACACCGAGGCCTTCGAGGTGCTGAACAAGCGCCTCACGCAGAGCATGGAAGAAGTGCAGAACTTCGCGAAGAAGAAGACCGCCGCATAATTCTTCCCGGAATAAGGGTCCAAGCTTCAGGGTCGCCTTCGGGCGGCCCTTTTGCATGGAGGATGCGAGAATGAGCATCGGTTACGAGGACTTCACGAAGGTCGACATCCGGGTCGGCACGGTCACTGCCGTCGAACCTTTTCCCGAAGCGCGCCGGCCGGCCTTCAAGCTCTGGGTCGATTTCGGCGGCGAAATCGGCATCCGCAAATCCTCGGCCCAGATCACCGTCCACTACCGGCCGGAAACACTCATCGGCCGGCAGGTCGCCGCCGTGGTGAACTTTCCGCCCAAGCAGATCGGCAAATTCCTCTCCGAGATCCTGGTTCTGGGATTTCCCGACGAGAGCGGCGAGGTCGTGCTGATCGGACCCAGCCTCCCCGTCCCCAATGGCGGCAAGCTTTTCTAGGGCACCTTCGTGTCTGGCCTTCGTGTCTGGCCTTCCTGGCCGCCGACCTCCCTGTTCCAACCCTCTCCAGCAGCGCCAGTCCGAGGACGGCGGCTCCCGCCGCCGTTAACGTGATAGGCACACAATTTCACGACACTCAATTCCATCACGTTTCTCCGAGGGGCAGCGATTGACTTGAAACGCGACGGCAGCATACTCGCCGCGCGTTTTTTGGGGAGGCAAGATGGCGACGGCTAACGTCACGGTGGTGAGGAACGGTACGGTTTGGACCGGCGGCCCGAAGCCGCGGCTCCTCGCCAATTCCGATGTCGTGATCGCCGACGGCAGGATTGCCGCGATCGAGCCCTCCTATCGCGGGCGGGCCGACCTGGAGATCGACGCGGGCGGCGCCCTGGTCGCGCCCGGCCTCATCAATGCCCATGTCCATCCGGGCGCCAGCCATCGCGCCAGAGGCGTCGCCGAGGATCTCTCCGTCACCGAGGGCGCGGCCTTCTATCACGGGGTGGGACGGCTCCTGGCCCTCGGCCTCGACGAGCTTCGCCCCGATGAATTCGCGGCGCTCATGGAATGGGACGCGGCCGAACTGCTGCTGGGTGGCGCGACGACCATCATCGCCGAGATGATCGTGCCGGTGGAGGCGGGCCTCCATACGATCTGGCTCAACCTGATCGAACGGCTGGGGTTCAGGGGCCAACTCGGCCTCACTTATCCCAACAAGCTCGGCGCCATCGGCCGGGTCCAGGACGGCAAGATCGTCACCGGCGACGCGGGCGACGTGATGGGGGCGCTGGAAGCCGGCCTTCGGCTGCACGACACCCATGACGGCACGCTCGGCGGAAGGCTCCGCATCCATCTCTCGCCCCACGGCCCCGACACCGTGCCCGAGGAAGTGCTGCGCGCCACCAAGCGCCATTGCGCCGAACGGGGCATCCACGCGCATCTCCATCTCGCCCAGCATCTGTCCGAATGCGAGACGGTCATGGCCCGTACCGGCAAGAGTCCGGTGCGCTATCTCCACGATATCGGCTTCCTGGGTCCCGATATCATGGCAACCCACGTGACCCATGTGGACGACGCCGATATCGCCCTCCTGGCCGAGACCGGGACCCATGTGGTCCATTGCTCCTATCGCAAGGCCAAGGAGGGGATCACCAGCCCCTTCTGGGAATTCCTGGAGAAGGGCGTCAATGTCGCCATCGCCACCGACAGCTTCTCCCACGACCTGATCCTGGACCTGAAGCTCGCCTGCCTCTTGGGCAAGATCCGCAGCGGCTCGGTCGGCCATCCGACGGCGCATCAGGCTCTGGTCTGTGCGACCCATGGGGCGGCGCGCGCGCTCGGCCGGCCCGATCTCGGCTCAATCGAGCCCGGCGCGCGTGGCGATCTCATGGTGGTGGCGCTCGACACGCCTTTTATCGCCCCGGTCTTCGATCCGATCCGGGCCATGGTCTATCACGCGACCGCCCGCGACATCCGCCACACCCTGGTCGACGGGCAGCCCGTGGTGCGCGACGGCAAGGTCGTCGGCATCGACCTCGACGCGCTCCGGCCAAAAGTGCAGGCGGCCTGCAATCGGCTCTGGTCCTTGGCGTCTGACCGCAATATCCTGCCGGCTGGCGTGACCTATCCCGCAAGCTGTTGTGGTTGAGGAGAAAAGATGAAGTTCCTCGTCGAGACCGAAGTCTTCGCGGAAGCGCCGGTCGATCGCCTGAAGGATCTCATCACCGCCCAACTCGCGCGGCGCTCCAAGGGCTATGGCGAGAGCCCGGTGAAGGTTGAGGCCGCCTATGGCGTGCTGGGCCGGCGCGGCGCGGTCGCCATCGTCGATGCCCCGGACGCCGACACGCTCCAGGCCATCCTGGTCAACGCCCCTCTTTTCCATTTCGAGCGGATGGTGGTAACACCGCTCGTCGATCTGCCTTCGTCGCTGAAGCTCATGGCCGAAGCGGCGGAAAAAGTCTCAAAGCCCCTGTGACGCCTCCTTATCGGAAAAGGATCTCATGACGATTGTAACCGCCGAGCCGACGCTCCTTTCCGCGCTCCATTGGGGACGCGGAGCGCTCCGCACCATCGCCTGCCTGCTGCTGGGAAGCCTGGTCATCGCCGCTTCCGCCCAGGTGAGCGTGCCGTTGAAACCTGTGCCCATGACCATGCAGAGCATGACCGTCCTGCTGGTCGGCATGGCCTATGGCTGGCGGCTCGGCGCCGCGACGGTGCTGACCTATCTTGCGGAGGGCGCCTTGGGGCTTCCCGTCTTCGCCGGCTTCAACGGGGGGCTGCCCTATATGATGGGGCCGACCGGCGGCTATCTCGGCGGCTTCGTACTGGCCGCGGCGGCTGTGGGCTGGCTCGCGGAATGCGGCTGGAGCCGCAGCCTCCTCACGGCGGCGGTGGCGCTGCTCGTGGGCCATGCGATCCTGTTCATTCCCGGCCTCGGCTGGCTGGCGCATTTCATCGGTTGGACGCGGGCGATCACCGCCGGCTTCCTGCCATTCCTGCTCGGCACGGGCATCAAGGTCGCGCTGGGCGCGGTGCTGATGCGGGCCGCCTGGAAAGTCGCCCCGGCGGAGGGGATTTAACTCCCGCTTGCTCCCCACAGCTCCCCTTTTCCACCCCTTTTCTCCCGGGAACCTGCAGCTTCCCAATCGGCTTGTGATGGCGCCGATGACCCGGAGCCGCTCTCCGGGCGGCGTTCCGGGACCGGATGTCGCCGCCTATTACGCGAGGCGCGCGGCGGGCGGGATCGGGCTCATCATCACCGAGGGCACCTGGATCGACCATCCGGCAGCCGGCAACCGCACGGAAGTGCCGCGCTTTTATGGCGAGGACGCGCTGGCGGGCTGGGCCGGCGTCCTCCACGCCGTCCATGAAGCCGGCGGAAAGATCATGCCGCAGCTCTGGCATATCGGCATGACGCGGCCGCCCGGCACCGGCTTTAATCCGGCCGCGCCCTCGGTCGGCCCCTCGGGCCTCGTCTTCAGCGAGGCCGGCAAGCCCTGCGTGCAGGCTTCCGAACCTTTGAGCCAGAGCGGGATCGACAAGCTTGTCGAGGCCTATGCCTCCGCCGCGGAGAGCGCGCAACGCCTGGGCTTCGACGGGATCGAGATCCATGCCGCCCACGGCTATCTGGTGGATCAATTCCTCTGGTCGGTCACCAACCGGCGCAGCGACGCCTATGGCGGCGACATGAGCGGAAGGGTCCGCTTCGCCACCGAAATCGTGCGCGAATGCCGCCGCCGGACCGGACCCGGATTTCCGATCTGCTTTCGCTTTTCCCAATGGAAATCCGGCGATTACGATGCCCAGGTCGTGACCTCCCCGGCAGAACTCGGCCAGATGGTCGAACCGCTGGTGGAAGCCGGCGTCGACCTTTTCCACTGTTCGGTGCGGCGCTATTGGGAGCCGGGGTTTCCGGGCAGCGACCTCAGCCTCGCCGGTTGGACCCGGAAGCTTTCCGGCAAGCCGGTGATCACCGTGGGCTCGGTCGGCGTCGACCAGATCTTCATCCGCGCGACCATGGAAGGCGAGGGATATCAGGCCAAGGCGGCCTCCCTCGACCGGCTTCTGGAAATGCTGGAAGCGGGGGAGTTCGACCTCGTCGCCGTGGGCCGGGCGCTCCTGGCCAATCCCGATTGGGCGATCAAGGTGCGCGACGGCGCGTTTGGCGAACTCGCGCCTTACACGCCGCAGTCGCGCGAGACCTTTTACTGACCTCTACTGCCTGTCCTTGAGATGCGCGCCGAGACCGCGCCGGGTCAGCGCCTCCCAGATCGCTTCCGGCGTATCGGCGAAATCGAAGAGCGAAAGGTCGGCCTGGGTCGCCATGCCTTCCTCGACGAAAGCATCGAAATTCAAAAGCCGCCGCCAATAGGCTTCGCGGTAGAGCACCACCGGCACGCGCCGCGCCTTGTTGGTCTGCTCCAGGGTGAGGATCTCGAAAAGCTCGTCGAAGGTCCCGAAGCCGCCGGGGAAGACCACCAGCGCATTGGCCCGCATGGCGAGATGCATCTTCCGCATCGCGAAATAGTGGAAGCGGAAGGTGAGTTCGGGCGTCGTATAGGGATTGGGCTGCTGTTCGGTGGGCAGCGTGATGTTGAAGCCGACGCTGGGGGCGCCGACCTCCCAGGCCCCGCGGTTGGCGGCCTCCATGATGCCGGGGCCGCCGCCGGTGGCGATCACATTGTCCCGCCAGCGTTGCTGCGGTGCAAAGGCCCCGCCACGCTGGGACGCAATCCGCCCAAACTCGCGTGCGGCCTCGTAATCCGCCATTCGTGTCTTCGATTGCGCCGCAGCCCCGCGCTGCTCGTCGGTCACCGCCGCGATTTCAGCGGCGGCGACCTGCTCGGGCGAGGGCGTCCGGGCGCTGCCGAAGACGATGATGGTGGAACGGATCCCCCAGTCGCGCAAAGCGAGATCCGCCTTGCTGTACTCCAGCGCGAAGCGGGTCGCGCGCATTTCGTCGCGCAAGAGAAACTCGGTGTCTTCAACCGGCAGCTTGTAGCTGCGCGATTGGATCTGCGCCCGGTTATCGGGGCGCGGTCGTGAAAATTCGTCCATGGCAGATATCTAGGAGTGCTGGCGCAGCAATGCTATCCAAAGCGCGATCAATTCGTTGCCCATGGGATCGCCGGAAGGCCTTTTGCGCGCCGCCGTATGCACCAGCACGAATTTCGATTGGGGATCGACGAAGATCACCTGCCCATGGATGCCGAGGAAGGCGAAGATCCGCCGCTCGTGCGGCATGAGCCAGACCTGATAGCCGTAGCCGTAGAAGGGGGTCGCTGTCCGGGGCGCCAGGAAACTCCCCAGAGCGGCAGGCGTCGTCGCATCGAGCACCCATTGGCGCGGGACCACCTGCACCCCGTTCCAGGCCCCGTCGTTGGCAAGCAGCAGGCCCAGGCGGCCCCAATCCCGCAGCACGGCGATAAAGCAGCAGGCGGTCATCTCCTGCCCCGTCCGATCGACGCCCCAGGACGCATCGGCCTCCGCGCCGATCTTCTGCCAGATCCGGCTTTCGGCATAGGCGGCGACCGACATCTTGACGGCGCGGGACAGCACCAGACCCAGGGTCTCGCTGTTGAGGCCGGCGTAATGCCAGACCTTATCCGGCGGAGCCGTGCGGTTGTTGAACTGGGCGACGACGGCCGCCGCTCCGGGGCTGAGCCGACTGACCAGTTCCCGATTCATCTTGGCGGCATCGTCCTTGCCGTCATAGACCTCGGTGAATTCGATGCCCGAGGCCATGTGAAGAAGCGCACGGATCGGCGTCTTGCCGATTTCCGAGCCGGCAAGTTCCGGAACATAGGCCGAGGCGGGATCGTCGACGGAACGGATCGCCCCTTCCGAGATCGCGATCCCGATCAGCATGCCGGTGATCGTCTTCGCCATTGAGTGCGATGTGAAGCGATCCGTGTCCCGTCGTGCGTATTGATAATGCTCGAAGAGAATCGTATCGCCGCGCAGGATCAACAGGCCCGTCGTGGGATGGCGCTTCAGATAATCGGCCAGATTCCGGGGACTGTCCTGATAGCTATAGCTGACGCCCATCTCGCTGGAGGCACGTTTCAGCGGAAAAGGCTGAGCCGGCCGACGGACCGCATGGGTGGGATTAAGCTCACCAAAATGGCTGAAAGCGCCGACCAGGAATTGCTGGAGGCGGTTCGGTCCGATCTGGGAGACCGGATATCCGGGCGCGCCATAGGCCTCGGCCTCGGGACCCGTGTCGGAAAAGACCGGAGCCGCCTCGGCCCAGGCGAGCGAGGGAAAGAGCAGCAGGAAGGCAACGATACGGATCAACATCCGGCCATCATACGCGACGAGGCCCGAAACGCAGAGAGGCGTCCGAAGACGCCCCTCTTGTTCCAAAGCCGATGGCTGAAGATCAGGCGGCCTTGATCGCCGCCGCCTTCACTTCGTTGCCGACATAGGGCTCGTATTGCTTGAAGTTGGCCTCGAAACGCTTGGTCAGATCGCGGGCCGTCTCGTCGTAGGCGGCCTTGTCGGACCAGGTGTTGCGGGCGTTCAGGACTTCCGCCGGGACACCGGGGCAGCTTTGCGGGACCAACAGGCCGAAGAAGGGATCCTTGACCGTCGGGACATCCTTGAGGCTGCCGTCGAGCGCCGCGCGCAGAAGAGCGCGGGTATAGGCGATCTTCATCCGGCTGCCGGTGCCATAGGCGCCACCCGACCAGCCCGTGTTCACGAGCCAGACCTGGGAGCCATGCTGCGCGATCCGCTCGCCCAGCATCTTCGCATAGACCGAAGGATGCCGCGGCATGAAGGGCGCGCCGAAGCAGGTGGAGAAGGTCGCCTGGGGCGAATTGCCCATGCCCTTCTCCGTGCCGGCGACACGCGCCGTATAACCGGAGAGGAAATGGTACATCGCCTGTTCGGGCGTCAGCTTGGCGATCGGGGGCAGCACACCGAAGGCATCGGCAGTCAGCATGATCACGTTCTTGGGGTGCCCCGTCATGCCGCCCGTGCTGAAGTTCGGCATGAAGCTCAAGGGATAGCAGGCCCGCGTGTTCTCGGTCAGGCTCGCATCGTCCAGATCGCCGATCCGGGTCTCCGGATCGAGCACGACGTTTTCGAGAACCGTGCCGAAGCGGTGGGTCGTCGAATAGATCTCAGGCTCAGCTTCGGCCGAGAGGTTGATGACCTTGGCGTAGCAGCCACCCTCGAAATTGAAGATGCCGTTGCTGCTCCAGCCGTGCTCGTCGTCGCCGATCAGCGTGCGCGCACCGTCCGCCGAAAGCGTGGTCTTGCCCGTGCCCGAAAGGCCGAAGAAGATCGCGCTGTCGCCATTGGGACCCACATTGGCCGAGCAATGCATCGGCAGCACGTCGCGCCCCGGCAACAGGTAGTTGAGGATGCCGAAGACCGACTTCTTCACTTCGCCCGCATAGCTCGTCCCGCCGATGAGAACGGTGCGCTTGGCGAAGCTCACGAAGATGAAGACCTCGGAATTGATGCCGTCACGCTCCGGGATCGCGTTGAAATGCGGCGCATGGAGGATCGTGAATTGCGGCTCGAAACTGGCGTATTCCTCGCGCTTCGGCGGGATGAACATGTTCTGGACGAACATGCTGTACCAGGCATGGGTCGTGACCAGGCGCACCGGCAGGCGGAACTGCGGATCGGCGCCGGCATAGACGTCCTGAACGAAGAGTTCCTTTTGCTGGAGATGCGAGAGAACGCGCTGATGGAGGCTGTCGAAAGTCGCCTCGCTGATCGGCTGGTTCACGGCACCCCAGTTGATATCGCCCTCGGAAGCGGCTTCCTTGGCGATATACTTGTCCTTCGGCGTGCGGCCGGTATGAGCACCGGTCCGCGCCACGAAGGCGCCGCCAGCCCCGATCTGCCCCTCGTTTCGCCGGATCGCATGCTCGTAGAGCATCGGGACGGACGTGTTCCAATGCACAGTCCCGAGATTGCGCAGGCCGAGCTTGTCGAGCCCGTAGCTGCTTGCCGGACCGGTCTGTTTAAACGTGGTATTGCTCATTTAAGGGCTGTCCTCCAACTCGCGTCTTCTATGATCGTCCGTTCAGGACGGTTGGGCGGTAAATCGTAGACATAGGCTGATTGGATCCATATGCCCCAGGTTTTCAGGCGGGGCAACCGTTCTCACGGGGCCGCCGAATTTGTCGCGGGACTCACCGCCGCCGGGCCTCGCCCGCCAGACGCACGAGTTCCGACCGCGCCGCCATGGCGTCCTTTACGGGCTCGGCGAAATCGACTCGCGCCACGGAACCCCCGCGCCGGAGATCCAGGCCCTCGGGATCGACGCCGGTCATGATCCAGCCACCGCCGTCGAGGCCAAGGAGCTTGGTCGCATAAAGCTCGACGGCCTCGCCGTGGTCCTCGTTCATATGGGCGATGATTTCAGCCTCGGCTTCCGCCAGGGCCTGGGTCTCGCCGGTCGGGGTGAGGAGCGCCGCCGCGCCGACCCAGTCGATCTTGCCGAAACCCGCCACCAGATGGGCGCGCTCCACGACGAGGCGATAGAGATTGAAATCCCGGAACCCCGCATAGAATTGCGCCGAGGGGTGGCGCGCGCAGAAACGCGCCAGCAGCGCCTTGTCGTCAACAGGCTCGATGCGCCCCACCACCGTCGCCCGCGCGCCGGTCAGCGGGTCGTCGCGGCCCGCCGTGCCGTCGAAGAGCAGGGAGGCGCGGGAATCGGCCTTGAGATTCTTCGTATGTTCGGCAAGGTCCGAGAGCAGCAGCAGCGGATGCGCCGCATGGTCCAGCGCCGTCAGCACCAGCGATGCATAGGGCCAACCCTCCAGCGACGTTGCCAGAGTCGCGCGGTCGAGACCGCGCATGAGGCGGCGCGCGCCGACGGCTGGGCTTTCGGAAGCGGCTTTGTCCAAGGGCGTTCCCGTCAAAGGTTGCGCCCATCTAGCCCCGCCCCGCAGGCCGGGGCAATCCTTTTCGGTACACCCTCAGGCGGGCTGGGCCGCGACCTCGTTCCGGGGTGCGGGGAAGAGCAAGGCCGCCGCGAGGCTCCCCACTGCCAATACGCCCAAGACGGCGAAGACGCCCGCGAAACCGCCATCCGCGCGATGGAGCCCGCCGATCATCGGCACCGCCAGGCTGCTGCCGGTGAAGGACATGACGTAGCGCACCGCATAGATCCTGGACCGCCAGGCATCGGCGACATAACGGGCGACGATGGCGTCGTTGATCGGGATCAGGCCGAAGACCACGAACATCATCGCGAAAGCGGCCGCCAGCATCCCCCAGCCCTCGGCGAACATCCCGATCAGGATCAGGGGAACCTGCACCGCCGCGAAGGGCAGGAAAACCGAGCGCAGCGGCCGCCCGTCGATCAGCCGGCCGACACAGAGCTGCGCCACCGCCGCGAGCACGAAGACGCAGCAGACCAGGGCTCCCACGCCGAAGGTCGTATGGACCATGACCGACAAGCGCTCCTCGAAGAGTTTCGGCATGGCGATGGTCGTGGCGTTGAAGATGATCCCGCCGCAGATCGTCACCGCCACCAGCGAGATGAAGACCCGCTTCATCACCCCCGGCGAATAGGTCACCTGCGCCTTCTTTCCAGCAGGCGCGCCGAGCGTCACCGCCGGCACGAAATAGATGAAGGCCAGTCCCGTCAGGACGCAGAGCACGCCCGGAACGATGAAGGCCCAGCGCCAGCCGAACCATTCCGCGAGCCCGCCCGCGCTCAAGGCGGCAAAGGCCACGCCCAGGTTGCCCCAGACTCCATTGACGCCTAGCACCTGCCCCACCCGCGCCTGCTGCCCTCGCACCAGCATGGCAAGGCCCACCGGATGATAGATCGAGGCACAAAGCCCCACGAAGGTCAGCGCGACCGCGATCTGGATCGGACCCTGGGCGAAGCCGGTCGCGATGGTCGCCGTGCCGAGCCCCAGGAAGAAGAGGATCATCATTCCCCGCCGGTCCCAGTGGTCGCCGAGCCAGCCCGCCGGCAGCGAGCCAGCCCCAAAGGCGATGAAGCCCCCGATTGAAAGCTGAAGCAGCCCCGCGTAATCGAGCCCGAATTCCCCCGTCATCGCCAGCACGACGGTCGGGAAGATCAGCATCGCCAGGTGATCCCAGGTGTGCCCGATGTTGAGGAAGAGAAGGGTCTTGTCGTTACTGGTCATGGTTTCACGGCCCGGCTGTCGGAATGCGGTCAGGATAGGCTGGCGGAGGGAGTCCGGCTTCCGCTATTCTGACAATCTCTATCGTGAAACGGACAATGTTCGGGAAAAGCACCAGAGGCGACGACTATCAGGATCTGGACCGCCCGGTCGGCGCCATGGCCAAGGACTTCGTCTCCGGTTTCCATCTCCTGCCCCATCGCCACGCGCGGGCGCAGCTGCTTCATGCGGTGAAGGGCGTGATGGCGGTCCGAACGCCCGACGGGGCCTGGGCCGTCCCGCCGCGCGGCGCGGTCTGGATCCCGCCGGGCACTGTCCATGAGATCCGCATGTGGGGCGAGGTCGCCATGCGGACGCTCTACCTCGACCCGGGAACCGTCACGGAGATGCCCACACGCTGCAGGGTCGTTTCCATATCGAGCCTGTTGCGGGAACTGATCCTCCAGGCGGTCGAACTGCCGATGCTCTACGACGAAGGGGGCAGGGCGGGGCGGATCATGAGCCTCATCCTCGACGAGATCAGGACATTGCCCGTCCTGCCCCTGGACCTGCCCTTGCCCCGCGATCCGAAACTCTTCCGCATTTGCGAGGCCTTGCAGCGCGAACCAGGCCTTACCCGCACCCTCCAGTCCTGGGGCGAGGAAGTCGGGGCCAGCGCCCGTACCCTGGCCCGGCTTTTCCAGAAGGAGACCGGTCTCACCTTCGGCCGCTGGCGCCAGCAGGCGCGGCTTCTGGAAGCCCTGGGGCGACTTGCGTTGGGACAATCGGTGACGACCGTCGCGCTCGATCTCGGCTACGACAGCCCCAGCGCCTTTACCAGCATGTTCCGCCGCGCCTTGGGCACCACGCCGTCCCGATATGTCAGCAATGCCTGAAAGCTGCCACTTTTCACTGCATCCGCGCCTTAAAGCGGCCATACTGCGCAACGAGCATGATAGTCATGCTCGCACATCCGGGGGTTCTCGTGGCCCAAACCATCGCGCTGGTCGATGACGACCGCAACATATTGACCTCTGTCTCGATGGCGCTCGAGGCGGAAGGCTTCACCGTGAAGACCTATACCGACGGGACGGAGGCGCTTCGGGGAATCGGATCGAGCCCGACCGATCTCGTCGTGCTCGACATCAAGATGCCGCGCATGGACGGGATGGAGCTTCTCGGCCATCTGCGCAAGAGCCACCGCATGCCGGTGATCTTCCTGACCTCCAAGGACGATGAGGTCGACGAGGTCCTGGGCCTCCGCATGGGCGCCGACGATTACATCAAGAAGCCCTTCTCCCAGCGCCTGCTCATCGAGCGTATCCGGGCGCTGCTGCGCCGCGGGGAACAGTCGCTGACCGCGGCCGAAGGCGAAAACGAGCCGGCGATCCAGCGCGGCGACCTGATCCTCGATCCCGGCCGCCACCAATGCACCTGGAAGGGCGATGTGGTCGACCTCACGGTGACCGAATTCCTGCTGCTGAAGGCGCTGGCGCTGCGGCCCGGCCATGTGAAGAGCCGCGACCAGCTGATGGACGGCGCCTATGGCGAGCACATCTATGTGGATGACCGGACCATCGACAGCCACATCAAGCGGCTGCGCAAGAAGTTCAAGGTGATCGACGAGGAATTCGCGCAGATCGAGACCCTCTATGGTGTCGGATACCGTTATCGCGACCGCTGAGCCGCAAGACGGCTCCGCGCCCTCCGAAACCAAGGCAACACCGAGCCCCTCGGCCGCTTACCTAGGTATGCGACGCTATCGGCGCGGGCGGCTTTCGCCGCTGACGTTGCGCATCCTCGCGGTCAACGTCTTGGCGCTGGGGCTCCTCGGCCTGGGGCTTCTCTATCTCGGCGAATACGAAGCGAGCCTCATCGATACCGAACTCAACGCCCTGAAGACGCAGAGCGAGATCTTCGCCGCCGCCCTGGGCGAAGGCGCCGTCATCGATAGCTTCAGCGAAGGCGAATTGCTGGCGCCCGAACTCGGCCGCCAGATGATGCGCCGGCTCGTCGAGCCGACCCGCACCCGCGCGCGGCTCTTCGCGGCGGACGGCACGCTCGTGGCCGATACGCGGATGCTGCGGGGTCCAGGCGGCGTGGTGCAGATCAAGGAGCTTCCCCCTTTGGGGAGCGAGAACTTCATCCAGCGGTGGTCGCGCGCCGTCTATGGCTGGACGAGGGACCTTCTGTCGATCACCGAGCGCTATCGGCCCTATAGCGAGCGCCCGGTCCAGAAGGCCGACGATTATCCCGAGGTTCGCCAGGCCCTGGCCGGCGAAAGCGCGCGCTCCGTGCGCGGCGACCCCGAGGAGAACGGCGCGGTCCTCAGCGTCGCCGTACCGCTGCAGCGCTACCGCCAGGTCCTGGGCGCCGTGATGCTGTCGGTCGACAGCGACGACATCGAGAAGGCGGTGCGTTCCGTCCGCTTCGAGATCGTCAAGGTCTTCCTGATCGTGCTGGCGATCACGGTGCTGCTGTCGATCTATCTGGCGGGCACCATCGCCCGACCGATCCGCCGCCTCGCCCGCGCCGCCGACCGGGTGCGCAGCGGCCAGGCGCGGAAGGCGCAGATCCCCGACCTCACCGCCCGACGCGACGAGATCGGCGATCTTTCCGGCGCGATGCGGGAGATGACCAATGCGCTCTGGCAACGGATGGACGCCATCGAGCGCTTCGCCGCCGACGTGGCCCATGAGATCAAGAACCCGCTGACCTCGTTGCGCAGCGCGGTCGAAACCGCCGTCCGCGTCGACGATCCCACAAAACAGCGCCGGCTTCTCGCCGTGGTGCTGGAGGATGTGCAGCGGCTCGACCGGCTCATCACCGACATCTCCGACGCCTCCCGCCTCGATTCCGAGATGAGTCGCATCGAGCCCGAGCCCGTCATGATCGGGCGGATGCTCGACGCCTTGACCGACCTCCATTCCGAGACCGCCAAGGAGGGCGCGCCGACTTTAACCCTTCAGCTTCCAGCGGCGCTCGGCACGCCCGAGGGGGATCTTGTCGTCGTCGGCGTGGAAGACCGGCTCGTCCAGGTTTTCCGCAACCTTATCGCCAATGCCATCTCCTTCAGCCCACCGGGCGGTTCCATCCGGATCGCGGGCCGCCGGGACGGGGAGGATATCGTCGTCACCATCGAGGACGACGGACCCGGCATTCCTAAAGGAAAACTCCAGGCGATCTTCGACCGATTCTATACGGAACGGCCCGTGGGCGAAAAGTTCGGGACCCATTCGGGGCTTGGCCTGTCGATCTCCAAGCAGATCGTCGAGGCCCACCGCGGCGCCATCCGAGCCGAAAACCTGATCGGCGCGGGCGGCAGCGTCACCGGCGCGCGATTCATCGTGCGCTTACCCATCGGCTGACGACCCTGCCGCAGCGCAAAATCCCCGATCTCAAGCCAAAAGCTTGATTTCATATGGTTATTTTCTCGGTAACGGTTTGCAACGCAACACGTGACCAGGCGCCGATTCCGCGATAGGCTAGCCGTCTTTGAAACGGCGCGTCGACCACGCATGATCTGCGTTCACGGGACCACGGTCTCGATCGATGGTATCGGAGTGCTCCTGCGCGGGCCCTCGGGAAGCGGCAAGTCGGATCTGGCTTTGCGGCTGATCGACGGCGGAGCCCGCCTTGTCGCCGACGACCAGACGGAAGTGAGATGCATCGACGGCGGCTTGCGGGCGAGCGCCCCCCGAACCATCGCCGGCCTCCTCGAAGTACGCGGCATCGGCATCCTTTCCGTCCCCAGCCTGCATTCGGCCCCCCTCGGCCTGGTGGTGGATCTTGTGGCCAGCGAAGCGGTGGAACGCCTGCCGGAGCCCCGCTTCTGCGAGTTCCTCGACCATCGCCTGCCGCTTCTGGCGCTGGCCCCCTTCGAGGTGTCCACTCCGGCGAAACTGAGGCTCGCGGTTCCTGCGTTGGCGGCGGATCGTCGGGGCTCTATAATGACCGCGCCATGACCGAAACGGCTCCACAGCCGATGCCTCACGGAAAGCCCGGGACCGACTGGTCGTCGACCGCCGGGCGCGGCCGTGTTCTGCTCGTGACCGGCATGTCCGGCGCGGGACGGTCGAGCGCCCTAAAAGCCCTGGAAGACATGGGTTACGAGGCGGTGGACAACCTGCCGCTCTCGCTGCTGTCGCTCCTCGCCGAACAGAAGGTGGCGCAATCCCCGCTGGCCGTCGGGATCGACGTCAGGACCCGCGACTTCAGCGTCGATGCCTTCCTGGAGGCAATCGACGGGCTGGTGAGCCAGCCGTCCGTGGACATCAAGGTCCTGTTCCTGGACTGCGAGGACGACCGCCTGACCCGCCGCTATACGGAAACCCGCCGCCGCCACCCGCTGGCCGGCGACCGGCCGGTGATCGACGGGATCCGGCTGGAGCGGGAGCGTGTTTGGCCCTTGCGCGACCGCGCCGATCTGGTTATCGATACGACCGCCCTCCTTCCCGGCGACTTGAAGCGCGTGCTCCATGGCCATTTTGCGCTCGACGCCCATCCCGGCCTTTCACTCTTCGTGACATCCTTCTCCTATCGCTACGGTCTTCCCCGCGACGCCGACTTGGTGGTCGATGCGCGCTTCCTGCGCAATCCGCACTATGTGACTGCGCTGCGCCCCCTCACCGGAAGGGATCAGGCGATCGGCGACTACATCCAGGACGACAGCGATTTCCCGGCTTTCTTCGACCGCCTCTGCGGCTGGCTCGAACCCCTGCTGCCGCGCTACCAGCAGGAGGGGAAGAGCTACCTGACCATCGCCGTCGGCTGTACCGGCGGGCGACACCGCTCGGTCTATGTGGCTGAACGGCTTGCCGCCGAGGTCAAACGCCTCGGCTGGCCCGTAAATCTCCAGCATCGCGACGTGGACCGCCCCGTCGCCCTAGCGGGGGATCCGGCATGATCGGAATGCTGCTCGTCACGCATGGAAGGCTCGCCGCGGAATTCATCGCCGCGCTGGAACATGTGGTCGGAACCCAGCGCAATATCGCCGCCGTCTGCATCGGGCCGGAAGACGATATGGAGCAGCGCCGCCAGGACATCCTGCGCTGCGTCGGCGAGGTGGAAACCGGCAATGGCGTCGTTATCCTGACCGACATGTTCGGCGGCACCCCGTCCAACCTCGCCATCTCGGTCATGGATCGCGGCAAGATCGAGGTGATCGCCGGCATCAACCTTCCCATGCTCATCAAGCTCGCCAGCCTGCGCCAGACCCAGCCTCTGGCCGAGGCGGTACGGGGCGCCCAGGAAGCCGGACGCAAATATATCAATGTCGCCTCGCAACTCCTGGCCGATGCCAAGGGATAAGCAGTGAACGCGGATGGACAGGCAGGCGGGAGCGGGCTCATCAGCCGCACCGTGACGATCTGCAACAAGCGGGGGCTCCATGCCCGCGCCGCCGCGAAATTCGTCAAGCTCGCGGGCCAGTTCGAAGCCGATGTGACCGTGGTGAAGCACGACAACGAGGTCTCCGGCCGCTCGATCATGGGGCTGATGATGCTCGCCGCCGGCCCCGGCATGTCGATCGAATTGAGGGCGACCGGCTCGGATGCCCAACAGGCGATGACCGCGCTCGCCGACCTCGTGACCAGCGGCTTCGATGAGGAGTGACGGCAGCCCAGAAGCCACCGCCTCGCGGGGTGAGAAGGTCTTGCGCGGCCTCGGCGTTTCGCCGGGGGTCTCGATCGGACCTGCCCAGGTTTCGGACGCCGGCGAGATCGCCGTCCCGGACTATCGGCTGGAACCCGAAGGCATAGCCGCCGAGACGGAGCGTTTCGACGCCGCCGTGGCCCTCTCGCTGAAGCAGCTGAGGAAGCTCAAGGGAAAGGCCGGCACGTTGCCCAATGCGGCAGCGGAGGAGGTCGGCTATCTCCTCGACGCCCATCTCGCCATGCTGTCGAATTCCCGCCTCGTGCGCGGCGTCCGCCGCCGCATCACCGAGGAGCGGATGAATGCCGAGCGCGGGGTCCAGCTCGAGATCGCCCAGATCGGTGAAAGCTTCGCCGCCATGGCGGACGCCTATCTCCGGGCCCGGATCGACGATATCCGCGTGGTCGGCGCGCGTCTGCTGCGCAACCTCACCAAGACGCCCTATAGCGCCCTGGCGCAGATGCCGGAAGGCAGCATCATCCTCGCGGAAGAGCTGAGCCCGGCGGATACGGCCCTGATGGACCCCCGCCGGATCGCGGGCTTCGCCACGGTTCTGGGGGGCGCCGACAGCCATACCGCGATCATGGCCCGCGCCTTGAACCTGCCCGCCGTGTTGGGCGTCGCGGGCCTGCTCGGCGGGCTGAAACCCGATGCGACCGTCATCATCGACGGGTCGGCAGGGGTGGTGGTGATCGACCCCGCGCCCGCCACCGTCGCCCGATACGAAGCCCGCCGCGACGTGATCGCCGAGGAACGTCGCCAGCTCGGCCGGCTGCGTCGCCTTCCCGCGGTGACCCGCGACGGGACGGAAGTGCTCCTCCAGGCCAATCTCGAACTGCCCCGCGAGGTGCAGCAGGCAATCAATGCGGGCGCCCAGGGGCTGGGCCTGGTGCGAACCGAATTCCTCTATATGAACCGCCCCGACCTCCCCGACGAAGACGAGCAATACGAGACCTATCGGCAGCTCATCCGGGGGATGGAGGGCAAGCCCATCACGATCCGCACCCTCGATATCGGCGGCGACAAGCTCGCCGGCCCCTTCGCCGCCCATTTCGAGAACGAGGGCGGCAATCCGGCCTTGGGCTTGCGCGCGATCCGGCTGGTCTTGAAGGAACGGCGGCTCCTCGACGCCCAACTCGCCGCCATTCTGCGCGCCGGGGTCGAAGGGCCGGTCCGCATCCTGCTCCCCATGATATCGAGCCTCAGCGAGCTGCGCCTGGTGCGCGATGCCATGCTCCAGACCGTGCGGCGCCTGAAGCGACGGGGCGTCGCCATCGCCGACCCTCTGCCGCCTCTCGGCGTGATGATCGAAGTGCCGGGCGCCGCCCTTGCCGCGGACGCGCTGGCGGGCGAGGCGGATTTCTTCTCGATCGGCACCAACGACCTCATTCAATACACGCTCGCCATCGACCGCGGCGACGAGCAGGTGGCTCATCTCTATAATCCGCTGCACCCGGCCGTGCTCCGGCTCATCCAATTCGCCATCGAGGCGGCGTTGCGCGCCCGCATTCCCGTGGGCATCTGCGGCGAGATGGCCGGCGATCCCCGCTTCACGGCCCTGCTCCTCGGCCTCGGCATCCGCGACCTCTCGATGGCGCCGGGCAATATCGCGCGCGTGAAGCAGCGGATCCGCTCGCTCGACATCATCGCCGCGTCCCAGCGCGCCCGCGCCGTCATGGACCAGGTCGACGAGGGCCGGATCGCGAGCCTCGTCGACGACTTCAACGACGTCGCCTGAGCGCCTCCGCCGCTCTTGCTTGCCGCTTCGCCCGCCCGCTGCTATATGCGCCTTCTGCGCTAGATAGCCCGATTACCAGGAGAACAGGATGCCCGCCGCTGCCGACTATAAGGTCAAGGACCTCTCGCTCGCCGATTGGGGCCGTCGCGAGATCAATATCGCCGAGACCGAGATGCCGGGCCTCATGGCGCTGCGCGCTGAATACGGCAAGTCGAAGCCGCTGACGGGCGCGCGGATCGTCGGCTGTCTCCATATGACGATCCAGACGGCCGTGCTGATGGAAACGCTGACGGCGCTCGGCGCGACGGTGCGGTGGAGCTCCTGCAACATCTTCTCGACCCAGGACCAGGCCGCCGCCGCCATGGCCGCGGCCGGCATCCCGACCTTCGCCTGGAAGGGCGAGACGGAAGAGGAATTCTGGTGGTGCATCGAGCAGACCCTGCGCGGGCCTGACGGCTGGACGCCCAACATGGTGCTGGACGACGGCGGCGACGCCACCCAGATCCTGCACGAGAAGTACCCTGAGCTTCTGAAGGACATTCGCGGCATCTCGGAAGAGACCACCACGGGCGTCCATCGCCTCTATGAGATGATGAAGGCCGGTAAGCTCTCAGTGCCGGCGATCAACGTCAACGACAGCGTCACCAAGTCGAAGTTCGACAATCTTTACGGCTGCCGCGAGAGCCTGGTCGACGGGATCAAGCGCGCCACCGACGTGATGATGGCCGGCAAGGTCGGAGTCGTCTGCGGCTTCGGCGACGTGGGCAAGGGCTCCGCCGCCAGCCTGCGCAGCCAGGGCGCCCGCGTCATGGTGACCGAGGTCGATCCGATCTGCGCGCTCCAGGCGGCGATGGAAGGCTATCAGGTCGTGACCATGGAAGAAGCCGCCCCCCAGGGCGACATCTTCGTCACCGCGACCGGCAATGTGGACGTGATCACGCTTGACCACATGCGGGTCATGAAGGACCGCGCCATCGTCTGCAACATCGGCCACTTCGACAGCGAGATCCAGATCGCGGCGTTGCGCAATTACAAGTGGGAAGAGGTGAAGCCGCAGGTCGACGAGGTCGTCTTCCCCGACGGCAAACGGCTGATCGTGCTGGCCCAGGGCCGGCTCGTGAACCTCGGCTGCGGCACGGGCCATCCGAGCTTCGTGATGTCCTCGTCCTTCACCAACCAGGTGCTGGCGCAGCTGGAGCTTTGGACCAATACCAAGAACTACGAGAACAAGGTCTATGTGCTGCCCAAGCACCTCGACGAGAAGGTAGCCCAGCTCCATCTCGCCAAGCTCGGCGCGAAGCTGACGACTCTGTCCACGAAGCAGGCCGAATACCTCGGCATCAGCCAGGCCGGTCCCTTCAAGCCCGACCACTACCGGTATTAAGGCTTTATTTTCACGTCCCTCCCCACCCTATGCGGAAGCGCGCTTCCGCATAGGAAGACGTTGCGCGAATATCTTTGGCTTTAGGGGGAGCTCAAGATTGCGCGCGCAAGCCGGATTGATCACCGTCCTAAGTCTGATGCTGTGGCCCAGCGCGGCAGAGGCGTTCGACGGCGGTACGGCGCTCGCGGTCTCCCCCCTTGTCCTCCTCGCCATCGCGCTGGGGCTGGGTTTTGCGCTTTATGACCGCGCCCGGCGGCGGATCGCCGCCACCCTTTCCGAATGCGCCGAGGCCAGGGCCGAGCTTGCCGACGCCAAGGCGCTGCTGCCGACCGCTCCCGTGGCGCTCTATCGCCGCGAACTCGATGGCGTCGAGAGTTTTTCGACCGGCGGCATCGAGGCGCTACAGAACGCAAAGATCACCGCGCTTTCAAGCCTTCAATCCCGGCTCGCCGCCACCGACGCTGCCGCATTTTCGGCGGCACTCCAGGATCTCCACCGCAGCGGCAAGGACTTCAGCCTCACCCTGACCTTCGCCGATGGCAGCGCCGTGCTCGATGCGGCGGGCTCCCGCCTTTCGGTCGAGGGTCAAGCCCGCGCCGATCTCGTCTGGTTCGTGGATGCGACCCAGCGCTCCATCGCCCTTGCCGAGAACCGCATCAATTTCCGCGAGCGCGAACGGCTGCGCGAGGTGATCGATGCCCTCCCCATCCCAGCCTGGAGACGTGTCGGGGCCGACCTCTCGCTCGCCGATTGCAACCAGGCCTATGCCGCCGCCATCGACGCGCCGCGCGAGGCCGTCCTGGCTTCGCGGCGCGAGATCGCCGCCACCGTGATCCCAGAGAACGGTCGCGCCCTGGCCTCCCGCGCCCGCGGCACCGGCGTCGCCCAGTCCGAAAGCCGGCATCTCGTGATCGGCGGCTCGCGCCGGCTGCTGGAATTCACGGAAGCGCCGCTGCCTTCCGGCGATCTGGTAGGTTACGCGCGGGATTTCACCGATCTCGAAAACATCCAGGCCGAGCTTGCCCGCCATATCGCGGCCCATGCCGAAGTGCTGGAAAACGTCGCCGTGGCGGTTGCGATCTACGGGCCGGACACAAGGCTTACCTTCTTCAACACAGCCTTTTCCACCCTCTGGCGGCTCGAAGAGGACTGGCTCCTCACCGAGCCCACCCTCGACGAGATCCTGGAGCGCCTGCGCGAACGCCGCCGAATTCCCGAACATGCGGACTTCCGTGCCTTCAAGCGGCAGCAGGCGGGGATGTTCACCTCGCTGATCTCGCCCCAGGAAGAGCTGCTCCATCTCCCCGACGACCGCACCCTGCGGCTCGTGATCTCGCCCCATCCCTTCGGCGGCTTGACCTTCGTCTATGAGGATGTGACCGACAAGCTGGCCTTGGAACGCTCCTACAACACCATGATCGAGGTGCAGCGCGAGACCCTCGACAACCTCTATGAGGCGGTCGCGGTCTTCGGCAGCGACGGGCGGCTGAAGCTTTGGAACCCGGCCTATGCCCAGATCTGGCGCCTCACGCCGGAGGATCTCACGGGCGAGCCTCATCTCACCGAGATCGTCGAGAAGAGCCGCTCCTTCTTCGAGACCGACGAGCCCTGGGAAGACATGAAGCCCCGCATCATCGCGCGGGTGACGTCCTATACCGCCTCCAGCATGCGGCTGGTGCGCGGCGACGGTTCGATCCTCGACGCCGCGACGGTGCCGCTGCCCGATGGCAACGTGCTTTTGAGCTATGTGGACGTCACCGACTCGACCCGCGTCGAGAACGCGCTGCGCGAGCGCAACGAGGCCCTGGAGATGGCCGGCCGGCTCAAGAGCGAGTTCATCGCCAATGTCTCCTATGAGCTCCGCACGCCGTTGAACGCGATCATCGGCTTTGCGGAGATCCTGACGAACCAGTATTTCGGCGAGCTCAACCCGCGCCAGCTCGACTACAGCCGGGGCATCCTCGACAGCTCCCACCGGCTGCTGTCGCTGATCAACGACATTCTGGATCTCGCCACCATCGAGGCGGGCTATATGCAGCTCGAAACCGAAACGGTGGATATCCACGCCATGATGTCCGGGGTCCTGGCGCTTACGCGGGAACGGGCGCGCAAGCAGAACCTGGCGCTGGAGTTCCACTGCCCGGTGGGCATCGGCACCCTGGTGGGCGACGAGCGGCGGTTGAAGCAGGCGCTTTTCAGCCTCATTTCCAATGCGCTGAAGTTCACGCCCCCCGGCGGCATCATCACGCTTTCCGCCCGCCGTATCGGCGAGGAAATCGCGCTGACCGTCGCCGATACCGGCGTCGGCGTGCCGAGCGAGGACCAGGTCCGCATTTTCGAAAAATTCGAGCGGGGCAATACCAATGCCCGGAACTCCGGCCCCGGCCTTGGGCTCTCCCTGGTCAAGAGCTTCGTGGAACTGCATGGCGGCTCCGTGGAGCTGGAATCCCATCCCGGGACAGGCACCACGGTGACCTGCCGTCTCTCCGCGGCCGGCCCGCCGCCAGCCGTGGAAAGCCCCGACTAGCTTCCGGGCAGGCCCTTCGTCGTCGAATATTCGAAATGCAGCGCTTCTCCGGGATGGACCAGGGGATGGATGGCATGCGCCGCCATCGCCGCTTCCGAAAAGCCCGAGAGGATCAGCTTGAGCTTGCCCGGATAGCGGGCGATATCCCCGATGGCGAAGATGCCGGGTATCGACGACGCGCAACTCGCGGGTTCGACCAGGATATGGTTCTGATCGAGGTTCAGCCCCCATTGGGCGATCGGCCCGAGGTTCATCGACAGGCCGAAGAACGGCAGCAGCACATCCGCTTCAAGGGATTTCAGCCGGTCGTCGAGGTCGGCCACCACCACCCGCTCGAGTTTCCCGCCGGATCCGTCGAGCGAATGAAGCTGGTAGGGAATGACCATCTCGACCTTGCCCGCCTCGACCAGGCGTTGAAGACGGTCGGTCGATTCCGGCGCGGCACGGAACTTCGGGCGGCGATGGACCACCATGATCCGATCCGCCACCTCGGCCAAGGAGATCGCCCAGTCCACCGCCGAGTCGCCACCGCCCGCTATGACCACCCGCTTGCCCCGAAAATCCTCGCGGCGCTTCACCAGGTAGAAGACGCTCTTGCCCTCGTAGTCCTCGATAGCCGGCAAGGGCGGACGGTTCGGCCCGAAGGCGCCCACTCCGGCAGCGATAATCACTGCCCGTGCCGAGATGCGGACCCCGGCGGAGGTCGCGATGACGAAGCCCCCGTCCACGGCTTCCAGTCGCTCGACCTGCTGGCCCAAATGGAAAACGGGATCGAAGGGGGCGGCCTGCTCCGACAGTTTTTCTATGAGTTCCGCGGCGCCCACCGAGGGATAGCCCGGGATGTCGTAGATCGGCTTTTCGGGGTAAAGGGCGACGCATTGCCCGCCGGCTGCGTCGAGCGTGTCGATCACATGGCAACGCATCTTCAGCATGCCGCATTCGAAGATCGCAAAGAGCCCCACCGGCCCTGCGCCGATGATCGCTACGTCGGTCTCGAACGCCTGCTCCGCCATGATGAACCCTGTCCTTTGCGCGGCGCCTAAAATGGCCGCGCGCTTGTCCGAGCGCAACCCTTGAACGGAGGGTCCTGGGGGTTGCGGCTCGCGGCAGGATGGGACTACAAGGGCGAGTGTCCATCCGAGCCGAT
Organism: Rhodospirillales bacterium; assembly: GCA_947473305.1. Classification (GTDB taxonomy): domain Bacteria; phylum Pseudomonadota; class Alphaproteobacteria; order ATCC43930; family CGMCC-115725; genus CANJCB01. The sequence continues at coordinate 83,153 of CANJCB010000007.1, forward strand.
CTCGCACCTGCCCTGGTTATCGATCTCGTGGATGAGGCGGCCACCGCGCGCCTCGCCGCGGCCTTGGCGCCGCTTGCGCGCGGCCGCGACGTGATCGCGCTTTGGGGCGATCTCGGCGCGGGCAAGACGAGCTTCGCCCGCGCCTTCATCCGCGCCCTGACCGAGGCGGACCAGGAAGTACCGAGCCCGACCTTCTCGCTGGTTCAGACATACGATACGGCCCAGGGCGTAGCGCTTTGGCATTTCGATCTCTATCGCCTCGCCGGGAGCGAGGAAGCCCTGGAACTCGGGATCGAAGAGGCCTTCGCGGAGGGGATCACCCTTATCGAATGGCCGGAACGCCTGGGCGATTTCCTGCCGGAGAAACGGCTCGACCTGGCCCTGGAACCGGGACCTGAGCCCACGAGCCGCCAGGCTTCGCTCTATGGTTGGACGGACCGGCTCGCGGATTGGCCGGCGCCATGACGGGCCGTAAAGACCAGATCGCCCGCTTTCTCGAAGCGGCGGGATGGGACCCGGCCCTGCGGCGGCCACTGGCAGGCGACGCCTCTTTCCGACGCTATGACCGCCTGACGCGGGAAGGGGGCCGCGTCGTTCTGATGGACGCGCCGCCGCCCCAGGAAGACGTGCGGCCCTTTCTCCACATCGCCCGCCTACTGGCGAAACTGGGCCTGAGCGCCCCGGCCCTTCTCGCCGAGGATATCGAAGCCGGCCTCCTGCTCCTGGAGGATTTCGGCGACAGCACCTATACGCGGCTCCTCAACGAAGGCGCTCCATCGGAAGAGACGCTCTATGCGCTCGCCATCGACCTCCTGATCGACCTCCACCGGAAATTCGATCCCAAGGGCTCCGCCGTTCCGCCCTATGACGACGAGCGCCTCCTCATCGAAGCCTCCTTGCTCGTCGATTGGTACTATCCCGCCATCGAAGGTCGGCCGTTGCCGCCCGATCTGCGGGAGGAATATCTCGCGCTTTGGCGCGCTCTCCTCCCCATCGCCCGGCAGATGCCCGCCACGCTCGTGCTGCGCGACTACCACGTGGATAATCTCATGCTGCTAGGGGATCGCACCGGCGTCGCGGCCTGCGGCCTGTTGGATTTCCAGGATGCGGTGATCGGGCCATCGACCTACGATCTCGTCTCGCTCCTGGAAGACGCCCGGCGCGATGTTCCGCCCCGTCTCGCAAGCGCCATGATCGAGCGTTATCTTGCCGCCTTCCCGGCCCTTGACCCTCAGGCTTTCGCCGCTTCCTACGCCGTGATGGGAGCCCAGCGGAACGCCAAGATCGTCGGCATCTTCACCCGGCTCTGCCGCCGCGACGGCAAGCCCCATTATCTCCGCCACATCCCTCGGGTCTGGCGGCTTCTGGAGCAGGATTTGCAGCATCCCGCCTTGACCTCGATCCGCGCCTGGATCGACCGCCATCTCCCGCCCGAACGCCGCCTCGTCCCGGCCGAGAGGGCCGAGGCATGACCGCCCCATCGAGCGGCATGGTGCTCGCAGCCGGTCTGGGGCTCAGGCTCAGGCCGATCACCGACCGCATCCCCAAGCCCTTGGTGGAGGTCGGCGGCCGGACGCTTCTCGATCATGCCATCGACCGCTTCGAGGCCGCGGGTGTGGAGACCGTGGTCGTCAACGCCCACTACAAGGCGGAGATGATCGAAGCCCATCTCGCCCAGCGCAAAAGCCCCCGAATCGTGCTCTCGAAAGAAAGCGAGCTTCTCGAAACCGGCGGCGGTCTGGTCAAGGCGCTGCCCCATCTCGACGACTGCTTCTATGTAACGAACAGCGACGTCTTCTGGCTCAACGGCAAGATCCCGGCGCTGGAGCGCTTGGCCCGAGCCTGGGATCCGGAGAAACTCGACGCGCTCCTGCTTTTGCAACGCACGACGACGGCCATAGGCTACGACGGGATGGGGGACTTCATCCTGTCGCCCGATGGCGTCATCCGCCGCCGCAGGGAGCGGGAGGTCGCTCCCCACCTTTATGCCGGCGTCCAGATCATGCATCGGCGTCTGCTGGCGGGACGCAAGGTCGAGAAATTCTCGCTCAATGCCTGCTGGGACCAGGCCATCGAGGCCGAGCGGATCAGCGCCATCGTCCACGACGGGGAATGGTTCCATATCGGGACCCCGGAGGGTCTCGCCACTACCCAGGACCGGCTCAACACCATGCGTACCGAGCGGTAGCCGCGTCCCATGAGGCCCAATGTCTTCGCCATTCCCGCGAACCTGCCGTTCTTGGACGCCCTGGTTGCTGGGATCTTGGCGCAGGCGGGCCCCGATCCCCTGGCGCTCGCGAGCTATACGATCCTGCTGCCGACCCGCCGCGCCTGCAGGTCCCTGCGGGAGGCATTCCTGCGCGCCAACCAGGGCAAGGCCCAGCTCCTGCCGCGAATGAGTCCGGTGGGCGACGTCGATGCCGAGGAACTGACCTTCACCGTCGAAGATCCCGCGCTTGAAGGCGGCGGCCTCGACATTCCTCCCGCTTTGCCCAATCTCCGCCGCCGCCTCCTGCTGACGCGGCTGGTGCTCGCCTGGGCCAAAAAACGCTCGGCCGGTTCGCTGGCCCCGGGCCAGGCCGCGCCGCTCGCGGCCGAATTGGCCCGCTTCCTCGACGAGGTGCAGACGGAGGGTTGCGATCTTGGCGGTCTTGGCGGATTGGTCCCCGAAGATTACGCCGCCCATTGGCAGCAGACACTGCAGTTCCTGACGATCCTGACGGAATACTGGCCCGGCGTCCTGGAGGAGGCGGAAGCCGTCGATCCCGCGACCCGGCGCAACCGCCTCCTCGCCGCTCAGGCCGAGGCCTGGCGCCGCTCGCCCCCGACCCGGCCGGTCATCGCCGCAGGGATCGGCGGCGGCGTTCCCGCCGTCGACGATCTCGTCGCGACGGTCGCCTCCCTGCCCAACGGTTCCGTCGTGCTCGCCGGGCTCGACCGCGAGGCCGACGAGACAAGCTGGGAAGCGATCCGGGCCGATCCTACCCATCCGCAGCATCTCCTGGGGGGATTACTTCTGAAACTCGGCATCGAACCTGGGGAGGTCGATCCCTGGCCCACGCCGGGCCTCGATGCGGCGCCGCAGGCCCGGCAGAACCTCTTGCGGGAAGTCCTGCGCCCGGCGGCCGAGAGCGATCGCTGGCGCGCCATCGACACTCTCGGCAAGGATGCTCTCGACGGCATCCAGCGCCTCGACTGCCCAGGCCCCCAGGAGGAAGCGGGCGTCATCGCCCTGCTGCTGCGCAAACAGCTCGTCGATCCCGGCAAGACGGCCGCGCTGGTGACGCCCGACCGCTCCCTGGCGCGGCGGGTCGCGGCGGAACTGCGCCGCTGGGACATCGAGATCGACGATTCGGCCGGCGCGCCGCTCAACAAGACGCCGCCCGGGGCGTTTTTGCGGCTCGTGCTGGAATTGGCTGCCGAGGAAGCGGCGCCCGTGCCTCTCCTTGCCGCTTTAAAACATCCGATTGCGGCGGGTGGCCGGGCGCCGGAAATCTTCCGCGCCCTCGTCCGCCGCCTGGAGGAAAAGGTGCTGCGCGGCCCCAGACCCGCGCCGGGATTTGAAGGACTCCGCGCGGCGCTCGACAAGGACGAGGCGGGGCTTCTCCCTTTCATTGCCGATCTCGAAAAGATCCTCGCCCCTCTGCTGGAAGCGCTCGCCCAGCCGGAAATCGGCCTCGCGGAGATCGCCGCGATCCACATCGGCGTCGCGGAAGCCCTCGCCGCGAGCGATGCGGAAGCCGGCCCGGCCCGGCTGTGGCGGGAGGAAGCAGGAGAGATCGCCGCCGAATTCCTCAACGAGCTTCTCACCGGCGCAAGCGGCTTTCCGGCTTTGCGGGGGCGCGACTACCCGCCTCTTTTCGAAGCCCTGCTTTCGGGCTCGGTGGTGCGTCCGCGATTCGGACGCCACCCGAGGCTCGCGATCTGGGGCTTGCTGGAAGCCCGTCTCCAATGCGCGGACCTCATCGTGTTGGGAGGCCTCAACGAGGGCGTATGGCCGCCCCAAACACCGAGCGACCCTTGGCTGTCGCGGCCCATGCGCCGGCAGCTCGGGATGCCCGCACCGGAGCGGCGGATCGGGCTCGCCGCCCATGATTTCGCCCAGGCCTTCGCCGCGCCCCGGCTTGTCCTGACCCGCGCCACCCGCGTCGAGGGCACGCCCACCGTTCCCTCCCGCTGGCTCCTGCGGCTCGATACGGTGCTGCGCGCGGCCAAGCTCGACCGGAGCCTCGACGGATCGGAAACCCTGCTGCGCTGGCAGGAAATGCTGGACCGGCCGACGGAGCGGATCGAGGTCCGCCCGCCCGAGCCCCGGCCTCCGCTGGAAGCCCGGCCCCGAAGGCTTTCCGTCACCCAGGTGGAGACCTGGATGCGCGACCCCTATGCGATCTATGCGCGCCATATCCTGGGGCTCAAGGCGCTCGACCCGCTCGACGCGGATCCGGGAGTGGCGGAACGGGGGGAATTCATCCATGACGCCCTGGATATCTTCGTCCGCCGCTTTCCGGACGGCCTGCCCGAAGACGCGATCCCCCAGCTCCTGGCAATCGGCCAGGAAGCCTTCGGGGCAGCGCTCTCGCGGCCCGGTGTCAGGGCCTTCTGGTGGCCGCGCTTCGAGCGCATCGCCGACTGGTTCGTCACCCTGGAGCGGACCCGTCGCCTGCTCCTGGCGGAATGCCGCACGGAGCTCTCGGGGGAATTGACCATCGACGCCCCTGGGGGGGCGTTCAAGATCACCGGCAAGGCGGATCGGGTGGACCGCTTGCGGGACGGCGGCCTCGCCATCGTCGATTACAAGACCGGCGGCGTGCCGAGGGCGGAGGAGGTCGCGCTCGGCTATTCCCCTCAATTGCCGCTCGAAGCCGCGATTGCCGAAAAGGGCGGCTTCCCTGGAATACCCGCCGGTGAAGTGGCCGAACTGGACTATTGGCGGCTCACCGGTGGCGATCCGGCGGGAGAGGTCAGGAGCGCCTTGTCCCGGAATGGCTCGCTCCGGGATCTCATCGACGGCGCCCTGAACGGTCTCACGGCGCTCGTCGAGAAATTCGACGACCCGGCCACGCCCTATCTGGCGCAGCCCTGGCCGGACAAGGCGCCGCGCTATACGGACTACGCCCATCTCGCCCGCATCAAGGAATGGCTCACCCTGGCGGAGGGCGGCGAATGACCCTGCCCGATCCCAATATCGCCCAACGGCAGGCGGCGGACGGTTCCGCCTCCGTCTGGGTCGCCGCTTCGGCCGGCACCGGCAAGACCAAGGTCCTGACCGACCGGGTCGTGGCCCTCATGCTGGGCGGCAGCGCGCCCTCGCGCATCCTCTGCCTCACCTTCACAAAAGCGGCCGCCGCCGAGATGGCGAACCGCATCAACGACCGTCTCAGCCGCTGGACCATCGCCGGGAAGGGCGAACTCACCCAGGAGATCCAGGCGCTGACCGGCCAGATGCCGGACGACGACAAGATCGCCGATGCCCGCCGGCTTTTTGCCCGGGTGCTCGACGCGCCGGGCGGCATGAAGATCATGACGATCCATGCCTTCTGCCAATCGCTGCTGCGGCGCTTCCCCATCGAAGCGGGCGTCCCGCCCCATTTCGAGGTGATGGACGAACGCAGCGCCGACGAAGCCCTGGCCGTCGCCCGCGAAGAGGTTCTGGCGAAGGCGCATGCGGGCAGGGACCCCGCCTTGTCGGCTGCTCTCACAAGGGTCACCGACCGCGCCAGCGAACAAAGCTTCCTCGGCCTTCTTGGCGAATTGCAACTTGAGCGAGCGCGACTTGCCCGCGCCATCGGGACCGGCACGCCTGAAAGCTTTAGGCGCCGCCTCGCGGATCGTCTCGACGTTTCACCCGAGGCGACACCTGAGAGCGTGGTGGCAGCGGCCTGCGCCGAGGGCGTTTGCGACGAGGGTGGCCTGCGCCTCGCCGCCGGAATCCTGGCGGAGGGCAAGGGGACGGATGTCGTGCGCGGCGAAATCCTCGCGGCCTGGCTTGCCGATCCGAGGCGGAGGATCGCGAGCTTCGACGACTACCTGCAGGCCTTTTTCACCAAGGAGCTGAGCCCCCGCGCGAGCCTCATCACCAAGGCGCTTGCGGAGAGCAGTCCCGGCGCAGCGGCCGCCCTCGCGGCGGAGGCCGAGCGGCTGAGCCGCGTCCTCGACCGCCGGACGTCGGCGGCGCTCCTCCAGGAAACCGCGGCGCTTGCCCGGCTCGGGCAGGCCCTGCTCGACGCCTACGAGCGGCAGAAGGCGGCGCGGGCCTTGCTCGACTACGAAGATCTCGTATTAAAAAGCGCCGAGCTTCTCCAGCGGCCGGGCGTGGCCCCCTGGGTTCTCTTCAAGCTCGACGGCGGGCTCGATCACATCCTGATCGACGAGGCCCAGGACACCAACCCAGAGCAATGGCTCGTGGTGCGGCATCTCGCCGAGGAATTCTTCGTGGGCGAGGGCGCGCGCCAGGAACGGCGGACCATTTTCGCGGTGGGCGACGCCAAGCAGTCGATCTACAGCTTCCAGCGCGCCAATCCCCGCGACTTCCTGGCCATGCGCGAGCATTTCGCCCAGCGCGTGAAGGAAGCGGAGCAGCAGTGGCGGGTCGTCGATCTCGCCACCTCTTTCCGCTCCACCGACGTGGTGCTCCAGGCGGTCGACCAGGTTTTCGCCCAGCCCGAGGCCAAGGGAGGCGTGGCGCTCGACGGCGCCGAGATCGCCCATGCCGCCTTCCGCCAGGGTCACGCCGGCCAGGTGGAACTCTGGCCCGCAGTCGAGCCCGACGAGCCCCAGGCGGCCACCCCCTGGGAACCGCCGGTGGTCCAGCGCCGCACCTCCGAGCCCCGCGCGCGGCTGGCCCAGGCCATCGCCGGGCGGATCGCCGCCTGGATCGGCCCCGAGGGCGAGCGCCTGCAGTCCCGCGACCGTAAAGTCTCCCCCGGCGACATCATGGTCCTGCTGCGCCGGCGCGGGCCTTTCGTGACCGACCTTGTCCGGGCGCTGAAGCAGGCCGATGTGCCGGTGGCCGGCGTCGATCGGATGCTGCTCACGGACCAGCTCGCCGTTCAGGACATGGTGGCCCTTGGCCATTTCCTGCTGCTGCCCGAGGACGACCTGACCCTGGCGACGATCCTCAAGGGACCGCTCTTCGGGATCGACGAGGAAGCCCTCTTCCATCTGGCCTATAAGCGGCAGGGAACGCTCTGGGGCGAATTGCGCCGCCGCGCGGGCGACCATCCCGCCCTTGGCCGCGCCTTCGCCGAATTGTCGGAACTCATGGGACGTGCCGACTTCGCCCCGCCCTATGAACTTTTCGCCGAGGTATTGGGCGCCAGGCGCGGGCGCTTCGCCATGTTGGGGCGGCTGGGCGCGGAGGCCGCCGATCCCATCGAGGAATTCCTCTCCATTGCCCTCGCCTATGAGCAGGGCCATGTTCCCTCGCTCGAGGGATTTCTTCATTGGCTCGAAACCGGCGAGGCGGAGGTCAAGCGCGACCTCGACCAGCGCGGCCGCGACGAGGTCCGCATCCTGACGGTGCATGGCTCCAAAGGCCTCCAGGCCCCCATCGTCTTCCTGCCCGATACGATGCAGACGCCGATCCAGATGCCCCGCCTCTTCTGGACCGAGGATGGGATGCCGCTCTGGCATAGCGGCGGGGACCGCCTCGCGCCGGCCCTTGGCCAGGCACGGGCGGCGATCTCCACCCGGCGCGACGAGGAATATCGCCGCCTCCTCTATGTGGCGCTGACCCGCGCCGAGGACCGGCTCTATGTCTGCGGCTGGCGCGGAAGGAAAGCCGCCCCCGCCGGCTGCTGGTACAATCTGGTGGCGGGCGGCCTCGCGCCCATCGCCGAAAAGATCACCTTCGATCTCGGCGAGGGCGCCGACGGCTGGCGCGGGGAAGGCTTTCGCCTCTCCTCCACCCAGGCCGCGAAACCGAAGCTCGACGACCGGGCGGCCAGGATCACGGAAGAGGAAATCCCCCTGCCGGCCTGGGCGACGAGCCCGCCCGGCAGCGAGCCCGCCCCACCCCGGCCCTTGGCCCCCTCCCGCCCCACGACAGCGGAACCGGCGGCCCGCTCTCCCCTGGGCGCCGACCAGGGACAAGGCTTCCGCCGCGGCCTCCTTGTCCACCGGCTGCTCCAGAGCCTGCCGGAATTGCCGCAACCGCTCCGGGCGGAGGCGGCCCGGCGTTTCCTGGCCCGCCCGATCCACGAACTCGAAGAAGAGGAACAGGCCGATCTTCTGCGGGAAACCCTCGCGGTCCTGGAGCATCCGGAGTTTTCGACGATTTTCGGGCCGCAGTCCCGGGCGGAGGTTCCCGTCGTGGGGCTCGTCGGCGCCCATGCGATCTCCGGCCAGATCGACCGGCTGGTGGTGACCGACCGCTCAATCCTGATCGTCGATTACAAGACGCTCCGGCCCCCGCCGCTGACCGAAGAGGAAGTGCCGGCCGCCTATCTGACCCAGCTTTCGGCCTATCGCGCGGCTCTCGCGCAGATTTACCCGGACCACGAGGTTCGCTGCGCGCTGCTCTGGACGGACGGCCCCCGCCTGATGCCGATCAGCCCTGCACGGCTCGCGGGCGTCTCACCTTGACGTTCGTTTCGGGCGTCACCTAATGTCTAGCCAGATTTAACGGAGGCAGTTTCATGACGACAAAGGTCACCGATAGCTCGTTCGACAAGGATGTGCTGAGCGCGCCGGGGCCGGTGCTGGTCGATTTCTGGGCGGAATGGTGCGGCCCCTGCAAGATGATCGCGCCGTTCCTCGACGAGATCGCGACGGAGATGCAAGGCAAGATCACCATCGCCAAGCTCAATATCGACGAAAACCAGGTGACGCCCTCCAAATACGGCGTCCGCGGCATACCGACGCTCATGATTTTCAAGGGCGGCCAGGTGGCTTCCATGAAGATCGGCGCGCTGCCGAAGAGCCAGCTCGCGCAGTGGGTTTCCTCGGTCCTCTAGCCTCCTCGGAAGCGGGGTTCCCCACCCCGCCCAGCGAATTCGTTCATAAAAATTTAAACTTATTCGACCTAGAGTTGCATAGGCGGACGGGGGCCGCCCAGCATGGCTAAAGGCGGCGGCATCATCACCCGTGTGAGACGCAGCCTCGCCGACATGCTGCGACCGCCGGAGGATGCCGCCGAGGTTCCACGGCGACGGTCGAACTTCTGGCAGCTCGCCGACAACGATCACTTCATCCCGGAAAACGAATTCGCCCGCAAGCTTCAAGCCATCATGGCGAAGTCCGGCTCCGCGCTGGCCGGCAGGGTCAATCTCATCGGACTTGGCAAGCTCAAGGAACGGCTGGGCACGGCGGCCTGGGAGCGGGTCGCCGACCGCGCCGATCGGATCGCGCGCAATGCCATAGAACGACGCCTGTTGCCGGGCGACATCTATCAGCCCTGGCACGCGGGCACCTATGTCATCGTTTTCGCCACGCTTGGCCGCGAACAGGCCCAGGCGAAATGCGCGCTCATCGCGGATGACATCGCCAAAGCCCTGCTCGGTGAGGAAGGCACCAATTATCTCGAGGTGAAGACCGCCGTGATGCAGGTCGACGGCAGCCTCGATTTCGTGGATACCCCCGCGATCGAGCATCTCCTCTCCCCGCCCGAGGTGGAGGATCCGCCGCCTGCGCCCGCCGCATCGGACACTCCGCCCAGCGGTCTGCAACTCGGCAAGCTGGCAAATACGCGATTCGCCTACCGTCCCATGTGGGATCCGTCGCGCAGCGTGATCTCGGCCTATATCTGCCAGCCTGTAGTGCCTTCGCCGGCGGGCGGCGATCCCATTCCCGCCGAGATGGTGATCGCCGGCGATCCCGATGCCCGGATCCTGCTCGACTGGCTGGTGCTGGCGCGCTGCAAGCACGATCTCAAGGAGATGGTGGCGAAGCAGCGCCGGCTGCTGCTGGTCCTCAGCGTGCATTTCGACACGCTCGCCTCCGCTTCGCGGCGCCGGCACTACATCACGGAACTGGAGGACCTGTCGCCGGAGGAGCGCAAGCTTCTGCTCATCGAGGTGGTCGGCGCGCCCCAGGGCGTCCTTCATGCCCGGCTCATCGAGTTGGTCCTGCCTTTGAAGCCCCATTGCCGTGCGGTGATGCTGCAATTGCGTATCGAGACGCTGGATTTCGCCCAGACGAGAGGATGCGGGGTACTGGCGGTCGGTGCCGATCTCACGGGCCATCCCGGACCCGAATTGACGATCATGCAGCAGATGGGACGCTTCCAGCGCGGCGCGGAAAAGGCGGAATTGGTAGCCTATGCCCATGGCGTTCGCAGCGTGAGCCTTGCCGCGGCGGCGCTCGGCGCCGGTTATTTCAGCATCGACGGCGATGCGATCTCGAAATTGATCGACCGGCCAGAGGGCATCCTCGAATTCAAGCTGCTCGATATCTACCGGCCGATGGTGGAGTGAGCCCCCCGCTCAGCCGTTTTCCGCCAGCACCCGACCCGCCAGATAGAGCGACCCGCAGATCAGGATGCGGCCGGGCTTTTTCTCGGTGAGGATGGCCGCCTCGGCGGCCACTGTTGACGGAAAGGATACGGCCTTTTCGATCCCGACCTTCCGCGCCGCATCGACGATGGCTTCAGGCGAATGGATGTTGGGTTCGTCAGGGATCGCAATCCCTCCCAAGCTCGCCACAGAGGGGGCGATGGCGCGGAGAAAGGTTGCGAGGTCGTGGCTTTCCTTCATGCCCACGACGAGATGAAGGGGGCGGTCGCCCCAGCTTTCCGCGACCTGCGCCAAGGCCTCGCCGCCCGCCTGGTTATGAGCGCCGTCGAGCCACAATTCCCAGCCTTTGGGCAGAAGCTCGGCCAGCGGACCTTTCCTCAACCGCTGGAGCCGCCCGGGCCATTCGATCTGGTAAAGACCCTGGGCAAGGGTCTCCATGCGGAAATGGAATTGCGGCAGCATTTCAAGGCAAGCGAGCGCCGTGCCCGCGTTGTCGATCTGATGCCGGCCGAAAAGCGAGGGCGGCGGCAGGTCCAGCCGCCAGCGAGCGCCTTCGAAATAGAGGCCGGTTCCCTTGGGCTCGACGGTCCATTCCCGGCCGAAGCGGTGGAGCGGGGCGCCGACTTCCTGTGCGCGGGCCTCGATGACGGCGAGCCCCTCCGGCTGCTGCGGTCCGACGATGGCGGGGCTACCGCATTTCAGGATGCCCGCCTTCTCGAAAGCGATGGCCGCGACCGTGTCGCCCAGGAAATGCTGGTGGTCGAGCGAAACGGGCGTGATCACGGTGGCCGCCGGCCGGGTCAGCACATTGGTCGCATCGAAGCGCCCGCCGAGACCCACCTCCACCAGGGCGACATCCGCCGGCACCCGGGCAAACGCCAGGAAGGCGGCGGCCTGGGTGATCTCGAAGAAGGTGATGGGCTCGCCGGCATTGGCGCTTTCGCATTCCTCCAGGACCTCGACCAGGGCTTCCTCGCCGATCAAGTCTCCGGCCAGCCGGATCCTTTCGTTGAAGCGGACGAGATGAGGCGAGGTCGTGGTGTGGACGCGGCAGCCCGCCGCTTCGAAACAGGCCCGCAGCGTCGCGATGGTCGAGCCCTTGCCGTTGGTCCCGGCCACATGAATCACGGGCGGCAGGCTGTCCTGCGGATCGCCCAGCGACTTCAACAGCCTCCGCATCCGGTCGAGCGAGAGGTCGATGAGTTTCGGATGGAGCCTCGTCAGACGGTCGAGGACTTGATCGCTCTTCAGGAGCGTTCCTCCGCCTTGGCCTCGCTCCGGCTCGGCAGCGGCACCACTTCGGCGGGCGGCATCCGGCGGCGCAGCATGCCGATGATCCGCGCCAGGGTGTCGTGGAGATCGCCGCGCGCCACCACCTTGTCCACCATGCCGTGGTCGAGGAGGTATTCCGCGCGCTGGAAGCCCTCTGGCAGCTTCTCGCGGATGGTCTCCTCGATGACCCGCGCGCCCGCGAAACCGATCACGGCACCGGGTTCCGAAAGCGTGATGTCGCCGAGCATCGCGAAAGAAGCGGAGACGCCGCCCGTGGTCGGATCGGCCAGTACGACGATATAGGGCAGGCCCGCGTCCTTCACCTCTTCCACCGCGATGGTCGTGCGCGGCATCTGCATGAGCGACAGGATGCCTTCCTGCATCCGCGCGCCACCGGAGGAGGGCACCACGATCATGGCGGCTTCCTGGAGCACCGCAAGCCGCGCCGCCGCGAGCAGGCCGTCGCCGACCGCCATGCCCATGGAACCGCCCATAAATTCGAATTCGAAGACCGCGACCACAGCCGCCGATCCACCGATGGTGCCATGGGCCACCGCAAGCGCATCGCTGTTGGGGCCGCGCTTGGCCTGGGTCTCCTTCAGACGATCCACATATTTTTTGCGGTCGCGGAATTTCAGTGGATCGACCAGGGGTTTCGGCAGCTCGATCCGGGTGAATTTCCCGTCGTCGAACATCAGCTTCAGCCGGCGCTCCGCATCGATCCGCATATGGTGCCCGCAGGCCCGGCAGACATAGAGGTTCGCTTCAAGCTCGCGATGGAACAGCATCTGCCCGCAGTTGGGACATTTGTCCCAGAGGTTGTCGGGCACCTCCTTGCTGGGGGCAACGACCGCCCGGATCTTCGGCAGAACGAAGTTGGTGAGCCAATTCATGCTGAAACCTTCCTCGCTGTCCTGACGCCGGCCGCCAGCGCTCTCACGTCGCCGAGCACCGAATCGAAAAGGCCGGGCTTCGCACGATCCTTGTCGTCGAGTTCGCTCGCCAGCTTCTGGACGAGCGCGGATCCGACGACGGCCGCATCGGCGATCCGGGCGACTTCAGCCGCCTGCTCGGGCGTCCTGATGCCGAAACCCACCGCTATCGGCAGCGATGTATGATGCCGGATGCGTTCGACCGCTGAAGCGATGGCCGTTCCAGCCGCCGACTTCGTGCCCGTGATCCCGGCAATCGAAACGTAATAGACGAAGCCCGAGGCACGGGCCACCACGGTCGGCAGCCGCCGGTCGTCGCTGGTCGGGGTGGTGAGGCGGATGAAATCGACGCCGGCGGCGAGAGACGGCAGGCAAAGCTCGCCATCTTCCTCGGGCGGCAGATCGACGATGATCAGGCCATCGACCCCCGACCGCTTCGCTTCTTCGAGGAAGCGCGGCACGCCATAGCGATAGATCGGATTGTAGTAGCCCATCAGCACGACGGGCGTCGCATCGTTCGTCTCGCGGAAGCGCCGCACGATGGCCAACGTCTTGGCCAAGGTCATTCCCGCCTTGAGAGCCCGGAGACCGGCAGCCTGGATCGCGGGACCGTCCGCCATCGGATCTGAGAAAGGCATGCCGATCTCGATGAAATCGGCGCCGGCAGCGGGCAAGGCCGCGAGTAGTTTCTCGAAGGTCGCCCCATCGGGATCGCCACAGGTGAAATAGACGACGAGTCCCGCCCGGTCTTCCGATTTCAGCGCCGCAAAGCGCGTCTCGATCCGGCTCACAGCGTGACCCCGAGATGCTCGGCGACGGCGAAGATGTCCTTGTCGCCCCGGCCGCAGAGATTGACCACCAGGAGATGATCCTTGGGGAGATCTGGCGCGATCTTGGCCACATGGGCAAGCGCATGGCTCGGCTCCAGGGCGGGGATGATCCCTTCGAGCTTGGAGCAAAGCTGGAAGGCCTCCAGCGCCTCGGCGTCGGTGATCGCGACGTAATCGACCCGGCCGGTATCATGGAGCCAGGAATGCTCCGGCCCGATGCCAGGATAGTCGAGGCCCGCCGAGATCGAATGGGCGTCCTTGATCTGCCCGTCTTCGGTCTGGAGAAGATAGGTGCGGTTGCCGTGCAGCACGCCAGGCTCGCCGCCGGTCAGAGAGGCCGCGTGAAGCCCGCTGTCGATGCCCTTCCCCGCCGCCTCGACGCCGATCATCTTGACCGAAGAGTCGTCGAGGAAGGGGTGAAAGAGCCCGATGGCGTTGGATCCGCCGCCGATGCAGGCGCAGAGCGTATCGGGCAGGCGACCTTCCGCCTTCTCCATCTGCCAGCGAACGTCGTTGCCGATGACCGATTGAAAGTCGCGGACCATGGCGGGATAGGGGTGGGGACCCGCCGCCGTGCCGATGATGTAGAAGGTGTCCTCCACATTGGCGACCCAGTCGCGGAGCGCCTCGTTCATGGCGTCCTTCAGCGTCGCGGTGCCGGAATGGACAGGCTTCACCTCGGCGCCGAGAAGCCGCATCCGGAAGACATTAGGCTTCTGCCGCTCGATATCGGCGGCGCCCATATAGACCGTGCAGGGCAAATCGAAGAGCGCGCAGACCGTGGCGACCGCCACCCCATGCTGCCCCGCACCCGTCTCGGCGATGATCCGGCCCTTGCCCATGCGGCGGGCGAGCAGGATCTGGCCCATGGAATTGTTGATCTTGTGGGAGCCCGTGTGGTTGAGCTCCTCGCGCTTGAAATAGATCTTCGCGCCGCCGAAGTGCTTCGTCATTCGGTCCGCGTAGTAAAGCGGGCTCGGCCGGCCGACGTAATGCTCGGCGTAATAGGCGATATCGGCGGCGAAGGCGGGATCCTTCTTGGCCGCCTCATAGGCCTTTTCGACCTCCAGGATCAGCGGCATCAGCGTCTCGGCGACGTAACGCCCGCCGAAAATGCCGAAATGCCCCTGCTCGTCGGGGCCGCCGCGAAAGGTATTGGGTGAGGTCATCGGATCGCGCCAGGGCCAGGGAAAGAGGAGCCGTCTTTTACCCCAAAGGCGGCGGGACACAAAGGCTGGTGTGCAGGTGCGAAGACAGACGGATTATCCAACCCGCTGAGCCGCCGCGAGAAATGCCGCGATCTTGGTCACATCCTTCACGCCGGGACGGCTCTCGATGCCCGATGAGACATCGACCACCGTCGCACCGGTGGCAATGACCGCTTCTTCGAGGTTTTCGGCGGTGAGCCCACCCGACAGCATCCAGTGGAAAGGCCATGACCTGCCGCCCAGGATCGACCAATCGAAAGCAAGCCCATTGCCCCCCGGCAAGGCAGTGGCGGTCTTGGGTGGCTTCGCGTCGAAAAGGATCCAGTCGGCCACGTCCTTGTAGCCCTCGACCGCGGCGAGATCTTCCGCAACCGCGACATGAACGGCCTTCATGACCGGTCGGCCGAAACGCCGCTTCACATCCGCGACCCGTTCCGGGCTTTCCTTGCCGTGGAATTGCAGGAGGTCGAGCGGCACCCGGTTCAGGACCTGGGCGAGCAGCAGATCGTCCGCATCGACGAAGAGCCCGACCTTGGCCACGCCCTTGGGAACCGCGCGGCAAAGCTCGGCCGCCCGCTCCGCCGTCACCGAGCGGGGCGACGGCGGATAGAAGACGAAGCCCAGATATTTCGCCCCGCCCGCGACGGCGGCCGCGACGGCCTCCTCGGTGGAAAGCCCGCAGGTCTTGACCGCGACGCTCACGGCAGTTCGGCCCGGATGGCCCGGGCGGCGGCGGCGGGATCCTGGGCCTCGGTGATCGGCCGGCCGATGACGAGGTAATCGGCGCCGGCGTCAATCGCCTCGCGCGGGGTCATCACGCGCTTCTGGTCGCCGACCGCCGAGCCCGCCGGCCGGATGCCTGGCACCACCAGGAGAAAATCCCTGCCGCAATCGGCTCTCAATTTCGCCACTTCCATGGGCGAGCAGATGACGCCGTCGAGCCCGCTTTTCTGGGCAAGTCCGGCCAGACGCCGGACATGATCCTCGACGGGTCCCCGCTGGCCGACAGCCTCCAGGTCCGATCCGTCGAGGCTCGTCAGGACGGTGACGCCCATCAGCTTCATGCGCCGCCGGCCCTGGGCCGCTTCGGTCGCAGCCTCGGCGGCGGCGCGCATCATGGCCGGGCCCCCTGAGGTATGGATCGTGAGCAGCATCGGCTCCAGCGAAGCCACCGACCGCACCGCCCCCGCCACCGTATTCGGGATGTCGTGAAGCTTCAAATCCAGGAAGATCGAACTCTCGCCCGCCGCCGCCAGCCGGACGCCCTGGGGACCGTTCGCACCGAAGAACTCGAGCCCGAGCTTGATCCCGCCGACCTCTCCCTGCACCGCGCGGACGAGCTTGCCCGCCGCCCCCGGATCGGGGGTGTCGATGGCGCAGAGGATCGGGTTGGTCACGGTCATTCAGGTCCCTCCATGTTCGAGCGCGAGCTGCGCCGCCGCCAGATCTTCGAGCGCGGTGCCGACCGACTTGAAGAAAGTGATCTCTTCCGGGGATCTGCGCCCAGGCCGGGCATCCCGTGCAAGATCGAATAAATCGCCGCCCAGATCCTCGGCGCGGAGGATGCCCGCCTCCATCGGCCGCAGGATGTCGCCCGCCTCCTTGAGCGCCCCGGCGCGCGTATCGACGAAGACGCGGGAACGGCGCACCGCCGCGTCGTCCGCCTCGCGCATCTGCGGCGTGAAGCCGCCGACGAGATCGAGATGCGTGCCCGCCCGCAGCCAGTCGCCCTGGATCAACGGCTCCCGCGCGAGGGTCGCGCAACTGACGATATCGGCGTCGCGAGCCGCCTGTGCAAGGTCGGTCGCCGCCGTGACCCGCAGATCGGGTCGATCCAGCCGCCCGGCGAGCGCCAAAGCCTTCTCGGGGTTACGGCCCCAGATCACGACCTCTTGGATCGGCCGGACCGAAGCATGGGCCTCGACGAGATGCGGGGCGAGCGCGCCGGTCCCGACCATCAGAAGCCGCCGGCTGTCGGGCCGGGCAAGATAACCGGCCGCAAGCGCCGAGGCCGCCGCCGTGCGCCGGAGCGTCAGCATCGGCCCGTCGAGCATCGCCAGCGGCTGCCCGGTCGTTCCGTCGAGCAGCATGTAGCTCCCCAGAACCGAGGGCAGGCTGCGCGCGCCATTGTCAGGGAAAATGGTCACGACCTTGATGCCGAGGTTACGGCCGGTCTGCCAGGCGGGCATCAGGAGAAGCGTGCCATCCGACCCGCCCGGAACCGTCACGGTATGATGATGCCGGGTCGGCAACTCGCAGCCGCTGCGGAACATCTGCCGCAGCGCCTCGACGAGCGCGCCGAATGGCAGCGCCGCCTGAACTTCCGAGGAGCTTAAAATCCGCATGAGCGGGAACTACGCCAAGCCCGCCGCTCCGTCAATCTCGGGGCGGGTTCAGAACGAGTTGACGAGCGTGGGTGCCTTGGCCGGCGTCAGGGCCATGTTGTCCGCCGCAAGCTTGGCCTGGGTCGCGCCCAGTTCCCGCTCCAGCGCATCCACCCGCCGCCGCAGCCGCCGCGTCTCGCGCCGCCAGCGTCCGGCGGATATCCAGGCCGCGACAGCGCCCAGCAGGATCCCGATCAGCAGAATCAGCAGGATCGCGAGATAGAGCGGCATCGAGCCTTCGACCGGCAAAGGCCAAAGCTCAATCGTCACGACCTCGCGATTGGAGACCGCGAAGAGCATCAGCACGAGGGCGACGACGCCCGCCAACACCCAATAAAGAACCTTCAAGAAATAATCCTTTGGCCGCGATCAGCCGTCGGTATTGAGACGCTCGCGCAGCTGCTTTCCGGTCTTGAAAAAGGGAATGTGCTTCTCATCCACCCGGACGCTGTCGCCGGTGCGCGGATTGCGCCCCAGCCGCGCATCCCGGCGTTTGACCGAGAAGGCGCCGAAGCCGCGCAATTCGACCCGATCCCCACGGGCGAGCGCCGAGGTGATCTCGTCGAAGATCGCGGTCACGATCCGCTCGACATCCCGCTGGTAGAGATGTGGATTCATTTCCGCCAAGCGCTCGATCAGTTCGAATTTGGTCATAGAGCGCACTCCCCGTTCGCCCGGTTCCTTCCGGGTCAATCCTTCCACCCTGCCAAAGCCACCCTCGACCGTCAAGGTTATCGGCTAAAACTTAGGCAACTAAGTTACAGATCTCAAAACAAAAGGGACGGGCCAAAGCCCGTCCCTTGCTGAAGTTTCAGCCTTTTCAGGCGATCAGCTCGACTTCTCTTCCTTTTCCTTCGCGCGGTTGATCGCCGCGCCCAGGATGTCGCCGAGGCTCGCGCCCGAATCGGACGACCCGTAATCGGCCATCGCCTTCTTCTCTTCCTCGACTTCGCGGGACTTGATCGAGAGGGTGAGCTTGCGGGTGGCGCGATCGATCGCGGTCACCTTGGCATCCACCTTCTCGCCAACGGCGAAGCGGTCGGCACGCTGCTCGCTTCGGTCGCGGGACAGCTCGGCCTTGCGGATGAAGCCCGGCATGCCGTCGAGCACCGTCACTTCGATGCCGCCGTCGGTGATCTGGGTCACCGTGCAGGTTACGACATCGCCCTTCTTGATCTGAGACATGCTGGTCTCATAGGGGTCGGCCGCAAGCTGCTTCACACCGAGGCTGATACGCTCCTTCTCGACGTCGACATCGAGGACGCGCACCTTGACCATGTCGCCCTTGTTGTAGTCGGCGATCGCCTCCTCGCCGGACTTCGCCCAGTCGAGGTCGGAGAGATGGACCATCCCGTCGATCTCGCCGGGCAGGCCGACAAAGAGACCGAATTCGGTGATGTTCTTGACCTCGCCTTCGAGCTCGGTACCCACCGGGTGCTGAGAGACGAAAGCATCCCAGGGATTGTCCATGCATTGCTTGAGGCCAAGGCTGATCCGGCGCTTCTGCGGATCGACGTCCAGCACCATGACTTCGACTTCCTGGCTGGTCGAAACGATCTTGCCAGGATGCACGTTCTTCTTGGTCCAGCTCATCTCGGAGACATGGACAAGGCCTTCGACACCGGGCTCCAACTCGACGAACGCGCCGTAGTCGGTGATGTTGGTCACGCGGCCCTTGAAGCGGGCAGACGCCGGATACTTGAGCTCGACGCCTTCCCAGGGATCGGCTTCAAGCTGCTTCATGCCGAGCGAGATACGCTGGGTCTCGGGGTTGAAGCGGATGACCTGCACCTTGACCGACTGGCCGATGTGCAAGGCTTCCGACGGATGATTGATGCGACGCCAGGCAATGTCGGTGACATGCAGCAAGCCATCGACGCCGCCGAGGTCCACGAACGCGCCATAGTCGGTGATGTTCTTGACCACGCCGTTGAGGATCTGGCCTTCCTTGAGGCTCGCCACCAGCTCGGAGCGGGCTTCCGCACGGCTCTCTTCGAGCACGGCGCGGCGTGAGACCACGATATTGCCGCGGGCGCGATCCATCTTGAGGATCTGGAAAGGCTGCGGGGTGCCCAGGAGTGGGGCAATGTCGCGCACGGGGCGGATATCGACCTGACTGCCCGGCAGGAAGGCGACGGCGCCGGAAAGATCGACCGTGAAGCCGCCCTTGACGCGACCGAAGATCGTGCCGGTGACGCGCTCGGCCGCCTGGAAATTCTTTTCCAAGAGGGTCCAGGCCTCTTCGCGGCGAGCCTTCTCGCGCGAAAGCTGGGCCTCGCCGTTCTTGTCTTCCATCCGCTCCAGATAGACCTCGACGGTGTCGCCGGCCTTGAGCTCGGTCTCCTGACCGGGGGTCTGGAATTCCTTGAGGGCCACGCGCCCTTCGGATTTGAGGCCCACATCGATGAGGACCATGTCGTTCTCGACGGCGATCACGCGACCCTTGATCACGGTGCCTTCGAGGCCCGCAGAGCTCCCAAGGGACTCATCGAGAAGCGCCGCGAAGCTTTCCTTCGCGGGGGTTTCGGTTGCTACGGCCATAGAATCTCCAGCATCCCCTGGCTTTCTTCAGTCCAGGCGAGCCGGGGAAAGAGGCATCGCGGGACCGGCCGTCGACTGGATCGGGTGCGGCGGCATTGACCCGTCGTCCTGCGTTACAAGGAAAGAGGCTTCAAAAGCAGGCGGGACACCCTCAAAGGGCGACCTTCCGGCCGACAATGTCGCAAGCCATCTTGAAGACGGCATCGGCATCGAGCGCTGTCGTATCGAGCACAACCGCATCAGGGGCCGGCGCCAGGGGCGCCGCCTGACGCTGGCTGTCGCGCGCGTCACGATCCTTCATGTCCTGCAGGACGCGCAGGTATATAGCCCCAGGGTCCTGTTCCTGCAACTCTTTGAATCGCCGGAGCGCGCGGGCTTCCGCCGATGCCGTGACGAAAAGCTTCACGTCAGCCAGGGGACAAACGACAGTTCCGATGTCGCGTCCGTCCAGCACGGCTCCCCTGCTGCCCGCCGGAGGATGGCTGGCGAAATCGCGCTGAAAGGCCAGCAGAGCCGCCCGGACGCCGGGAATCGCCGCCACCACGGAGGCCGCCTTGCCCACCGCTTCGTCGCGAAGCTTCGGATCGGCCAGTTGCTCCGCCCGGACGCGCTTGGCCGCCGCTTCCGCCGCAACCGGATCCGCAGGGTCGTCGCCTGCCGCCACAGCCTGAAAGGCCGCCGCTCGGTAAATTGCCCCCGTATCGAGATAGGCGAGTTGAAAATGCGCGGCGATCCGGCGGGCAAGGGTTCCCTTTCCCGCCGCCGCCGGGCCGTCGATCGCGACGATCACGCCTTTTCCACCGCGATCCGGGCGCCGAGCCCGTTCATCAACTCGACAAAGCCTGGGAAGCTGGTGTTGATCGTCTCGCCATCGTCGATCTTGGTCCCGGCCTTCGCCGCCAGCCCCAGGATCAGGAACGACATGGCGATGCGATGATCGAGCTTCGCGGCGATGAGCCCTCCGCCGGCCGGCGGCTTGCCCTTGCCCTCCACGGTCAGGATGTCGCCTTCGATCGAAAAATCGACGCCGCAGGCTTTCAACCCTTCGGCAACGGCGCTCAGGCGGTCGCTCTCCTTGACGCGCAACTCGCCAAGGCCGTGCATCACGGTCGGCCCCCTGGCAAAAGCCGCAGCCACCGCGAGCACGGGATATTCGTCGATCATGCGCGGGCTGCGCTCTGCCGGCACGGTGACGCCCCTCAGCTCGCTGGCCTTGACGAGGAGGTCCGCAACGGGCTCGCCGCCTTCGATCCGCTCGTTCCGGAAAGTGATGTCCGCGCCCATCTCCAGCAAGGTATCGTAAAGCCCGGTGCGCAGCTTGTTGGTGCCGACGCCGTCGATCGTCAGTTCCGAGCCCGCAACCAGAAGGGCCGCGACCGCCGGAAAGGCGGCGGAGGACGGGTCGGAGGGGACCACGAGATCGGCCGCGCGCAGTTCCGGCTGCCCTTCGAGCCGAATTTCGCGGGCGCCGTCGCTGAAGTCCTCGACCGCGACGCTCGCCCCGAAGTGCCGCATCATCCGCTCGCTATGGTCGCGGGTCGGCATGGGCTCGATAACGGAGGTCACGCCCGGCGTGTTGAGCCCCGCCAGCAGCACCGCCGACTTCACCTGAGCCGAGGCGACGGGCAGCCGGTAGGAGATCGGCACCGGATCGCCGGTCCCAGTGATCGCCAAGGGCATCCGCCCCCCGGCGCGGGAAACGATCCGCGCGCCGATCCGGGAGAGAGGATCGCCGACCCGGCCCATCGGGCGCTTCCGCAGCGAGGCGTCGCCGGTGAAGAAAGCCGTCAGGGGATGGGAAGCCACAACACCCATCAGGAGCCGGGCGCCGGTCCCGGAATTTCCCATGTCGAGCAGCGCTTCGGGCTCGATCAGCCCGCCGATCCCGACGCCGGTCACCGTCCAGATGCCGTCGGCGCCCCGGTCGAGCCTGGCACCCAGCGCCCGCATGGCGGCGGCGGTGCAGAGCACGTCCTCGCCTTCGAGGAGTCCCGAGACCCGCGTGCATCCTACGGCCAGCGACCCGAGAATCAGGGCCCGGTGGGAGATCGACTTGTCGCCGGGGACGCGGACGCGCCCCTTCAAGGGGCCGGCGGTACCGGAAAGGAGCGGGGTCACGTGGCGTCTCTTAAGTTGAAATCGGAAGCGCCAATCGGCGCGCGCCGCCGTCTCTAGCACATCCCGTTCGCCAGGGGGAGGGTTGGCGGCCTGGGGTCCGACTGCCATTTTGCTTTGACAGCGCCGGGGTATCGTGGCAATTGCCCCCGTCAATCCAATCGACAGGTCTTGAGCCCACGTCATCAAAGCCTGAATCACGGAGTTCGACCTTGGCCAAGCCGGAATGGGGTACCAAGCGCATCTGCCCGAGCTGCGGCACGCGCTATTACGATCTGCAACGCGACCCGGTGACCTGCCCGAAGTGCGGTGCGGCCTTCGATCCGGAAGCCTTCCTGAAGACCCGTCGCGCCCGTGTCGCGGCGCCAACCGAGGCCGCGCCCGTACCGGTGCCCGGCGAAGAGGTTGAGGCCGATACGGAAGTCGAGACCGAAGACGAGGACGTCATCGCCGTCGAAGGCGACGAGGAGGCCGAAGACGAGTTGATCGAGGACGCTTCCGAACTCGGCGAGGACGAGGACGACATGGCCGAGGTCATCGAGAATGTCGACGAGGAGGAAGAGCGCTAGGATCACTGGCGGGGCCAGTAGGGAAATTTCCCTTGCCTCGCCGCCTCGCCGCTCCTAATTTCTCGCTCCCGCGGCCTTCGGGCGTAAGTGTGCGAGACGCGGCATCCCTTTCGGGGTCATAGCTCAGTTGGGAGAGCGCTACAATGGCATTGTAGAGGTCGTCGGTTCGATTCCGACTGGCTCCACCAGTTTAAAATCAAGGGCTTAGCGAGAGATCGCTGAGCCCTTGTTCTTTGCGGCGGCGGAGGCCTCAAGGGCAGCGGCGGTGAGCCTGCTGGCCGCGTGCCGGAATCGCATGTGATCGGCGCCGGCACTCCAATCTCGCCGGAAACACGATAACTTCAGCCGAGCCTCCCCGGGCCGGAACCATCAGATGAGGCCGCCGCTCGCCGCCGCGGCAAGCAATTGGGAAGACATTTTCCCGGTCTCGCCCCGGGACCCTGCGGCAGGTGCCCCGGGACAGGGTGGGGCGCAGAAAGACGATGGCGAAACAGATCGCCATCACGGCGCAGGCGACCTCGCTCAAGGGTGTGATCTGCATGGATATCTCCCGTGAGACCACAATTTGCGGGCCGTCCATTATCCCAGGATTATGGACGGCCGTTACGATGACGGCTCCCGCCGCAAGCCCGCATATTCCCTATCTCACAGGCGATATGTCCCGTCTTCTGGAAAGGCGTCTGCCATAATTTAACCTCTTTTCGCCAGTGTCTAAAAAGAGGCATTGGCCCCGCTCCCATCGCCGCTCCGATCGGATGCCGCCATATCAGAAAGCCGGAAACGACCCGAGCGGAGCAAGCATGTTCAAGATCGAATGGCTTGAAAAGAAAGCCGTCATTCATAGCGAGGATTCGGCGAAGCCGACCCTCGAAGCCATCTTGCAGGGCGCGATCGCCCGCGTTGCCGAGATGAAAAGCCGATTTCCCTCCAACCCTCCGGACAGCTTCCGGATCATTGACGGCCAGGGACTGCTTGTGACCGCCATAGTGCTGGTAAGGACCGGTGACGGAAATCAACGGTTCCGTTGACAAAGACGCCCGGAAGGAGCCTCGATCCTCTCCGCGCGACCGACTTCCCCAGGGTGAGGCAATCATGGCATCGGTTCACTCCCTCAGATCGACGTTCCTGAGCATGCTTGCAATCAGCCTTTCGCTGGCAGGCTGCGAGATTGCCCCGGGAACGCCCCCGGACGGGCTCATCTCGAGCGGCGCCTTGCCGCCTTCCTCGGAGGGGGCGTTCAGCTGGATGCCGCCCCTGCCGCCCGGATGCCTCGAAGCGTTGCGCCAAGGACGGCCCCGCCAATCCAGCGGTCCGCGGCTGGACGCCACCGGGGGCTATACGGCCGATTCCAACGCCTGCTGAGAATTCTCTTCGGCTTTCCCGCAGACAACGTCATCGGTTCGCATCGCACAACCGGAAATAGCAAGTCGCGAGAATTCCGCACCAAGCGATTAAAAGCTTAGAAAATCATGCCCTTATCCGGCCCGGCGGCAACCTATTCCGCTGGCTGCCACCGAGGTGATTGCCTATGATGGTTCCCTGCAAGGTTGCATCAAGCAGCCGCTATACAAGGCTTTGCCCCGGCAAAGCCGGGAGAGCACGCCTGGGATCGTCATGGCCTTCATATGAGCATCTTTGCCCGGCTTCTTATCCTGACCCTCATAGCGGTGCTGCCGGCGCTCGCGATCCAGGCCAATAACGAACTCGATCTGAGAAAAGCGCGCGAGCAGGAAGTGCGGGAGAGCGCGCTGAGAAACGCCGCCTTCGCCTCGGGCGAACTCGACCGGATCGTCGAAAGCGGCCACAGCCTGCTCGTCGCGATCGCCACGCTTCCGGCGGTCGTGGATCGGGACGCCGACCAATGCTCGGCCTACCTGCGCGGGCTGAAGGCCTCCTTCGACCAATATCTTCTGATCGGGGTGCTCGATCGGGAAGGACGCGCTTTTTGCACCAGCGTCGGTCCACGGCCGGATGTCTCGATGGCGGAGCGGCCCTTCTTCCGTGTGGCGATAGACACGGGAGAATTCACCGTCGGCCTCTATTCCGCGGGAGGGGTGGTCGGAACCGACGTTCTCCCCCTGATCCAACCCTTCCGGGATCGGTCCGGCGACGTTGCCGGCATCGTCTATGCCTCGCTCGACCCCGCATGGCTCGCGACCCATTTCAAGGACCGGCCCCTGAACGCGGATACGACGCTGGCCATAGCGGACCGTAACGGGAGGATCGTCGTCCGCATCCCGGATAACGAGAAATACGCGGGCGCGCTCTTCGCCGACGCCTATCTTCCTTATGTGAAGGCGACCACGCCCGGCACGGACGAGATCCTGGGGATCGACGGCGTGGCGCGCATCCTGGGTTATGTCCCGGCTGAAGCGGCTCTCTCCCATCTCTACGTCGGTGTGGGGATCGCGAAGGACGCGGCCTTCGCCTCCGTTAACCGGGCCTCCAATATCGGCTTTGGCCTGATCGCCTCAGGGCTGCTTCTGGCCTTCTTTTCGGCCTGGTTCGGCGGGCGCTATTTCCTGACGAAGCCGGTCGAAAATCTGGCGGCCAAGGCCACCCAGTGGTCAAAGGGTAAATTCGATGTTCGCGCAGGCCTTGAGAGCGGAACCTCCGAAATCGTCCGGCTGGGCGCGACCTTCGACCTCATGGCCGAAAAGCTCGAGGCACTGCAACGGGAAAACACGCATCTCGTCGCGACGCTCGAACAGCAGGTCGCCGAGCGCACCGCCGCGCTCAATGCCAGCGAAGCCCGCATCCGCACCTTCTTCGATTATTCATCGGAAGGGCATTGCGTGATGGTGGAGACGGCGGACGGGCGCTTCCTCTACGAGGAGATCAACCCGGCGCTCGCCCGTCTCTATAACAAGCTGCGCGATCAGGTGATCGGCCTGAGCACCGTAGAGATCCTCGGCGCGACCCTCGCAGCGCTGGTCGACCGGCACCTGAGCGAATGCCTGCGTACCGGCCTGCCGACCCGCTATGTCCGCCAGCACGCCAATAGCGTGCTGGAAGTCATCGTTGCCCAGGTCCCCGGCAGCGGGGACCGCCTGCGCCGCGTCGTGGTCAGCGCCCGCGACATCACCGTGAGCCGGCACCTGGAGGAGCAACTCCGGCAATCCCAGAAGATGGAGGCCGTCGGCCAGCTTACCGGCGGCATCGCCCACGATTTCAACAACCTTCTTCAGGTCGTCATCGGCAACCTCGATAATCTGCGGCGGCATAGTCAAAAGACGCAGGCGCCCTCTCCCGCCGAGACGATCCAGCGCTTCATCGACGCCGCCATGCGGGGAGCCCAGCGCGCGGCCATCCTGACCCAGCAGCTCCTGGCGTTCTCGCGGCGCCAGCCACTCGATCCCAAGCCCACCGACATTGGCGGGCTGATCACCGGCATCGTCGAGCTTTTGCGCAGCACGCTCGGGGAAAGAATCCATATCGAGACGAACCTGCCCGACAACCTCTGGCGCGTGACGGTCGACGCCAATCAGCTCGAAAGCGCGCTGCTCAACCTGGCGGTCAATGCCCGCGACGCCATCCCCGCCGGCGGCAAGCTGGGGATCGCGGCAAGCAACCTTGACAGTGAGGCGGCCGCTCTCGCCGATCCCGAGTTGGCGGGCGGCGAGTATATCCTCATCGCGGTGAAAGATACCGGGGCCGGCATGACAGAGGAGATCGCCTCCCGCGCTTTCGATCCCTTCTTCACGACCAAGGAGGTCGGTCATGGCACCGGGCTGGGGCTGAGCCAGGTTTATGGTTTCGTCGCCCAATCCGGCGGGCAGGTGAAAATAGTCAGCCGCCCGGGAGCCGGCACGACGGTGAAGCTCTATCTGCCCGTCACACGTAACGCGCCATGATCGTCGCAAGCTTCGCCTGAAGCATGGCGGGCGAGATCGGCTTCACGAGATAGCCGTTCACCTCGAGACTCTTCGCGGCGATGACGGTCTCCTCCTGACTGTCCGCCGTCAGGAAGATGATCGGGGTGCGAGCCTGCCCGTTGCCAAGCGACCGGACCTCGGTCAGGAAGGCAAGTCCATCCACCGGCTCCATATGCACATCGCAAAGCACGAGATCCGGCGAGGTGCGTCGGAATTCGAGCATGCCGGCCGCCCCATCCGCCGCTTCCTCGATCTGACGGAAGCCCAATTGGCGCAGCAGGCCGCAGATGAGCTTTCTGGTATAGGCCTCGTCTTCGATTACCAATACGCGCAGGCTGGCATAGGCGAAGGGCTTTGGATTCATGGCTTCAGCTTTGTTCCTCGGTCGCAAGGCCGGCTGGGAACTTCGCCAGTTCCATCCTGAGTTCGACCAGCCGCGGCATGATTTCCGCGACGGCGGTGTAAGCCCGCCCCTCGTCGTTGGCGTCGCAGGCATCCTGAAGGTCGGAAGCCGCATCCCCGAGACGCGAGGCTCCGATCGATCGCGCGCCGCCTTTGAGGCTGTGGGCTATCTTCCGGCAGCCGGGGAAATCGCCCTCCGCGATCAGTTCGGACATCTGCTCCTGCCAGATCTCGGCGTCGGCGACGAAGGCCTGGAGAAGCTCCCTGGCATTGGTGTCGAAAGACCCGAAGGAAGCCGTCAGCGGTCCCCTGTCCAGGATCGGCGATCCATCCGCCGAACCGGGCCGGTGCCGCAGCCGCCCGGATTCGCTCTCCCGCCGCTTACGCCGGAGCGGCAGCGCTTGCGGCAGGTAGCGCGCGAGCAGGCCGCTCAAGCGCTCGCTGTCGATGGGTTTCGTCAGATATTCGTCCATGCCGGCGTCGAGGCATTGCTGGGCCACTCCCGAGAGGGCATCCGCGGTCAAGGCCACGATGGGAAGGCGCGGACGGCCCGACAGGATCTCCAGCGCGCGGATGCGGCCGGTCAGCTCGAAACCGTTCATCACCGGCATGTGGAAATCGGTCAGCAGGATTCCGAAGGGCCGGTTTTCATAGAGCGTCAGGGCCGCCCGGCCGTCCTCGGCGATCTCGCAGGCGAAACCCATGCGGGCGAGAAGCTGGCGGATGACCACTTGGTTGGTGGCGTTGTCCTCCGCGACGAGGACGACGGCATTCTCCCGATGCGCGCGCTCCAGATCTGGCGCCTCGAAGCCCAGGTCCTCGCGAAAGCCGCTGATCGTGCCGCGCGGTTCGGTGAGCCCCATCCCCACGGCCACCGCCTGCCAAAGCCCGTAGCGGCTGAGCGGATAGGTCAAAGTCACCCCGAAGCGAGACCGCGCCGCGGCATCCAGGGTCGAGACCAGCGCGCGGGGCGCCAAGAGGACATAGGCGGTGGAAAGCCCCAGATCGGCTGGCACCGTGAGCGCCATGTGATCGGGGCAGCGGGCGTCGACGATCACCACGTCCCAAGGCTTCTCGCCCCTCCAGGATCTGGCGTCGGCGAAGGTATCCGCGATCGCCACTTCGACGATGCCGCCGGCCTGAAGATAAGTATCCGCGATCATGGCCTGTTCGGCGGGCAATCCCACGAGCAGGACGCGGGCGGAAGCGATCGCATGCTCGGGCTTAGGCATGGTCCGATCCTCGGCCGGCAAAGGCAGGTCGACCCAGAAGGTGGATCCTTCGCCGAAGGTGCTGACGGCACCGATCTCTCCGCCCATTAGCTCGGCGAGACGCCGGCAGATCGAGAGGCCGAGGCCCGTCCCGCCATAGCGCCGCGCGGTCGAGGTATCGGCCTGGACGAAAGGCTCGAAGAGCTTCCCCTGCTGGGCTTCGGTGAGCCCGATGCCGGTGTCCTCCACCTCGAAGCGGACCCAGTTGCTTCCGCGACCCGGCCGCACCCGGAGGGTGACGCCGCCATGCTCGGTGAATTTGATCGCGTTACCGCCGAGGTTGAGCAGGATCTGGCGCATCCGGGTGGGATCGCCCAACCGATGTTCTGATAGCGCGGGGTCGATATCGACCACCAGTTCCAGCCCATGCTCTTCGGCGCGGGAAACCAGAAGCTCGCCGACATCGTCCACGAGGTCGCCAAGCGCGAAAGGGATGGTCTCGATGCTAAGCTTGCCGGCCTCGATCTTGGAAAAATCGAGGATGTCGTTGACGATGGTCAAGAGCGACCGGGCCGAACTGCGGATCACCCGCGTCATGCGCTGCTGATCCCCGTCGAGCGAGGTCAGGTCGAGCATCTCCGCCATGGACATGATGCCGCCCATGGGTGTGCGGATTTCATGGCTCATATTCGCGAGAAACTCGGACTTCATCCGGGTCGCATCCTCGGCGAGGCGCTTGGCCGCCTGCTCGCTCGCATTGGCCACCACGAGACGGGCATAGAGCGCCGCGTTCTCCAGCAGCAGCACGAGGAGGACGAAGCTCGCCGCCAGGAAGCCATAGACCCGGCCGGCGTAGAACCCCAGGTCGAACCGCGCGCCGTTGAGCACTGCGGCCAGCGCCACGTCGAAAAGCCAGGCGCAGAGTGTCACCATGAGCCAGAGGTCGACCAATGTCCGGTTCGGCTTGCGCCACAGCAGGAACAGCGCGGCGAAGCTCAAGGCCCAGGTGCCGGCGGCGACGATCAGCTTGGTCGGCGCATCGGCGTTGCCTTGCATGATGACCGGCATCGCGTCGTGACCGACCGTCGTCACCAGCACGATCGCGCCCACGATCACCACGCAGGCGAGCGCCGCGACCGCCGCCGCACCGGCCGCCAACATGGGAGTTCCGACGGACTTGTTACTCGCCTCGGGCGACTGCTCGCGCCCCTGGATCATCACATAGGCCATGACGATGAGGGGGAAGCCCCCATGCCAGATGAAATAGAGCCAGGCCGTGGTCTGCGGCCCCCCTCCCAGCACGCCGGCCGGCCCGAAGAGGCCCGGAAAGCTCAGGGCATGGGCGATCGCCATCAACGCGCTGAAGAGATAAGCGCCCGCGAGAACCGCGGGAGCGGACGACCGAAGGATGCCCGATTGGCCGAAGAGCAGGACCGCCGTGACCAGATCGCAAACGATAAGGCCGGTCTGGTAAATCGGAATGAAGGCCGGGACGGCCGCCAAAGGAATCTTGGCGAAAGGCGCCGCGATCAAGAAGATCGCGATCGAAACCATGACCACGATCCCCGCGAGCCGCCGCGCGTTTCGATCCGCCGGCAGCGTCGAGAGCATCATTGGCGTCTGGCTCGTGGGCGCATCCGCCATGATCTCGCCTCCCCGTTTCGGGCGAGGCCTTCCCCTGAATAGCCGCCTCGTCCCGCAGGAAAAATTCTAGACGAGTACGATCAAGGGATGATTAACAAATGGCTAATGAAACTAACCCCAAAGGGGTAGACGCCCGACCGACCCCTCTTCGGTTCATCCCGAATCATTTTCCTGTCGAACTTTTAAGCAGCTCCCCGGTTTACGCGAATGAGAGCGACCGCATCCCTTCGGGGATGCTTCCGGGGCCCGGCGGATTGCCGGCGTCGCCGATGGTCAGAGGTCGATGCGCTATGTCCGCATTATCCCCTCGTCCCGATGGACGGGACGCGCTCCCCGCGTTGGAGGAGCAAGATCGATGAGAAGATTGGAGACAGCACTCAAGCTGGCGTGTCTCGCGCTGCCGCTGGCCGTCACGGCAACCGCCCTTGCACGCGCTCCCACCGACCGCCCCCTCGACCCCTTCATCTCGTCCTGGTTCAAGGGCCTGAAAAACCCCAATCTCCTCTTCTATGGCGGCTATTGCTGCGACCAGTCGGACGGTCGCGTGCTGGCCGAGGACGAGTGGCGGACAACCGCCGAGGGATACGAGGTGCAGGTGGAAGGCGATTGGAAACCGGTGCCGCCGAACGCGATCCTGTCCCAGACCGAAAATCCGACCGGCGGCGCCGTGGTCTTCTTCTATCGCAACCAGATTCTCTGTTTCGTGCGGCCCAGCGAGACCTAAAGCGTCGCCGCCAGCGCCGCGAGCTGGTCGGCGCATTGGCCCCAGCCCACATGGAAACCCATCTTCTCGTGGGCTTCCTTGGCTTCCACGCTCCAATGACGGACGCGGGCGGTGTAGCGGGTCTTGCCGCCCTCATCCGCGAAAGTGATGATCCCCAGCATGAAGGGTGCCGTCGCCCCTGGTTCCCAGGCGCTCGTGAAGGCGTCGGTAAAGACGATCTTCTCATTGGGCACGACCTCGAGATAGGTCCCGCTGCCCGGGGATTCGGATCCATCGGGGCCGCGCATGACGATCCGGCTGCTGCCCCCGGTCCGCACGTCGAGTTCGACGATGGGCGTCTCCCAGGGCTTAGGCGCGAACCACTGCTTCACCAGATGCGGCTCGGTCCAGCAGCGATAGAGATTGGCCCGGGGCGCGTCGATGAGACGGGTCAGGACCAGTTCACGGTCGGCGGGAAAGTCGGTCATATTGAATATCTCCCTTTGAATTCAGTCTCGCCGCAGCGGAAAAAGCGGGCGCAGCCGGGCGTCGCGCAGCCAGAGCCCGCCCCAGGCGAAAAGCCCCAGATAGACGCCGAAGAGCACATGGCTGAGGAGTGGCGAGCCGATCCTGATATGGCTCGCCATCGCGCCCCCGAATACGCCGGTGAAGAGCACCGCCCCCAGGATCGAGGTGCGGGGGATGAGATAGAGGACGAGGGCGATCCCTTCCAGCACGCCGATGGGAAAGCCCAGGCCGGGGGGATAGCCCAGCTGCGCCATCGTCTCCTCGACGATTGGGACGCCCAAGAGCTTGATCGCCACGTCGAAGATCATGAAGAGCGCGAAGACGCCGGTTAAGACCCAGCCGATTCTGATCGCAGCCTTGGACGGCATGGCTTCCCCTATTTCTTCGGCTGGTTGAGGGCCCAGACCACCCCGAAGGGATCGCGGAGTTGGCCATAGTAGTCGCCCCAGAACATCTCCGCGACCGGCATGACGACTTCCAAGCCCGCCTCGGTCGCCCGCGTCCACCAGGCCTCGATATCCTCGACGCAGAGCGTCAGATTGTAGCCTTGCGGCTTCTGCAGCGGATGGCCCCATTCGGGATAAGCGTCGCCCAGCATCAGCGAGCTGCCGTTGACATAGAGATGGACATGCATGGTCCTCCCCTTCTCGTCCGGCGGGTGGGACACCGCGATCTCCGCCCCGAAGGCACGCTTATAGAAGTCCGCGGCCTTGATCGCGCCATCGACCTGAAGATAGGGAACGAGCCCGCCTTTGACCGGGGCCGTTGCAACCTTGTCGCTCATTCTTTCCTCCAATTTTTTTACTGCCCCAGGACGGCCGGGCACCGGGCAAGCCGACAGCCTTTCCGAAATTTTTTAGCTCAAGCCTCCGTCAACCGATCGAGATAACGGCGGATATGAGCCGCCTCGGCCGGGTTTCTCGCCAGCGAGATGGCCCGGTCGAAAGCGCTGCGCGCCTCTTCTTTCCGGCCCAATTGCAGGAGAAACGCGCCCTTCGCCCCGAAGAAATGGAAATAGCCGGAAAGCCGATCCGCCAGCGGTTCGATGAGTTGGAGCGCCGCCTCCGCGCCCGCGACCTTCCCCACCGCAACGGCGCGGTTGAGGGTCACGACCGGGGAGGGCTGCATCCGCTCCAGCGTCTGGTAGAGCGCGTCGATCCCCGCCCAGTCGGTTTCGGCGGGCGTCGCCGCCCGGGAGTGGAGCGCCGCGATAGCCGACTGGACCTGATAGGGTCCAGGTCGGCGATGCCGCAGCGCCTTGTCGATCAAGGCTAATCCCTCGGCGATCAGCTTGCCGTCCCAGAGAGCGCGATCCTGTTCCTCCAGCAGAACGATCTCCCCCTCCCCGTCGAAGCGGGCGCGGCTGCGGGAATGCTGGAGCAGCATGAGGGCGGTGAGCCCCATAATCTCGGGCTCGGCAGGAAAAAGCCGCAGCAGAAGCCGGGCGAGCCGGATCGCCTCACCGCACAGCGCGGCCCGGGCAGCCTCTTCTCCGCCCGAATAGCCCTCGTTGAAAACGAGATAGATCATCGCCGCGACGGCCGCGAGCCGTTCCGCCCGCTCCACGGCTCCGGGTGTCTCGAAGGGCAGGCCGGCCTTGCCGACCTTGGCCTTGGCGCGGGTGATGCGCTGCTCCATCGCCACTTCGCTCACCAGGAAGGCGCGTGCGATCTGCGTGACGCTCAAGCCTGAGACGATGCGCAGCGCCAGCGCGATCTGCTGGGTCGCGGGCAGATCTGGATGGCAGCACATGAAGAGCAACCGGAGCACGTCATCCCGGTACTGCGACCCGTCGAGGCGGTCGGCGAGGCTCGCCTCCTCGTCCTCGAGATCCGAAAGCGCTTCTTCTTCCGGCAAGGGGGCTTCGCGGCTGCGGCGGCGGACGCCGTCCAGGCCTGCGTTCCGACCTACCAGGATCAGCCAGGCCTGGGGATCGCGCGGCGGGCCGTTCTGCGGCCAGGTCTTCAGCGCCCGCAGGCAAGCCTCCTGGAAGGCTTCCTCGGCCATGTCGAGATCGCGGAAATAGCGCAGCAGCGCTCCCACCGCCTGGGGCCGGGCGGCGACCATCACCGCCTCGATCCAGGCGAGGTCGGTCATTTCAGGAAGCCTTGTCCCGCCGGTCGGGATTGAAGAGCGCGATGGGGCGAATCTCATAGGACCCGCCAGGATTGACCGCGCCGAGGTCGCGGGCGATCTCCAGAGCCTCTTCCAGGTCCTTCACGTCGATCACATAGAAGCCGAGCAATTGCTCCTTGGTCTCGGCGAAAGGTCCGTCGATGACGAGAGGCGGGTCCTGGTCCTTGCGCAGAGTGGTCGCCGCCGTCGTCGGCAGCAGGCGCAGGGACGGGCCCATCTTGCCCGCCTTGACCAGCCGCTCCTGGACCGCGCCAAGCTTCGCCATGACTGCCGCATCCTCCTCCTTGCTCCAGGACCAGACAGCGTCTTCATCGTTGTAGCAGAGGATGGCATAGAGCATCGGGCGCGTTCTCCTTCCCCCCAAGGACGCGCGAGGATGCGCCGATCCGACAAGAGGCCCGGCGAAAAATGCGCAAGACCGCTGAGGCCGGTCAAGCTTGTCCCCACGAGGAATCGCACCACGTCCTTATCATCCGAGCGTTAGCCTCGGGCGAGAGGAGCACATCATGCCGTGGTTCAAGGCGCGCGATTATGGCTGGGGCTGGGTCCCGGTCACCCTGGAAGGCTGGGTCGCGGTCGGCCTCTTCGTTGTGGCCGTGACCTCGACGATTATCTATTTCATGTATCGGGTCCGCACCGGCCTCGACGGACGACGGGCGACCTTCTACGGCGCGATCTGGATCGTCGTCTGGATCGCACTGCTGGTCGCCGTCGCTTGGATGACGGGCGAGCCGCCCCGCTGGCGCTGGGGCGGCTGAGCCCTGAGCCTATTCCCGCCAGAAGCCCTTGGTGCATTCCCGCCAGACGTCCAGCGAGTTGAGCCCGATGTCCCTGAGCTGAAGCTCGGTCAGTTCGGCCAGGACCCAGCGATCCCGTTTCCGCCGCAGCCACAGGAGCGGGAGCGCGAGGAAGCGACCCACGACGCCCAGACGTTTATCGACCGACGCCGCGTTCCGAAACTGACGAGAGGCGAAGTCCTCGGCCCCGTTCTGGATTTCAGCAATGGCGGCGGTAATCTGGCGTGTCATGATCGTCTCTCCTCGAATGAACCGAGACGCCCTTTCCTGTCTCGGTGCAATTTGCTTGCGACCCGAATTTTAATGCCCCATATTGTACCGAGTCAATCGCAACATTGATCTCGGAGCAATATGATCACACCGGATTACGCGAAGCTCGCCGATGCTCTTGCGGCCGATATCGCCGCGGGCCGCCTGAAACCCGGCGATCGCCTGCCGCCCCAGCGCAGCTTCGCCTATGAGCGCGGCATCGCCGTCTCCACCGCGAGCCGCGTCTATGGCGAACTTTATCGGCGCGGTCTGGTGGTCGGAGAGGTGGGGCGCGGCACCTTCATCGCGGGCAACGCGCTTCTGGCGGAAACACGCCGTCCGGATCCGCCATCGCTCTCTTCAGAACCCGCGGGCCGCATCGACCTCGAAGTCAATTTCCCCATGCTCGCGGATCAGGGCGAGGCGATTGCCCGGAGCCTTCAGCCCCTCATGACCGGCGAGGGCCTCACCGACGCTCTCCGCGCCGCGCCCTTCGCGGGAACGGCCGCCGTCCGCGCAGCCGCATCCCGGGGCCTCTCGCGCGGCGGCTGGACACCCTCCCCCGACAGCTTTCTTTTCACGGGCGCCGGGCGGCAGGCCATCGGAGCCGCCCTGAGCGCGCTCGTGCCCATCGGCGGCCGGATCGGCGTCGAGGCCGTCACCTATCCCCAGATCAAGAGCCTGGCGGTGCGGCTCGGGGCCACGCTGGTCCCGCTCGCCATGGACGAGGAAGGCGTGCGGCCGGACGCCATCGCGAAGGCCCATCGCGACAGTCCGCTCCAGGCACTCTACATCCAGCCAGCCCTGCATAATCCGCTGGGAACGACCTTCTCCCCGGCCCGCCGGGAAGCGATCGCCGAGCTTGCGGAGCGGCTCGACCTCACGCTCATCGAGGATTGGATCTATGGCTTCCTCTGCGACGACCCACCGCTGGCGGCGCTCATCCCCCATCGCTCCATCGTGGTGGACAGCCTCTCCAAGAGGATCGCGCCGGGCCTGGGCCTCGGCTTCCTCAATGCCCCAGCCCACCTCCACGAAGCGCTGAAAGCGGGCATTCGGGCGGGGGGCTGGTCTGCCACCGGTTTGGGACTGGCTGCCGGACAACGGCTCTTCGAAGACGGCACCGCCGCCGCCCTCGCCCTCCGGAAACGCGAAGATGCGGTCCGCCGCCAAAGCCTCGCCGCGCGCTGCTTCAAGAGCTTCGATCTTGCCGCCGATCCCCGCGCCTATCATCTCTGGCTGACCCTGCCGGATCGCTGGCGCTCCGAGGCCTTCGCCGCCGCCGCAAGCCGCCAGGGGATCGCATTGAGCCCATCCAGCGCCTTCACTGTCGGCCAAGGCCACGCGCCCAATGCGGTGCGGCTGGCGCTCGCCTCGCCCTCGCTCCCTCAACTCGAACGGGCCTTGGAGACGCTGGCCGGGCTTCTGAGATCGGAGCCCGAGGCTTTCCAGGTGACGGAGTAAAGTCCTCGAACCCTAGGCGTGCTGCCGGAAATAGTGCTGAAACATCCGGGCGAAGGCCGCCGGCTGTTCGCGGAAAACGAAATGGCCGGCGCGGTTGAAGAGCCGGAACTCGGACTGGCGCTGCTTCCGCATCAGCATTTCGAGCAGGAATTTTCCGTTGTCGAGATCGGCGGTCGGATCGTTCAGGCCCCAGACGAGAAGGGTCGGGCAAGGCATGCCGCGATCCAGGATCCAGCGTCGCGTCTCCCCGCGCTGGCGGCCGAGTTGCGGCGTGAACTGGCTGCGCTCAAGCCCCTCCTCCTGCATCTTCCGGACGGCCAGTTTATGTCCTTCCGTCTTGGCTGCGGCGACCCCGTCGTCGAGCCAGGGCTCGTCCACGATCTTCGGATCGAAGGAATAGCGCTCCAACGCCCAACGCTGGCTCTCCCGCGAGAAGAGCGGCAGGGGCAGGTTCCTAAGGACGATATGATTGCGCCCGATCCCCGGCGCGAGGGTCCCGCTGCTGATGATCGTGCAGGTCCGCGCCAACTCCGGATATTCCAGCGCCAGTCGCGCCGCCACATAGCCGCCGCGCGAATGCCCGACCAGATGATAGGGGCCTTTTCCAAGGCTTTTCAGCAGGGCCGCGGTGTGCTGGACCGATGCGTCCATCGTATAATCGGCGTCGCGCAGCGGCTGGCCGGTGAAGCCCTGACCCAGCCGGTCGGGTGCCACGACATCGAAGCCCTCCGCCAACCGTCCGAAGACAGGCGCCCAATCCCAGGCCGTGCAGACCGCGTCCCGCGCCCCGAAAGACCCTCCGTGCAAGAGAACGACAGGCGTCCCGGCGCCTTCCCGGAAATAGCGGGTGCGGACTCCGGCGACATCGGCCCAACGGGCCTCTCCCATGCTAGTCGCCATGGGCCACCCCCTCGAAGAATTCGATCAGCGTCCGATTGAATTCCGCTGGTCGCTCGCGGAAGGAATGATGACCGGCCTCATTGAGGATATGGAGGTGGCTGCGCGGCTGCCGGCGGGAAATGAGTTCATGGAGCCGATATCCGAGATCGACCGGCGCGGTCGGATCGTTGAAGCCCCAGACCAGGAGTGTCGGCCGCAACAGCCCCTCGCGGTCCAGCCGCTCGAACATTTCCTCCCGGTCGATGCGCAGGCTCGGCTGGAAGACGGTCTCGAAAAGCCCTTCGCCGCTCATGCGCCGGACGGCCTCGCGGTTCTTGTCGGTCTCGACGATCTTCTGCTTGAGCTCGATCCAGTCGGAGGTCACATGGTCGGTGCGATAGGCATAGCCGTTATAGGTGAAGATCGCCGCCTCGCGCGTCCCCGCCGGATGCGGGATATGCGCGAAGACGATCTCGTTGCGCCCGACGCCCGGCGCGCCGGTATTGCTGTCGACGATGACGCAGGACCGCACCAGTTCCGGATGGTCGAGCGTCACCCGGCAGGAGACATAGCCGCCCCGCGAATGGCCGACCAGATGGCAAGGCCCGACGCCGATTGCGCGCAGGAAAGCCGCCGCATGGGCGACCTGACCCCGCATGCTCCAATCTTCCAGCCGCTGGGGGTTGTCCGTATAACCCTGGCCGAGTTTGTCGATCGAGAAGCAGCGGAACCCCGCCTCGACCAGCGCCGGGAAATTGAACTCCCAATCCTCGGCATTCGCTCCGCCCGAGGCATCCCCGATGGTCCCGCCATGCATGAAGACAACGGGCGGCCCGTCGCCGGCCTCGAAATAGCGGGTCCTGGCGCCGTCGGCGTCGATCCACTTCTCAGGATATTGCTGCAGCGACAAGGGCGCTCTCCCTCAAGCCTTTGCGCTACTTAAACATGAGCCGGAGGGCCACGCCAGCTTAAGGCGGCTTGCCGAACGCCCCCTTTTGCGGATAGGGTTCCCTCCAGGGGGTTCATCGCGATTACCCCGTGAGGCGGCAGCCCAAAGATCGCGTCCATTGTCCCACGAAGGGATGGACGCCATGCCGTCGAACACCGAAATAAATGTCTCCCAACTCTCCCGTCTCGTCGGGCTTCCGACCTCGCCTGTCGTTATCGACGTGCGGATATCCGAAGATTTCGAGGTAGATCCCCGCCTCCTTCCCGGATCGAGACGCCGCGATCACCGGACTGTCGAAACCTGGGGTCCCGCATTGGCGGGGCGAGATGTGGTGGTGGTCTGCCAGAAGGGCCTTAAATTGAGCCAGGGCGTCACCGCCTGGCTGCGTCATCTGGGCGTCCGGGCCGAAAGCCTGGACGGAGGTTTCGAGGCGTGGCGCGATGCGTCGGGCCTCCTGGCCGTCACCGACCACCTTCCCAACACCGAGAGATCGCTTTGGGTGACCCGGGCCCGGCCCAAGATCGACCGGATTGCCTGCCCCTGGCTCATCCGGCGCTTCGTCGATCCCGACGCGGTTTTCCTCTACGTCGGCGCCAGCGAGGTCTCAAGTGTCGCGGACCGCTTCGGAGCCATCGCCTTCGATATCGAAGGCGCCTTTTGGAGCCATTCCGAGGACCGCTGCACCTTCGACCGGATGATCGAGCTTTTCGGCCTCGCCTCGCCCGCGCTCGGACGTCTTGCGACCATCATCCGCGCAGCCGACACCGCGCGCCTCGATCTGGCGCCCCAGGCCGCGGGACTATTGGCGGCCTCCCTCGGGTTTTCGCGGATCTATCGCGACGACCTCGAACAACTCGCCGCCAGCTTGCCGCTTTACGACGCCTTCTATCGCTGGTGCCGGGATGCGGCGGACGAAACCCACGATTGGCCGCCGGCAGGGAGGGCCGCATGAGGGGCGACCCCGCGGCTTCGGTTCCCCCGGAGCCGCCCCGTTTCGGCGAGGCGCTCCGGGTCTGGGCGAAGATCGGGCTCCTGAGCTTCGGTGGACCCGCCGGCCAGATCGCTCTCATGCATAAGGAATTGGTCGAGGAGCGGCGCTGGATCGGTGAGCAGCGTTTTCTCCACGCGCTCAATTACTGCATGCTCCTGCCGGGACCGGAGGCCCAGCAGCTCGCCGTTTATATCGGCTGGCTCCTCCACCGGACGGCGGGCGGGCTCGTCGCGGGCATCCTCTTCGTGGTCCCCGGCGCCGTGGTCATGCTCTGCCTGAGCCTGCTCTACGCGCTTTATCGCGCCGTTCCCCTGGTGGATGCGGTCTTTTTCGGGATAAAGGCCGCCGTCCTCGCCGTCGTGGTGGAAGCGCTTCTCCGTATCGCCCGGCGCGCGTTGCGCAACCGCGTCATGATCGCGATCGCGGCCGGATCCTTCCTGGGCATCTATGTCCTGCATGCGCCCTTCCCGGTGATCATCCTGCTCGCGGGGATCGCCGGTTGGATCGGCCACCGCTGCGCGCCCGAGCTTTTCCCGGCAGCGGGTCACGGCCCGGGCGGCGCGGCCGATTCCAAGGGGGCTGTCGATCTCATGTTCGAACGGGGCGAGCTTGGCCATGCCGCGCCCTCCCGACGCCAGGCCCTCCGAGTGCTCGCGATCTGGATGCCGCTTTGGCTGGGTCCGGTGATACTGCTCTGGGCACTGACCGGGTCTGCAAGCGTATGGACCCAGCTCGGCGGCTTCTTCAGCACCATGGCGGTGGTGACTTTCGGCGGAGCCTACGCGGTTCTGGCCTATGTGGCGCAAGCTGCGGTCAGCACCTTCGGCTGGCTTGCACCCGGCGAGATGGTGGACGGGCTGGGCCTTGCGGAGACCACGCCGGGTCCGCTGATCCTCGTTCTCCAGTTCGTGGGCTTCCTGGCCGCTTTCCGTGCGCCAGGGGTTCTTCCACCGATCCTCGCAGGAACCCTTGGCGCGGCGCTCACGACCTGGGTCACTTTTGCGCCCTGCTTTCTCTGGATCTTCCTCGGCGGCCCCTATGTGGAAGCACTGCGCGGCAACAAGGCGATTTCAGCGGCCTTGACGGCGATTACCGCGGCGGTCGTCGGTGTGATCCTGAACCTCGCCCTTTGGTTCGGGCTCCACGTTCTTTTTCACGAGGTGCGCGTCTGGGAGATTGCAGGTGTCGGACCGGATCTTCCGGTTCTCGCGTCGATCGACTGGCGCGCCGCTCTGCTTTCGGCAGCGGCGATGATCGCGATGCTGCGCTTCAAGGCCGGCATGATTCCAACTTTGGCCGCCTGCGCAATCGCCGGCGCCACCCTGCGGTTTCTGGCGCCCAGCTTGTGACCGTACGTAAGTAAAACGGCGCGCCATGGAAGCGCGCCGTTCGGGGGTTAAAGCCGGTGCGATAGATCAGCTCGGCTTTTTGTTCAGGAGCCGGTCTTCTTCCTTGGCATGGGCCTTGCCGACCTTCTCGGCCTTGCGCAGGTCCTCGCCTTCCGGCCCATCGATCGCTTCCAGGGCGTCTTTGGCCTTCTGCTCGACCTGGCCCGATTTCGCGAAGCGCTGCTGCGCCTCGTCGAATTGGCGGGCGGCCGTGTAATTGCCTTCGCCCTCGTTCCGCTGGCCGTTGCCGCTTCCGGGGTTTCGTTGATCTGCCATAATGCACCTCCTGTTGGTCTTATCGGATCAACCGGAGGCGCAGGTATAAGGTTCCTGGCGGAGTACCCCTTTGGTGGGGAGGTTTAATGAGCCAGCAGCACGGGCATGTCGGCTTCCATGATGATATGGCGGGTGGCCCCGCCAAAGATCATCTGGCGCAGACGGCTCTGGGTATAGGCGCCCTTGACCAGCAAATCGGCCCCGACCGCCCGGGCTTCGGCGACAAAAACCTCGCCTGGCGTCTTGTCCCGGCTCACCACGTGGCGCGCCCTGACGGGCAGACCATGGAGCGAAAGGGAGCGCGCCAGCTCCGCGCCGGTGCTGTCGGAAGCGATGCCGCTGCCCTCGACGCTCACCACCTGCACTTCCTTGGCCGCCTTCAGGATCGGCATGGCGGCGCAGACCGTGCGCGCCGTCTCGGTGCTGTTGTTCCAGGCGATGACGATCCGCTCGCCGAAACTCTGAAGCGGGCTCGGCGGGGCCATCAGCACCGGCCGTCCGCTTTCGAAGAGGGCGTCCTCGAGTGTCGCCTCGGCCAGCGATGCAAGTTTCGACGGACGTTCCACGATGATCAGATCGTACATCCGGCCCAAGGCCCCGACGATCGCGTTCTGCCGGCCGGCTTCCTCGCGCCATTCCCCGCTCGGGCCGCCGTCCACCACGCTGCCGACCGGAACGCCCCGGTCGCGCATGAAGGTACTGAAGAGTTCCCGCGCGCTCTCGCGCCGCTCCTGCCCCTCGTGCTCCAGGGCGCGATCCACCTCGGAAGAGACGGAGAACCCCATCTCGCCGCCGAAGACCACCGCATATTCCGTGGTGAGGGTATTAAGCCCCGTGATGTGGCTTCCAAAACGCCGGGCGACGAGCAACGCCGTTTCAAGGACCGTCGTCGCCGTACCGTCTCCGACCACGCACAAGATACTTTTCATCTCGCCGCTCCCCAGTGGCTAACCGTCCTGCGTACCGACCGGCAATGATTGCGCCGGCTTCTTATGGAATTATTATAGCTTTCGGCGCGCCTAATCCAAAGGCCTACCGCTCAACTCTTTGGCGGGGCCGTGTTCGGGGTTTTGCTCGCGTTCCGCGCGGCGCGGCGACAGAAGGTCGGACCCCACGATTGACACCGGCCCTCGCTCCCGGCTTAGCTGCGGCAAACGGAGGGTCGCCATGAACCGGCTTCTTGCTCTTGCCGCCGTGCTTTCGGTCGCGGCAGGGTTTCAACATGC
Organism: Rhodospirillales bacterium; assembly: GCA_947473305.1. Classification (GTDB taxonomy): domain Bacteria; phylum Pseudomonadota; class Alphaproteobacteria; order ATCC43930; family CGMCC-115725; genus CANJCB01. The sequence goes on from CANJCB010000007.1 coordinate 124,173, forward strand.
CAAGGCACAAGACGTAACGATACCCGTGCTCGTGCCTTTGACCGGCTTCCTGTCGCTGGAAGGCACCAGCCAGCGGAATGGCGCGGCGCTGGCGCTCGCGGCCCCTCCGGCCGGCGTGAAGGCGCGCGCCGAGGTCGTCGACGTGGGCGTGGCCCCGGAAGCGGCTGTCAATGCCCTCGAAAAGGCTGCCGGGCAGAAGCCCCTGGCGGTCGTGGCCTCAATGCTCGGTGCGCAGGTGCTGGCCATGCTGCCGGTGGCGCAGGAACAGAAGCTGCCGCTGCTCACGATCTCCGGCACGGCGCAGGTGACATCGGGCAACCCCTATGTCTTCCGCTTTTTCCTGAGCGACGACGTGATCAAGATACCGGTCGTCCGCTATCTGACCGCGGATCTCGCCAAGCGACGCCCGGCGATCATCTATCAGACCACCTCCTACGGACAGGGCGGGCACGCGTCCCTGGTCGCGAACCTCGCCCGTCGCGGCATCACGCCGGCTTACGAAGAGGGGATCGACGTGGCGGCCAAGGATCTGCTGCCCTCGATCACCAAGGCCATGGCCGCGAATCCCGATGTCCTGATCATCCATCTTCATGCCGGACCGACGGCGCTTTTCGTCAAGCAGGCTGCCCAGGCGAGAATCACCGTCCCGATCATGGCCGGCTCCGCCATGTCGCAACCGGCGACGGCGGCTCTGGTCGAGCCCAGGGACCTGAAAGGTGTCTGCACCGAAAGCACGGCGCTTCCCGCCCTGGGCGTGAGCCCGGCGATGGACGATTTCGTGAACCGCTACCGCAAGGCCTATGGCGGCGATCCCGATGCCTATGCCCTGGCGCAATACGACGGCACCATGATGGCGCTCGCCGCCGTCAAGGCCGGCGCCAAGACCGCCGAAGAGATGCGCGCGGCCTTGTCCCGCATGAGCTACGAGGGCGCCGCCATGACCTATAAGTCCGACGGCAAGGGCAATATGGCTCATTCGGCAGCCATCCTCTGCTATGACGGGACGAGTCGCACGCCGAAGCTCGCCAAGCGTTTCGACGCGATCGACTCTCCCCCCTAGACCTCTAAAGCGCTTGGCCCAGCTCCTTCTCAACGGCTTGGCGCTCGGCGCGGCCTATGCCCTGGTGGCCCTGGGCTTCGTGCTGGTCCTCAATGCGACGGGAGCGGTCAACTTCGCGCAGGGCGACATGGTGGTGGCCGGAGGTTACGCAGCCGTGGCCTTCGCCGGCCTTTTGCCGGATATGCCCGGGATTCTGCTGCTGCCCCTGGTGCTGGCGCTCATGGCCGGGCTGGGGCTGCTGTTCTCGGCGCTCGCCTATTTCCCCTTGAAGCGACGGCCGCCGACCGCCGTTTTCATCAGCACGATCGCGGGCGGGATCATCCTGCAGAACGGGATCACCGCGCTCTTCGGGTCGGCGCCCCGGAGCGCGCCGCTTCTGCTGGGCGAGGGCGGATTCCAGGGCCAGGGCTTCCTCGCGGATCGCCAGACCCTGGCGATCCTGGGGGTGGCCGCCCTTCTCATCCTGGGCCAGCATTTCCTGCTGTCCCGCACCCAGCTCGGGCGGCAATTGCGCGCCACCGCCCAGGATCGCGACATGGCGCAAGCCCTGGGCGTTCCGGTCAATCGCATGATCGCCCTGACCTTCGCGCTCGGCGCCGCACTCGCCGGAGCGGCGGGCCTTCTCCTCGCCAACCGCTTCTTCGTGACCCCGACCTCGGGCGGCGACCTCATGCTGAAGGCCTATATCGCCGTCGCGATCGGGGGCTGGGGATCCCTGCCGGGAGCGGTCCTGGGGGCCTTGCTGATCGCGCTTTTCGAGGTGCTCATCGCCGGCTGGATTTCCTACACGGTGGCCTCGGTCGCCCTCTATGGGGCGTTGCTGGTCATCCTCTTCCTGCGGCCCCAGGGGCTTCTCGGGGAGGCGGCGCAGCGGCGCGCCTGATGGAAAGAGCCTCTCTTCGCGGCATGGGCCTCTTCGGCATTCTGGCCGGGGCCTTGCTTTCCTGGGCGATCTGGGACGGATCGCCCTATGGACCGCGTGTGGTGGCGACCGCCGGGACCTATGCGCTGCTGATCCTGGGATATCATTTCATTTTCGGCCAGGCGGGAGCCTTGTCCCTCGCTCAGGGGACTTTCTTCGGGCTCGGAGCCTATGTCACCGCCGTCTGCGCCACCCGCTGGGGCCTGGGCTTCGAGATCACCTTTCCGCTCGCGATCCTTCTCCCCTCGGCGGTCGCGATGCTCGTCGCCGGCTCGGTGCTTCGTCTCGCCTCGCATTATTTCGCCCTGGCGACGCTGGGCATCGCGCAGGTAGCCCTGCTCATCGCCACCTCCTGGCAGGATGTGACCGGCGGAGCGACAGGTCTTTCCGGCTTGCCGGGCATTGTCCTCTTCGGCATGGCGGTGCCGCGCGGCTGGCCCCTCGCGGCCTTTGTCTGGGGGCTGGTCGGATTGGGGGTCCTCCTGGCCGACCGGATTGCCGGCGGGGTGCGGCGCCTCGCCTACGAGACGCTCCGCGAGGACCCGAATGCCGCGGCAGCCTCAGGCATCGGCGGGGCGAGACTACGTTTCCTGGCCTTTGCCCTCAGCGCCGCCTATGGAGGTGCCGCAGGCGCGCTCCATGCCCATACGGTTCGAGTGGTGTCCGCCCAGGTGCTCGACTTCGGCATGATGATCACCTGTCTCGCCATGGCCGTCATCGGCGGCAGGAAGCGCATCGCCGGAGCGCTCATCGGCGCGACCCTCCTGGTCCTGCTGCCGGAAGGACTGCGGTTCCTCGCCGATTATTCGATGCTGATCTATGGGGTGGCGCTGCTGGTCACGATCGTGGCCGCCCCGGACGGCATCGCGGGGCTTCTGGGAGAACGGGCGCCCGCCTTCCTGCCACAGGCCGCGCCGCCGCCGCCAAAGCCGGCCAAGGGCGGGCTTGATCTGCGGGACATATCCAAGCGGTTTGGCGGGGTGATCGCCCTCGACGGGGTGACGCTGGGCCTCCGGCCCGGGGAGATCCTGGGGTTGATCGGACCGAACGGGTCCGGCAAAACGACCCTGGTCAATATCGCCACGGGCTTCGAGCGCGCGGATCGCGGCAAGGTCGGCTTCGCCGGAGAGACGCTATCAAGCCGCCCCCCCGACGACATCGCCCGGCGCGGGATCGCCCGGACATTCCAGACACCGGCCCTGGTGCCCGGCATGAACGTGCTGGATACCGTGGCCGTAGCCGGCGGTTCCTCCCATCCCGAGATTCACCACTCCCGGATCTTGGCGCGGGCCGCGGAGTGCCTGGAGCGCATGGGAATCGGGACGGTGGCGGCGACGTCATGCGGCGACCTGCCGCCGGGTGCGCAGCGCAGCGTCGAGATCGCCCGGGCGCTCGCGCTCGACCCTTCGGTGCTGCTGCTCGACGAACCCGCGGCCGGCCTCAACGAGACGGAGCAGTCGGAACTCGGCGCCCGCCTGCGGGTCCTAGCCGCGCGGGGCCTCGCCATCCTCGTGGTCGAACACAACATGCCTTTTCTGCTGGGGTTGGCCGATCGGGTCATCTGCCTCGATCGGGGCCGGATCATCGCCGAAGGGACCGCTGCGGCGATCCAGGAGGATCCCAAGGTGATCGCGGCCTATTTTGGGACCGAACCGTGACGCCCCCCTTGCTCGACATCGAGAACCTGGCCGTCTCCGGGATCCTCCGGGATATATCGATCAGGCTCGCCCCAGGCGAAACAGTCGCCCTCATCGGCGCGAACGGAGCGGGAAAATCCACCCTGCTCCGGGCGATCATCGGATTGGCGCAGGCGGCGGACGGCACCATCGGCTTCGCGGGACGCGACCTCGGAACCCTTGCCCCGGATGCCCGCGCCCGGCTTGGCATCGGCTATGCCCCCGAGGGGCGGCGCGTCTTTCCCGGCATGAATGTCCGGGACAACCTGCTGGTCGTCCGCGCCGCAAGCAAGGCCATCCGGGAAGAACGGCTCGACCGTGTCCACCGGCTCTTCCCGCTTCTCCGCGAGCGGGCGGAAACCCCGGCCTGGCAGCTTTCGGGCGGGCAGCAGCAGATGCTGGCGATCGGGCGGGCGCTCATGCTGGGACCCAGGCTCCTGCTGCTCGACGAGCCATCGCAGGGTCTGGCCCCCATCGTCGCTTCGGAAGTCCTGGCGCTCGTCGCCGAAATTGCCCGGGAAGGTGTCGCCGTCCTGCTTGCCGAGCAGAACGTCCGAGGCGCTCTATCCCGCTGCGATCGCGTTTACGGCCTCAAGCTCGGACGGATCGTCGCGCAAGGCGATGCCGCCTCCTTCGCCGCCGATTCCGACCTTACCCGCCTGCTGTTCTAGGAGCGTTCCGCCTCCAGCGCCTTGCAGGCCTGGGGCAGCGGAGGCCTGGCCTTCGGCTTTGCCGGAGTCGAGGGAGCGGGCACGGGCGCCGCGGGCTTCGGCTCGAACCACCAGGCCAGGCTCGCGTCGCAGCCGTCGCCCGGAGGCACCGGAGCCTGACTCACGCAGCTCGCGGCCCCTGGCGGGCAAGCCAGCCGCACGTGAAAATGCTCGTCGTGCCCCCACCAAGGGCGCAGGCGATGAAGCCAGGCCCGGTTCGGCTCGCTGACGCATAGCGCCCGCTTCAACGCCGGATTTATGAAGATGCGGTCGACCGCCGGATCGGCGGCTGCCAGCTTGAGCAGTCGAATCTGCGCCGCGCCGAACCGGGTGGGGTCCGGCTCCTGCTTGTCCAGGCGCAACATCGAGGGCAGCGGGACGTCCTCCCGGGCCACGGGCTTGAGCTGAGGTTTGGGGTCGAGGTTGAACCAGATATCGACATCCAGGCCGGTCTGATGGCTGCCATGACCGTTCGACATCGGACCGCCCCTAGGCTGGGACATATCCCCGACATAGAAGGTTTGCAGCCCCTCCGCCTTTGCCTGGCGGCCCAAGCGCTCGACGAAGGCGACCGTGCCAGGATGTCCGAAGTAACGGCGCCGGCTGACCCTGATCGCCTCATAGCCGGGGCCATCGAGCGGAAGCGCCTTGGCTCCGGCTATGCAGCCGTTGGCCGGGCCACCGATCGGCTGGGCGGGGCCGGCGGTGGGATTGACGGCCTCGCTCCAGGAGGAAGCGAGGATGGGTGGGGTAGCCCCGGCCAATACCGCAGCAAAAAGGGTTAGCCCGAGGGTCGCTTTCAAGCCCATTCTGATATCCACGGAACCTGTGGGTAACTTTGTTGATAAGAAGCGAGGCCTTGCAGTCGCCTCCAGTCAAACCCTAGGCTTCACCTATTTGCACAAAAAATAGGCAAATTAGGCAACTCATTGATTTTGCTTGAAGTTCATATTGTCAAGTGCAATCCAACGGTAACATAGGTCGATTCAATCCGAGGTTTTCCCCTTAGGCGGCGATTTTGTTTCACCTGTGAACAACTCGCCGCCCCTGCCCGAAGGAGTACGGATTCCCCCGTGCTATCCAGTGCTTAGCTCGAAGGGTTAATCCGTTCTATCTCGACGCCCGCACTGACTGCGTCAGCATAGATGTCTAATTTCTCGATGCGCACCTGCACCTTGAGGATCCGGACATCGGCGAGGCACATGGTGGCGATCCTTTCGGCGAATGTCTCCACCAGGTTGATATGCCCCCCATTGGCGATGGCGCGGATGCCTTTGACGATCTCGTCGTAGCAGACGACGTTTCGCAGATCGTCCTTCAAGGGCTGCCGATCGGATCCCACGGTGAAGTCCACATTGATGCGGACCCGCTGGCGGCTGTCGCGCTCGTGGCGAAACGCCCCGATCTCGCAGGCGAGCACCAGGTCCCGTATGAAAATACGGCGGTTCCCTAAAACCAGAGGCTCGACAACTGTCGAGGGCAGATCGTCCATTGGGCTATTCCTCGGGGGGAGAATTGTCGGCGGGTTGCGCCCAGCCCAAGTGCTGACCGCCGTCGAGCGCGATCATCTGGCCGGTCATGGCGGAGGCACCCAGGATGAAGCGGACCGCTTCGGCGATCTCGTCGGGACTGGTGCCGCGCTTCAGGGGCATGGCCGCGCATTGGCGGTCGAACTGTTCCTGGCTCTGGCGCGGGCTCGGCAGCGCCGGCCCCGGCCCCACCGCGTTGACGCGGATGCGCGGAGCGAGCGCCAAGGCCATGGTCTGGGTCAAGGTCCAGAGACCGGCCTTGCTCAAGGTATAGGAGACGAAATGCGGGGTCAGGCTCCAGACCCGCTCGTCGGTCAGGTTGACGATGACGCCGTCGGCCCCGGCCGGTAGCGCTCGGGCAAATTCCTGCATCAGCACGAAGGGCGCGCGGAGATTGGCCTCCATATGCCGGTCCCAGCTCTCGCGGGTTGCGTCGAGCGCTTCGTCCCGCTCGAAGACCGAGGCGTTGTTGACGAGACAGCCCAAGGGTCCCAGCGCCGCCACCGCGCGCGAGACAAGCGTCAGGACTTCCGCTTCCCGGCCAAGATCGGCGGTCAGGACTTCCGCCTTGCCACCGCCAGCACGGATCTGCCCCGCGAGCGCATCCGCCTCCTCGCGGGAGGCATTGCAATGGATCGCGACAGCCCAGCCCTCGGCCGCCAGCATCGAGGCAATCGCCCGGCCGAGCCGTTTGGCCCCCCCGGTGACGAGCGCCGCGCGCGGTATCTTTTCCGACGGCCTCAACTCAGGGTCCTTCGCGGCGCCGGCCACGCGCCTTGGAGCGGGCCATCTGCTTGGCTGACACGCCGGCTTTCCCTCCCTTGGAGCGGCCTGGCGGAGCCGGCGCGGGGCGTCCGACCAGGGAGGTCCGATCCAGGGCCATGCCGAGTTCCGCCTGCTCCAGCCGCTTGATCTCGTCGCGCAGCCGCGCCGCCTCCTCGAATTCCAGATCGGCGGCGGCGGTTCTCATACGTTTCTCAAGATCGGCCAGCACCGCCTGGATGTTGTGGCCCTGGTAATGGGCGGCATCGCTCTCGCCGAGGCTGACGGTGACATGGTCGCTCTCATAGACGCTGTCGAGGATATCCGCGATGCCGCGGCGGATGCTTTCGGGCGTGATGCCGTTGGCGAGATTATAGGCCACCTGCTTCTCGCGGCGGCGATCGGTCTCGTCGATGGCGGCCTTCATGCTCTGGGTGATCCGGTCAGCATAGAGGATCGCGCGGCCCTCAACATGGCGGGCGGCCCGGCCGATGGTCTGGATGAGCGCGGTGCGGGACCGGAGATACCCTTCCTTGTCGGCGTCCAAGACGGCAACCAGGGCGCATTCCGGAATATCGAGGCCTTCGCGCAGGAGATTGATCCCGACCAGAACATCGAAGACGCCCAGGCGCAGGTCACGGATGATTTCGATACGCTCCAGCGTATCCACATCGGAGTGGAGATAGCGGACCCGGATCCCGTTCTCGTGGAAATATTCGGTCAGCGCCTCGGCCATTTTCTTGGTGAGGGTCGTCACCAAGACCCGCTGGCCCTTGAGCGCGCATTCGCGGCATTCGGCCATCAGGTCGTCAACCTGCTGCTCCACGGGACGGATGATGCAGGGCGGGTCGGTCAGGCCGGTCGGCCGGACCACCTGCTCGACAAAGACACCGCCGCTCTGTTCCAACTCCCAGGCGGAAGGTGTTGCCGAGACGCAAACCGTCTGGCCGCGCATACTGTTCCATTCCTCGAACTTCAGGGGCCGGTTGTCGATGCAGGAGGGCAGGCGGAAGCCATACTCCGCGAGCACCGATTTCCGCGCATAGTCGCCTTTATACATGCCGCCGACCTGGGGCACGGTGACATGACTCTCGTCGATGAAGACCAGAGTGTCTTTCGGCAGGTACTCGAAAAGCGTCGGCGGCGGCGCGCCCGGCGGGCGGCCGGTCAGGTAACGGGAGTAATTCTCGATACCCGCGCAGCTTCCGGTGGCGCCCATCATCTCGATGTCGAAGGTCGTGCGCTGCTCCAGGCGCTGGGCCTCCAGCAGCTTGTTCTCGGCATAAAGCTCGGCCAAACGGTCTTTGAGGTCGACCTTGATCTGCTCCATCGCCTGCTGGAGCGTGGGTTTCGGCGTCACATAGTGACTGTTGGGATAGATCTTGATCTCTAGGAGCGCGGCGGTCTTCTCACCCGTCAGGGGATCGAACTCATAGACTGCCTCGATATCGTCGCCGAAAAGGGTCACGCGCCAGGCCCGGTCCTCGTAATGCGCCGGAAAGATCTCGATGGTGTCCCCGCGCACCCGGAAGGTGCCACGCCCAAAGGCCGTGTCGTTGCGTTTATATTGAAGCTCCACAAGCTTGCCGATCAGCGCTGTCCGGCTCAGGGTTCCACCCGCCTTGATCGTGAAGGTCATCTCGGAATAAGTCTCGACCGAGCCGATGCCGTAGATGCAGGAGACCGAGGCCACGATGATCGTGTCCCGCCGCTCCAGGATCGCCCGGGTGGCCGAGTGCCGCATCCGGTCGATCTGCTCGTTGATCGAGCTTTCCTTCTCGATATAGGTGTCGGTCCGGGCGACATAGGCTTCGGGCTGGTAGTAGTCGTAATAGGAGACGAAATACTCCACCGCGTTGTCCGGGAAGAAGCTTCGCATCTCGCCGTAGAGCTGGGCTGCCAGGGTCTTGTTGGGTGCCAACACGATGGCCGGGCGCTGCACCTCCTGGATCACATGGGCGACGGTGAAGGTCTTGCCAGATCCCGTGACGCCCAGCAGCACCTGGTCGCGGTCGTTCCGGCGTACGCCTTCGACCAATTCCCGGATCGCCGTGGGTTGGTCGCCAGCGGGCTGGAAATCGGACTGGATCTGAAACCGCCGGCCGATATCGGCGAGCGGCCTTTCGGCGCGGAGGAGGGGCTGTGTGAGGATCGGCTGCATCGCCACCAAAGATAGGGGCTCCGAGGGCCTTGCGCCAGAGAGCCGATTGCCGGTTGCGCCCCCTCGCCCACGGCATTAGTTTAGCCGGCTTTTTCTCACTCCTTTGGAATCTTAGCCGATCATGAGCTTCATCGCCGAGCGCCTCGGGCGCATCAAGCCCTCGCCCACCATCGCCGTCACCACCAAGGCGCAGGAGCTGAAAGCGGCGGGCCGCGACGTGATCGGCCTGGGTGCGGGCGAGCCCGATTTCGACACGCCGCTCAATATCCAGGAAGCCGCCATCGCCGCGATCCGGGGCGGTCAGACCCGCTATACTGCGGTGGATGGCACCCCCCTCCTGAAGCAGGCGATCGTTGCGAAGTTCAAACGGGAGAACAACCTGACCTACGCGCCGAACCAGATCTCGGTCGGCACGGGCGGCAAGCAGGTGCTTTATAACGCGCTGATCGCGACCCTGAATCCCGGCGACGAGGTCATCATCCCGGCGCCCTATTGGGTCTCTTATCCCGATATCGTGGTGCTGGGCGATGGGACGCCGGTGCCGGTGCAATGTTCCCAGAACAACGGTTTCAAGTTGCGGCCGGAGGATCTGGAAGCGGCGATCACGCCCAAGACCAAGTGGGTGCTTCTCAACTCGCCGTCCAATCCCACGGGCGCCGTTTACACCTATGCCGAACTGCGCGCCCTGGCCGACGTGCTGCTGCGCTATCCGGATGTCTGGGTCCTGACCGACGACATGTATGAGCATCTGCTCTTCGACGGGCTGAAGTTTGCGACCATCGCCGAAGTGGAGCCCAAACTCTATGGACGCACCCTGACGCTCAACGGCGTTTCCAAGGCCTATTGCATGACCGGCTGGCGCATCGGTTACGCCGGCGGGCCGACGGAGCTCATCAAGGCCATGGCGGTGATCCAGTCGCAATCGACCTCCAACCCCAGCTCGGTGAGCCAGGCGGCGGCGGTCGAGGCGCTCAACGGTCCACAGGACTTCATTCCCCGGAACAGCGCCGTCTTCCAGCAGCGCCGCGATCTCGTGGTCGATATGCTCAACAAGGCCCCGGGGCTTTTCTGCCCCAGGCCGGAAGGCGCCTTCTATGTCTATCCGTCTTGCGCCGGAACGCTCGGCAAGCGTACGCCCCAAGGGAAAGTGATTGAGAACGACACCGACTTCGTAGGCTACCTGCTGGAGGCCGAGGGCGTGGCGGTCGTGCAAGGCGTTGCCTTCGGGCTGGAGCCCTATTTCCGCATCTCCTATGCGACCTCCACGGAGACGCTGAAGGAAGCCTGCGCCCGCATCCAGAAGGCCTGCGCCGCCCTTAAATAGCGTCACCCCGATATAGCCCCTTCGGGGGCATCGCCAAGATTCCGGTTGCGAGTCAGGTCAGCTCGCGCGCACCATCCTCGTCGAAGGAGACGTCCGAGGGCGAATCTTTCCGCCCCGACGTCGCAGAACACGGCGATGAGGAGGCGCGCATGAACGGCAAAGCAGCGGGACCCCGCACAGTAGCTGTGGTGGGTCCTTATCTTTCGGGCAAGACGACCCTCTTGGAAGGGCTGCTCCATACCGCCGGCGCAACTGGCCGACGAGGATCGGTGAGGGATGGCAATTCAGTCGGCGACCATGCCGCCGAGGCCCGTGCCCGCCAGATGTCCACCGAGATCAATGTCGCTTCCGCCACCTTCATGGACGATCCCTGGTTCATCCTGGATTGTCCAGGCTCGGTGGAGCTGACCTACGAAACCCAATCGGCCTTGTTAGCCGCCGATGTCGCGGTGGTGGTGGTTGAACCGGAAACAGAGCGGGCCCTGACCTTGGGTCCGCTCTTTAAGTTTCTGGACGACCATCAGGTCCCCCATATGCTTTTCATCAACAAGCTCGACACCGCCTCGGCCCGCGTGCGCGACGTCCTCGCCGCGGTCCAGTCGGTGTCGCAGCGGCCGCTCGTGCTGCGTCACGTGCCCCTGCGCGGCGCGGAAGACGCGATTACCGGCTATGTGGACCTCATAAGCGAGCGCGCCTATCGCTACAAGCCGGGGCAAGCCTCCGACCTCGTTAAACTACCGGACGATTTCTGGGACCGGGAACGGCCGACGCGCACGAGCCTGGTCGAGAAACTGGCGGATTTCGACGACAAGCTGCTGGAGCAGCTGCTGGAGGACGTGGAACCGGACAAGGAGGAGATCTACCGGCATCTCGCCATGGACCTGAGCCGGGACCTGATCGTGCCTGTCCTGGTCGGGGCGGCGCAGTTGGACCATGGCGTGCGGCGGCTCTGGAAGGCCCTGCGCCACGACACCCCGGCACCGGATGTCGCGGCCGAACGGCTGGGCATGCCCGCAACTGGCGAGACGATCGCTCAGGTCATCAAGACCTTCTACCCACCCCACTCCGGAAAGCTGTCTCTGGTCCGGGTCTGGCGCGGCAAAGTCTCCGAGGGCCAGACGCTCAACGGCGTCAGGGTTGCGGGGGTGCTAAGGCTTTCGGGGGCCAATCATGAAAAGGTTCCCTCGGCCGGCGCCGGCGAGGTAGTCGCCCTGGCTCGGCTTGAGGGAATAGCGACCGGCGTCGTGCTGACGAGCGGCGGATCCCCGCCCAAGCCGCCGCATGCCGAAATTCCAGCCCCAGTCTACGGTCTGGCGATCGCGGCCGAGAAACGCAGCGACGACGTGAAACTCTCCGGCGCCATAGCGAGGTTGATCGAGGAGGATCCGACGCTCTCCCTCGAGCATAATCCCGATACGCACGAGATGGTGCTTTGGGGCCAGGGCGACGTCCACCTTCAGATCGCCCTCGACCGGCTCCGCAGCAAGCACGGGCTGTCGGTAACCGGCCAGGCTCCCGCCATTCCCTATAAGGAAACGATCCGTCGAAGCACGGCGCAGCATTCGCGTTTCAAGCGCCAAAGCGGCGGCCATGGCCAATTCGCCGACATTCAGATCGAGGTGAAACCCCTGCCCCGGGGGTCGGGCCATGTCTTCACCGACAAGGTGGTGGGCGGTACGATCCCGAAAAACTATATCCCCGCGGTCAGCGAGGGGGTTGCCGACTATCTCGCCCAAGGGCCTCTGGGTTTTCCGGTGGTGGACGTATCGACCACCCTGATCACCGGTCAATTCCACGCGGTGGACAGTTCCGATCAGGCGTTCAAGACGGTCGCCCGGATGGCCATGAGCGAGGCCATGCCGAACTGCGATCCGGTCCTGCTGGAGCCCGTCCACTTCGTCGAGATCGCGGTTCCGAACGCCTTTACCTCCCGCGTGCAACGGCTGGTGTCGGGGCGCCGGGGCCAGATCCTGGGCTATGACGCGAAGCAGGGCTGGCAGGGCTGGGACGTGGTTGCGGCGAATATGCCGCGATCCGAACTCCACGACCTGATCGTGGAGCTGAGGTCGATCACGCTGGGCGTGGGAACCTATGCCGACCGCTTCGACCATCTTCAGGAACTGACCGGGAAGCTCGCGGAAAAGGTCCTCGCCGGCCGCCCGGTCCAGGCCGCGGAATAGCCGCGGGAAGGCGGCGCCGAGCGACGGAACGGCGCCGCCTTCCCGCTCCAATCGCGCGGGCTTGATTTGTCCTGCGCGGCGGAAGAGCCTATCTGGAGGCATAGGTTTCGCCGAAGGAGAGAGCGATGTTCATCAAGCGCAAGCGCGGCTGGGAGATCCCGGAATCCGAGGCGACCCCGGAGGCGGTTTTCCATGACCGCCGGAAGCTGGTGCAGGCCATGGGCCTCGGCGTCATCGCGGCAAGCGCCACGCCTGGTTTCATCGCGGCGGCCGGGGCGGCCACGTCCGCGCCCGATCCGACGGCGGATCTCTATCCCGCCAAACGTAACGAGACCTTTACGCTCGACCGTCCTCTGACGGCCGAGAAGGACGCCACGACCTACAACAACTTCTATGAATTCGGCACCGACAAGGACATCTACCAGGAGGCTCAGGCCCTGCCGATCCGGCCCTGGCAGGTGAAATTCGACGGCATGGTCGAGAAGGAAATGACGGTCGATATCGACGACCTCATCCGCAAGATGCCTCTCGAAGAACGTCTCTATCGCCATCGTTGCGTCGAGGCCTGGTCCATGGCCGTGCCCTGGACCGGCTTTCCCATGAAAGCCCTCGTCGAATTCGCGAAGCCCAAGGCTTCGGCGAAATACGTGCGGATGGAAACCTTCTCCGACGCGAAGTTCGCGCCGGGCTTCAAACAGTTCTGGTATCCCTGGCCCTATGTGGAAGGGCTGACCATGGCCGAGGCGACCAATGATCTCGCCTTCATAGGCACCGGGATCTATGGCCACCCGATGCCGCGCCAGAACGGTGCTCCCTTGCGGCTCGTGACGCCGTGGAAATACGGCTTCAAGTCGATCAAGTCGATCGTGAAGATAACCTTCACCGACCAGCGCCCGGTGTCCTATTGGGAGAAGCTCCAGGCCAAGGAGTATGGCTTCTGGGCCAACGTCAATCCCGAGGTTCCCCATCCCCGCTGGAGCCAAGCTTCGGAACGCGTCTTGGGGACCGGCGAGCGCAAACCGACGCTGATCTGGAACGGTTACGGCGACTTCGTGGCGGGGCTCTACGACGGCCTGAAGAGCGAGCGGCTTTTCGTCTGACAGCCGTGAAGCTAAGGCAAGGTAAATATATGAGCGGCTACCCACAAGATATTGGGGGAAAATACTAGGTAGTCTCTAAATAAACGATGCCACTTGTACACTTAAGAGCAGTCTTGCCAATTCCCGCTCCTCGCCCGTAGGATAGGCCAAAATTCGCGAGCAAGCGCTCGCAGGCGATCATAATGGAGGAGAAGCCGATGAAACCATTTCATCTGGCGGAAGACGAGAGGTCGCAGCTCTCCAACGAACGCAGCATCATCGAGCACGTGGCCCGCAACGTGAGCGTGGCCAGCCACCCCCGCGACGGGGACGACGGGGGTGCCGGTAACCGTGAGGTCTACGACCAGATCCGCCGACAATGGACGGCAGGTTACGGAGGACTCTCCGAATTCTAGGCCAAATCGCCTCCGGGATCTGGAACGAAGGACAAGTATCCGCCGCGAACCCTGGGGTGACGCGGCGGTTTTTTTTCAACAAAAAGTAGATTTAGGCCCCGCCTTAAAGACGGGTTGGCCCCTCGCTTTTCAGCGACTATTATTCCGCTGATGCGCGTGCTGTACGTTGAGGATGATTCGATCACGGCGGACCTGGTTCAATCGGGTCTGAAGCCTTTGGGCATTGCTGTCGATTGGGTCGTCTCAGCTGATGAGGCCCGGGCGGCGACCCGCAGCTTTGCCTATGACTGCGTGGTCCTCGATCTCAACCTCCCTGATGGCGATGGGCTCGCGGTTCTGAAGGAATTGCGCGCGAGCCGTTACGCCGCCCGCATCCTTATCCTCTCCGCCCGCAGCCGGCTTGAAGCGCGGATCGCCGGCCTGGATGCCGGCGCGGACGATTATCTGACCAAGCCCTTCGACGTGGCCGAATTGATCGCCCGTCTACGCGCCTTGAGCCGCCGTCCCGCCGAGGTCGCGCCTTCGACCTTGAGCTGTGGAAACCTTGAACTCGATCCCACCGGCTTGCAGGCGGCCGTCGAAGGCAAGGTCCTGCCGCTGTCGCGCCGGGAATTCGCGATTCTCGAATATCTGTTGCGGAACACAGGCCGGATCGTCTCGAAACAGGCGATCGAGGATCGAATCTACGGCTTTTCGGACAGCGTGGCCTCGAATTCGATCGAGGTTCATATCCATCATCTGCGGCGGCACCTGACCACGGCCGGCGCCAGGGTCGTGATAGAGACGAGGCGTGGGACGGGATACCTCCTGTCCGGCGCCTCGCCGTCTTGATGACTATTCGTTAAGACTCTCCAGCCCTAAAGGGCTATTCGGCCGCGGCATAGGTTCGATATCGCTGCATCAGATCCGCGCCCCGCGTCCAGAAACGATCGAGCCGGGACAAGGTCTTGTTGATCGCCGTCAGGCCATCCTCCGTGACGCCGGTATCGTCGAGCATTCCGAGATGGCGCTCATGCATGGCGTCGAGATGATCCCGCAGCGCGCGGCCCTTATCCGACAGCCGGACATAGACCGTGCGCCGGTCATGCGTGGACCGCTCCTGCACCAGATAACCCCGCTCTACCAGGGTCTTCAGGTTGTAGGAGACGTTGGAGCCGAGATAGCAGCCGCGGAGCGTGAGCTCTCCGACCGTCATCTGCGCATCGCCGATATTGAACAGGATCAGACCTTGCACGTTATTGATTTCCTGAATGCCGAGATGATCCATCTCAAGCTTCACAAGCTCCAGGAACCGGCGATGCAGTCTCTCGATCAATCCGATTGTTTCAAGATACGACGGTTTCACGGCCACCCCCACCATTATGTCAAACTAGAGTCATAAGCTCTCTTCAAGGATGTCAATTTTTCGCTACATGATACTAAATGGCAACTAGGTTCGACTCTATTTGTATTTGAGATTTACTAAAGAGATATCCTCTAAAATTCGCCAAAGATTCTCCCGCCCCGACTGGTCGCGAAATTTCCCGCTACGCGCGAATCGGATAAAGAGTCGGGACATGCGAAAAGCATGTTGACTGGTTTGGAGTGGAGGCCTATAAGCCCGGCTCCCTTTTGGGGGGCCAAGATTGGCTTTGCTGTTTGACATTGTGGATGGAATTGGAAGGGATGTGCAGGCGGCGGTGCTGTAGAGCGCTGTTAGTTTGCATATC
>CANJCB010000008.1 GCA_947473305.1 Rhodospirillales bacterium
GCCTTGGCCATCACATACGGCGTGCAGCTTTGAGTTCAGGCCGCCCTTCGTGCGCCCGATACGTCGGGGAACAGCCCCTTTTTTAAAAGGCTTGCGGCGGTGCGGTGCGCCTTCAGATGGGTTGCATCGATCATCAGCCGGCGCGGTTTGCCCGCTTGGCGCGCCAGTTCGGCAAAAATCTTGTTGAACACTCCGAGACGGCTCCAACGCACGAAGCGGTTATAGATCGTCTTATGCGGCCCGTATTCGCGCGGCGCATCGCGCCAGCGCAGACCGTTCCTGATGACAAAGATGATCCCGCTGACAATCCGCCGGTCATCCACCCTCGATACGCCGTGCGACAAAGGAAAATAAGGCGAAATCCGACGCATCTGCGCCTCTGATAACAAGAACAAATCATCCATGGCAGCACCTCCCGAAGCCACCAGTGAATCAATGGTTCGTTAAATCAGCAACTGATTTAATAGGTCCTGAGCCTATGCTCTGCCTGAAGCGTCGCGATGCGCGCCTTGAGCGGCGCCGGGATCGCGTCGTAGACCGCATGCATATTCACGAAGATCGTGTCGCCGCCCCGTTCCGGGATCTCCTGGGCATGGAGGAGGGAGCCGAGGCTCGGTTCCGCCATATAGGAAAGATCGGAATGCCAATAGTGCCCGGCGTCCACGAGACCGATCGGCTCGCCATTCTCGAAGACGTTGGAAACGATCAGGATCTCAGGATGCCCACGGAAATGGAAACGCTCCTGGATATGAATCTCCAGGGGTCCGAAACGGCGGCTGAATGCGATATGCATCTCGGGACCGAGCCGCGCCTGATCCCGGAACACCACCACCGAATGAAGATCGACGGTGCGGCGCACCCGCTCGAAATCCTCGTCCGACAAGGGTAGGGACAGATCGAGGCCCAGAACCTCGACCCCCAGAACATCGGAAAGAGAGCGGATCTCGAAACTCATCGGCATGGATCCATGCATGGGCTCCGCAGCCCCCAAAGATCCCGGAAGCTGCCGATGGATTACTCTGATCACCGTTTATTTCCGCATGCAATAGACATGATATAAGCTGCCGTCCCGATCACGATTGCCAAGAAGCAAGGCTGTCCCGTGTCCGCAATGAGCGAAACCCGATCGTCCTCACCTCCTTTCGAGCTCCGCCCGCTCGCCGGCAGCTTCGGTGCGCAGCTCACCGGCCTCGATCTTTCGGAGGCGCCCTCCCCCGCCCTGCTGGATGCCCTGCTCGACGCCTGGCGTGAGCATTTGGTGCTGGTCGTGCGGGATCAGAATATCGGCCCAGATCAATTGCTCAATCTTTCCCGTGCGATCGGGAAGCTCGATCTCGCGCCGGCTTTCGACCAGGAAAAGTCGAACCTCGACGGCTATCCCGAGATCGCGGTCGTCTCCAACGTGGAGCGGGAGGGCCGGGCCATCGGCGGCCTTGGCCATGGCGAACTCGCCTGGCACAGCGACATGACCTATCGCCGCGACCCGCCCGTCGCCTGCGCCCTCTATGCAGTGGAAGTCCCGCCTCTGGGAGGGGACACCCATTTCCTCAATATGGTGGCATCCCGCGATGCCCTGTCCGCGTCCCTCGAAAACCGGGTGCGGTCGGCTCGGCTGCTGCACGATGCCAGCTATACGAGCGCCGGGACGCGGCGGCAGCCGGGCGAAGGCGGTGCTACGGTCGATCATCCGGTCATAACCCGGGATCCGCTCTCCGGCAGGGAATGCCTGCTTCTGGGCCGCCGGCGCGGAAGCGGGGTCCTGGGCGTCGAGGACGAAACGGGGAAAGCCCTGGTCGAGGAACTCTGGCAGCATGCCGACCGCGACGCCTTCGTCACGACCCAGCATTGGCGTTCCGGCGACCTCGTGCTCTGGGCCAATATGGCGGTGATGCACCGGCGCGACGCTTTCGACGGGAAGCAGAACCGCATCCTTCATCGCGCCCAGATCGCGCGCCTCAACTGATCCCGTTCATGCCGCCACGGCGGAGGCTCTTCCTCGCGGCGCTTCTGGCCTTGGCGCTTGCGGAAAACGCGGGGGCGCAAAATCCGCCCTCGGCCCTGCCCGCCCCGATCCTTCCGGGGATCGGGGCTCACGATCCCCGTGTCCGCATCGATCCCAATAGCGCGCCCTGGCGGGCCGTCGGCAAGCTGCAGGCCAATGCGGGCAACCTTCACGCGACCTGCACCGGGACACTCATCGGGCCGAAGACCGTC
Source organism: Rhodospirillales bacterium (assembly GCA_947473305.1). Classification (GTDB taxonomy): domain Bacteria; phylum Pseudomonadota; class Alphaproteobacteria; order ATCC43930; family CGMCC-115725; genus CANJCB01. The sequence goes on from CANJCB010000008.1 coordinate 2,215, forward strand.
CTGACCGCCGCCCATTGCGTCTTCAACTCCCGGACGCGGCGCAACTTCGCGCCCGGCGCCATTCATTTCCTGATCGGCTTCGGCGGCGGGAGCTTTGCAGGGCATGCCCTGGTTACCGATATCAAGGTCGGGGCCGGCTACGATCCGAACGAAGGCCGGAAAACGCTCGGCAGTGATTGGGCGATCCTGACCCTCGACACGCCGCTCGGAACGCCGGATCGGGTGCTCACCTTGCGCGACCGCCCGCTTGAGGTGGCATCGACGATCATGATCGGCGGCTATAGCCAGGATCACGCCCAGGTGCTGACAGCCGACACCGAATGCCGGATTGTCGGTCGAGCAGCGGATGCCGGCGGCCAACCGCTGCTGCGCCACAATTGCACCGGGACCCACGGGGTAAGCGGTGCGCCCGTGCTGGTTCGCGAGGGAACCATCTGGCGGATCGGCGGGGTCGATGTCGCCGCGGAAGCCGGCGTTGCCAGCGGCGTCGCGGTACCTCTCGACGAGACGCGGAAGCTTTTCTAGTCAGCGGTCCAGGAAATCCTCGATATAGGCCCGGATGATGCCGTCGACGTCCGTGTCGACCGGAAGACCCAGCTTCAAGGCGCGGCTTGCGTCGGTCGCCGTGGGCCAGCCTGCCACGATCCGCTCGACCAGGGGATCGCGCTCAACGCGGATGGGTCCGAGTTTCCGGTCGCCGGCGACCCGCTTCAGACTCTCGATCATCTGGGCGACGCTGACCTGCAGGCTCGGCAGGTTGAAGGCGCGGTCGGGACCCAAAGCCGCACTTTCGGCGGAGTAGAGCTTGATCATCCCCTCCGCCACCGTCCGATGACCAGCCACCGGCATCACGGTTTCGAGCGGCACGGGCAGGAGGCACTCCACCCCGGCAAGCGGTTCGCGGATCACGCCGCTCGCGAAACTGGAGGCGGCGGCATTGGGCTTCCCTGGCCGGACGATCACGGTGGGGAGCCGCGCGCTGCGGCCATCGACGAAACCCTTGCGGGTGTAATCGTTGATCAAAAGCTCGCCGATCGATTTCGTGACTCCATAGGTGGTGAGCGGCGTCTGCTTCGTCAGATCTGAAACGCGCGGCGGCATCTCATCGCCGCCGAAGGCCGCGACGGAACTGGAAAAAACGATACGGGGCGTCGAGCCTTGCGCCCTCAAGGCTTCGAGAACGTGAAGCGCGCCATGGAGATTGACCCGCATGGCAAGGTCGAAATCTTTTTCGCCACCACCGCTGACGACCGAGGCCAGATGGAAAACGCCGATATCGCGGCGGTCGATGAGCCGGGCAACGGTATCGCGGTCGGCGATTTCTCCCGTCACTTGTTCAACCCGACTATCCGATACCCCCTGGGGCGGAAAAGCGAGATCGAAGAGGGTCAGACAATCGACCGTCCGAGGCTGGCCGTCCGGTCCCGGCAAAGAGCCCAGCGCCAGGATTCGTCGCGCCAATTGCTGCCCTAGAAACCCGCCACCTCCGGTAATCACGATCTTCATGGCTCTTGTTCCGCTTCCGTGTTTTTGCTTGCGACGTGGCGGCAAGTTTCCCCGCGAAATCGCGCCACCGCAAGCAGATCGCGACCAGCTTGAAACGCGCAGGTTGCATCGAAAGGTGGCAAGCCGATAATCCAGGGGTTATCTGGTATCCCGACAGCAAGAGGATCCCCGCCCGTGACCGCAGCCCAGACGATGTTCGATAAGATTTGGCGTCCCCATGTCGTCGTCGAGCGGGATGACGGCAATACGCTTCTCTATATCGACCGCCACATCGTTCACGACGGCTCCTTCCATGCCTTCGCCCAACTGCGCGAGCGCGGGATGGAGGTGGCGCGCGTCGGCCAGACGCTTGGGACCGCCGATCACTATGTGCCGAGCGCCGGCCGGACGCTCGACGATGTCCCCAATCCGACCGCCCGGCGGGTGATCGAGGCCTTCGATACCAATACGGCGGATTTCGGCGTCCAGGCCTTCCGCATGGCGGACCCGAACCAGGGCATCGTCCATGTGGTGGGCCCGGAGCAAGGCTTCACGCTTCCGGGCATTACCCTGGTCTGCGGCGACAGCCACACCTCGACCCATGGCGCGCTCGGCGCTCTTGCTTTCGGGATCGGCGCGTCCGAAGTCGCCCATGTGCTGGCCACCCAGACCCTCTGGCAGACCCGGCCCAAGACCATACGGATCCTGGTCGACGGCAGCCTTGGAGTAGGCGTCACCAGCAAAGACATGATCCTCGCCATCATCGCCCGGATCGGCACGGCGGGCGCCACCGGCCATGTTGTCGAATACGCGGGCCAAGCGGTTCGCAACTTTTCCGTCGAACAGCGCCTGACCGTCTGCAACATGTCGATCGAGGCCGGCGCGCGGGCCGGCATGATCGCGCCCGACGAAATCACCTACGCCTATCTCAAGGGCCGGCCCTTCGCCCCGCAAGACCAGGAATTCGACCGGGCCGTCACCTATTGGCGCAGCCTGCCGAGCGACGAGGGGGCGCGTTTCGACAAGGAAGCGCAGCTCGACGGCGGGAAGATCGAGCCCATGGTGACCTGGGGCACGAGCCCGCAGATGGGCATCCCGATTTCCGGCAAGGTGCCCGGACCTGACCAATTCACCGATGCCGAAGGGCAGACCGCGACCAGGGACGCGCTCGACTACATGGGACTTGAGGCCGGAACCCGCATGACCGACGTGGCGGTGGACCAGGTCTTCATCGGTTCCTGCACCAATAGCCGGATCGAGGATCTGCGCGAGGCGGCGGCCATCGCGCGCAAGGGAAAGGCTGCGGTGCCGACCCTCGTCAGCGCCGGCTCGACCCGTGTGAAAGTCCAGGCCGAAAAGGAAGGCCTCGACCGGATTTTCAAGGAGGCAGGCTTCGTCTGGGCCGATTCAAGCTGTTCCATGTGTGTCGGCATGAACGGCGATCTGGTAGGGGCTGGAAAGCGTTGCGCCTCGACCTCGAACCGCAATTTCAAGGGCCGCCAGGGCCAGGGCGCACGCACGCATTTGGTCAGTCCCGCCATGGCGGCGGCGGCGGCGCTCAAGGGGCATTTCGTCGATGTCCGCGACCTGATGGGAGCCTGAGATGGAAGCCTTCACCGCGCTCACCTCGACCGCCGCGCCGCTCGAAGACATCAACGTCGATACCGACCAGATCATCCCGGCGCGCTTCCTGCGCTTTCCCCGGAAAGACGGCTACGGCTCCTTCCTGTTCCGGGACATGCGCCTCACCGAAGACGGCCAGGAAAAGCCCGAATTCGTGATGAACCAGCCGCCCTATCGCAGCGCGAAGATCCTGGTCGCGAACACCAATTTCGGCTGCGGGTCTTCACGGGAAGGGGCGGTCTATGCGCTCTTCGACTACGGCTACCGCTGCGTTATCGCCCCGAGTTTCGGCGACATCTTCTTTAACAATTGCTTCAAGAACGGGCTTCTGCCGGTAAAGCTTTCCGCGGCCGAGGTTGCCGAGATCCGGCGCATCGTCTGCGAACATCCCGATACGGAAATTTCGGTCGATCTGGAACGACAGACCGTCACCCTCCCCAACCGGAAGCCCCTGTCCTTCCAGGTCGATCCCTTCTGGAAGATGTGCATGCAGCGGGGTCTCGACGACATCTCCTTCACGATCGAGCATCGCGGCGATATCGAAGCCTATGAGAAGCGCCATGCCGCCGAGCAGCCCTGGCTCCATATCGGCGAGAAGAAGAAGGCTTAATCGGCGGTAGGGAACAGCACCCGCTTGGCGTTGCCTGACAGGATGCCCTCGCGCAACGCAGGCTCCATCTCCGCGAGGATCGGCAGGGTCTTCGCGCCATGTGTATCGGCGATCTCATAGGGGTAATCGGACCCGAAGAGAACCCGGTCTCCTCCCACCAGATCGATGAGATATCCCAAGGCTCCCTTGTGCACGACGAGGCTGTCGAAATAGATCTGGGAGAGATAGGAACTCGGCGGCTGCGAGATATGCTCCCGGCACTGCGCGTTGAATTCGTATTTCGGGGCTTCCCGGGCGAGATCGAGCCGGCCCGCCAGATAAGGTAGCGTGCCCCCGCCATGGGCCAGGATCAGCCGCAGATCGGGATAGCGCTCGAAAACCCCGGAGAAGATCATCCGCGCGACGCAGAGGGTCGTTTCGGTCGGCCAGGCAACCAGTTGGAGCATGGTGTAGTCACCGATCGCCGCACGCTCGATCCCCGTGGTCGGATGCATGAAGATCGGGCACTTCCGGCGGTTGCATTCGGCGAAAAGCGCTTCGAAAGCTCCATCGTCGAGCGGCCGCCCCGCCGCCGAGGTCGGCAGGAACACGCCGATGAGGCCGTCTTCATCCATGGCCCGCTTGATCTCCGCGACCGCATGTTCGGGCTCGGTGAGGGCGGGTACCGCGAAAGCCTGGATCATCCCGCCCGCGTTTCGGATCAGGTCGGCCGAGTGCCGGTTGATCCGCCGCGCGAGATCCCGGTCCGCCGCCAGGCGGGCATCGCTGACGAAGCGCGGGGGCGGCGAGATGACCTGCAGCCCGATATTCATCTTCTCAAGATGGGCAAGATGCTTGTCGAGATCGTAGAGCATCGGATCGAGCGGCCCGACCTTTGGCGCCACAAATCCGTCGCCGTCGCTTTCGAGACCGAAGACATGATCCCGCGCCAACTCGCCCAGGAAGGTACGGGTCGTCGCGTGACAATGAATGTCGATGATGCTCATTCGATCACTCTGGGCGGCCCAAGTCTCTTGGCTGGGGCGGGAGGGATCGAACCTCCGAATGGCGGAATCAAAATCCGCTGCCTTACCACTTGGCTACGCCCCAAGGGCCCAAGAGCGGCCGCACCTTAGCGGCAAAGGTTGGGGGCCGCAACCCGCGCGGAGGGGTATCGAACTGGCCTGCCCAGAGGACCATTTGTCCCTTATACTAAGGAACGGCGCGGCGGCGGGATGGACCCGAGTGACAAGAGAAATGTGGGACATAGAGCGCTTGGCGCCCGACGCCCGGGATTTGGCCGAGGCTGCTGCGGCAGAAGCGGGCTGGCCCCTGACGGAATGGCTCGCAACACGGATCCGGGAGGCGGCGGCCTCGGAGCTTGGAGACCTGCCGGAAGAAGCGTCCCCTAAGGACAAGGCGGCCCTCCTTCGTTATGCGACGCATCTTCCCACCAGCCGGCTGCGCCTGGGAAAATTCCGATCCCGCCCCTCGCCCGAGCCCGAACCGCCCGAGGCGCTGGTCGAGTCCATCGCCGTGAGCGGCATAGAGGAACCGCTCGTCCTCCGCCGCGATCCCGAGGATCCCGAAGGCTACGAGATCGTGGCGGGCGCACGCCGCTGGAAGGCCGCGGTTCAGCTCGATCTCGGCGACGTTCCGGCGGTGGTTTCCACGCTCAACGACGCCGACGCCCTGCTGGTTTCTGTGGCGGAAAATCTGGACAAGGACGATTTTACGCCGCTCCAGGAAGCGGAAGTTTATCTGCGTCTCTTGACGGCCCTGTCCGTGCCGCCGGCGAAGCTTGCCGCGGCCATCGGTCGAGATCTTGCCTCCATCGCCCTGACCTTGCGGGTGCTGGCCTTGCCCGCGCCGGTCAAGCACGCGATCGAGGATGAGCGCCTGGGTCGGCAGGACGTGACGGGCTTGATGCAGGCCCAGGATCCCATCGCGCTTGCCGCCCGCCTGATCGACGAGCGCACGGAGATCGACGAAGAGGGGGATGAGAGCGCCGGCCTTCCCGAGGAGATCGATCGGATCGCCAAATCGGCGGCCAAGGCTTCCGGATTGCCTGTCGCGGACTGGATCGACCGCGCGATCCGCCAGGGAGTTCCGCCGCCGCCGTCCCCGCCGCCCCGGGAGGCCGAGGTCCCGATCGAACAGTCTCTCTCGGCGCTCATCAACGCGGCCAGACGCCACGCGGGCCTGCGGATCGCTCCCGGACCGGACGAGCCGCGGGAATAGAAGGAGCGCGTTCAGCTCAAGAGATTGCCGGCGGCGGCCCACCACGAGGACCGTTCCTCGGCGATGCGTCGCGCCGCCTCTTGCGCCTGGGCGGCCGTGCCGAAAAGCGCGAAACAGGTCGCTCCGCTGCCGCTCATCCGGGCGATCAAAGCGCCGTCGGCCCGGGCAAGCCGCTCGATCACCTCGGCGATCGAGGGCACAAGACTGATGGCGGCCTCCGTCAGATCGTTGCGGCGATGCGCCAGCAATTCTGCGAGTTCCTCTGTGTTCCTGGGGGCTTGCGTGAAGCGGTTCGGCGGAGAGAATTCGCCATGCCTCGCCTTGAAGACCGCAGGCGTCGGAAGACCGATACCCGGATTGACGAGCACGAGCGGGGCCGAGGGCAAGGGGGGAGCCGGAAGCACCTCCTCGCCGATCCCGCCGAGCCAGGCCCCTTTGCCGTTGAGGCAGACTGGAACATCCGCCCCCAGCGCCAAGCCAATTTTCGCGAGAGCTTCGGCCTCCGGAGATACCTCCCAGAGCGCGCAGAGCGCATTCAAGGTCGCCGCCGCATCGCTCGATCCGCCGCCGATCCCGGAGGCTACGGGGAGGTACTTGATTAGACGAAGAGCCGCCTCGGGAGGGCGGCCGAGATGTGCCGCCAGACGTTCGGCGGCGCGCCAGACAAGGTTTTCTCCGGGAGGACCATCGAGCTTCGCCGAAAAAGGTCCCTCGGCGGTGAGCGACAACCGGTCGGCGGGGGCGGCCTGAAGTTCATCGCCAATGGTGGCAAAAGCGACGAGGCTGTCGAGCAGGTGATAGCCATCCGGCCGCTTGCCCGTCACATGCAGATAGAGATTGAGCTTCGCGGGAGCCTTGCGGACGATGGGGCTCCGAAGAGCCCCGGTCACCCGCCGCGCGCCGGTTTCGCCGGCGCTTCCAGACCACGGTCGAGCTTCGCCTCGATCGGCTTCACCTGATCGGCCTCGGGCTGGAACTGAAGCGCCCGGTTCCATTGGAAGCGCGCTTCCACCTGCCGTCCCGTCTGCCAATAGGCATCGCCCAGATGGTCGTTGATCGTGGGATCTTCGGGCTTCAGCTCGATCGCCCTTTCGAGATAAGTCGCTGCATTGGGGAAATCGCCGAGCCGGTAATAGGCCCAGCCGAGGCTGTCGACGATATAGCCGTCGTTGGGGCGAAGCTGCACCGCGCGGGCGATCATCTTGAGGGCGGCATCCAACTTCACGCCCCGGTCGATCCAGGAATATCCCAGGTAATTGAGCACGGAAGGCTGCTCGGGTTGCAGATGAAGGGCCTGCTCGAGATCGGCTTCGGCTTCTTTCCAATCGCCCGACCGTTCCCGCGCCACGCCACGACTGTAAAAGAGCGTCCAATGCCGCGATTGGGGATCGCCGATACGCTGCAAGGCGCCGTCATAGGCGGTGATCGCTTCCTTGAAGCGCTCCCGGCCCCGTAGCACGTTGCCCAAGGCGAGCAAGGGCTCAGCCTGATCCGGGCGTTCCGCCGCCATCGCCTTGAAGCCCGCGACGGAAGCATCGGTCTGGCCGATGGAATCGAGAATCGACGCCGCCCGCAACCGGGCGGTCCAGGAGAAGGGCGATTTCACATCGATCGCCTGATAGACCGCCAGGGCTTCGCTGTCGTGACGCTGCGCCTCTGCGATATCCGCGACCAGAAGCTGCGCCAGGGGGAAATCCGGCCGCAGGAAAAGCGCGAGCCGGCCATAGACCAGGGCCAGGTCGATCGTTTCCCTTTGGTTCAGCAGGCTCGCAAGATCGAAGAGGGCTTCCGCCGCGCCGTCCTTCGCGGTGGTGACACGGGCAGCAGGCTTTCCTCCCGCCGCAAGCCGCGCCAGCGTCGTGCGCACAAGGTCATGATCGGGATTTTCAGAGCGGAACCGCTCATAGATCCGGCGCGCTTCGTCAGCCCTGCCCTGGCGTTCCAGGAAGTTGCCGAACATGTCCACGATGCGCCAATTGGGATGAGCCGTCGCATCGTGGACCTTGCGATAGCTGGCCTCGGCCGCCACGGTCTTTCCGCCGAAATCGGCGATGAGCGCGGCGTGAAAATCCTTGAGGGTCCCGAAACCCCTGGCCGCGTCCAGCACGTTGAGCGCCGCAATGCCCTCGTCGAGTTGGCCCGCCCCCGCATCCGTCCAGGCGATCATGAGAGGGGAAACGAAACGCTGAATCCCTTCCTTGGGCAAGGAAAGCGCCTGGGCGGCCGCCGCCTTGAAATCGCCTTTCGCGACAACTTCAAGCAGCAGCGTCAAAGGCACCACAGGCGAGTTGGGATCGACCGCGGCGATCCTATGCGCGAGTTCCATCGCCTCGGCGATGCGGCCCTCGCTGACGCGGAGCAGGAAGGTCCTCCGGGCAAGATCGAGATTGTCCGGATCGGCGGTGAGGGCTCGCCCCAGGTATTCCGCCGCCCGGCCGTAATCATGGGTCTGCTGGGCGTAGCGGCCGGCGAGATAGTTTCCCGAGACAGTCTTCCCGAGAGGCGCGGCGGACGAGGCCACGGGCTGCGCATCGGCGTGCTGATCGGGTAGCCCGCAGGCGGTAAGCGTTGCAACCAGAAGGGCAACGCTCGCGAGCCGTCTTGGCGGCCAGAGGCTCATGGTCCTGTCGACTCCGCTTCACATATTGGGATAGTTCGGACCGCCGCCGCCCTCGGGCACCGTCCAATTGATGTTCTGCGTCGGATCCTTGATGTCGCAGGTCTTACAATGCACGCAGTTCTGCGCATTGATCTGCAGCTTCGGGTTCGACCCATCCGCGTCCTTCACGATCTCATAGACACCCGCCGGACAATAGCGCTGTTCGGGGGAGTCGTAGAGACGATAATTGGTGTCAATTGCCTTCGAAGGATCCAGCAGCTTCAGATGAGCCGGCTGGTTTTCCTCGTGGTTGGTGTTCGAAATGAAGACCGAAGACAGCCGGTCGAAGCTGACGACCCCGTCCGGCTTCGGATATTGGATCGGCGTCGCCTCGCTCTTCGTCTTCAAATGAAGGTGATCGGGCGAGTGATGGAGCGTCCAGGGCGCCTTGCCCCGGAAGAGATAAGTGTCGATCGCCGCATGGGCGAGACCCGCCCACATGCCCCATTTAAAGGCCGGGCGGATATTCCGGACCGACTTGAGCTCGGGCCAGATCCAGCTTTCCTCCAGCGCCTTGCGGTAATCCGCCTTTTCGTCGCCGCCAAGCTTAGCGAAGATCGTTTCCGCCGCGACCATGCCGGATTTCATCGCAGTATGGCTGCCCTTGATCTTGGGCACATTGAGGAAACCCGCCCCGCAGCCCATCAGAAGCCCGCCGGGGAAGGTGAGTTCCGGGATCGCCTGGAACCCACCCTCGTTGAGCGCCCGCGCGCCATAGGCGATCCGCCGCCCGCCCTCGAAGAAGGGACGGATGTCGGGATGGGTCTTGAAGCGCTGGAATTCCTCGAAGGGGCTCAGGAAAGGGTTGTCGTAGTCGAGCCCGATCACGAAGCCGACGGCGACCTGATTGTTTTCCAGATGATAAAGGAAGGAGCCGCCATAGGTGTCGCTGGCCAACGGCCAGCCGATGGTATGGATGATCCTGCCTTCGCTGTGCTTGGCGGGATCGATCTCCCAGAGTTCCTTGATCCCGATGCCATAAGTCTGGGGATCGTGGCCTTCGCGCAGATGGAAGCGTTCCACCAGGGTCTTGGTGAGCGACCCCCGGCAGCCTTCGCCGAAAAGGATTTCCTTCGCCCTGAGCTCGACGCCGAGTTGGAAATTGTCGGTCGGCTCGCCGTCCTTGCCGATGCCCATGCTGCCCGTGGCGACGCCGACGACACGACCCGTCTCGTCATAAAGCACTTCGGCCGCGGCGAAGCCCGGGTAGATTTCCACCCCGAGTTCTTCGGCCTGGGTCGCCAGCCAGCGGCAAAGGTTGCCGAGGCTGATGATGTAATTGCCCTTGTTGTGCATCTGCGGCGGCGTCGGAAGCTGGAACGAGCGCCACTCGTTGAGGAAGAGGAACTTGTCTTCCCGCGCCGGTGTGTTGAGCGGAGCGCCGCGCTCCTTCCAATCCGGGATCAATTCGGTGAGGGCGCGCGGTTCGAAGACTGCGCCGGAGAGGATATGAGCCCCGATCTCCGAGCCTTTTTCCACGATGCAGACCGAAAGGTCCTGTTCGGCAGCCGCTGCCAGCTGCTTCAGACGGATCGCCGCCGCAAGGCCCGAGGGGCCACCGCCCACGACGACGACGTCATATTCCATGACCTCACGATCCATTCTTGACCCCACCCTCCGTCATCCAAATCGACAATCCGACAAGGAACTATAGTTGATCGCTCTTAAAGAGCGCCAGCCCAGGTGCTAGTTTCCTTGCATGTCCGATCAACAAACCATGGCCGAACTGTTGCGCTGGTACCTCGCCGCCGGCGCGGACGAGGCGATCGGAGAGGTCCCGGTGGACCGTTTAACCAGGCCGGCTGCACCTCCGTCCCCTATCCGGCAAGCGGCGCCCGCGCGAGCCCCCACCCCCGTCACGGCCGCTTTTCAAGCTGTCTCGGCTCCCAGCGCCGCCACGGCCAGCGCCCGGTCGATCGCGGCGGCGGCGATGGATCTGGCCGAACTCGAAGCCGCGGTGAAGGCCTTCGATGGCTGTCCCTTGAAAAAAACCGCGACGAACACCGTCTTCGCGGACGGCGATCCCTCCGGCGGCGTCATGATCATCGGCGAAGCGCCGGGGGCCGACGAAGATCGTCTCGGCCGGCCCTTCGTCGGACGTAGCGGACAACTCCTCGAGCGGATGCTCGGCGCGATCGGCATCGACCGCAGCCAAGCCTATATCACCAACATTCTTTACTGGCGCCCGCCCGGGAATCGCAAGCCGACGACCGAGGAGGTCGCCATCTGCCTTCCATTCGTGCTGCGGCATGTGGCTTTGACCGCGCCGAAGGTCGTCGTGCTCTGCGGCGGCACCTCGACGAGCGCCGTCCTCGGACGCCAGGAGGGCATCACCCGATTGCGCGGCCGCTGGTTCGATCTGAAAGTCGAGGGACTCGAGAAATCGGTCCCGGCGCTGGCCACCTACCACCCCTCCTTTTTGCTGAGGGCTCCTGCTCGTAAAGGTGAAGCGTGGCGGGATATGCTGGCCCTTCAGTCAAAACTTGAAGAGTCGGTGTAAACCCAATCAGAGCCTAAGAAATTCTGATTTGGTCACGAAAATGCCCATTTTTTTTCGCCGCTTTTTGCTTGCCCCCCTCGAATCCATGCTTTAAGGGGCGGGGTATGCACGGAGGGAAGAGCAAAGCCCCGGCCAGGGGTACTTGGCGGGCTCAAGCTATATTTGCCGCGCTCGGAATGTCATTGCTGACGGGTTTGTCCGCATTGCCAGCCCCGACATTGGCCGCTGAGGATCTGCGCACCGCGTCGCTGCCTCCGGCAGGCGATGCGCCGCGCGAAGCCGAGCTCCCGACGCTCCTCTCCAACGCCGACCTCGAGCGTTATCGACAGGCGTTCAAGTCCCAGGCCGCCGGCCAGTGGGGTGCCGCAGACCGCGAGATCGCCAGGCTAAACGACAAGGTCCTGCTGGGAACGCTTCTCGCCCAGCGCTATCTCCATCGCAATTACACGGCGAAATACCCCGAGCTTCGCGACTGGCTGGCGGAGCACAACGACGAACCCCAGGCATCGGAAATCTATGCCCTGGCGATGAAGCGGCGGCCGAGCAATGGGCCGATGCCGCAAAAACCCGTTTCCTATCCGCCTTTGCCGCGCGGCCTTTCCGACGATTCTCCCGAGGCGCGTGCTGCCCAGACAGGACCCGGACAACCGCGCAGCGCCGCCCAACAGGCCCGGGCCACCGCCCTCAAGACCGAGATCCGCCGGCTGTCGGAGAGCGATCCCAAGAAGGCGGAACAGCTCCTCAACAGCGGCGAGGCGAAGAAGGCCTTCGACGCGGCCGATTTCGACGATGCCCGTACCTTCCTGGCCGATGCCTATCTCGCCCAGGGCGAACCCCAGCGCGCGCTCTCCCTGGCCGCGACGGCGCGCACCGCGGCCTATAAGCCGCTGGCGCAATGGGAGGCTGGGCTTGCGGCCTGGCGGCTTGGCAAGCTGCAGGACGCCCGCACGCATTTCTCGACCTTGGCGCGCGCGCCCAATGTCTCGCCCTGGATGACCTCCGCGGCGGCGTTCTGGACGGCGCGGGTGGAATTGCGCGCCCATCGGCCGGAGATGGTGAATACCTGGCTCGGCATCGCAGCCGAAAACCCCTTCACCTTTTATGGCCTGCTGGCGCGGCGCAGCCTGGGGCTCGACCCCTATTTCAACTTCGACGAAGAGCCTTTCACCGATCTCGACGTCCAGATCCTGGGCGGGTCCTCCGCAGGGCGACGGGCGCTGGCCTATCTCCAGCTTGGAGAAACGGCGAAGGCGGAAACCGAACTCCGGGCGCTCGCAAGCCGGGGCGGGGCGGATGTCATTCAATCCGTCGAGGCCCTGTCGGATCGCGCCAATATGCCTGCCCTCAGCCTGCAGCTGGCCGGGGCGCTTGCCAGTGCCGACGGTCGCCATCACGACCATGCGCTCTATCCGGTTCCGCGCTGGACGCCCCGGGGCGGGTTCACCATAGACCGCGCCCTGATCTTCGCGCTGATGCGTCAGGAATCGCAATTCCTCGCCAATGCGGAAAATCCCTCCGGCGCCTCGGGGCTGATGCAGCTTATGCCTGGGACCGCGCGCCTGATGGCGCAGTTCACCGGTGTGAAGCTCAAGGGCGCCGACCGGGTCAACGATCCGGAAGTGAACCTTACCCTGGCCCAGGAGTATCTGAACCAGCTCGTCACCCACGAGCGGGTCAAGGGCAACCTCTTGCTGCTGGTCGCCGGCTACAATAGCGGAACCGGTCCTCTCCAGCGTTGGCTTGCCCAGCCGGAGTTCAAGAACGATCCGCTGCTGTTCCTCGAAAGCATCCCCGCCGCGGAGACCCGCAGCTTCACCCAGCGCGTGCTGACCAACTACTGGATCTATCGCAACCGGCTGGGACAAGCCTCCCCCGATCTCGACGCGCTTGCCGCGGGCGAATGGCCGACCTATACCGCTCTCGACGTAGCCTCCGACGAGACGGTCAGCCGCCATGCCGAAAATCGATGAAACCCGCCCTTTCCTCGCCGTCAACATCGCGGTCCTGACGGTTTCCGACACTCGGACCGAAGCGGACGACAAGTCGGGCCGGACGCTCGTGGAACTGATCGAGCAGGACGGCCATCGCATCGCGGCGAAACGGATCGTGCGCGACGACAAGGAAGCCATCGTGACCCAGCTCAAGGCCTGGATCGCGGATCCGGAGATCGACGTCGTGGTCTCGACCGGCGGAACCGGTGTCACCGGCCGCGACGTGACGCCCGAAGCCTTCAAATCGGTCTACGAGAAAGAGATCGACGGCTTCGGCGAGCTTTTCCGCTGGCTCAGCTACAAGAAGATCGAGACCTCGACGATCCAGAGCCGGGCGACCGGCGGGGTCGCCGGCGGTACCTATCTCTTCGCTTTGCCGGGCTCGCCCGGCGCCTGCCGCGACGGATGGGAAGACATTCTGCGCTATCAGCTCGACAACCGGGTCCGGCCCTGCAATCTCGTCGAGCTGATGCCCCGTCTTCAAGAGCACTTGGCGCCCGCCAAGCCCTGATGGCCGATCTCGCATCCGCGCTGGCAGGCAGGCTCGGGATCGATGCCGGAAAGATCGCAGCCATGCCCGCCAAGGGCGTTGCGCATGATCATTACCGCATAGCCGGGCAAGGCCTCGTTATCCGCGTCCCCAAGGACCTGCCCTGGGCCGCCCCGGCTCTCGAACATCTCGCCTATGAAACCGCCTGCTTTCGACGGGCGGAACCCTCGGGCGTCACCCCTCGGCTGGCGGAGGTCCTCAAGGTAGGGCCGGACCTGCCCAGAGGCGCGCTCCTGGTGGAAGAGATCGTCGGCAGGCCGGTCCATCTTCCCGGGGATCTGGGAGAGGTGGCCGTTGCCCTCGGACGATTGCACAGCGTCGAAATTCCTCCCCCTGCCGGCCGGTCGCCCCTGCCGGATCACGGCGGCGAAGGGCCTTCTGCCGCCACGCTGGCCCTGATCGCAAAACACGCGGGGTTTCTGGGGGAGGCGGATATTTCCAATGAGTCCCGCCAGGCGCTGCAGGACGAATGGGACTGGGCGCAGGCCTGGGTGGCTGGACTGCGAGGTTCCGAACCTCTGGCCCTGGTGGGCAGCGATACTCATCCGGGGAATTTCATCATACAGCCCAATGGCTCGGCCCGCTTTGTCGACCTGGAGCGTGTGCTTTATGGCTCTCCCGTCATCGATCTGGCCCACGCCAGCCTGCCGACCTCCCTCTCCTGGGACCGGTCGGTGACGGGGGAAGCGGATCGCCCGGACATTGTTCGCTTCTATCGCCGCTACCTCGACACCGTGGGACCCCGTCGGGGCGAGGCGCTCAAACCCTGGCTCATGTCGGCGCGGCGCCTCACCTGGCTGCGAACCATGATGTGGTTCGTCCGCTGGGAGGCGATCAGCGCGGCGGGCGGCCTCCAGATCGATGACGGCCTCGCCGCGCATATCCGCAGCCGCATCGCCGCCTTTCTCGCGCCGGAGGCCATTCGCCGGATGCGCGCGGAATGGCTGGAGGGGCTGCCGTTGCTGGAAGAGATTTGTTCTTGATTCGTTCTTTTCGAATCGCCATGATCCGGCCATGGACGACCTGCCAGCCATCCCGCGCAAGGGGCGCGGCGCCATCGGCAATCCGACCGGCCGCTTCGAGACCGCGGAACGCGAGGCCTTCGACGACGGCTGGGGTAGCCTGGAAGAGGAACCCGGCCCCCTCGTAACCACCTTTGCGGACGATGCGACGCGCAGCATCATCACCCGCAACGAGTCGCCGGACATTTCCTTCGACCGCTCCATCAATCCCTATCGCGGCTGCGAGCACGGCTGCATCTATTGCTTCGCACGGCCCGGCCATTCCTATCTCGGCTTATCGGCAGGTCTGGATTTCGAAACCCGGATTTTCGTGAAGGAGGAAGCGCCGAAGCTCCTCGCCGCGGAGCTTCGGAAGCGCAGTTACACCTGCCGGACGATCGCGATCGGCACCAATACCGACCCCTATCAACCGGTGGAGCGCAAGCTCAAGATCATGCGGCGCATCCTCGAAGTCCTGCGGGACTTCGAGCATCCGGTCGGCATCGTCACCAAGTCAGCGCTCGTCCAGCGGGACATCGACATCCTCGCACCCATGGCGGAAAAACGCCTGGCCCGGGTTGCTATCTCGCTGACGACCCTCGACCGCAAGCTCGCCCGGACCATGGAGCCGCGCGCCGCCTCGCCCGAGCGCCGGCTGGAAACTATCCGGACGTTGAGCGAAGCGGGCATTCCGACTTCCGTCATGACGGCCCCGATGATCCCCGCGCTCAACGACGCCGAGTTGGAACAACTCCTGGAAGCGGCGGTCGCCCATGGCGCCTCGGGGGCGGGTTATGTGCTCCTCCGCCTGCCCCACGAGGTCAAGGACCTGTTCCGGGAATGGCTCGACACCCATTGGCCCGATAAGGCCGAGCACGTCATGTCCCTGCTGCGCCAGGCCCATGGCGGCAAGGCCTATGAATCGAGTTGGGGGACCCGGATGACCGGTGTGGGTCCTTATGCGGAAATGCTGCGCCTGCGTTTTCAGAAAGCCTGCCAGCGTCTCGGCATCGAACGGCGGGGGAATGACTGGAAGCTCGACACCACCCGCTTCCGCCCGCCGCCTCAGTCGGGCGACCAGCTCAGGCTATTCTGAAGAAGAAGCCGCCAGCCGCTCGGCGATGACCCGCATGGCGCTTGGATTGTTGGGCATCATCGAATGATCGCCGGTAAGCTCGATGCTCTCCCGTCCCTCGCCGGGCGCTTCCAGGCAGCTCTGCCAGGCGACCAATCCATCCTGCTTGCTGTAGATCGCCGTCACGGGCACCGGCGGCGGCGCGTTCAGCTCTTCGACGCTGCGGTTCGCTTCGGCGCTGAAGCGGCGGGACATGAAGCGGAATATCGGCTCAAGAAGACTGGCGGTCGGCAGTTGGATGGGGCTGCAGAGCGTGATCACCTGCCGCACCAGATCGGGATGGCGCTTGGCGAGGTCGCGAGCGAGCGCGCCGCCAAGACTATGGCCGATGACACTGACCTTTCGGCCATGGCGCGCGTGGATATCGCACAGCAGCGCATCAAGCCCGGCAAGCACCCGGTCGGTGGGACCGGGATTGATCCCCAGCCGCCAGCCATATGTCGGGTAATCGAGGCCCTTGAGGAAGCGCCGAAGCCGCGCCGTGCGGCGGTCGTTGGTGAGAAAGCCTGGAATGACCAGCACAGGATGGCCATCGCCCTTGGGCGCCTTGCGCAACACCTTCACCCAAGCGATGGGCAGGCGGGGCTTCACCAGCCCCCAAACTTCCCCAAAAAGCAAACGCGCCGGCGGTCGGCTTAAGCGGCCCGGCCCGGTTCCGAAAAACGGATTTACCGACATTGACGCCTGCCCTGTCACTTTGCTCGTTGCCATCGGCTTTGGGCTCATGTCACCTATCCCGAGGGGGCAGTCAAGATATCGATGCCGGATCTTTCTTTCGAAAAAATGTGCGATGGCCTTGTCTGCGGCGTCGACGAGGTCGGGCGGGGACCGCTGGCCGGTCCGGTCGTGGCGGCTGCGGTGATCCTCGACCTCAAGCGATTGCCACGCAAACTGCGGCACGGGCTCGACGATTCGAAAAAGCTCTCGGCCGCGAACCGGGCGGACTTCGCCATGGAATTGCGGTCCTGCGCGCGGATCGGCCTCGGCGCCGCGAGCGTCTCGGAAATAGACCAGCGCAATATCCTGCGCGCTTCCCTGACGGCCATGGCCCGAGCTGTGGCAGCCTTAGGCGTTGATCCGGACTGGGCGCTGGTCGATGGCAATCAGAAACCCCCGGTGACCTGCCAAGTCCAGACCATCGTGGGAGGTGACGGGCTTTCACTCTCCATCGCCGCCGCTTCGGTGATCGCCAAGGTGGCTCGCGATCGCCTGATGCAGGAATTGGGGCGACGCCATTCCGGCTATGGCTGGGAGCGCAATGTCGGCTATGGCACTTCCGAACATATCGACGCCCTGACCCGACTAGGCATCACCCGCCATCACCGCCGTTCCTTCGCGCCGGTGCGGCTTCTCCTCGGAATCGAGTCAAAGGACGCCCCTTAAAGGCTTGACTCTCCATTTATTATTGACCTTTGCCTAAGTGATAGGCAGAGTTCCGCCCCGATGAACCACATCGGCTTACAGGGCACGGATCGCGTGCTGGTTGGAGACTGCGTGGAGCTGATGGCGGGTCTGCCGGAAGCTTCCGTCGACGTCGTTTTCGCCGATCCTCCCTATAACCTGCAGCTTGGCGGAAACCTGCTCCGTCCCAACAACAGCGTCGTCGACGGCGTCGATGACGCCTGGGACAAGTTCAGCGATTTCAAGGCTTACGACCAATTCACCGAGGCCTGGCTGCGCGGCGCGCATCGCCTCCTGAAGCCCGATGGCACACTTTGGGTGATCGGCAGCTATCACAACATCTTCCGGGTCGGCGCGATCCTCCAGGATCTGGGGTATTGGATCCTCAACGACATCGTCTGGCGCAAGACGAACCCGATGCCGAACTTCCGCGGCCGGCGGTTCACCAATGCCCATGAGACCCTGATCTGGGCGTCGAAGTCCCAGACCTCGCGCTATCTCTTCAACTATGAAGCCATGAAGGCGCTCAACGACGACCTTCAGATGCGCAGCGACTGGCTGTTCCCGCTCTGCAGCGGACCCGAGCGCCTGAAACGGGACGGGCAGAAGGCCCATCCGACCCAGAAACCCGAGGCGCTGCTCCACCGGGTGCTGATGGCTTCGACCCGCCCGGGCGATGTCGTCCTCGATCCTTTCTTCGGAACCGGCACGACAGGCGCCGTAGCGAAGCGGCTCGGACGGCATTTCATCGGGCTCGAACGGGACAGCGATTATGCCACGCTAGCCTCCGAACGGATCGAGGCGATCGATCCCGCCGATGCGAGCCTCGTCACCACGCCGCGCAAGCGCGAGGAACCGCGCATCCCGTTCGGCACCTTGATCGAGCGCGGTCTTTTGAAGCCGGGCGACGTCCTCTTTGACGACAGGCGGCGCTGGACAGCGCGGGTGCGCGCCGACGGCACGGTGATTTCAGCGGAAACGCGCGGGTCGATCCACAAAGTGGGGGCCGAGGTCCAGGGCGCGTCGGCCTGCAACGGCTGGACTTTCTGGCATACCGAAATCAGAGGAATGCCGGTACCGATCGACATGCTCCGGCAACAGGTCCGGGACGCGCTGCCCGCAGGGGCTATTTAAGCGACTTCAGATAGGCGATCAGCATACGGCGGTCGTTCGGATTCTTGATTCCGGCAAAGGCCATCTTGTTGCCCGGCATGACCGTCGCGGGGCTGGCCAGATAAGCATCGAGATGCTCCTCGTCCCAAACCGTGTCCGAGTTCTTGTTCGCCTCGGAATATTGGCTCGCGAAAGCCGCTTGCGTTCCCGCCTTCCGCCCGAAGACCCCCGCTAGGGTCGGGCCGACCCGGTTCTTTCCATCGGTCGTATGGCAAACCATGCAGTTGCGCCGAAACACGGCCTCGCCCGCCGCAGTCGATTCATCGGCGCGAGCCTGCGGCGCGGAGCAGGCGGTCAACGTCAGCAAGAGGGTGCCGCCAAGCGCGGCGAAGGAACCGGATCTCATATTGCTCATCTTTCGTAACCGCCTCATGGGCCATCCTATTCCGACCTTATGACAGGCTCCCTGCGCCGGTCGAGTTGCAAATCTTTCATGGGCTATGCCGCGCCATCGCCGCGATCTTCTTCATGACCGTCGGCAGCGCCTGCTGCCCGAGCTTATCCGGCTGAATCCAAACCCCCTCGATACCAGTTCCATTGCCTCCGATCCGCCCCGTCATCACCTCAAGTTCCAAGTGGAAATGGGTGAAAGTGTGCAGGACGGTCGCATCCAGCCGCCGCCAATCCGCAGAGGCGGGAGCATGCTTGATCCCCTCTCCGTCGCTCCATCGAGTTCCGCGCCATTCGGTCGATGGGATTTCCATCATCCCTCCGAGCAGGCCTTTTTCAGGCCGGCGCCTGAGGAGAACGGCTCCGTCTTCGCGCATTGCCCAAAAGGCCACTCCATACCGTGTCGGTCGTTCGGCCTTCTCGCGTTTGGCCGGCAGGCGTTCCGCGATCCCGGCGAGCGTGGCGCGACAGGCCCCCCGCCAGGGGCAGAGAATGCATTTGGGGCGCCGGGGGGTACAAATCGTCGCGCCGAGATCCATGACCGCCTGGGCATAGTCGCCAGGCCGTTCGGCCGGCGTGAGGGTCCCGGCGTAGCGCCGCAGGGTAGGCTTGGACTCCGGCAGGGGGTCTTCTACGGCAAAAATCCGGGCGATCACCCGCTCCACATTCCCGTCAAGCACCGTCGCCTGCCGGTCGAAGGCGATAGCCGCGATGGCCGCGGCGGTATAAGGACCGATCCCCGGCAGATCGAGCAGCTTTTCCTCGGTATCGGGAAAACAGCCGCCGTGGCGCTCGACCACAGCTTTGGCGCAAGCATGGAGGTTCCTTGCCCGGGCGTAATAGCCAAGACCTGCCCAGGCAACCAGCAGGTCATTCAGGGGAGCGGCTGCCAGAGCCTCCACGCTCGGCCAGAGCGCCATGAACTTCTCGAAGTAAGGTCCCACCGTGACGACGGTCGTCTGCTGCAGCATGATCTCGCTGAGCCAGACCCGATAGGGATCGACCGCTGCGCCCGGTAAAGCGCGCCAGGGCATCGCCCGGCGATGGCGGTCATACCAGGACAAGAGCCGGCCGGGGAGATCGTAAAGCTCTAAGGGAGCTTCGGAAGAAAGAGACATGGGACTGTCAGCGGACCGTGATTCGACGTGGCGCGATCGCGGCTCTACCATGGTGACGTGACCGATGGGAGACAAGGCATTTGAGGGACAGGCGCGGCAGCATGCGGGCGATCGGGACGGAGCTTCCGCGCATCGCGGGGCCGGTGCTCGGCAAGCGCGGCTTTGCCGAGGCGCAGCTCATCGCCGAATGGGCCGCGATCATCGGCGACGACCTCGCCGACCATTGCACGCCGGACAAGCTGAGCTTTTCCCGGGGCGAGCGCCGCGACGGCACGCTCCAGCTGAGCGTCGCCGCCGGTTTCGCGCCGGAACTCCAGCATCGCGAACCCATGGTCCTCGAACGCATCAATGCCTTCTTCGGCTACCGCGCCGTGGCGCGGCTTCGCCTGACCCAGCGACCGCCATCCCATCAACCCCGGCGACGAATAGCGCCCGCCGCTCGTCCGTTGTCTCAAAGCGAAAGCAAAACGCTTGAGAAGAACCTCTCTACTATCCCGGACGATGCTTTACGCGAAGCCCTCGACCGGCTTGGGCGAGCGGTGCTAGGGAATAAGCAAATCTAAGGTCGGCTTGCATCCCGAGGGATGCGGCCGTAGCATCAATATCTAGTAGCTTGGAGAGCTGAATGTCGAAGATATGGACGGCACTATGCGCGACGATCATCGGTCTCGGCCTGATGTGGCCGGCTTTGGCCGATGCCCAAAGCCCCGGCACAGTGCCGATTCAGACGGCTGAGGACATCGTCTTGGGCAAGGCCGACGCGCCGGTCACCATCTTCGAATATGCCTCGCTGACCTGCCCCCATTGTGCGCGCTTCGACAAGAACATCCTACCCCAGGTCAAAAAGGAATGGCTCGACACGGGCAAGGCCAAGCTCATCTATCGCGACTTCCCGCTCGACGGCACCGCGCTCAAGGCCTCCCAGATCGCCCGTTGCGCCCCGGCGGACCGCTTCTACGGCTTCGTCGACGTGCTCTTCGCGCAGCAGGACGTCTGGGGCAAGCCTGGGCAGGATCCGATCCCGGCGCTCCAGCGGATCGCCAAACTCGGCGGGATCAGCGAGGAGCGCGTCAAGGAATGCCTCGCCGACGACAAGCTCCAGAGCATGATCGTTTCCCAGGCCTTCCAGGCGGAAAAGCAATATGGGGTCCAGTCCACCCCGACCTTCTTCATCAACGGCAAGAAGGTGGTGGGCGAACCCAATTCCTATGAGGAATTCGCCAAGGCCTTGGCTGCCGCGGCACCGAAGTCTTAAGGCAGCGAAAGCCCCGGAACCCGTATCCAAGTGCATTTCTCCAAGCTCAGGCTCAGCGGCTTCAAATCCTTCGTCGATTCCACGGAATTGGCGATCGAGCCTGGCATGACGGGGATCGTGGGTCCGAACGGTTGCGGCAAATCTAACCTCGTCGAGGCGCTCCGCTGGGTGATGGGCGAGACCTCCGCCAAGCGGATGCGCGGCGGGGAGATGGATGATGTGATCTTCGGCGGCACCACTTCGCGGCCTCCGCGGAACGTCGCCGAAGTGGCGCTCATGCTCGACAATTCGGACCGCCGGGCGCCCCTCATTTTCAACGAGTACAGCGAGATCGAGGTGGTGCGGCGGATCGACCGGGGCTCGGGATCCGGCTACCGCATCAACGGCAAGGAGGTCCGCGCCCGGGACGTCCAATTGCTCTTTGCCGATGCCGCGACCGGCGCCCAGTCGACGGCGCTCGTCAGCCAGGGGCGCGTCGGGGCGCTGATCAACGCCAAGCCGTCTGAGCGCCGCGGTCTGTTGGAAGAGGCAGCCGGCATCGGCGGGCTCCATTCCCGCCGGCATGAGGCGGAACTTCGTCTCAAGGCGGCGGAGGCAAACCTTTCTCGGCTCGACGATGTCATCGTTACCCTCCAGTCCCAACTCGACGGCCTCAACAAGCAGGCCCGCCAGGCGCAGCGCTATCGTCGCTTGTCGGAGCATATCCGCCGGGCCGAGGCTATCCTGCTTCACCTCACCTGGCTGCAGGCGACGGCGGAACGCCAGATCGCAAACGAGCGGCTCGCCGCCGCCGAACGCCACGTCGGCGATCTCACCGCCGCGGCGCTCGCCGCCGAGAAGATCCGCGAGACGGCGGCATCCCATCTCCCCGGCCTGCGCCAGGAAGAAGCCGTCGCGGGGGCCGAAGTCCAGCGCCTGACCCTTGCCCGCCAATCACTCGACGAGGAAGAACGGCGGGTGGGCATGGCCCGGGGCGAGGCGGAGCAGCGGATGCGGCAGCTCGCCCAGGACGCCCGGCGCGAGGATGAGCTCGCCGCCGACGCCCAGGCTGCGGTGGCCCGCCTGACGACAGAACGCGATGGTCTTCAAGCTCAGCTCGCGAGCGAGGGCGACGCCCAGCGGCAAGCGTCCGAGGTATTACGGGCTGCCAGCGGCGAGGTCGCGAAGCTCGAAACAGAACTCACCCGGCTGACGGAACAGGCCGCCGCCACCGAGGCGCGTCGCGCAAGCCTCGCAAGGCAACAGGCGGAAGCCGGCGAGCGCCACGCCCGCCTCGCGCAGCGGATCGAGGAAACCGCCCGGCAGCGCAGCGCGCTCGAAGCGGGCGTTATCCCTGCTTCCCGGCTTGAAGAAGCGGCGCAGAAGGTCGCCGCCGCCGAGGCGGAGATCGAGCGGACCCGCATCGCCGCCGAGACGGCCGAACAGGCGTTGCGCGCCGCCCAGACCGCCGAAGCCGCCGCGCGCGAGCCTCTGCAAGCGGCGGAGACGGTCCGCGCCAAGCTTCGTGCGGAATCCCAGGCGCTCACGGAATTGCTGGCGCCCCAGGCCGGGAAGAAATGGGAGCCCGTGCTCGATGCGATCAAAGTCGCGCCCGGCTATGAAACGGCCCTGGGAGCCGCCTTGGGCGACGATCTCACCGCACCGGTCGGCCAATCCGCTCCCACTCAATGGAGCGAACTTCCCCCTTATGACACGTCCGCTCCCTTGCCCATGGGCGTCGAAAGCTTGGCGGCCCAGGTGCAAGCCCCGCCCGCTCTCGCCCGGCGGCTGAGCCAGATCGGGATCGTCGAAACTGCCGAGCACGCCACTGCCGCCATGACGGCCCTGCGCCCCGGTCAGCGGCTGGTTGGCCGCAACGGGGGGCTCTGGCGGTGGGACGGCTTCGTCATCGCGGCCGGCGCGCCCTCAGCCGCCGCCCAGCGCCTGCGTCAGCGCAACCGGCTGGCCGAACTGAAAGAAGCACTGATCGGGGCCGAGCAGGCGGTCGCCGAGAAGACAGGCGCCCTCCAGTCCGCCCAGGCGGCCGGGCGGACCGCGGCGGAAACCGAACGTAACGCGCGCCAAGCCATGCGCGACACCATCGGCGTCCTCGGAAAGGCCCGCGAAGAGCAGGCCCAACTCTCCCAGCAGATTGCCGCCGCCTCGGCCCGTCTCGCCGCCGCGACCGAGCAGGCGGAACGGCTTGCCGCCGATCTCAAAGAGACTGTCCAGCAGCGCGAGGAAGTCGGCCTCGCCCTGGCGGAACTGCCCGATCCCGTCATCGGCCGGGAACAAGTGGCGCAGATGCGCAGCCAGGTCGCTGAGGCCCGCACGCTCCAGATCGCCCGCCAAGGCGACTTCGATCGTCTCGTGCGGGAAGCGAGCCAGCGCCAGCAGCGGCTCGCGGCCATCGCTCTGGAGGAACGCTCCTGGCAAGGCCGGGTTTTGAGCGCCGCCAAGCAGCGTGCGACCCTGGAAGAACGTCGCCAGACCCTTACCGAGGAAATCGAGCGCCTGTCCCGCCGCCCCATCGAGATCGCGGAGCAGCGCGAGCGGATCGCCGAGGCCCTGCAGGGCGCAAGCCAGCGCCGCTCGATGGCCGGCGACGCTCTCGCCAAGGGCGAGGCTGAAGCCACGGCGGCGGAAAAATCCGCCCGCGCCGCCGAAACCGAATTGTCGGCGGCCCGCGAAGAACGGGTGCGATGCGACGGCCTCCGGCAGCATGCCGAGGAAAAATGCGAGGCGCTCACCCATCGCATCGCCGAAAGGCTTGATTGCGCCCCGGACCAGGCACTTGCCGCCGGGGCCATCGAGCCCGACGAGACATTCCCCCCGATCCCGGAAGCCGAATCCCGCTTCGAGCGCCTGAGCCGCGAGCGCGACGGGATGGGACCGGTCAACCTGATGGCCGAGGCCGAGGCAACCGAACTCCAGGAACGGGTCACGGGCCTCACCAACGAACGCGCGGACCTCACCGAGGCAATCGCGCGGCTGCGACAAGGCATCTCGGCGCTGAACCGCGAAGGCCGGGAACGGCTGCTCGCCGCCTTCACCAAGGTCAACGGGCATTTCAGCGATCTCTTCGTCCGTCTCTTCGGCGGCGGCCATGCCCATCTGGCGCTCGACGAAGGCGAGGATCCCTTAGAAGCCGGGCTTGAAATCATGGCGAGCCCGCCCGGCAAGCGCCTCCAGGTCATGTCGCTCCTTTCGGGCGGCGAGCAGGCCCTGACCGCGCTGGCGCTCCTCTTCGGGGTGTTTCTGACCAACCCGGCCCCGATCTGCGTGCTCGACGAGGTCGACGCCCCCCTCGACGATGCCAATGTCGACCGCTTCTGCCGGTTGGTCGAAGAAATCGCCGAAAGCTCGCAGACCAGGTTCCTGGTCATCACCCATCATCGCCTCAGCATGGCGCGGATGGACCGGCTCTTCGGCGTGACCATGGCCGAGCGGGGCATCTCGCAGCTGGTTTCCGTCGACCTGCAAGCCGCGGAAAGACTGAGGCAGACGGCCTAGCGCCGAGCCCTTCCGGGGTGCGGCGGAATGCGTCGCCCCGCGCCGGCCTACGAGCCTTGACACTCCCTAGCCCCACCCGTAAGGTGCGCGCCGTTTCGGCACCGTGGGCGGCCGGGACGCGGGGGATGTTGCCTAAAGTTCGCGGCGGGTCTGGATGGACGATCGCGACACGGAAAAATCCTTACGCGACCTGGGGCAGCGGCTCGACAGGGCTCAGCGCGGCCGGCAAAAACCGGCAGCAGAGGGTCCTTCGACAGGCGGGGGTTATTCGAGCAGCGCGCTCGGTTTTGGCTTCCGCATCGGGCTGGAACTGGTGGTCGCCATCACGGTGGGCACCGTGCTTGGTTGGGTGCTCGACAGGGCGCTCGACACAAAGCCTTGGTGCACACTGGTATTGCTCTTCCTGGGTATCGGGGCGGGCATGTGGAATGTCTATCGGGCCGTGACCGGAATGGGCATGGCAATGGGTTTTCGGCGGGACAAGGCTTCGCCTCCGCCGCAGACGAAAGCGAATTGGTCGGACGACGAGGACTGACGTGGCAACCGAGAACCCCCTGCACCAATTCGAGATCGCGCGCATCGTGCCGCTCAAGATCGGCAACGTCGACGTCTCCTTCACCAATTCCTCGCTGTTCATGCTGATCAGCGTCTTCCTGATCATCGCGCTCGTGGTCTTGTCGACCCGCAAGGCATCCCTGGTGCCCGGCCGATGGCAGTCGATGGCGGAACTCAGCTACGAATTCGTCGCCAAGCTGATCACCGAAAACGCGGGCCAGGACGGGCTGAAGTACTTCCCCTTCATCTTCTCGATCTTCATGTTCATCCTGGTGGGCAACTTCATCGGGCTTGTCCCCTATAGTTTCACCTTCACGAGCCATATCGTCGTCACCTTCGCCATGGCGGCGGTGGTCTTCGTGGGCGTGACGGCAATCGGCATCGCCCGGCACGGCTTCCATTTCCTGACGCTTTTCGTGCCCCATGGCGTGCCGAAGGCGCTGCTCCTGCTGCTGGTGCCGATCGAGGTTCTCTCCTACTTCATCCGCCCCTTCACCCTCTCGATCCGGCTCTTCGCCAATATGATGGCGGGCCACATGATCCTGGTGATCTTCGCGAGCTTCGTCGTCCCTCTTGGCATCGCGGGCGCGGGAATCGCGGGCTTGCTGCCTTTGCTGGTCGATGTCGGGCTCTTCCTGCTCGAAGTGCTGGTCGCCGCGCTGCAGGCCTATGTCTTCGCCATCCTGACCTGCCTCTATCTGCGCGACGCGCTTTATCTCCACTGAGACGCGGGCTTTAAGCGTCTTTCTCCAATTCACCTTTTCAACCAGAGGATAAAATTATGGATCTCGCTTCCGCTAAGATGATCGGCGCCGGTATCGCTTGTATCGCGCTCGTGGGCGCCGGTATCGGCATCGGCAACGTCTTCGCCTCGCTGATCAGCGCGCTGGCTCGCAATCCTTCGGCCCAGGTAACGCCGTTTGCCTTCCTCGGCTTCGCGCTTGCCGAAGCGACCGGTCTCTTCGGCCTCGTCGTCGCCCTCCTCATCCTCTTCGTATTCTGAGAAGACGGTAGGAACTCGGCCCTAAAGTCCCGGAAAAGGGCGGAACATGCCGCAACTCGACTTTGCCACCTTCCCAGCGCAGCTGGTCTGGCTCCTCATCTCCTTCGTCATCCTCTATGTGGTGATGTCGAAGGTAGGGCTGCCGCAGGTCGACCGTGCCATCGCCGCGCGTCGTGACCGCATCGAGGGCGACCTCGAAAAGGCCCAGCAGATGAAGGCCGAGACGGAGGCCGTGATCGCGGCCTACGAGAAGGCTCTCGCCGAGGCTCGGGCTTCGGCCCAGCAGACCCTCAAGGAGACGACCGACCGGCTCAATGCCGAGGCCGCCGAGCGGCAGCGCGCCGCGACCTTGAAGCTGGACAAGGAAACCGAAGCCGCCGAGGGGCGTATCACCGAAGCCAAGATGGCGGCGCTCGCCAACCTGCGCAGCGTGGCGGTCGAAGTGGCTCGGGCCGCAGCCCAGAAGCTGACGGGCGGGGCGGTTGACGAGACCCGCCTCGGCACAGCCGTCGATGCGGTCCTGAAGGAGCGTGCGTGATGCATGAGCTTGCCCATGTGATCCACGATCCGGAGTTCTGGGTCCTCATCGCCTTCATTCTGGTCCTTGCCCTGGGCTTTTGGAAAAAGGTCCATTCCGCGGCCGGCAATGCGCTGGACGGACGGGCGGCCAAGATCAAGGAACAGCTCGACGAGGCGCGCCGGCTTCGCGAGGAAGCCCAAGCGATGCTGGCCGAATACCAGCGCAAGCAGCGCGATTCGCTTCAGGAAGCGGAAGGCATCGTCGCCCAGGCCAAGAGCGAGGCGGAGCGGCTCGCCGTCCAGGCCGCCAAGGACCTGGAAGCGACCTTGGAACGGCGCCAGCGTCTGGCGCTTGACAAGATCAGCCTGGCCGAAGCCAAGGCCATTGCCGAAGTGCGCAGCATTGCGGTGGACGTCGCCATCGCCGCGGCCCGGCAGGTGATCGTCGAGCAGCTCGATCAGCAGCGCGCTGGCGGACTCATCGACCAGGCCATCGCCGAACTGCCCCAGCGGCTCCACTAGTCTCGACGTTTCTCGAATTAGACCCCTCGCTGGCCGCAAGGCTCGCGAGGGGTTTTCGTTTGGCTAACCGCTGAGAAGCGTTTTCGGATCGGCATAGACCATGCCCAAGGCCTCCGCCACGGCTTGATGGGTGATCTGCCCGTCCTGGATATTCAGCCCATGCCGCAGATGCAGATCGTCCGCCAGGGCCTGCCGCCAACCCTTCTTAGCCAAGGCCAGCACAAAGGGCAGGGTCGCGTTGTTGAGCGCGAAGGTCGAGGTCCGGGCCACCGCACCCGGCATATTGGTCACGCAATAATGGATTACCCCCTCCTCCACATAGGTGGGATTGGAATGGGTGGTCGGCCGGCTGGTCTCGAAGCAGCCGCCCTGGTCGATGGCGATATCCACCAGGACCGAACCCGGCCGCATCCGCCGAACCATGTCGCGCGTGACGAGCTTGGGCGCCGCGGCGCCCGGCACCAGCACCGCCCCGATCACCAGATCCGCCGCCAAGACCTCGCGCTCGATCGCCTCGACAGTCGAAAAGAGCGTATGAAGCTGGGAGGCGAATTGCAGGTCGAGCTCGTAGAGCCGTGGGAGCGACTTGTCGATGACGGTGACATAGGCCTCCATGCCCATGGCGACCCGCGCCGCATTGGTTCCGGCGATGCCGCCGCCCAGGATCACCACCTTGGCCGCCGGAACGCCCGGCACCCCACCGAGCAGGATACCCGCCCCGCCCTGCTCCTTTTCCAGGCAATGGGCGCCGACCTGGATCGACATGCGGCCCGCCACCTCGCTCATGGGCGCCAGCAGCGGCAAGCCACCGCGCGGATCGGTCACCGTCTCATAGGCGATGCAGGTCGCACCCGATTTCAGGAGGCCTTCGGTCTGGACTTTGTCCGCAGCCAGATGCAGATAGGTGAACAGAAGCTGACCCGGACGCAGCCCGGCGATCTCTGAAGGCTGCGGCTCTTTCACCTTCACGATCATCTCGGCGCTTGCAAAGACCTCATCCGCACTCGCCGCGATCTGCGCGCCGGCCGCCCGGTAGGCCTCGTCGGGAAAGCCGATGCCCGCGCCGGCTCCGGTCTCGACCAAGGTTTCATGGCCGTTGTGAACGAGTTCCCGCACGCTCGCGGGGACGAGGCCGACCCGGTATTCATGGGTCTTGATCTCTTTCGGAACGCCGATACGCATCCTTGCCTCCTAGGAGCTGCCCCCGTCGAGTTTTGCCAGGACTTCCTCGGCAATCGCGAGCGAGGACGTCAGGCCGGGAGACTCTATGCCATATAGGTTCACGAGGCCGGGCACGCCATGATCGCCGGGCCCTTGGATCAGGAAATCCGCCGTGGGCTCTCCGGGCGCGGTGATTTTCGGGCGCACCCCCGCATAGCCCGGCTGGAGCGCCCCATCCTTGAGATCCGGCCAGTAAGTCCGGATCGCCGCATAGAATTTTTCCCCCCGTGCGGGATCGACGGAATAGTCGATACCATCGATCCATTCGGTATCCGGGCCGAATTTCGCCTGCCCGCCCATGTCCAATGTCAGATGGATGCCCAGCCCGGCGGCCTCGGGTACGGGATAGATCAGGCGCGAGAAAGGAGCCCGGCCGGAGAGGGTGAAATAGACGCCGCGGCAATAATAATCCCGCGGGATGCTGCCCGAGGGGATGCCCGCTATGGACCGGGCAAGCTGCGGCGCCCACAAACCGGCGGCATTGATGAGCAACCGGGTTTCGAGAGTCATGGGATCATCCCCGCCGACCTTCAGAACGATACCCGTGCCGGCGATACGTCCCCCGACGACAGGCGCCCTCAACGCGAGCGACGCCCCCGCCGCCTCGGCATCGCCCAGATAGCTCAGCATCAGGGAATGGCTGTCGACGATACCCGTCGAGGTCGAAAGATAGGCGCCGACGCAGGCGAGCGCCGGTTCCAGGCGCCGCGCCTCCGGTCCCTCCAACCATTCGAGCTCTGAAACGCCATTGTCCGCCGCCCGCTGCCTCAAGGGCCGCAGCACCTCGACCTCTTCATCCCGGCAGGCGACCACGAGCTTGCCGATCCGCTTGTGGGGGATGCCCCGCGCCGCACAATAGGCATAGAGCGCCTGCTTGCCCGCGACACAAAGCCGGGCCTTGAGACTCCCCTGGGGATAATAGAGCCCGGCATGGATCACCTCGCTGTTCCGGGCCGAGGTTTCGGAACCGATCCACCGCTCGCGCTCCAGCACCATGACCTCGCGACCGGAAAGCGCGAGAGCCCTGGCGATGGCGAGCCCCACCACCCCCGCGCCGACGACCACGCATTCGACCGCATCACCCAAGGGTTGTGCCCTCCTCACCGTCCATCCGTCTGGATAGAACAAGCCGAAACAACATGGCGCCGGGCTTTCCTTAGCCAAAGGCCGCTATAAATACTTATTACGAAATGTAATTCGCGACTGCCTGGGCAGAATAGCGAAACTCGACGGGGGCATTAAGCCATGCTACATCACGGCCTTAGGAAATCCGGTGCCGCGCGGGCCGGAACGGGGATAAGCTGCCGTGAGGAGCGGAGCGACGCGAGGCGCGCTCTTGAAAACGTCATCGACGGTGTCGGACTTTAACAGTGCGGCAAGGACATTGATCTAAGCATTCGGGGAAACAACCTCACCGCGGTTATGGAAGCATCAGGGCACATTCTCGTCGTCGACGACCAGCAAGAGATCTGTGAGCTCATCCAGCAATATCTTTCTGGCGAGGGCTACCAGGTCAGCGCTGCGAACGACGGCCAAGCCATGCGACGGGTCATGGAACAATCTTCCGTGGACCTCGTGATCCTCGACCTCATGCTGCCGGGGGAGGACGGCCTGACGCTGGCCCGTGTCCTCCGCGAGAAATCGAGCGTCGGGATCATCATCCTCACGGGCCGCGGCGAGACTGTCGACCGGATTATCGGCCTCGAAATGGGCGCCGACGACTACTTGGCCAAGCCCTTCGACCTGCGGGAGTTGCTGGCCCGGGTCAAAAGCGTGCTGCGCCGGGCGTCGAGCCGGAGCAAGGAAAAATCGTCGGGACGCGCCAGGGCGCAATTCGCCGGCTGGCAGCTCGACCTCACCACCCGCGAGCTGACCTCTCCCATCGGCGCAGATGTACGGCTGACGACTGGCGAATTCGACCTGCTTGTCGCCTTCGTCAACAATCCGAACCAGATCCTGAGCCGCGACAAGCTTCTCGACCTCGCCCGCAACCGCGAGGCGGGTCCCTTCGACCGGACCATCGATGTCCAGGTCGGCCGGCTTCGCCGCAAGCTCGACGAAGATCCGGAAAATCCGGTGCTCATCAAGACAGTACGCGGCACCGGCTATATCTTCACACCGGTCGTGGAGATAACCTGACCCTCCCGTTGGCGTTGCAAGTGGGGTCGGCTAGGCTAGGCATCGTCGCCTCGACCGATAGATCATTGTGACTGCTCCTCCCCTCCTCGCCCTTCGTGACGTCCAGGCCGGTTTCGGCGGGCGCCCCCTGTTCGATAACGTGTCCTTCGCGCTGGGAGCGGGCGACCGCGTCTGCCTCGTCGGCCGGAACGGCAGCGGCAAATCGACCCTGATGGCCTTGCTCGCCGGTTCGGCCCAGCCCGATGCGGGGGAGCGCTTCCAGCAACCCGGCACCCGCATTGCCGTCATGCCCCAAAACCCGGTCTTCGACGCCACCATGACCATCGCGGACTATGTCGGCGCGGACGGGGCGCCTACGCATCGCGTCGCTGCCATCCTCGACGAGCTTGCCCTTCCCGAAGACCGGCAGCTCGCGGCCCTTTCCGGCGGCGAGGGACGGCGGGTGAGCTTGGCGCGCTGCCTCGCCCTCGACCCCGATGTCCTGCTCTTGGACGAGCCGACCAACCATCTCGATATCCCGGCCATCCTCTGGCTGGAAGACCGGCTCCAGGGCTTTTTCGGGGCGCTCCTGATGGTGAGCCATGACCGGGCCTTTCTGACCCGGCTTTCGACCCGGACGCTTTGGCTCGACCGGGGAAGGCTGCGCCAGACGGACCGGGGCTATGGCCAATTCGACGCCTGGTCGGAGGAGGTCCTCGCCGCCGAAGCCGCCGAAACCCACCGGCTCGACCGCAAGCTCGTCAGCGAGACCCGCTGGGCGCGGGAAGGAATTTCAGCGCGGCGCAAGCGCAACCAGGGCCGCGTCGAGCGTCTGAGGCTCCTGCGCCAGGACCGCGCCGAGCGCATCGGGCTGCGCCGGGCGAAATTCGACGCCGGCACGAGCGGACCCGGCGGGCGCGTCGTCATCGAGGCCGAGCATGTGGCGAAGAGCTTTACCGGCCCCGACGGCACGCCCCGCGTCATCGCCAAGGATTTCGGCACGCGGATCCTGCGCGGCGACCGGATCGGCATCATCGGTCCCAACGGCGCGGGCAAATCGACGCTGCTCTCGATCCTGATCGGCCGATTGGAGCCCGATGCCGGCCTTATCCGGCAAGGCGCCAATATCGACATCGCCTTTTTCGACCAGCAGCGCTCGCTGCTCGATCCCGAAGAGACCCCCTGGACCACCCTGACCGGCGGCAAGGGAGACAATGTCTTCGTCAGAGGGAAGCCCCGCCATGTGGTTTCCTATCTGAAGGATTTCCTCTTCGACGACCGCCAGTTCCAGGCCAAGGTCAACAGCCTGTCCGGCGGAGAACGCAACCGGCTTCTCCTGGCGAAAGTCCTGGCGCTGCCATCCAATCTCCTGGTCCTCGACGAGCCGACGAACGATCTCGACATGGACACGCTTGACCTACTCGAAGAGGTGCTTTCGGATTACGAGGGGACGCTGCTCCTCGTCAGCCACGACCGCGACTTCCTCGACCGGCTGGTCACCAGCGTCATCGCCGTCGAGGGTGACGGAGAGGTGATGGAATATGTCGGCGGCTATAGCGACTATCTGCGGCAGCGCGAGCCCCGGCGGATCGTGTCCGCACCGAAGGGCGATCCCAAGGTCGCGGCGCCTCGTCCCGCGAAAGCCCGACCCACGCGCCTCAGCTACAAGGATGCCCGCGAGCTTGACGAATTGCCGCGCCGGATCGAGGCCTTGACCGCGGAACAGGCCGATCTGGAACGCCGGCTCTCGGACAGCGCCTTCTACAGCCGGGATCCCGGTGGTTTCGCGTCGGCGACCAAACGCCTGACACAAGCGACGGCCGAGCTTGCGGCGGCAGAAGACCGGTGGCTCGACCTCGCGGCCCAGGCCGAGGAGCGCGGCGGCTCGTGAGCTTGCGTTTCCGGGACCGCCCCTCGCCCAATCACGGGCCTCGGATCGGCGTTACCGAAATCGACATGCTGATCATCCATTATACCGGCATGGCGGGCGCCGAAGCCGCGCTCGACCGGCTCTGCGCGGCGGAGGCTGAGGTCAGCGCGCATTATCTCATCGAGGAGGATGGGCTTATCCATCGCCTCGTGGACGAGGAGCGCCGGGCCTGGCATGCGGGAGCCTCGTTCTGGGCGGGACGGCGCGACATCAACAGCGCCTCCATCGGCATCGAATTGGTCAATCCCGGCCACGATTTCGGCTATCGGCCCTTTCCCGAGCCCCAGATGGCAGCCCTTATCGCGCTTTGCCGGGATATCCAGGGCCGTCACCCGATCCGGCCGGCCTTCGTCCTCGGCCATTCGGATGTGGCCCCGCGGCGGAAATGCGATCCGGGTGAGCTTTTCGAATGGCCTAGGCTCGCCGGGGCGGGGATCGGGCGGTTCCCTGATTTCGGCACCTGGCGGAAGAAGCGTGGTCCGGCGGCAGAAGAAACACTTCCCGAAAATCTTCGACAAATCGGCTACGAGATCTTTGAAGACGATCTCAAGTCTTCGATCGTCGCCTTCCAGCGGCATTACCGTCCTAGTCTTTGCGATGGCATCGCCGATGCGGAAACCTGCGGTCGGATTGCCCGGCTTGCGGCAGAGCCGATTTGACAGGACCTCGGTCCTCCGCCTAAAGAGAGCGTGCCAGACGGCCGGATGACCGCTCTTCACGCAAGTGAAGGGAGGAAAGTCCGGGCTCCACGGAAACACGGTGCCGGGTAACGCCCGGCGGGGGCGACCCCAGGGATAGTGCAACAGAAAGCAAACCGCCAAACCCGTCCGGTTCGCCGGTCGGGTGGCAAGGGTGAAAGGGTGCGGTAAGAGCGCACCGCGGCGCCGGCAACGGCGGCGGCTGGAAAACCCCACCGGGAGCAAGACCAAGTAGGGACGACAGGCTCTTCGCGAGCCAGGTTGGTTTCCGAGCCGTCGTCCGGGTCGGTCGCGCGAGGCGTCCGGTAACGGGCGTCCCAGATGAATGGTCATCCCCGGCCGCAAGGCCGGGACAGAACCCGGCTTACAGGCCGTCTGGCATCTTTCCTTCCACATTTTAGCCAAAACATCAGCGATTTCTGGAACATTCCAGGAACAAAGAAATCGCCTCCGCGACTGCTGATTTCGCCATCAGCATCGCATTTAGAGATTTTGGGGTGTCGACCACCACTACATCAGGTACTGGCTATCGCCCCAAACGAACACTGTGAGCTCCATGGTTTTACTAGGGAACGTGATTGACGGCCCATATTAGCCCATGATATCCCATGAATTCCCAAAAGGCGGGTTTTTAGACCGAGGATGGACGGGGTCTAGGCCGAGCACATTGGGTGGGGTTCGAGGGGTCGTTGGTGGCGATTTTCCTGTCCACGTATGTGAACAAGGTCGACCGCAAGGGGCGGGTTTCCGTGCCTGCGTCGTTTCGCGCCCAGCTCACGCCCCAAAATCAACCCGGCATCGTGGTTTTCCGGTCCTTTAAATTGCCCGCCTTGGAAGCTGGCGGCTTCGACCGCATGGAAGAGATGAGCAGGCGCCTGGAAACCCTCGAGCAGTTTTCCGAGGAATACGACAGCTTCTCGGCGCTTTTCGCCGATATGCAGCAGCTTCCCTGCGACCCCGAGGGACGGATCATGCTGCCCGGCGACCTTGCCGAATACGCCGGCATCACCGACAGCGCCGCCTTCGTCGGCGGCGGCCCCACCTTCCAGATCTGGCAGCCCCAGGTCTTCGCCCGCCACCAGGCCGAAGTCCGGGCCAAGGCCAAGGAAAAGGGCCTGACCTTCCCCGCCCGCCGTCCGGGAGAGGGGTCATGACCGACATCCATACCCCCGTGCTCATGGAAGAAGCCGTTTCTGCCCTCGTCCCCCGGGACGGAGCCATCTATGTCGACGGGACCTTCGGGGCGGGCGGCTACAGCCGGGCTCTCCTGGAACGCGCCCGCTGCCGGGTAATCGCCATCGACCGGGACACGGAGGCGGTCGCTCGCGCGGCTCCGCTCCTCAGCCATTACGAGGGGCGCTTCGCGATCCTGGAAGGCTGCTTCGGCGACATGGAACGGCTGCTCGCCGCCATCGGTGTCCGCTCGGTCGCCGGCATCGCGCTCGACCTCGGCGTGTCTTCGCCCCAGATCGACGAGGCTCGGCGCGGCTTTTCCTTCCGGCTCGACGGTCCCCTCGACATGCGCATGGGACAGCATGGGACGACCGCTTCGGATCTCGTCAACACGCTTCCCGAAAAGGCGCTCGCCGACCTCATCTGGGTCTATGGCGAGGAGCGCCATTCCCGCCGGGTCGCCCGCGCCATCGTCACCGCCCGCGCCAGGCAGCCGCTGTCCACCACCAGCGAACTTGCCGCCATCGTCCGCGACGTCGTCCCTTCCACGCCAGGCATCGATCCGGCGACCCGCACCTTCCAGGCGCTGCGCATCGAGGTCAACGACGAACTCGGCGAACTGAAGCGCGGCCTTTCCGCCGCCGAACGACTGCTGGAGCCCCAGGGCCGCCTCGCCGTCGTTGCCTTCCATTCCCTGGAAGACCGGCAGGTGAAGGACTTCCTGCGGCGGCGCAGCACCGAAGCCCCCAGAGTCTCCCGCCATCTCCCGACAGCTCCCGGTCCCGCCCCGAGTTTCCAGCTCATTTCCCGCAAGCCCATCGTCGCGGGCGATGCCGAGACCGCGCGCAATTCCCGCGCCCGCTCGGCGAAGCTGCGTGTGGCCGAACGGACCGAAGCGCCGGCCTGGCCCCAGGAAGGGATCGCCGCATGATCCGCGCCACGACCATCCTTTGGATCGCGCTGGTGGCCTGCGTCGGCTACGGGATGTTCCAGGTCAAATACGAGGTCCAGCAGCTTGAAGACGAGCTGGCCCGCGTCAACAAGTCAATCGCCTCGAGCAAGAACGCCATCCACGTGCTGAACGCGGAATGGAGTTTCCTGACCCAGCCGAACCGCCTCGACCAGATGACGAAGCGCTACCTGACCCTGGGTCCGATCGGCAACCCGCAGATCGGCCAGCTCGACGGACTGCCCCGCCCGCCCGCGTCGCCGGCGGCCCCGGCCGTCGCGGCCAATACCGTTCCGCCCACGACTAAAGTCCCCGCTTCCACTCCAGCCCCTGCAACCGCGCCCGCCGCACAACCCCCGGGCCCCCAGTCCGCCGGCACCCGCGTCGCGACGGCCAAGATGAGGACAGAGTGATGAAGGCGCAGCAGCCTCTCGACGACAATCCGTGCCGGCCGCGGCACTTCAAGCCGGCGCCCTGCGCACCCCTGCCCATGGAAGGGCCTGCGAAGCAGTCGCTGGAGACGAGCCATACCCGCCTTATCGTCACGGCCGGCCTTTTCCTTCTGGCCTTCCTCGCCATCGGCATCCGGCTCGTCGATGTCACGGTTCTGAAGGGGGGCGAGACCAAGCTTGCCCGCACCGCCCGCACGGTGACGCAACCCCAGGTCAGCCGCGCCGATATCGTCGACCGCAACGGCGTGTTGCTGGCCACCACGCTCGAAACGCCCTCGCTTTTCGCCAACCCGAAGCAGGTGGCCAATCCCCAGGAAGCGGCGCGCAAGATCGTTTCGGTCCTGCCCGACCTCAGCGAAGGCGAGGTCCTGGCGAAGCTCACCTCCGATAAGAGCTTCGTCTGGCTGAAGCGCCGCCTGACGCCGCGCCAGCAGTTCGACGTTAACAGGCTTGGCATTCCCGGCCTTCAGTTCGAGCGTGAGGAGCGGCGGGTCTATCCCAAGGGCAACCTCGCCGCCCATGTGGTGGGCTATACCGGCATCGACAACAAAGGTCTTGCCGGGGTTGAGCGCGGGCTTGACGACGCGCTGCACGAGCGCCGCGATCCCATCAAGCTGTCGATCGACATCCGCCTGCAATACATCCTGCGCGACGAAGTCCAGAAGCAGATCGACGACTTCCGCGCCAAAGGCGGCATGGGCCTGATCGCGGACGTCCGCACGGGCGAGATCCTCTCGATGATCTCGCTGCCCGATTTCGATCCCAATAACGCCGGGGCGGCGTCACCCGAAGCCATCTTCAACCGGGCGACGCTCGGCGTCTTTGAGATGGGCTCGATCTTCAAGATCTTCAACACGGCCATGGCGCTCGACACCAAGACCGCCACCATGACGAGCGGCTATGACGCGACCAAGGCGATCCCCATCGGGAAATACACGATCCACGACGATCATCCGCAGCGCCGCTGGCTGACCGTCCCGGAGATCTTCCAGTATTCGTCCAATATCGGCTCGGTAAAGATGGCCCTCGACGCGGGCATCGAAAAGCAGCGGGACGTGCTGACCCGGCTGGGCCTCACCCGGATGCCGACCTTGGAACTGAAGGAAATCGGCGGACCGCTGATCCCCTCGCCCTGGCGGCAGATCAACTCCATGACCATCGCCTTCGGCCATGGCATGTCGGTCAGCCCCTTGCAGATGATCAATGCCACCAGCGCCGTGGTGAACGGCGGCATCCTGCATCAGGCGACCCTACTGAAGCATCCCGACGACTACATCCCGGCCGGCGAGAAGGTTTTGTCCCAACAGACCTCCGAGAACATGCGGAAGCTGATGCGGCTGGTGGTCGAGAAGGGCACGGGCGAATTCGCCAATGCGCCGGGTTATCTGATCGGCGGCAAGACCGGGACGGCCGAAAAGGTCACGGGCAAGAGCTATGCGCGCAAGGCCGTGCTCGCCTCCTTCGTCGGGGTCTTCCCGATGAACGATCCGCGCTACGTCGTGATGATCTCGATCGACGAGCCCCACGGCAATGCGAAGTCCCACGGCTTCATCACCGCGGGCTGGGTGGCGGCCCCCCCGGTCGGCCGCGTCGTGCAGCGCATGGCGCCCCTGCTCGGTATCCAACCTGTTGACGAGAATTCGCCTGAAATCCGCCGCGCTTTGGTGATCGACTCTTCCGGTCAGCAGGGGCGGAAAGTTGCGGCTAATTGATCTGATGGACGGTTCACTCGGCCCTATCTCTTCGCCGCCCGGAAGGGAACCCAACGGCGACATCGACATCCGCGGCCTGACCGCGGATTCCCGTCAGGTACGCCCTGGTTTCCTCTTCGCAGCCCTGCCGGGCAGCCGCGCCGACGGCCGCCGTTTCATCGCGGATGCCGTCGCCAAGGGCGCCAGCGCCGTGCTGACCGATGACGCCGCCGACCTCCAGACGAAATTCCCCGATCTCTTCGTGGTCGCCGACGCCAATCCGCGCCGCCGCCTGGCGCTCATGGCCGCCCGTTTCTTCGCACCGCAGCCCGCCACCGCCGTGGCCGTCACCGGCACCGCCGGCAAGACTTCCGTCGCCGCCTTCACCCGCCAGATCTGGGCCGCGACCGGGACCCGCGCCGCAAGCGTCGGCACCTTGGGGATCGTCGGTCCCGATTTCACCCACTACGGCTCGCTGACCACGCCCGACCCCGTGATGCTGCACCAGGAATTGGCAGCGCTCGCGCAAGCCGGGATTGACCATGTGGCCATCGAGGCGTCGAGCCACGGGCTCGATCAGTTCCGCCTGGACGGCCTCGACCTCCAGGCAGCGGCTTTCACCAACCTCGGCCGGGACCATCTCGACTATCACCCCACCATGGCCGATTACCTGAAGGCCAAGGCGCGGCTTTTCGCCGAGGTGCTGCAGCCCGGCCGGACCGCCGTCCTCAACCAGGACGCCCCGGAATATGCCGAACTCGCCGCGATCTGCCGCGCGCGCGGCCATCGCATCCTGGGCTTCGGCACCGGCGAAGGCGCCGCCCTGCGGCTGCGGTCGGCCCGTCCCGTCAACGGCGGGCAGGCGATCGAGATCGAGGTCATGGGCCGCCAGGCGCAATTCATCCTGCCGCTGAGCGGTGGTTTCCAGGCCTATAACGCGCTCGCCGCCCTGGGCCTCGCCATCGGATCCGGGGCCGCCGCGGAGCCCGCCATCGCTGCGCTCGCTCTGCTGCAAGGGGCGCCAGGCAGGATGCAGCTGGTCGCGACCCATCCCAGCGGTGCGCCGATCTATGTCGATTACGCCCATAAGCCCGACGCCCTGGAGCATGTATTGTCGGCGCTCCGCCCGATGTGCCGGGGCCGGCTGGTCGTGGTCTTCGGCTGCGGCGGCGACCGCGATCCCGGCAAGCGCCCTATGATGGGCGCCATCGCCGATCGGCTGGCGGATGTCGTGCTGGTGACCGACGACAATCCCCGCAGCGAGCACCCCGATGCGATCCGCGCCGCGATCCTGGCCGCGAGCCCCCGGGGCCGCGATGCCGGCGATCGCGCAACCGCCATCCACGACGCGGTGAGGAGCCTGGAAGCCGGCGATCTTCTCGTCATCGCCGGCAAGGGCCACGAGACCGGACAGATCGTTGGCGACAAGACTTTCCCCTTCGACGATGCCGTTGCCGCCCGCGAAGCCGTCGCGGAACTCGCTTCGGGATCCGGCGGGGGAGCAGCTTGACGGCGCTTTGGACGGCTCGGGAAGCGGCTGACGCCACCAAGGGAAGCGCCACGGGCGATTGGAGTGCCCAGGGTATTTCCATCGACAGCCGGTCGATTGCGACGGGCGATCTTTTCATCGCGCTCGCCGGGCCTAATTTCGACGGCCATGCCTATGTCGCCGATGCGCTCAAAAAGGGCGCAGCGGCCTGCGTGGTGTCTCGTATGCCCGAGGGGTTGGGCTCGGACGCGCCTCTATTGCTCGTCGGCGATACCCAGCGGGCGCTCGAAGACCTCGGTCGCGCCGCACGTCGACGCAGCGCCGCGCGGGTGATCGGCGTGACGGGTAGCGCCGGCAAGACCGGCACCAAGGAAGCGCTTTCCCATGCCCTCGGCCGCCAGGGACAGACCGTGGCCTCGGCGGGCAGCCTCAACAACCATTGGGGCGTCCCCCTGTCGCTCGCCCGCATGCCGGCCGCGACGCGCTACGGGATCTTCGAGATCGGGATGAACCATACGGGCGAGATCGACGGCCTGACCCGGATCGCCCGGCCCGATGTCGCCGTCATCACCACCATCGCGCCGGCCCATCTCGGCCATTTCGCCTCGATCGAGGAGATCGCCGACGCCAAGGCGGAGATCTTCAACGGCATGACCCCCGAGGGTACGGCAATCCTCAACCGCGACAATCCGCATTACCGGCGGCTGGCGGACAAGGCGCGCGCGGCCGGCCTCACCCGGATCTGGGGTTTCGGCCAAGCCGAAGATGCGGAACTCCACCTGATCGACAGCCACCTCCACGCTACCTCGAGCGCCGTCACCGCCTCGATCTTGGGCGAGGTCGTTGATTATTGCGTCGCGATCCCCGGGCCTCACTGGGTGATGAACAGCCTCGCCGTGCTCGGCGCGGTGAAGGCCGCGGGCGGCGATGTCGCCACGGCCGCCGCATCCCTGGGCGAGCTTCGAGCGCTCGACGGGCGCGGCCGCCGCCACAAGATCGCCCTGGCAGGCGGGGCCGTCGAACTGATCGACGAGAGCTACAACGCCAATCCCGCCTCGATGCGCATGGCGCTCGCGGTGCTCGGCGCGGCGATTGCCGGCAAGGGCGGCCGGCGCATCGCGGTCCTGGGCGAGATGCTGGAACTGGGCAAGGAGTCTCCGGCGCTCCATGCGGCGATTGCCGAGCCGGTGAGCGAGCACAAGATCGACCTCGTCTTTACCGTCGGCCGCGACATGCGGAACCTCCATGAGGCCTTGCCGGCAGCGAAGCGCGGCGGTCACGCCGAGACCTCCGCGGAGATGGTGGAAATCCTCACCCGCGCCCTTCACCCGGGCGACGTGCTGACGATCAAAGGCTCCTTCGGCAGCCGCATGGGGACCATCGTCAAGCATCTGCTGGCCAGCGGCGGCGCGCCCTCGACCTGCATGGCGGAGGTCTGACGCCATGCTCTATCATCTCTTCTTCCCCCTGGTCGATCAGTTCACCCCCTTCAACCTCTTCCGCTACATCACCTTCCGCTCGGGCGGGGCGGTGGTGACGGCGCTGCTCATCAGCTTCATCTGTGGGCCTCGGGTCATCGCCTGGCTGAAGTCGATGCAGGCCGAGGGGCAGCCGATCCGCCTCGACGGACCCGAGGGGCACCTGCTGCGCAAGAAGGGGACGCCCACCATGGGCGGGTTCCTGATCCTTCTGGCCATCACGATCTCCACCCTGCTCTGGGCCGATCTCACCAACGGCTATGTCTGGGTGACGATCTTCGTGACCGTGGGTTTCGGCGGCATCGGCTTCTTCGACGATTACCAGAAGCTCACCAAGCGGTCTTCCAGCGGAATTTCGGGCCGGACGAAGCTCGCCGCCCAGATCACCATCGGCGGCATCGCGGCCTTGGCCATCATGTTCCTGGCGAAGGGATCGCTGGGCACCTCGCTCGCCTTTCCCTTCGTGAAGACATTCCTTCTCGATCTCGGCTGGTTCTTCCTGCCCTTCGCGGTCTTCGTGGTCACGGGTGCCTCCAACGCGGTGAACCTGACAGACGGGCTCGACGGGCTGGCGATTGTCCCCGCGATGATCGCGGCGGGCTGCTTCGCGATCATCGCCTATATGAGCGGCAACGTCATTTTCGCGAACTATCTCCAGATCAACCATGTGCCGGGCGCCGGCGAACTCGCCGTCTTCTGCAGCGCGATGGTGGGCGCCGCCTTGGGGTTCCTCTGGTTCAACGCCCCCCCCGCCATGGTCTTCATGGGGGATACGGGCTCGCTCTCCATCGGCGGCGCGCTGGGCGTGATCTCCGTCATCACCAAGCACGAATTCGTCCTCGCCATCATCGGCGGGCTGTTCGTGCTCGAGACCGTCTCGGTCATCGTCCAAGTCGCGAGCTTCAAGCTCACGGGCAAGCGGGTCTTCCGCATGGCGCCCCTCCACCATCACTTCGAGAAGAAGGGATGGCAGGAACCGACCATCGTGATCCGCTTCTGGATCATCGCCTCGATCCTCGCGATCGTGGGCCTCGCCACCTTGAAGCTGAGGTGAGCCGATGATCGCCGTCGAAAGCTTCCGGGGACAGGATGTGGCGGTGCTGGGCCTCGCCCGCTCCGGCCTCGTCTCGGCCCAGGCGCTGGCGGCTGGCGGCGCGAGGGTCCATGCCTGGGACGACAGCGAAGGCAAGCGGAGCGAGGCAGCCTTGGCGGGCGTGAACCTCTCGCCGCTCGGCGCGGCCGATTTCAACCGGATCCGCTCGCTGGTGATCTCGCCTGGCATCCCCCACAGCTTCCCGGAACCCCATCCGGTGGCGGCCCGCGCCCGGGAGGCCGGCGCCGAAATCATCGGCGACATCGAGCTTCTGGCCCGCACGCAACGCGACGCGAGCTACCTCGGGATCACCGGGACCAACGGCAAGTCGACCACCACCTCGCTCATTGCCCATATCCTTCAATCGGCCGGTCGCAAGGTCGCCGTGGGGGGCAATCTCGGGCAGCCGGTGCTGTCTCTCCCCTCGCTCGCTAAAGGGGCGACCTATGTGATCGAGATGAGCTCCTATCAATTGGAACTCACCCTCTCCCTCACCTTCGACGTGGCTGTGCTGCTCAATATCACGCCCGATCACCTTGACCGGCATGGCGGGATGGGCGGTTACATAGCGGCCAAGCGCCGGATCTTCGACCGTCAGTCTGGCCAGCAGACCGCCATCATCGGCGTCGACGACGATCTTTGCCGCGACCTTTACGGCAGGCTCTTCCAGGAGGGCGGCCAGCGCGTCGTCCCCATCTCCGCCGAGGGACCCGTCAAGGACGGCGTCTATGTGGCCGACGGACAACTCGTCGATGCGACAGAGGGCAGCGCCGCACCGGTCATGGACCTGCGCGAGGTCGCACGACTGCCCGGCAAGCACAATTGGCAGAACGCCGCCGCCGCCTTCGCCGCGGTGCGGTCGGCCGGCGTCGCCACCGACGACGCGATCGCCGGCATCCGCACCTTCCCCGGCCTCGCTCATCGCCAGGAGCTGATCGCGACCCTCGACGGCATCCGCTATGTGAACGATTCCAAGGCCACCAACGCCGACGCCGCCGAAAAGGCGCTGGTCTGCTACGACGCGATCTATTGGATCGCGGGCGGCCTCGCCAAGGAAGGCGGGATCACCTCGCTCGCGTCCTGCTTCCCGCGCATTCGCCGCGCCTATCTCATCGGCGAGGCGACGGAGGATTTCGCACGGACCCTGGACGGCAAGGTCGATTACCGCCGCAGCGGCACACTCGACGCCGCCCTGCACCAGGCTCGCAAGGATGCTCTGGCCGAAGGAATCTCCGGCGCGGTCGTGCTGCTGTCACCGGCCTGCGCCTCCTTCGACCAATTCACCGATTTCGAGGTCCGGGGCCGGGCTTTCCGTGGCCTTGTGGAAGCCTTGCCGGGAGACCGCGCATGAGCTTCGCCCGCACCGATCAAAGCCTGGTGGCGCGCTGGTGGTGGACCGTCGACCGCTGGAGCCTGCTGGCCATCGCCAGCCTCATCGGCATCGGCGCGTTGCTCATCATGGCCGCGAGCCCGGCGGTCGCCGAGCGGATCGGCCTCGATCAGCTGCATTTCGCCAAGCGTCATTTCGCCCTGCTGCCGGTTTCGATCGGCATCCTCTTCGTCGTGTCGCTGCAGAGCCCGCGCAACATCCGTCGTCTGGCCGTCGTCGGCTTTATCATCGCGATAGCGCTTCTCGCCTTCACCTTCGTGGGTGGCGTCGAGATCAAGGGCGCGCGGCGCTGGATCAACCTGCCGGGCTTCTCGCTGCAGCCCTCGGAGTTCGTCAAGCCAACCTTCGCCGTGGTCGCCGCCTGGATGTTCTCCGAGCACCGCAACCGCGAGAATTCCAAGGGCCATTGGTACGCCATCGGCCTCTATGTCCTGGTGGTGGGCCTGCTGATCAAGCAACCCGATCTCGGCATGGCGGTCGTCGTCTCGGCGGTCTGGTTCACCCAGTTCTTCCTCGCCGGCCTGCGACTGTTCTGGGTCGCGGCGGGCGTCGGCGCGGGCGCTGCCGGTCTCGTCGGGGCCTATATCATGCTGCCCCATGTGACGAGCCGGATCGACCGCTTCCTCCACCCGCAGAGCGGCGACAGCTATCAAGTCGATCGCTCCATGGACGCCTTCATGAACGGCGGACTCTGGGGACGCGGACCCGGCGAGGGCACGGTCAAGGGCTGGCTTCCCGACGCCCATGCGGATTTCATCTTCGCGGTGGCCGGCGAGGAACTGGGCCTCATCGCCTGCCTCGTCATCGTGGCGCTCTTCGCCTTCGTGGTCCTGCGCGGCTTCTCGCGCCTGCTGCAGGAAGGCAACCTTTTCGTCGTCCTGGCGGCGACCGGACTGCTGGTGCAATTCGGCCTCCAAGCGATTATCAATATGGCCTCGAGCCTGGAACTCATGCCGACCAAGGGCATGACCTTGCCGTTCCTCTCCTACGGCGGCTCTTCGCTCCTGGCGCTCGGGCTCGGCATGGGCATGGCGCTGGCCCTGACCCGCAAGCGGTTCACCGGAGGCGATACATGACCGCCGGACCGATCGTGCTGGCCGCCGGCGGGACGGGCGGACATATGTTCCCGGCCGAAGCCTTGGCACGCGAACTCGTCGCGCGCGGCAAGCCCGTGACCCTGATGACCGACGAACGCGGGCAGGCCTTCCAGGACCGTTTCCCTGGCGCGTCCGTGCAGCGCATCCGCTCCGGCCGCATGGGTGGCGGGGTGATCGCCAAGCTGATGGGCCTTGCCGATGTGGCGCTCGGGATCCTGGAAGCCCGACGCCGGCTGCGCGCGATCCGGCCCCTCGGCGTCGTCGGTTTCGGCGGGTACCCCTCGGTGCCGCCCCTGATGGCAGCGCAACGGATGGGTCTTCCCACCGTGCTCCATGAACAGAACGCGCTTCTGGGCCGTGCCAACCGGCTTCTGGCACCCCGGTCCCGGCGCATCGCCACCTCTTTCCCGGAAGTCGTCGGCCTGCGCGAGCAAGACCGCACCAAGGTATCCGAGACCGGCAATCCCGTGCGTCCCACCGTCGCGGCGATGCGCGGCAGGCCCTATCCCGCTCTGGCCAGCGACAAGCCCATCCACCTCCTGGTTTTAGGCGGCAGCCAGGGCGCCCGGATCATGAGCGAAGTCGTGCCCGGCGCACTCGCCCGCCTGCCGGACGGCCTGCGCGCGCGCCTGCGCGTCAGCCAGCAGGCGCGACCGGAGGATCTGGAAGCCGCCCAAGCCATCTATCGGTCGCGCGGCATCGCCGCGGAGCTCGCGAGCTTCTTCGACGACGTTCCCGAGCGCCTCG
Source organism: Rhodospirillales bacterium (assembly GCA_947473305.1). Lineage (GTDB taxonomy): Bacteria > Pseudomonadota > Alphaproteobacteria > ATCC43930 > CGMCC-115725 > CANJCB01. The sequence continues at coordinate 46,943 of CANJCB010000008.1, forward strand.
CCCAGGCCCATCTGGTGATCGCCCGGTCCGGCGCATCGACCGTCGCGGAACTCACCACCGTGGGCCGGCCGGCAATCCTCGTGCCCTATCCCCACGCGGCCGACGACCATCAGACGGCCAACGCCCGGGCGCTCGACACGGCGGGAGCGGCCTGGCTGGTTCCTCAGCCGGCCTTCAACTCCGAAGCCCTCGCCGATCAGATCGCCTGGCTTCTCGCCGCCCCGCCCCTGCTCATGAAGGCGGCCGGCGCGGCCTTCGATCTCGGTCAGCCGGAAGCCTCGGCGCGGCTCGCCGATCTGGTGCTCGCGACCTTCGCTGCGAAAAACGGCGCTCCTCATCCCCTGGAGAAGGCGGCATGAGGGCGCTTCCGCTCAATATCGGCATCATCCATTTCGTCGGGATCGGCGGGATCGGCATGAGCGGCATCGCCGAGATCCTGCATAACCTGGGGTATCAGGTGCAGGGCAGCGACATCGCCGATGGCGCCAATGTCCGCCGCCTCCAGGGGCTTGGCATCGCCGTCTCCATCGGCCATCGCGGCGAAAACCTCGGCAGCGCCCAGGTCATCGTCACCTCCTCCGCCGTGAAACCGGACAATCCCGAAGTCGTCGCCGCCCGCGCCCGGCTGATCCCCGTCGTCCGCCGCGCGGAAATGCTGGGCGAGTTGATGCGGCTGCGCTGGGCCATCGCGGTGGCGGGAACCCATGGCAAGACCACGACGACCTCCATGATCGGCGCTTTGCTCGACGCGGCCCAACTCGATCCGACCGTCATCAACGGCGGCATCATCAACGCCTATGGTACCAACGCCCGCCTCGGCGAGGGCGAATGGATGGTGGTCGAGGCGGACGAGAGCGACGGCACCTTCATCAAGCTGCCGGCGACCATCGCCGTCGTCACCAACATCGACCCCGAGCATCTCGACTTCTACGGCAATTTCGACGCCGTGCAGCAGGCCTTCGAGAGCTTCGTCCAGAACATTCCCTTCTATGGTTTCGCGACACTTTGCATCGACCATCCCGTCGTGCAGAAGATGATCCCGAAGCTCGCCGACCGCCGCATCATCACCTATGGCATGAGCCCCCAGGCCGATATCCGCGCGGTCAATATCGACATCGGCCGGGAAGGCGCGCGCTACGACGTGATCTTCACCGACCGGATCAACGACACCACCCGCACGGTCAGTGGCCTGAAGCTGCCGATGTTCGGCCAACACAACGTCCAGAACTCGCTCGCCGCCATCGCCGTCGCCGACGAAATGGGCCTCGGCGAGGACGTGATCCGCGCGGGCCTCCTAGGCTTCAAGGGCGTCAAGCGGCGCTTCACCAAGACCGGCGAATCCAACGGCATCACCGTCATCGACGACTACGGCCATCATCCTGTCGAGATTTCCGCCGTGCTGCGCGCCGCGCGCAGCGCCACCTCCGGGGCGGTCATCGCCGTGGTTCAGCCCCACCGCTACAGCCGCGTTTCCGATCTCTTCGACGAGTTCTGCACCTGCTTCAACGACGCAGACATGGTCCTGGTGGCGGATATCTATGCGGCCGGCGAAGCGCCGCTCCCGGGCGTCACGCGCGAAGCCCTGGTGGCCGGCCTGCGCGCCAGGGGTCATCGAAGCGTGGAGGGCCTGCCCTCTCCCGCCGACCTGCCGGCCTATGTCCATTCGCTCGCGCGGCCCGGCGATATCGTCGTCTGCCTCGGCGCAGGCTCCATCACCAATTGGGCGCAAAGCTTGCCGGCCGAGCTCGACAAACTTATCGCCGAGCGCGGCGGACAGCCCGGAGCGGGAGCATGATGAGCGCGCCCGCCACAAAAACCTTGGTGGAACGCTTGCCGCGGGTTCGCGGCCGGCTTACCGCGAATGTGCCGCTTGGGCCGCTCACCTGGTTCCGGGTGGGCGGCGCCGCGGAAGTCATGTTCCGGCCCGCTGACGCCGACGATCTGGCGGCCTTCCTCGCGATGAAGCCGGCCGATGTGCCAGTGACCGTCATGGGCGTCGCCTCCAATCTCCTCATCCGCGACGGCGGCATTCCGGGCGTCGTCATCCGCCTCGGCCGCGGCTTCGTCGATATTTCCGTCCAGGGCAATAGGGTCACGGCGGGGGCCGGCGCGCTCGACCTCAACGTGGCGATTACCGCGAGGGACGCGGGTGTCGGCGGCCTCGAATTCCTCTCCGGCATTCCGGGCACGGTGGGCGGCGGGCTTCGGATGAATGCCGGGGCCTATGGCGCCGAATTCAAGAACGTGTTGCGCCGCGTGTCGGCGCTCGATCCGGCCGGGGCGCCGCAGGACCTGCCCGCTGCGGCGCTTGGGCTCGCCTATCGCCACTGCGCGCTGCCCGACGACTGGATCTTCGTCGAGGCGGAATTCGAGGGAAAAGGGGAAGATCCGGGAGAAATCGGGAAGCGGATGGGAGATATCCAGGCTGCCCGCGAGGCCAGCCAGCCGATCCGCGCCCGCACCGGCGGCTCGACCTTCGCCAATCCTCCGGGCATGAAGGCCTGGGAGCTGATCGACAAGGCCGGCTGCCGCGGGCTGAAGCGGGGCGGCGCCACCATCTCGCAGAAACACGCCAATTTCCTCATCAACGAGGGCGACGCCACGGCCGCCGACCTGGAAGGCCTCGGCGAGGAAGTCCGCCGTCGGGTTTTCGAGACCAGCGGGGTCGTGCTCGATTGGGAAATCCGGCGCATCGGCCGGCCGCTTCCCGGCCTGGAGGTCGCGCCATGACCGGCAAGACCGTGGCGGTGCTGATGGGCGGCTGGTCCGCCGAACGGGAAGTCTCGCTGTCCAGCGGCGAAGCCTGCGCCAAGGCCTTGGTGGAGGCGGGCTACCAGGTCCGCACGATCGACGTGAGCCGCGATCTCGATGCGCTGGTGAAAGCTCTCGATCCTCGGCCCGACGCGGTCTTCAACGCGCTCCATGGACCGGGCGGCGAGGACGGCACGATCCAGGGCGTGCTCGAATTTCTCAACATCCCCTATACCCATTCGGGCGTGCTCGCCTCGGCCGTCGCCATGGACAAGCCGAGCGCCAAGGCGGTCTTCGCCGCCGCCGGCCTGCCGCTCGCCGAGGGCGTGGTGCTGCACAGTCGCGACCTCCTGACCAAGAACCCGATCCCCGCGCCCTTCGTGGTGAAGCCCACCAACCAGGGATCGAGTGTCGGCGTCAGGATCGTCCGCCAGAACGACAACAGCTGGGACGAGGAGGCGCGCTCCTGGCCCTATGGCGACCAAGTCATGATCGAGCGCTTCATCCCGGGCCGCGAGATCACCGTCGCGGTGATGGGCGACCGGCCGCTGGGCGCGCTCGAAATCCGCAGCCGCGGCCCCTTCTACGACTACACATCGAAATACGCGGTCGGCGGGTCCGAGCATGTCATCCCCGCCCCCATCCATCCCGAAGCCTATGAAGCGGCCCTCGATATCGCGCTCCGGGCGCATCAGGCACTGGGCTGCCGGGGCGTGAGCCGCGCCGACCTGCGTTACGACGACGAGGCAGGCGAGCCCGGCCGGATGGTCTTGCTGGAGGTCAATACGCAGCCCGGCATGACCGCGACCTCGCTGGTGCCGGACATCGCGCGCCATGCGGGCATCAGCTTCTCCGAATTGGTCGGCTGGATGGTGGAGAACGCCACATGCGGCTGACCGCGGAAAAACGCGAGTCCTCGAAGAAAGCCGCTGCGCCGGCCAAGGCGCCGCGCAATCCGCGCCGCCGGTCGGTCTGGCGCCGTTACGGCCGTTGGGGGGCGCTCGGCGCGGCACTCCTCCTGGTCGGCGGCGGCGGCTTCCTGGCCTATCGGATGGCCGAACGCGACCTGCCGATTGTCCAGGACCAATTCCTCGCCTGGAGCGCCAGCCTCGGGCTCGCCGTGGCCGATATCCAGGTGGAAGGCCGCATCGCCACGAGTCCGGAAGCGATCCTTCGGGTAGTGGGCGCCCGGCGCGGCACCCCGACCCTCGCCGTGAACCCCGCCCAGGCCAAGGCCCAGCTCGAGACCCTCCCCTGGATCAAGAGCGCGACGGTCGAGCGGCGGCTTCCCGATACGATCTACATCCACCTCGTGGAGCGTACGCCGGTCGCTCTCTGGCAGCGTCAGGGCAAGCTCGTGCTGATCGACCGCGAGGGCGACACCATCCCGGTCGACAAGCTCGAAAGCTATTCCCAATTCGTGGTGCTGGTCGGTGACGACGCTCCTGCGGAGGCGGCCAAGCTCCTCGACATGCTGAAGACCGAACCCGATCTGGCGTCCCATGTCACCGCCGCCGTGCGGATGGGCGGAAGGCGCTGGAACCTGAAGCTCGACCGCGGAATCGAGGTCGCCCTTCCGGAAACGAACCCCGAAGCCGCTTGGCGTCAGCTCGCGAAATACGAAAAGACCGACGGCCTGCTGCAAAGAAACATCGAACGGGTCGATCTCAGGCTCCCCGATCGCCTGGTCGTCCGTGTCATTCCCGATCCACCCAAGAAGCCCGCCTCCAAGGGCCGGCCACCCGGTAAAAGCACATGAAGAAGAACGGAACCCGCCCAAGAGGCGGCATTGCCGCCGTCGTCGATGTGGGGACCTGCAAGGTCTGCTGCTTCATCGCCCGAGTCGACGGGGAGCAGCCCCATATCATCGGCATCGGCCATCAGGTCTCGCGCGGGGTCCGCAACGGGATCATCGTCGACATCGACGCCGCCAGCACCTCGATCCTGGCGGCCGTCCATGCCGCCGAGCAGATGTGCGGCCAGACGATCAACGAGGTGGTGGTCAACCTCTCCGGCGGCTTCGCCGCGTCCCGCATCATCAAGGCGGAAATCCCTCTCAACGGGCGCGAGGTCACTGACAGCGACATGCGCCGGGTGCTCGACCAGGGGCATGGGCTGAAAGAACTTGGCGACCGCGACGTCATTCATTCGATCCCGGTGGGCTTCTCGATCGACGCGAGCCGGGGCATCCGCGATCCGCGCGGCATGTACGGCCAGCGCCTCGGGGTCAACATGCATCTGGTGACCGCGGGCTCAGCGGCGGTGCGCAATCTGGCGGCCTGCATCGGCCGTTCGCATCTCTCGATTTCAGGGCTTGTCGCGAGCCCCTATGCGGCGGGCCTCGCCTGCCTCGTGGACGACGAGGCGGAACTGGGCGTCACCGTCATCGACATGGGCGGCGGCACGACGACCATCGCCGTTTTCTTCGACGGCAACCTCGTCTTCACCGACAGCGTGCCGATCGGCGGCAACCATGTGACCAACGATATCGCCCGGGGGCTTTCGACCTCCCTCGCCCATGCGGAGCGGATGAAGACCCTCTACGGCAGCGCCATGGCGCTGCCTTCCGACGAGCGCGAGACGATCACCGTTCCCCAGGTCGGCGAGGAGGACGAGACCCAGGCCAACCATGTGCCGAAGTCGCTGCTGGTCGGGATCATCTCGCCCCGCCTCGATGAGACCTTCGAATTCGTCCGCGACCGGATCGAGGCGAGCGGCTTCGACAAGATCGCCGGGCGCCGCCTCGTGCTGACCGGCGGGGCCTGCCAGCTGCCGGGCGTGCGCGACCGGGCGTCCTACATCCTCGACAAGCAGATCCGGATCGGACGGCCCTTGCGCATCAACGGGCTCGCCGAAGCAACCGGGGGACCGGCCTTCTCGACCTCGGCCGGACTCGTGCATTTCGCCGTGTCGGAGCGCGCGGAGACGCAGCGCGCGGGACGGCCGCTGACTGCCGAACCGAGCGGGATGATCGAGCGGTTCGGACATTGGGTTCGGGAGAATTTTTAGCCATGCCGATCAAGCAGGGCGGTTTGGACAAGCAATTTCAGGTGATTGGCCGCAGGGGCCGAATTCGGGACGCCGAGCAGGAGCGGAGGACAATATGACGATCAATCTGAGCATTCCCCAGGAAGACCAGGAGCTCCGGCCGCGGATTACCGTGGTCGGCGTCGGCGGCGCCGGCGGCAACGCGGTCAACAACATGATCCGGTCGAATCTCATCGGCTGCGAATTCGTGGTGGCCAATACCGATGCGCAGGCGATGAAGGGCTCGCTCGCCGAACGCCGCATCCAGCTCGGCGTCGGCGTGACCCGTGGCCTAGGCGCGGGGTCCCGCCCCGACGTGGGCCGGATCGCCGCCGAGGAACAGCTCGACGAGATCATGGAAGCCCTGGGCGGCTCCAACATGGTCTTCATCACCGCCGGCATGGGCGGCGGCACCGGGACCGGCGCCGGTCCCGTGATCGCCCGGGCGGCGCGCGAGGCGGGCATCCTGACGGTAGGTGTCGTCACCAAGCCCTTCCACTTCGAGGGTACGCATCGCATGAAGCTCGCCGAATCCGGCATCCAGGAGCTTCAGAAGTTCGTCGATACGCTCATCATCATCCCGAACCAGAACCTCTTCCGGGTCGCCAATGAGCGGACCACTTTCGCCGATGCCTTCAAGATGGCCGACGACGTGCTCCATTCCGGCGTGCGCGGCGTGACGGATCTCATGATCATGCCGGGCCTCATCAACCTCGATTTCGCCGACATCCGGGCGGTGATGGGCGAGATGGGCAAGGCCATGATGGGCACGGGCGAGGCCGAGGGCGACCGGCGGGCGATCGACGCCGCCGAGGCCGCGATCTCCAACCCGCTCCTGGAAGATGTCTCGATGAAGGGCGCGCGCGGCGTGCTCATCAACATCACGGGCGGCCTCGACATGACCCTCTTCGAGGTCGACGAGGCGGCCAACCGCATCCGCGAAGAAGTCGATTCCGAAGCCAATATCATCTTCGGCTCGACCTTCGACGAGAAGCTCCAGGGCCGGATGCGGATCTCCGTGGTGGCGACAGGCATCGACGCCGCCTCCATGGCGCAGCCCCGCCCCGCGATCAGCCTCGTCAGCGATCGCGGCCGCGAGCAGGAGCCCATGACAGTGGCTCCGCTCCGCATGCCTTCGGCGGCTCCGGTCATGCCGGGGGTTCTGACGCTCAGCACCGAAGCGCCAAGGCCGCTTCCGACGCCGGAAATCGAGCACGCCCTGCCCTCGGCCATGGTGGTCGAAGCCGCCGCCGTCCGCGACGGCGCCTTCATCGCCCCGCCGCCGGTCGAGCCCGCGGTCGCGCGCCCGCCGCAGATCATGCAGCCGGCGCTCGCTCCGGACCCCTTGGCCGCAGCGGCGATGGAGAACGGCGGCCGGCCTCCGCTGCCCGCCAAGAAGCCGCGGGGCCCAAGTCTTTTCGAACGGGTCACGGGCGTCGGCCGCGCCCGCGCCGTGCAGGCGGAGCCCGAGCGTCAGGCTCCTCCGCCGGCCCAACCGAGGCTCGGGTCCCTCGACCCCGCCGACCGTCTCGGGCCGTCGAAGACGGAAGAGGATACGCTGGACATTCCGGCCTTCCTCCGCCGTCAGGCAAACTAAAACCATCCTCGGCCGGGAGGGTGGCCCCCTCCCGGAACCGAAGCGCGGACCCCGCACTTCCGTAGGAGAAGGCCGGGGTTTCGATCCGCTTCTATCTAAATTGCGAGAAACTCCTGTAACTCATTAATTTCATTCAGAAATTTCTGTAATAATCTGTAATAAAGAGTGATTTGTTCCTGACCGCTCGCCTTGCTACTTCTCTATCCGTGAAATAGCCCTTTGGGATGGTGACGTAATGGCGATCGGTATCGCCCCACAACAGACGCTCAAGGCCCCCATCAATTGCCGTGGGGTCGGCCTTCATTCCGGCGCGCGCATCTCCATGACGCTGCTGCCGGCCGAGCCCGATACCGGGATTCTGTTCCGGCGCACGGATGGCGCCTTCGACGGGATGGAGATCAAGGCCGATTGGCGCAATGCGGTCGAATCCGCGCTCTGCACCACGCTCACGGACGGCGAAGGGTTTTCGGTCGCCACCATCGAGCATCTCATGGCCGCTTTCGCCGGCGCGGGGATCGACAATGCCGTGGTCGAGCTCGACGGGCCGGAAGTTCCGATCATGGACGGCAGCGCGTCGCCTTTCCTGTTCCTCATCGAATGCGCGGGCATCGAGCAGCAGGACGTCGCACGCCGCGCCATCAAGATCCTGAAGACCGTAACGGTGAGCGAAGCGGGCAAGTCGGCAAGCCTCCTGCCCGATGCCGGCTTTTCCATGAGCTTCGAGATCGACTTCGCCAGTTCCGCCATCAATCATCAGGACATCAGCTTGACGATCGATCCGGAGAGCTTCAAGAGCGACCTGAGCCGCGCCCGTACCTTCGGTTTCCTGCAGGACCTGGAGCGCATGCGCGCGGCCGGTCTCGCGCGCGGCGGCTCGCTTGCCAATGCGGTCGTGGTGAACGGCGACAAGGTTCTCAACGAGGAAGGTCTGCGCTACGAGGATGAATTCGTGCGCCACAAGGCACTCGACGCCGTGGGCGATCTTTATCTCGCGGGCGGCCCGATCATCGGACATTTCCGGGGCTGTCGCTCGGGTCATGCGCTCAATCGCCGCCTGATGGAAGCCTTGTTCGCCGATCCCAGCGCCTGGTGCGAGACCACCATGCTTTCGGATGCGGGCGAGGAATACGATCTCTGGCAGGCGCCGGCGCATCTCGCCACCGCCTGACCCGATTTTTCCAGTCCCGGCGGCCATAGCGAAAGTCGCCCTCCCGGCACCGACCATGATATAAGTCGGCGGTTTCTCGTTTCCCGCTTCGGATAGGTCATGGTTGGATTTGTGTCTTCTCGCTATCTCGTCCTTGGGGTCGCCCTGTCGCTGGCCGCTTGCGGTGGCGCCAACAAGGACAGCTATGTCGATAAGCCGGTGGAAGAGCTCTACAATGGAGCCGTCGATTTTCTGGTCGATGAGAACTACGAAAAAGCCGCCAAGCAATTTGAAGAAGTAGACCGGCAGCATCCCTATTCGGTCTGGGCGACCAAAGCCCAGCTCATGTCGGCCTATGCCCAGTATCAGGCCTCGAATTACGCGGATTCCATTCTCGCGCTCGACCGTTTCATCCAATTGCATCCCGGCAATCGGGATATCGCCTATGCTTATTACTTGAAGGCGCTCGATTACTACGTCCAGATCACCGACGTGGGCCGGGACCAGGAAAACACCAACCAGGCCTTCAAGTCCCTGGAGGAAGTTTCCCGGCGCTTTCCCGACAGCAAATACGCGCGGGATGCCCGCCTGAAGCTCGATCTCGCCCGCGACCATCTCGCCGGCAAGGAGATGGAAATCGGCCGCTTCTATCAGCGCGAAGGCCAGTTCCTTTCGGCGATCAACCGCTTCAAGCGGGTCCTCGACCAGTATCAGACCACAACCCACGTGCCGGAAGCCCTGCATCGCCTGACCGAATGCTATCTGCGACTCGGTCTCGTCGACGAGGCGCAGCGCACCACCGCCGTGCTCGGCTATAACTACGCGGGTACCGATTGGTACAAGGACAGCTACGATCTGGTGGGGGGCCAGGGACAGGCACCAGGGCTGGCGACCCCGGCTCAGACCTCCAAGGACGGCTGGTTCGGCCGCGTCCTCGACTGGATCTTTTAATCCCCCGGCCACTCTGGCCTGAGAGGCTTCGCGCCGCTATCATCCGGGACATGCGCGGTACCTTCGATCGGGATCTCTTCAGATGCTTCTCGGACTGACCATCCGGGATATCGTTCTCATCGACCGGCTGGACCTCGCCTTCCACAAGGGCCTCTGCGTCCTCACCGGCGAAACCGGCGCCGGCAAATCGATCCTTCTGGATGCCCTGGGCCTGGCGCTGGGGATGCGATCGGAAAGCGGCCTTGTCCGGCATGGCGCCAATCAGGCGGCGATCACCGCCGAATTCTCGCTTTCGGCGAACCACCCCGCCGCGGCGCTTCTGGCCGAACAGGGGATCGACAATGAGGGGTCTCTGGTACTTCGCCGGCTGATCGGCGCCGATGGGCGCAGCCGCGCTTTCGTAAACGACCAGCCTGTCAGCATCGGCCTGTTGAAACAGCTCGGCGAGACGGTGGTCGAGATCCAGGGGCAGTTCGAGCAGCGGGGGCTTCTCGATCCCACGACCCATCGTGAAACGCTCGACGCCTACGGCGGCTATCGCCCGGAGATGGCGGCGACGGCCGCAGCCTGGCGGGCTTGGCGGGCGGCAAGAGAAGCGCGGGAAGCGGCGGAAGGGCTGCTCGCCACCGCCCGATCCGACGAGGATTACCTTCGGCATGCGCTCGCGGAGCTTGACCAGCTCGATCCCCGCCCCGGCGAAGAGACCGAACTCGCGGAAACCCGCACGACGCTGATGCACCGGGAAAAACTCATGGAGGGGCTGAACGCCGCCCTCCATGAACTCGCGCGCGGCGAACACGGCGCGGAACGCGGCCTCCATGGCGCGGCGCGGCACCTCGAACGCCTCCGCGAGAAAGCCGGCGGCCGGTTGGATCCCGCCATGGCGGCTCTCGAACGGGCATCGGTCGAGGCGCGCGAGGCCATCGACCAGATCGAGGCCTTGTCCCGAGAGCTCAACAGTGGAACGAGCGATCTCGATCGGATCGAGGAACGGCTTTTCGCGCTCCGCGCCCTAGCGCGCAAACACGGCATCTCCGTCGACGATCTCGCTCCCCTGCGCAGCGGGATCGCCGGTAAGATCGAGGCGCTCGACGGCAGCGGCGGCGACCTCAAGCGCCTCAAGCATCAGGAGGGGGAGGCCCGCGAAACCTACCTCGCCACGAGCCAGAAACTGGAAAAGCTGCGCCAAGCAGCCGCCGCCAAGCTCGACAAGGCGGTGACGCGGGAGCTGGCCCCGTTGAAGCTCGACAAGGCCCGCTTCGCCACGGTCGTTACAACGGCGGAAGAGCGGGACTGGGGCGAGACCGGGCGCAATCGCATTCATTTCGAGGTCGCGACCAACCCCGGGGCGCCCCCCGGCCCCCTGGCCAAGATCGCGTCCGGGGGGGAGCTTTCGCGATTCATGCTGGCGCTCAAGGTGGTCCTGGCCAGGACCTCGCCCGTCCCGACCCTCGTCTTCGACGAGGTGGACAGCGGGATCGGCGGGGCCGTGGCTGCCGCCGTCGGCGAAAGGCTTCAGCGGCTGGGAGACGAATTGCAGGTTCTGGTCGTCACCCATTCGCCCCAGGTCGCCGCCAAGGGCGCCCATCACTGGCGCGTCGCCAAGCGTCAGGCCGCCGCCCAGACCACCACCCATGTGGAAGAACTGGCCCCGGAGGAACGGCGCGAGGAGATCGCCCGCATGCTCTCGGGCAGCATCGTCACCGCCGAGGCGCGCGCCGCCGCCGAAAGCCTTATCGCCGGAGCGTCCGCGTGAGCCTTGCCGAAAAATCTCTCGAAACCCTGACCGAGACAGAAGCCGCCGCCGAGCTGGAGCGGTTAGCCGGCGAGATCGCCCGTCACGACAAGCTCTACCACGAGCAGGACGCGCCGGAGATTTCCGATGGCGATTACGACCTGCTCAGGCGGCGGAACAACGCCATCGAGGCGCATTTTCCCGAGCTTATCCGCGCCGACAGCCCCAGCCGCAAGGTTGGAGCCGCGCCGAGTTCCGGCTTCGCCAAGGTGCGCCATTCGAAGCCCATGCTGTCGCTCGACAACGCCTTCGACGAGGGGGATGTGTACTCCTTCTTCGCGAGCGTCCGCAATTTCTTCCGCCGTCCCGAGGATCTGGCGCGGGTCGACGACAAGACCATCGAGGTGATGGCCGAGCCCAAGATCGACGGGCTATCCGCCTCGCTGCGCTACGAGAACGGCGTGCTGATGCTGGGCGCGACACGCGGCGACGGCGTCGTGGGCGAGGACATAACCGCCAACCTGAAGACCCTTGGCACCATCCCGAAAAAGCTCTCCGGAAAGGGCTGGCCCGCGGTCATCGAGATCCGCGGCGAGGTCTATCTGGAGCGCGACGGCTTCTTCGCCTTGAACGCCCAACGCGAGAAGGACGGCGAGCCCGTCTTCGCCAATCCCCGCAACGCCGCCGCCGGATCGCTGCGGCAACTCGACGTCTCGATCACCGCCCGCCGGCCCTTGAGGTTTTTCGCCTATGCCTGGGGCGAGGCGAGCGAACCCTTCGCCAAGACCCATAGCGAGACCCTGGCTCATTTCAAGGAATGGGGCTTTTCCACCAACGACCGGTCGAAGCTCTGCCACGGGATCGACGAGTTGCTTGCCTTCTATGCGGAGATCGGCGCGGTCCGGGCGGAGCTTCCCTACGACATCGACGGGGTCGTCTATAAGGTCAACGACCTCGGGCTTCAGGAACGGATGGGCTTCGCGAGCCGCGCGCCACGCTGGGCGCTGGCCCATAAGTTTCCCGCCCAGCAGGCGCAGACCGTCCTCACCGACATCATCATCCAGGTGGGCCGCCAGGGCTCCCTCACCCCTGTCGCGGTGCTGGAGCCCATCACGGTCGGCGGCGTGGTTGTCCAGCGCGCGACGCTGCATAACGAGGACGAGATCCAGCGCAAGGACGTGCGGCCCGGCGACACGGTCGTGATCCAAAGGGCTGGCGACGTCATCCCCCAGGTGGTCTCGGTCATCAAGGAACGCCGGCCCACCGACAGCGCGCCTTACGTCTTTCCCGACCATTGCCCGGTCTGCGGCAGCCTTGCGGTCCGCGAGGAGGGGCAGGTCGCCCGGCGCTGCACCGGCGGGCTCATCTGCGACGCCCAGGCGGTGGAGCGGCTGAAGCACTTCGTCTCTCGCGACGCCTTCGATATCGAAGGCCTGGGCGCCAAGCACATCGCCGCCTTCTGGGAGGAAAAGCTCATCCAGAAGCCGGGCGACATCTTCCGGCTCCAGGCCTCGCAACTCGACGGGCGCGAGGGTTGGGGGCCTTTAAGCGCCAGCAATCTCATCCGCGCCATCGAAGCCCGGCGGGTGATCTCGCTCGACCGCTTCATCTATTCGCTTGGCATCACCCAAGTGGGACAGGCAACGGCGAAACTACTGGCCCGTTACTACCGCTCCTTCGGCAATTGGGTCGCCGAGATGGAGCAGGCGGCCGACCCCGAGAGCGAGGCCTGGCGGGCGCTGAACGATATCCATGGCATCGGCGAGAGCATGGCGGCGGATCTCGTCGCCTTCTTCCGCGAGCCGCATAATCGCGACCTCGTGGAAGACCTGCGTGGCGTCCTCAAGGAAATCACCGATTATGAGCGGGTCGCGGTCCAGGCGGGATCGCCCATTGCCGGGAAATCGGTCGTCTTCACCGGGACGCTGACCGCGATGTCACGCTCGGAGGCCAAGGCCCGCGCCGAGGCGCTCGGCGCCAATGTCGCGGGCAGCGTTTCCGGCAAGACCGATTATCTGATCGTCGGCGAGGACGCGGGCTCCAAGGCGGAGAAAGCCCGCGCGCTGGGGGTCAAGACCCTCACTGAACAGGAATGGCTCGACCTGATCGGAAGTTAGAGAGCGCGTACCAGAGGGTCGCCCCCACCACGAGGCAGAGGAGCGGCAAGGCGGCCCAATTGACGCCCTCCCAGCCGAAATAATTGAGAAAACCGCCCGAGGAAAGCGCCGCCACGGCCACCGTGCCGAAGGTCATGAATTCGTTGGTGGCCTGCGCCTTGGCGCGTTCCTCCGGTCGGTAGGTGGTGGCCAGCAGGGTGGTGCCGCCGATGTAACAGAAATTCCAACCCACCCCGAGCAGCATCAGCGAAATCTTGAAATGGAGGAGCGACGTGCCCCCGAGCGCCGTGAGCACGCTCGCGATCAGCAATACCCCGCCAAGGCTCAGAATAGGACCGACACCGAAGCGGGCGATCAGAGGGCCGGTGAAGAAGGCCGGCGCGAACATGCCCACCACATGGAAGCGTAGGATGTCGGTCGCATCGTCCTTGCTATGCCCGCAGGCGATGGCGGCAAGCGGTGAGGCCGTCATCAGAAAGGCCATGACGGCATAGCCGGCAACACTGTTCGTCACGGCGGTGATGAAGGCGGGTTGCCGGACGATTTCCCAGAGCGGCCTCCCGCCCTTGCCCGCTTCCCTTTTTGCCGGCAGCGGAATATCGAGGAAGGCCAGCAAGGCCATCGAGGTGATAGAGAGGCCCACCACCGCGATATAGGAGCCGGCGAACTCCACCGGGGCGAAGTAGTCCCGCGTCACGCTGGCGATGGTGGGGCCGATGAAGGCCGACACGAGCCCGCCCGCCAGAACCCAGGATACCGCCTGCGCCCGCTTTTCGGGCCGCGCCGCATCGGCGGCGGCGAAACGATAATATTGGGCGCAGGCCTGATACACCCCGTAGCAGGCATTGCCGAGGCAGAATATGACGAAATTCGCCTGGAGGATCGCATAGGCGCAGACGAGTCCGCTGGTCAGACCCGCCGCGGCGCCCAGCATGAAGCCCCCGCGCCTTCCGATCCGTGCCATCAGGAAGGAGATAGGTATGGTCACGGTCGCCGTCGCGACAGTGATGAGCGCATAGGGCAAGGTCGCCAGAAGCGGCGTGGGCGCGAGGCTGTAGCCGACCATCCCGCTCCAGGACACATTGACCGACATGGAGGCGAGATAGAGCGCCTGGCAGATCGCAAGGAGGACGATGTTCCGGCGCTTATCCATCGTCCGCGTCCTATTTCTTGCCGGAGATAGGTCGGGTCGCCTCACGCAACCAGACGGCGGTCTCGGCATCGACCAGGGGCTCGATCGTCTCCCGCACCCTGGCATGATAGGCGTCGAGCCAGGCCGCCTCCCGGTCGTCGAGCAGGCCACGATCGACCAGCGCCAGATCGAAGGGCGCCAGGGTCAGGGTCTCGAATCCCAGCATCTCCCGCTCGCCCCCCTCCCGCTTGGCGGGCGGCGTCACGGCCACGAGGTTTTCGAGGCGGATGCCATAGACCCCGGTCTTGTAATAGCCCGGCTCGTCCGAGACGATCATCCCCGGGAGCAGCGCCTGGGCATTGGGAAGCTTCGAGATCCGCTGCGGCCCCTCATGGACGCCGAGATAGCTGCCCACCCCATGTCCCGTCCCATGATCGAAATCGAGCCCCGCCTCCCAGAGCGGCAGGCGGGCCAGGGCATCGAGCTGCGATCCCGAGGTGCCGGACGGAAATCGGGAGGTGGCCAGCGCGATATGCCCTTTGAGAACCCGGGTGAAGCGGTCCTTCATCTCGGGCGTCGGCGTGCCGATGGCCATCGTCCGGGTGACATCGGTCGTGCCGTCGAGATATTGCGCGCCGGAATCGAGGAGGTAGAGGGTGCCGGGCTCAAGCCGCTTCTCGGTTTGCGGTGAGGCCCGGTAATGGACGATGGCGCCATTGGAACCGGCGCCCGAGATGGTCGGAAAGCTCAGGTCCCTGAAGTGCTCGCCCGGGCGGCGGAAGGCTTCGAGCTTGTCGGAGACGGCGATCTCGGTCAGCGCCCCGCCAGGCGCCTCTCGCGAGAGCCAGGCCAGGAAGCGGCAGAGCGCGGCGCCGTCCCGCCGATGGGCTGCCCGCGTGCCGTCGAGTTCGACCGGGTTCTTGCACGCCTTGGGCAGCACGCAGGGGTCGGCGGCCTTGTGGACTTTCCCGCCGCTGGCTTCGAGAAGCTCGAAGACCCGCGCCGCCGCACTCGCCGGATCGACCAACACTCGCTTGCCCAGCGATCCGAGCTTCTCCAACGCCGGGCCGAAATCCCCGGGCGCCTTGATCTCGACCTCCGCACCGAGGTGCTCCCGGACACCGGGCGCCAGCTTCCGGCTATCGACGAAAAGCGCGACCCTTCCCTCCGCGTCCAGGATGGCGAAGGACAAGGGAAGCGGCGTATGGGGCACGTCGCCGCCCCGGATATTAAGAAGCCAGGCGATCGAATCGGGCGAGGTGAGGATCGCCGCATCGATCCCGTCGCGGGTGAGCTGGGCGGCCAGTTCCGCGCGCTTTTCCGCCGACGCGCGACCCGCGAAATTCAAGGGATGCGGCACAACCGGGGCGAGCGGTGGGGGCGGTTGATCGGACCATACGGCGTCGAGCGGATTGAGGGCGAGAGGCTGTAGGCTTCCCCCGGCCTTCCCGGCGGCGGCGCGATAGCGCTCCACCTCGCCCAGCGTGTGGAGCCAGGGGTCGTAGGCAAGAACCTCGCTCTTGCCGAGATGGGCCGCGATCCAGGCCGCCGGAGGCTCATCGGTGACGTGACGGGGTTCGAAGAGCGTGGGATCGGTTTCCGCGACCACCTGAAGCGTATAGCGCCCGTCGACGAAGATGGCGGCCTTGCGGGCTAGCACCACCGCCAGCCCGGCCGATCCGGTGAAACCGGTGAGCCAGGTCAGCCGGCGCGCCCGATCCGGGACATATTCGCCCTGATGCTCGTCGGCGCGGGGAATGAGAAAACCTTGGACGCCAAGCTCGGCGAGTTTCCGCCGCAAGAGCGCCAGACGCTCGCTGCGATCACTCCGGTCGTCAAGGGAAGACGGGCCTGCCATGTCACGGCGCAGCGCCAGAAGCTCCTCGGCGAGATCGTCGGAGACCGAATCCGCAACAAGGGCGGTCCAGGCGCGCGAATCCTGGCTTTCGGGCGCGGCGACGACGCCGGCGATCAGCTCCCGCGCGCCCGCCACATCGTAGGAGGAACCGGCGGCCGCGAGCAGGGCCTTCAGCCTGCCGTCCCCGCCATAGCCGGAGCTCGTCGTTTCCCGTTGCTCGTCCATGCCCGCGCATCTCCTTGCCGGCCAAGCTAGGGGACGCGCAGCCTGCGCGCAAGGATGCAGCGCAATATGACAGTAAGCCGAAGTATGACGAAAGAATGGCGGAATACCTGACCGGCATGCGCGGACCGAAGATCAGAACTGCAGAAAGACCACTCCACTAATCGGGAGGAATCACTATGTTTTGTGCAGCGCAGCAAACAACCGATTTGCTTGAAATTTAAGGAGTACACGAAATGATCTTCGCGCTCACGAACGCGATCAGCGATCTCGCCGGCAAGTTCGGCGATTGGCGGCGGCAGCAGCAGGCTTATGCCGAGCTTTCCGCTCTCGACGACCGGACCCTGGCCGACATCGGTCTGAACCGGGGCGATCTTCCCACCATCGCTCTCGAGAAGAAGATTGCCGCCAAGACCGTCGCGCAGGATGTCGCTTCCAGCGGCAACTACCGCCACGCGGCGTAAGGCTTAACACTTCATACCCGCCGCGCATCCCACTCGGGGAGCGCGGCCGCCACCGAGACGGCAGGGATATTCTCCCTGCCGCTTCGCTTTTCAAGGGGTGGGCTTCTCCCCCCGCCGATGGACCACCGCGGTCCCATCGCGATAGATCCGCTCCCAGCCGGGCAGCAGATCCAACAAGGCCGCCGCCGGACTCTGGGGCGACAGCAGGGTCCAACCGATCCCATGGCGATCCAGTAGGCCGGGCAAGGCATCGCCGAGACCGTCCACCGCCTTGTTGTAGTCGCCGAAGAAATCGTCCCCGTAGAGATCGACGCGGCCGTCGATGAAGGGCTGATGCCCTTCGAAAATCAGATACCCCCCAAACTCATAGGCATTGAACAGGTTGCCCGATACCTTGCCGGCGACCGCGCGCAGCGCCGCCTCCGGCGCTATTCCGGGATCGCGCCGCACTTCGCCCGCCATGGCGAAAAGACCCGTGGCGGCGAGCATGAGCATCGCGCCGAAACTCATGGGCAAGGCCCAGGCCCCGCGAGACCGGGGAGGTGGCCCGCCGAATTGCCGGGCGATGGCTCCCGCCATTATCAACGGCCCCAGCAGCCCCAACAATTCGGCGCTGCGCTCATGGGACAGGGCGAGGTGGACCAGCAACAGAAGCATGAGAATTCGAAGCGGCGGCACCCGCAACCCCAAAACAAGGATGCCCAGCACGAAAGCCAGCAGCCAGAACTCAATCGGCTGGAAGTGCTGGAAGTCCGGGCTGCGCCATTCGTTGATCGCGGCCAACGAGGCCTTCATGCCGAGAAGGTGGATGGGGAAAAGCAGGCCGTCCACCCCGTTGGGCGTGAACAGCGCCGCCCCCACCGCCAGAAGCAGGAAGCCCGCCCAGGCCCGCCCGACGCGCAGCCTCTCGGCGCCTTCGGCCGCCACAATCGCCTCCACGGCGAAGAGGAAAGCCAGGACAAGGCCCAGGCTGTAGCCGCCGTGAAGGTTCGCCCAGAGGATCATGACCGGAAGGAGCCGCCAAGGCGGGGAACCGGCCTTCTCCCGCTCCAAGGCCAAGCCACCGACCCAAAGGATCATCGCAGGCATGGCGAAGACATGGGGGCGCGCCAGCAGATGAGGCGAAGCCACGAAGAGCCCCATCATCGCCAATACCAAGGCATAGCGCGGCGCGAGATTGCGGGCTAGGAACCAGGTCAAGAGGCCGAGACTTGCCGCCATCGCGAGCGCGGTGGCGACGATCACGCCGCGCCAGCCGAAGGCTCCTTGCACCGCCGCCAGGATGAGTTCGGCGAGCCATTCGTGCGGCACCCATTTGGCGCCTTGGAAGGTATAGGAGAAGGGGTCCTGGCTCGGCACCATGCGATGCTCGATCATCCAGCGCCCCGCCGCGATATGCCAATAAGTATCGGGATCGTTGAGCAGTCGCCCGCCCGCCGCCAGCAGCGCGCCATAGCCGAGGAGAGCGGCGGCCCAGGACCAGGCCTCGGCAGCATTGCTGCCGGTCCCGATCTTCAGAAGACGCCCGCTCCGCGCCGCATCCGTCACGTCGAAACCCGCTCCGTTTCCCGTCCCAGCGATCTATCGGCGGGACGGGATTAACGAAGCCTGTTTGTCAGAAGACGAACAACAACAATCCCAGAGAAATAGCGCCAAATGCCCAGCAATAATAGGCGAAGGGATCGAGCGCCTCGAAATCGTGCTTGCGGAAATAGCGCATCAGGAAGGCGATGCTCGCATAGGCGGTCACGCCCGCGACGATCCCGGAGACCCAGACAATGGGCGTCATGCCGAGACCGCCTTCCTGGTGGAAGAGCCTCGGCACCTCGTGGACGGTCGCGCCTATGATGATCGGCGTCGCGATCAGGAAGGAGAAATGCGCCGAATCCTTGTGATGGAGCCCGGCCAGCAAGCCGCCGATCATGGTCGTCCCCGATCGTGAGATGCCGGGGATGAGCGCCAGGCTCTGCCAGAGCCCGATCTTCACCGCGTCCACCCAGGTCATGTCGGCGATCTTCCGGTTGCCGGCGGATTTGCGCCGCAGCCGCTCGCCCAGGAACAGCACGAAGCCGTTGACGATCAGGAAACCCGCGGCGACCGAGGGCGAGCTGAAGAGCTTGGTGCGAATGAAGTCCGCCAGCGGCACCGCGATGACCACCGCCGGGATGGTCGCCACGACGATCAGGAGGATCGTCCGCCAGTTCGCCGCCTTGCGATGGGGATCGCCCTTGCCGATGAAGGTCAGGAAAAGATCGATCCAGTCGCGCCAGAAATAGAGCAGCAGCGCCGTCGCCGTACCGAGATGGAGCACGACCAGGAAGGGCAGGAAATGCGGATCCTTCTGATTGACGTTGTCCCAGCCGACCAGTTTAGGAAGGACGACCGCGTGTCCGAGGCTGCTGACCGGGAAAAGCTCGGTGACGCCTTGGAGGATGGCAATGAGCAGCGCTTGCAGAAAGGTCATGAGGTCCCGTTATGCTCGAAGAAGGTTGCGGAAAAGCTAGCGTGACAGCAGGAGCGTATGCCATCCGTCGATGGCGATCCGTCCAAAAAAGCGCATGCCGACCTGCCGGTGAGCGGCCAGAACATAGGGCTCCTGCCAGCTGAGAAGTCCGGACAGGACGACCTTGCCATCCGGTGCGAGGGCCTGTGCCAGATCGGTCGCCATGAGGACGAGCGGCTTCGCCAGGATGTTCGCGAAGACGAGGTCGAAAGGACGGTGGTTGCGCAGGAGGCGACTACGATAGCCGACGCTCCTCTCCGTATGGACGAAGGCGGCGACCTGATTGACCCGGGCGTTCTCCGCCGCGACCCGCACCGATTCCCCGTCGATATCGCAGGCCACGACCGGCACCGCCCAGCTTTTCGCGGCGGCGATCGCCAGAATCCCGGTGCCGGTGCCCATGTCGAGAATGCGAGCCGGGCGGAACCGTCGCCGCAGCCGTCCCATCGCGGTCAGGCAGCCCTTGGTGGTCGCGTGCTCGCCGGTCCCGAAAGCCGTGGCGGCGTCGATCAGCAAGGGAATGGTGCCCGCCGGCGGCGCCTCCTGGTGATGAGAGCCATGCACGAAATAACGCCCGACCCGAAGCGGCGGGAAACTCGCCTGGTTTTCCGAGACCCAGTCACGGGACGGCAGCTTCTCGATCTCAAACACAGGTGAGGTCCCGAAGGGCGCCAGCACCAGCGCCAGCAGCGCCGAGAGCATGCCGCGGTCGGGCTTCTCGTCCGTGAAACCCTCGACCCTCACGCGGGGCTTGTCCTCGTCATAGATGCTGACCACTTCGGTGACTTCGCTCACCGCGGCCGCGGCGGCTTCCCCCATGGCGGCCGTGTCGGCGACGAGCGACACGCGCCAGACCGGCGTTTCCGGATGATGGGCCATCAGGCTTTCTCGACGAAGCTGTCCATGACCATCTTGTCGCCTGCCTTCTCGAAGTCGATCGCCAGCTTGTTGTCCTCCACCCTCTGGACGGTGCCGTAGCCGAATTTCTGGTGGAACACCCGGTCCCCCGGTTTGAAGCCGCCGACCTTGTGCACCTCGCGGCCGGCGACCGGGAAGCCCTTGGCCTCGATCAGCGGCGCCGCCCGTCCGCCGAAACCCTGCGGCCGGAAATCCCGCTTCTGCCATTGGTTTCCCACCCGCGACGTTTCCATCGCGCGGGGGTAAAGGCCTGGATCCGCCGCCACATCCATATGATCCTGTGGCAGTTCCGCGACGAAGCGCGACGGAATGGCGCTCAGCCACTGGCCATGGATCCGCCGGTTCGCCGCGAAGGAGATCAGCGCACGCCGCCTGGCCCGGGTGATCCCCACATAGGCGAGGCGGCGCTCTTCCTCCAGCCCGGGGGTGCCAAGCTCGTCCATCGAGCGCTGGCTCGGGAAAAGCCCTTCCTCCCAGCCCGGCAGGAAGACGATGTCGAATTCCAGCCCCTTGGCGCTGTGGAGCGTCATGAGGCTCACCATGTCGCCGTTGTTCGCGATGGCGGTCTCCATGACGAGGCTCACATGCTCCAGGAAGCCCCCGAGATTCTCGAACTCGGCCATGGCGACCACGAGTTCCTTGAGGTTCTCCAGCCGCCCCGGGGCATCGGCAGATTTGTCGGCCTGCCACATCGCCGTATAGCCCGACTCGTCGAGCATCAGCGCCGCAAGCTCCGTATGCGGGATCGTATCGACCAGCCCCCGCCACCGATCGAGCGTCATGAGGAAACCGCCGAGCGCCTTGCGGGCCGCCGGTTTCAGCTCGTCGGTCTCGATGAGGCGGGAGGCCGCCTCCACCAGGGTCATCCGCTGCGCGCGGGCCAGCGCATGCAGCGATTGCACCGTGGTCGTGCCGATGCCGCGTCGCGGCGTATTGATCACCCGCTCGAAAGCAAGATCGTCCGCCGGCTGGTTGATCAGCCGGAGATAGGCGAGCGCGTCGCGGATTTCCTGCCGCTCGTAGAAGCGCGGGCCGCCGACCACGCGATAGGGCACGCCGAGCGTAATGAACCGTTCCTCGAACTCGCGGGTCTGGAAGCCGGCGCGGACCAGGATCGCGATCTGGGAGAGCCGCTCGCCCTTGCGTTGTAGCGTCTCCACCTCGTCGCCGACCCAGCGCGCTTCCTCCTCGGCGTCCCAGACGCCGCGCAGCGCGATCTTCTCGCCTGCGTTTTCCTCGGTCCAAAGCGTTTTGCCGAGCCGGCCCTGGTTCTTGGCGATGAGCGCGGAGGCGGCCGCCAGGATATGCGGGGTGGAGCGGTAGTTCTGCTCCAGCCGGATGACCTCCGCGCCCGGGAAATCTTTCTCGAAACGGAGGATGTTACCGATCTCCGCACCGCGCCAGCTGTAGATCGACTGGTCGTCGTCGCCGACGCAGCAGAGGTTGCGATGCGCCTGGGCCAGCAGCCGCAACCAGAGATATTGCGCCACATTGGTGTCCTGGTATTCGTCCACCAGGATATAGCGGAAGCGCCTCTGATATTCCGACAGGACCTCCGGCCGGTTCGTGAAAAACGTCAGGTTGTGGAGAAGGAGATCGCCGAAATCCGCGGCGTTGAGCGCCAGAAGCCGCTCCTGATACTGCCGGAAAAGCTCAACGATCCGCCCGCCGGCCAGATCGGATTGCTCGCCCACCGGCACCTTGTCGGGGGTGAGGCCGCGATCCTTCCACCGCTCGAAGGCGCCGAGCAGCACCCGGGCGGGCCAGCGGCGGTCATCGATCTTTTCAGCCAGCGCGATCTGTTTCACGAGACGCAGCTGGTCGTCGGTATCGAGGATCGTGAAATTGGACTTGAGGCCCACCAGTTCCGCGTGACGGCGCAGGATCCGGGCCGCCAGCGAGTGGAAGGTCCCGAGCCAGAGGCCGTCGGCGTCGGGGCCGATCATCTTTTCCAAGCGCTCGCGCATTTCGCGGGCGGCGCGGTTGGTGAAGGTAACCGCCAGGAGCTGGCTCGGAAAGGCGCGCCGGAGCGCCAGGATATGGGCGAGCCTCGTGGTCAGCACCCGGGTCTTGCCCGTTCCGGCGCCCGCCAGCACCAGGACGGGGCCGTCCACGGCCTCCACCGCGCGGCGCTGGGCGTCGTTGAGAGCGGCAAGATAGGCCGGTGCGGCCGGGGAATAAGAAAGCGGCAGTTCGGTTTCCGTCATCGTACCGCTATATAGCATGCCGGGCGTGGGGGATTAGGCCGAAATGGCACAGTTCTTTCCCGCGCAAAACACATATGATGGCGTTATCGCAGGCTGCCCACCGCCCCCATGCACGTTTTCTGGACCGTCCTCATCTTCGTTCTGACCTATGCCGGGATGGCCGCGGGGCGGCTTCCCTGGCTGCAGGTCGATCGCACCGGCATCGCGCTCCTCGGCGTCATCGGCCTGTTGGTCAGCGGGGCGATGACGATCGACGACATCGGCTCGAACATCGACACCTCGACGCTGGTCCTGCTCTTCGCGCTGATGATCATCTCGGCGCAATTCGTCGCTGCCGGCTTCTACGACAAATGCGCCGAATGGATCACTTCCAAGGCGCATGGGCCGGCCGCTTTGCTGGCGCTGACGGTGGCGGTCACCGGCGCGCTTTCGGCCGTCCTGGCCAATGACACCGTGGTCTTCGCGCTGACGCCGTTGATCATCGCCGGGGTCCGCGAACGGGGCCTCGATCCCCGTCCCTACCTCCTGGCGGTCGCCGCGGCCAGCAATGCGGGATCGGCCGCGACGGTGATCGGCAACCCGCAGAACATTGTGATCGGCCAGATCGGCGACTTGAGCTTCTCGATGTTCCTTGTCGCCTGCGGGATCCCCGCGCTGGTGGCCCTCTGCATCGTCTTCGGCGTGATCTGGTTCATTTGGCGGGAAAGGATGGGAACAACCGTCCTCGCCGTGACCCGGGATATCCCGGAAGTTCCCGTCCATCCCCACGACAGGCGGCAGACGATCAAGGGCCTGGTCGCAGCCGCCGGCCTCCTGGCGCTTTGCACCACGGCGCTGCCCCGCGAAACCGGGGCACTGGTCATCGCCGCCCTCTTGCTCGCCAACCGGAAATTCACCAGCCGCATCATGATCGCGGCGGTCGATTGGCCCTTGCTCGTCCTGGTTTCCTGCCTTTTTGCGATCACCGGCGCCCTGGCCGATACGGGCATTCCCTGGAAGCTGATCGCCTGGCTCCAGGACTGGCAGCTGATACCCGACAATCTGGCGGTGCTGACGCCGCTCACGCTTTTCATGTCCAATACGATCGGCAGCACGCCCTTCGTCATCCTCCTGCTCAAGATCTGGCCGAACCCGCCCCAGGGGGCGCTCTATGGATTGGCGCTCTTGTCCTCGCTGGCCGGAAACCTGCTGCTCGTGGGCAGCCTCGCCAATATCATCGTGGTCGAGCGGGCGACCCTCTTCGGCGTGCGCTTAAGCTTTGCGGAGCATGCCCGGGTGGGTATTCCGATCACGATCCTCTCGATCGCCTTCGCGCTGTTCTGGCTGAGCGTGAACGGCTGGCTGCCCTGGACGCCGACCGGATCCGAATAGGCCCTGGCTCAGGCCTGCAGGAGAGGCGCCGCGCTGCGGGTATCTTCCGCCACGACCCGGTTCCGCCCCTCGCGCTTGGCGCGATAGAGCGCCTCGTCGGCTCGTTGGATGATCGCCTCCAAGGGCTCGCCGGCGCGATAGAGACCGACACCGACCGACACCGTGATCGTCCCATAGTCCTTGCCGCTGTCGCGCCGCACGATCTTGCGCCGCATCAGGGTCGTGCGGATCTGGTCGGCAACCGTGACGGCGTCGGGGAGCTTCGTCTGGGGCAGGAGGATGACGAATTCCTCGCCGCCGTAGCGCGCCGGCATGTCGCGTCCCTTGACGCAATCCTTCAGCGTGTGCCCGACAAGACGCAGCACCTGATCGCCGACCTGATGGCCGAAGGTGTCGTTGAAATGCTTGAAATGATCGATATCGAGGATCAGCAGACACAAGGGCTCGCCGGTCGCCATGGCTTCCGCCGTCATATCCCTGAGGTTCTCGTCGAAGGAATGGCGGTTGGGAATCCCGGTCAGCGCGTCGGTGAAGGCTTCATGCCTGACCGCCACGAGACGCTGCTTCAATTCCTCTATCTCGCTGGAAGATTGGGTGATCTGCGCCTCCAGCACGCGATTGCGCTCGCTGACGGCCCGGGTCTCTTCGGCGAGATTGGCGACGATTGTCTTGGCGTTCCGGCTGCCATCCTCGCCATCCAGGCGGATCGAGTAATCATCCAGCTTTTCACCGAAGGCCCGGGTCTCGCCCCCCACGATGGCAACGGTCTGCAAAACCTTGTCGACCATACTCTGGAACTGGCCGCCGGCCTCGCTGAGCGCCTTCAACTGCTCGCGGGAATCGAAGAAACGGGTGTAAAGCTCCTCGTTGAGCTTGGCGGTAAACTCGCGCTTATCGGCGATGATCGCGTCGATCTCGCGGGTCAGCTCGACCCGGAGCTTTGTGGCATAGACATACCAGACGGCATAGTTATGAGGCGTCGGAGGGATGCCCCTGGTGAGCATGGCCTTCATCGCGACTTCCGCGAGGCCGGCCGATTGCCTGATTTCGTCGGAACTCGCCATGACCCCCCGCGCCCGCCCTGTCGCCCGATCACGCGAGCGCTGTACTCGGGTAGAATTCTAGCCATTAATCATGTTTGCTTCAATCTCCCGGCGCACACTACCGCGTGACCTTTGAGGAAAAAGCCGAAGAATGACGATGCCTTTCGAGCCCTATCGGGGGACTGTCGAACCGCAATGGATCGACTACAACGGCCATATGAACGTCGCCTATTACGTGCTGCTGTTCGATCGGGCGAGCGACCATTTCCTGGATCGCTTCGACCTTGGCGGGGACTACCGGCGGCGCACCGACCATTCGATCTACGTGCTGGAGATGCATGTCCAATACCTGAGGGAAGTGAAGGTCGGCGATCCGCTCGTCATCGAGACCCATCTCGCAGGCGCGGACGCCAAGCGGATGCATCTGGTTCATAAGATGACCCATGCCCTTGAGGGCTATGTCGCCGCGACTAACGAGATCATGGCGCTCCATGTGGATCTCGCCGGTCCCCGCTCGGCGCCCTTCCCGCCGGAGACCGCCGCCCGGATCGAAAAGCTGGCCACCGAGCATCGCACGAAGCCGTTACCGATCGAAATCGGGCGCCGGATCGCCCTGCCAAGCCCAAGCGGCGCTCATTGACAGCGGCGAAAGGGCAACGGTAGCCTCTTTTCAAGGTCTTGCGGCGCTCCCCGCTGATCGGGAAGCCCGGCTCTGACTCTGAAAGATAGGGGGTTTCCATGAGGTACAAGCTTCTCGCGGCGGCATCGGGCCTGGCCTTGCTGCTGGGCGTCGGCGCGGCTTCGGCCAAGACGCTGGTCTATTGTTCCGAGGGCAGCCCGGAGAACTTCTACCCCGCCATCAACACCACGGGCTCCACCTTTGACGCCTCTTCGCGGCCGATCTACAACCGGCTCGTCGAATTCCAGATCGGCACCACGAATGTCGGCCCCGGCCTTGCCGAGAGCTGGCAGGCGTCCGACGACGGCCTGACCTTCACCTTCAAGCTCAGGAAAGGCGTCAAGTGGCAGACCGCCGCGGGCTTCAAGCCCACGCGCGACTTCAATGCCGACGATGTGATCTTCAGCTTCGAGCGCCAATGGAAGCCGGACAATCCCTTCTTCAAGGTGACGAGCGAGAACCACAGCTACTTCAACGACATGAGCTTCCCGAAGCTCCTGAAATCGATCGAGAAGGTCGACGACCTGACGGTTAAGTTCACCCTCAACCAGCCCGAAGCGCCCTTCGTCGCCGACCTCGCGATGGACTTCGCCTCGATCCTTTCCAAGGAATACGCCGACCTGATGCTGAAGGCCGGCACGCCGGAGAAGGTCGACCAGAACCCCGTCGGCACCGGCCCCTTCATGCTGGTTCAGTACCAGAAGGACGCGGTCATCCGTTACAAGGCGCATCCCGACTACTTCCTCGGCAAGGCGCAGATCGACGACCTGGTCTATGCGATCACGACCGATGCCTCGGTGCGCCTGCAGAAGCTGCGGGCCAACGAGTGCCACGTCGCCATTCCCAATACGGCCGACCTCGAGTCGATCCGCAAGGAAGGGAAGCTGCAGCTTCTCGACCAGCCCGGCATGAACATCGCCTATCTGGCATTCCAGGTGGAGAAGAAGCCCTTCGACGACAAGCGCGTGCGCCAGGCCGTCAACTTGGCCGTCAACAAGAAGGCGATCATCGACGCCGTCTATCTGGGCGCCGGCGTAGCCGCGACGAACCCGATCCCGCCGGTTCTGTGGTCCTATAACGACGAAGTGAAGGACTATCCCTACGATCCGGACAAGGCGAAGAAGCTTTTGGCCGAAGCGGGCGTTCCCAACGGCTTCGAAACCGACCTCTGGGCCATGCCGGTGACGCGTCTCTATAATCCGAACGCCAAACGGATCGGCGAGCTCATGCAGGCCGATCTCGCCAAGGTGGGGATCAAGGCCGAGATCAAATCCTTCGAATGGGGCGAATACAGGAAACGCGCCCAGGCCGGCGAGCACCAGATGGCTCAGCTGGGCTGGACCGGCGACAATGGGGATCCCGACAATTTCTTCCGGGTCTTGCTCGGCTGCGATGCCGCCAAGGCGGGAGGCAATATCGCCAAATGGTGCCATAAGCCCTTCGAGGACCTGATCGTCGAGGCCGTCCGCACCACCGATATGGCCAAGCGGACGGACCTCTACAAGAAAGCCCAGGTCATCTTCAAGGAAGAGGCTCCCTGGCTGACCATCGCCCATTCGGTCCAATATCTGGCGGCCGCCAAGAATGTCGAAGGCCTGAAGCTGAGCCCCTTCGGCGCTCATATTTTTTACGGCGTGGATATCAAGTAACGCGAATAAGCGGAGCGAGGCCCCGTGCTTCGTTTCGTCCTGACCCGCCTGAGCCTGGTGATCCCGACCTTCGTCGGGGTCACCCTGCTGGCTTTCCTGCTGATCCATCTCGTGCCGGGCGATCCCATCGAGACGATGGCCGGCGAACGCGGCATCGACCCCGCCCGGCATGCCGCGCTCATGAAGGAATATGGGCTCGACCAGCCCTGGACGGTGCAATACGGGATCTATCTGCTCCATCTTCTCCACGGCGATCTCGGCAAATCCATGATCACCCATGAGCCGGTGGTCAGCGAATTCACGACCCTGTTTCCCGCCACCCTGGAACTGTCGCTCTGCGCGGTGCTCTTCGCGATCCTCCTGGGCCTTCCCGCGGGGATGATTGCGGCGATCCGGCGCAACACCATCTTCGACCACGGCATCATGGGCATTTCGCTCGCCGGCTATTCGATGCCGATCTTCTGGTGGGGCCTGCTCCTCATCCTGCTTTTTTCCGGCACGCTCGGCTGGACGCCGGTCTCGGGGCGCATATCAGCGCTCTATTTCATCGAGCCGACGACGGGCTTCCTCCTGATCGACAGCCTGCTATCCGACGATCCCGGCGCTTTCCGCTCGGCCGTCGCCCATCTCATCCTGCCGACGATCGTGCTGGGCACGGTTCCGCTCGCGATCATCGCGCGGATGACCCGGTCCTCGATGCTGGAAGTCCTGGGCGAGGACTATATCCGCACCGCGCGCGCCAAGGGCTTGGCGCCGTTCCGGGTGGTCGGCATCCACGCGCTGCGCAACGCGCTCATCCCCGTGATCACGATCATCGGGCTCCAGGTGGGGACGCTCTTCGCCGGAGCGATCTTGACCGAGACGATCTTTTCCTGGCCGGGGGTCGGCAAATGGCTCGTGGACGCCATCGGCCGGCGGGACTACCCGGTTCTCCAAGGCGGCGTCCTGCTGATCGGGACGGTGGTCATGGGGGTTAATCTGGTGGTGGACCTGCTCTACGGGCTCATCAATCCCCGCATCCGGCATCGGTCCTGAACCATGGCCCTCGAGACGGCCGATCCGCCCAAGGCAATCGCCCCACCCCATCCGCTCCGGGAATTCTGGCATTATTTCCGGGCCAATGGAGGGGCCTTCGCCGGGCTCGTGATCTTCTGCGCGCTGGCGATGCTGGCGCTGTTTCCCGACTTCTTCGCCCCCCATTCGCCGATCGAGACCCGGCCCGACGCGCTGCTGCGCCCGCCGTTCTGGGAGACCGGCGGGTCGTTCGCCTTTCCGCTCGGCACCGACGCCATCGGACGCGACATGCTGTCCCGGCTCATCCATGGGGCCAGGCTTTCGCTCTTCATGGGTGGGACGGTGGTGCTGCTCTCGCTGGCGGCCGGTGTCGTGCTGGGTCTCGTCGCCGGTTTCGCCCGGGGCATCACCGAGATCGCGATCATGCGATTGATGGATGTCATGCTGACCCTGCCGAGCCTGCTCCTGGCCATCGTGATCGTCGCGATCCTCGGCCCCGGCCTCATCAACGCGATCCTCGCGGTGGCTGTCGTGGTCCTGCCTTCCTATGTCCGGCTGACCCGAGCCTCCGTCATCTCTGAACTGGCCAAGGACTATGTGACCGCGTCGCGCGTGAGCGGGGCGGGCACCTTGCGGCTCATGTTCTCGACCGTGCTGCCCAATTGCCTGGCGCCCTTGATCGTCCAGGCCTCGCTCGTTTTCTCGACCGCGATCCTCGACGCCGCGGCGCTCGGTTTCCTCGGTCTCGGCGCTCAGCCGCCTCTGTCGGAATGGGGCACGATGCTGGCGGATGGACGGGAATTCGTGCTGCGCGCCTGGTGGGTGGTGACCTTCCCCGGCCTGGCGATCCTCGTCACGGTCCTGAGCGTCAACCTGATGGGCGACGGGCTGCGCGACGCCCTCGATCCGAAGTTGAAACGCTGATGGCGCTTCTGGAAATCGAGAATCTCTCGGTCGATTTCCCGACCGCCGGCGGCGTCATGCATGCGGTGGACGGGCTGTCGCTCCGGCTCGACGAGGGCGAGGTCCTCGGCATCGTCGGGGAATCGGGATCGGGCAAGAGCGTTACGATGCTCGCCCTCATGGGGCTCGTCGCCTATCCCGGACAAATTCGCGCCGACCGCCTCACCTTCGGCGGCGAAGACCTTCTGGCGCTTTCCCCCGCCCGACGTCGCCGGCTCCTGGGCAAGGAGGTTGCGATGATCTTCCAGGAGCCGACCACCAGCCTCAATCCCTGTTTCACGGTCGGTTTTCAGCTCCGGGAGACGCTGCGGATCCACACCGACCTGTTCCGGTCGCAGCGGCGCCAGCGCGCCATCGAGCTTCTGGACCAGGTCGGCATCCCGGAGCCCGACCGCAGGCTCTCCGCCTTCCCGCATCAGCTGTCCGGCGGAATGAACCAACGGGTGATGATCGCCATGGCCATCGCCTGCAATCCCCGTCTCCTGATCGCCGACGAACCGACCACGGCCCTGGACGTCACGATACAGGCGCAGATCCTCGACCTTCTGATCGGCCTCCAGCGCGAGCACCGCATGGCCCTCGTGCTCATCACCCACAACATGGGCGTCGTCGCAGAGACCGCGCAGCGCATCATGGTCATGTATGCGGGTCAGGCGGTCGAACAGCAGCCGGCCGCCGATCTTTTCCGGCAGCCCCGGCATCCCTATACCGCCGCCTTGCTCGCGGCGCTGCCCGAGCGAAGCGGAGAGGGCCGGCTGGCCACCATCCCCGGCGTTGTCCCAGGTCTCTGGGACCGGCCCAGCGGCTGCCTCTTCAATCCCCGCTGTTCCTATGCGGACGATCGCTGCCGTGCCGATCAGCCGTCCTTGCGCCCTCACGGAGGCGGCGCGGTGCGGTGCCACTACCCGCTGGGTGAGCCATGAGCGCCGTCGTCGAGGCCCGCGATCTCACGCGCCATTACAGCATCGGCCGGGGGCTTTTCGCGCAGCCGGCGACACTTCGCGCGGTCGATGGGATCAGCTTCACGCTGGAGGCGGGAAAGACGCTCGCCGTGGTGGGAGAATCCGGCTGCGGGAAATCGACCCTGGGCCGGCTCGTCACCCTGATCGAACCGGCAAGCTCCGGCACCCTGACCATCGACGGAAGGAATGCCACGAAGCCAGAGGCATCCGAACGCAGCTATCTTCGCCGGACCGTGCAGATCGTCTTCCAGAATCCCTATGGATCGCTCAACCCGAGAAAGCGGATCGGATCGATCCTGGAAGAACCGCTGCGGATCAATACGGACCTCGACAGCGCGAAGCGGCAGGCGATAGCACGGGACATGATGGCACGGGTCGGATTGCGGCCCGAGCATTACAGCCGCTATCCCCACATGTTCTCGGGTGGGCAGCGCCAGCGGGTGGCGATTGCCCGCGCGCTGATGCTCCGCCCGAAACTCGTGGTCGCGGACGAGCCTGTCTCCGCGCTCGACGTGTCGATCCAGGCCCAGGTCCTCAATCTGCTGACCGATCTCCAGCAGGAATTCGGCCTGTCCTACCTCTTCATCTCGCACGACCTGGGCGTCGTCCGGCACATGGCCGACGAGGTCATGGTCATGTACCTGGGCCGCGTCGCGGAACAGGCGCCGAAGCCGCTTCTGTTCCAACGGCCGCTCCACCCCTATACCCAGGCGCTGCTCGCCAGCACGCCCAGCGTCGAACAGGGCCGGCAGCGCATCGTGCTGAAGGGCGAACTGCCCTCGCCGCTCAATCCGCCCAAGGGCTGCGCCTTCAACACGCGCTGTCCCCATGCGACGGATCACTGCCGCGCGGAACGGCCCGAGCTCCGCGAGGTGGCGGGCCATCAAGTGGCCTGCCATTACGCGGAACGGTTTGTCTGAGGTTCAGACCGAGAAGTATTTCGCCTGCGGATGGGTGACGACGATGGCCGAGGTGGATTGCTCCGGATCGAGCTGATCCTCGTCGGTCAGAACGATGCCGATCTTGTCCGCCTGCAGGACCTCCAGAAGCTGTTTCTGGTCGCCGACATTCGGGCAGGCCGGGTAGCCGAAGGAATAGCGGCTGCCGCGATAGTTCTGGTTCAGCAGGCCTTCCAGATCCCGGGATTCCTCCGACGCAAAGCCCAATTCGGCGCGGATGCGCTTGTGGAGATATTCCGCCATCGCCTCGGCCATCTCGACAGAGAGCCCATGGAGGTAGAGGTAGTCCTGATAGCGGTTGTCCGCGAACCATTCCCGCGCCACTTCCGAGGCGCGCTGGCCCATGGTCACGACCTGCAACCCGATCACGTCGCGCTGGTCGTCGCTGACATCGCGGAAGAAGTCCGAGATGCAGAGACCGCCGTCCTTGTTCTGGCGCGGGAAGGTGAAGCGGGTGACTTCCCGCTTCCCGTCCTCGTCGAAGAGGATCACGTCGTTCCCCTCGGCGGCGCATTTCCAGTAACCATAGGCCGCCTGGGGAACCAGGATGTCCTGCTGAATGACGGCATCGAGCATGCGCTGCAGCACCGGCTTCAGTTCCCGATGCGCCCAGACCTTGAACTCGTCGAGGCTCTTGCCGCCCTTCCGATAGCCCCATTGGAATTGATAGAGCATGCGCTCGTTGAGGAAGGGCACGAGCGCCTTGACCGGCACGCGGGCGATGGTCCGGGGCCCCCAGAAGGGCGGCACCGGCACGGGGATGTCCTTCGTCAGCTCCGCGCGCCTGAGCCGGATCTCTTCCACATCGACGGGGCGCATCGGCTTCGCATCGGCGGCGCGGCCGAGCTTGCGCTTCTCGTTCACCACCCGGCCCTTGCTCTTGGCGCGAAGTTCCGCGAGATGGCCGTCGAAATTGCCGTTCACCACCTTGTCCATGAGGGCCAGCCCATCGAAGGCGTCCCGCGCATAGGCCACGCGGCCCGAGGCATAGGCCTCGACGCAATCCTCCTCCACATAGCGCCGCGTCAGGGCAGCGCCGCCCAGCATCACCGGCAGATGGAACTGCTGCCGCGACATTTCTTCCAGGTTCTCACGCATCACGACGGTCGATTTGACGAGCAGGCCAGACATGCCGACCGCATCGGCCTTGTGCTCCTGGGCCGCCTGGAGGATCGCGCCAATCGGCTGCTTGATGCCGAGGTTCACCACCCGATAACCGTTGTTGGTCAGGATGATATCCACGAGGTTCTTGCCGATGTCGTGGACGTCGCCCCGCACCGTGGCGAGCACGATGGTGCCCCGCTGCTGGCCGTCGATCTTTTCCATATGCGGTTCGAGCTGCGCGACCGCCGCCTTCATGGTCTCCGCCGACTGAAGCACGAAGGGAAGCTGCATCTTGCCCGCGCCGAAAAGCTCACCGACCACCTTCATGCCGTCCAAGAGGAAGGTGTTGATGATGTCGAGCGGCTTGTGGCTTTCCATCGCCAGGGTCAGGTCCTCGGCAAGGCCGATACGGTCGCCATCGACGATCCGCTGCGTCAGCCTGTCCTCGACCTTGGCGGGGCGTTCCTTGACCGCCGTCTTCTCAGCCTTGCGGTTCTCGAAGAGCGCCAGATAGGCCTGGAGCGGATCGTAGCCCTCGCGGCGGCGGTCGAAGATCAGGTCTTCCGCGATTTCCACCTCGTTGGCGGGGATCTTGTGGAGCGGCATGATCTTCGAGATATGGACGATGGCGCCGGTTAGCCCGCGCCGCAGGGCGTGGTCCAGGAACACGGAATTCAGCACATGCCGCGCCGGCGGGTTCAGTCCGAAGGAGATATTGCTGAGCCCCAGGATGATCTGGCACTCCGGCAGCTCTTTCGAGATCCGCTCGATGGCTTCAAGGGTCCAGAGGCCGAGCTTCCGGTCGTCCTCGTTGCCGGTGCAGATCGTGAAGGTCAAAGGATCGAACATCAGGTCCGAGGCCGGCAGCCCGTGCTTCACGCAGGCGAAATCATGGAGCCGATGGGCAACCTCGACCTTGCGGTCGACGCCCTTGGCCATGCCCTCTTCGTCGATGGTCAGCGCGATGACCGCCGTACCGAAGCGGCGGGCGAGTTCCATGCGCTTCTCGGCCGGCTCCTCACCGTCCTCGAAATTGATCGAGTTCAGCACGGCCTTGCCACCATAGAGCTTCAAGGCCGCTTCCAGGACCGGTAGTTCGGTCGAATCGATCACCAGGGGCGCCGTCACCGAGCCGCGCATCCGCGTCACCGCCTCGGTCATGTCGGCGACCTCGTTGCGGCCGACGAAGGCGGTGCAAAGGTCAAGAGTATGGGAGCCCTCGCCGACCTGCTCGCGCGCCATCTCGACGCAGCCGTCCCAGTCCCCGCTCTCCTGGAGCTGGCGGAACTTGCGCGAGCCGTTGGCATTGCAGCGCTCGCCGATGGAAAGATAGGCATTCTCCTGGCGGAGTGGCACCTGGCCATAGAGCGAGGCGAGCGAAGGCACCCAGAAGCGCTTGCGCTCGATGGGAGCGGGCCGCCCTCCCTGCCCCAGCCGCTTCAGCATCTCGTCGAGCGCCCGGATATGGGGCAGATCGGTGCCGCAGCAGCCACCGATCAAGTTCACCCCATCCTCCAGGATGAAGCGCTCCTGCCATTGGGCAAGTTCGCCCGGGCCCAGGGGATAATGCGTCTTGCCGTCGACCAGTTCGGGAAGACCCGCATTGGGCTGCACCGAGATCATGCCGGGCCAGTTCTCCGACAGCCACTTGATATGCTCGGCCATCTCCTGGGGACCTGTCGCGCAATTGATCCCGATCATCGGCACGTCGAGCGCGTTGATGATCGTCGCGGCCGCGGCGATGTCGGCGCCCACCAGCAGGGTGCCGGTTGTCTCCACGGTCACCTGCACGAAGACCGGCGTATCCGTCCCGGCTTCCTTCCGGGCGCGCTTCACCGCATTGACCGCCGCCTTGATCTGCAGCGGATCCTGGCAGGTTTCGACCAGGATCGCATCGACCGCACCCGCGATAAGCCCGGCGCATTGGACGGCGAGCGCATCCTCGAGCGGCTGATAGGCGATGTGACCCAGGGTCGGCAACCGCGTCCCCGGCCCGAGCGATCCCAGCACGAAACGGGTCCGGCCATCGCCCTTGAATTCCTCGACCGCCTCGCGGGCCAATTCACCGGCCCGCTTGTTGAGTGTGAAGGCCTTGTCCTGCAGCCCGAACTCGCCCAGCGTCACGGGCGAGCCGCCGAAGCTGTTGGTCTGCACCATGTCAGCGCCCGCCGCGAGATAGCCCATATGGATCTCGCGCACGAGATCGGGGCGGCTTTCGGTCAGGATCTCGGTGCAGTTCTCATGCCCGCAATAATCGTGATCGATATGCAGGGAGCGGGCCTGGGCCTGGGTTCCCATGGCGCCGTCGCAGAGCAGTACCTTTTGGGAGAGAACGTCGAGAATGTGAGCCATGGTCTTTCCGAACTAGCTTGCAACGGGGATGGTTTTCGCGGGAGCGGGACCGCGCACGCCGATCATGTGGCAGATGGCGACCGTCAGGTCCGCGCGGTTCAGCGTGTAGAAGTGGAATTCCTCGATACCCTCGGCCTGCAGCAACCGACATTGCTCCGCCGCGATGGAGGCGGCGACGAGGCGGCGGGTTTCAGGATCATGATCGAGGCCCTCGAAGAGCCCAGCCATGCCCACCGGCAGGGACGCCCCGCAGGCGGCGGAGAATTTCTTCACTTGCGCAAAATTGGTGACCGGCAGGATACCCGGGACGATCGGGACCGTGATGCCCGCTTTGCGTACACGATCCATAAAGCGCAGATAGGCTTCGACGTCGAAGAAGAATTGCGTGATGGCCCGATTCGCACCCGCATCGATTTTTCGTTTCAGGTTATCGAGATCGAAGCCGCTGTCCCGCGCCTCGGGGTGGGTCTCGGGATAGGCCGCGACACTCACCTCGAAATCCGCGACGCGGCGCAGACCCGAGACCAAATCCACCGCGTGGTCGTAGCCATCGGGATGGGGCGCGTAAGTTCCCGCACCTGCCGGGGGATCGCCACGCAGCGCCACCACATGACGGATGCCCGCTTCCCAGTAGCGTGCAGCCACCTCGTCGATTTCCTTGGAGGTCGCACCGACGCAGGTCAAATGCGCCGCCGGTTCCAAAGCCGTTTCCTGACGGATCCGGGCGACGGTCGCATGAGTGCGTTCGCGGGTCGTTCCCCCCGCGCCATAGGTCACCGATACGAAGCGCGGTGAAAGGGGTTCGAGCCGCTTGACCGCCTGCCAGAGTTTTTCTTCCATCTCCGGCGTCTTGGGCGGGAAAAACTCGAAGGACACCCGCGGAGTCGCGGCATGTCCCTGCCTCACGGGATCCGCGCCCAGCAGCACGGAACGGCGACCGGAAAGGAGAGGGCTTTCCGTCACGTGACCGCTCCGAAATTGATGAGGGCAGGCCCCTTGGCGAATGCCTCTTCCGCCACGCGATGGATTTCGACGGGGCGCGCCGCCGACCAGAGTGAAACGGTCAGCGGAGAGCCTGGGAGATGTTCCACCCGTGCCGCTTCCAGCCCTGCTTCACGGAACCATTGAGCCACTTCGGCGTCGGCGAAGCCCAGGCGTCGATGGGCGTGGTCGGTCCGAAGAAATTCGAGTTCATGCGGAGCGAAGTCGATGACGACCAGCCGCCCTTCCGCGCGCAAGACCCGCGCGGCCTCGGCGATCACGCCGGCCGGGTGTTCCGCGTAGTGCAGGACCTGATGGATAATCACGGCGTCGAACGACGCGCCAGGCACCGGCAGTTGGTACATATCGCCCTGGCGGATCGAGCAATTGCGCAACTGCGCC
Source organism: Rhodospirillales bacterium (assembly GCA_947473305.1). Lineage (GTDB taxonomy): Bacteria > Pseudomonadota > Alphaproteobacteria > ATCC43930 > CGMCC-115725 > CANJCB01. Next base: position 83,051 of record CANJCB010000008.1, read on the forward strand.
TGCTCCAGATTGGCCCGCGCCACGGCGAGCATCTCACGGGAAAGATCGACGCCCACCACCTGACCGACCCGGGGAGCGAAAATTTCCAGTATCCGGCCGGTGCCCGTGCCGATATCCAAAAGATCGCGGACCCCCTGGGGCGGGATGAGGTCCAGAAGAGCGGCCTCCACCTCCCGTTCGTCCACATAGAGCGAACGGATCTTATCCCATTGCTCCGCATTGGCGCGGAAATAGCTCGTCGCGGCTTCGGCGCGCTGGCGCTTGATGGTATCGAGCCGCGCCCGATCGAGTTCCAGGACCGGGTCTTCCCTCGGCAATTGTTCCACAAGCAGCCGCGCAAGATCCCCCCGCCGCGTGAGCCTGTAAAAGACCCAGCTTCCTTCGCGGAAGCGATCCAGCAGACCCGCGTCGCAGAGCAGCTTCAGGTGACGCGACACCCGTGGCTGACTCTGGCCCAGGACGAAAGCCACATCGCTGACCGTCAACTCGCCCTCGGCGCAGATGGCCAGCAACCGAAGCCGGGTCGATTCCGCCGCCGCCCGCAATCCTGCCAGTAACGCATCCATTCCCGGCGCCTCGTTCAATTTCGCTTTTCTATATAAAGATATCTTTATATCAAAAAAAGAGAAATCGTGACTGCCGATCCATCAATTCCACAATCCGGCCCCGGAATCGCCGGATTTCAAAGTGATGCTCGGCACAGACGCATAAAGGCTCCCGCCCCGCGCGCTAGATTTCTGGCCGCTTCTATGCTACCCGCATAGGTTAGTATCCGCCCTCTGCCTCGCTTTTGGCGCGGCATCCAGGGCTCTGTCGAAGTTTAGACTGCGCAACGCCTCGTGAGCGGCCGATCTATCCCCCCAAGGGCCGCCCGGAATAAAATGCAGGAGAGCATGATACGCCACCCCTCGCCTTTGGCCCTTGCGGCCTGGATGACAGCGGTGCTGATAACCCTCGTCGGTTGCAGTTCCACCCGTACCAGTCCCTCGACCGGCACAGCTTCAGTCGCCTCGGCCGAGGTCGATGAAGCCAACGACCCCATCGAGCCGGTCAATCGCTTCATTTTCGACGTTAACCTCAAGCTCGACGAATACACGCTGAAGCCTGTGGCCAAGGGGTATCGCGCGGCCTTCCCGCAGCCGGTGCGCGACAGCGTCCACAGCTTCCTCGACAATCTGAAGTCGCCCATCGTCTTCATGAACGATGTGCTCCAGGCGAATGTCACGGGCGCCAATGCTACCTTTGGCCGTTTCCTGATCAATTCGACCTTCGGCTTGGGCGGGCTCTTCGATTTCGCCGGGAGCCATGGCCTGCCCGGACATAGCGCGGACTTCGGCCAGACGCTCGGGGTTTGGGGCGTACCGGAAGGCCCCTATCTGGTGCTGCCGATCTTCGGTCCCTCGAACCCCCGCGACACCACCGGGCTCGTGGCCGACAGCCTCGCCGATCCCTTCAGCATCGTTGCCGGCGAAAACGGCCTGACCTATCTGATCTTCGTCCGTGCGGGCGTCAGCGCCATTGACTCACGGTCCCGGACCATCGAGCTTTTTGACGATCTGCAACGCAACTCCCTCGATTTCTATGCGGCGGCCCGCAGCCTTTATCGCCAGCGCCGCCAAGCCGAATTCGAGCGCCGCGCCGCCTTTGAAGCGGACGAACCCTCCATCGCTATCGCGCAAGCCCCCCTGACCGAAGTCAGTTCACTCGAACCCGAGTCGAAAGCCCTGGATCAATGATGTATCGCCGTCTTTTCTTCAGCGCATTTTTTGGACTGTCGCTCGCGCTCGTCGGCGCGCGGGGGGCCGCGGCAGCCGATGACGCCGCAGGCTTCATCGGTCAGCTGTCGGACAAGGCCATCCAGGTTCTGAGCAACAAGCAACTGTCACAACAGGACCGCGAGCAGCAGTTCCGGACCTTCATACAGACGGATTTCGATATCCCGGAGATCACCGAATTCGTGCTCGGCCGCTATTCCAACTCCGCGAGCGAGCAGGAAAAGCAGGATTTCGCCAAGCTCTTCCAGGAATATATCCTGCGTACCAATACCAACCGCTTCGCGCAATATAGCGGCGAGGCGGTGAAGGTGACCGGTCAGCGGCCATCCGGCGCCGCAACCGCCGTGCAGAGCCAGCTCACGCGCCCCAATGGCGCTCCCCCGGTCAAGGTGGAATGGCTCGTGGTCCAGAAGGCCAGCGAACTCAAGATCATCGACATCAATATAGAAGGCGCCAGCATGCGGATGGGCCTGCGCCAGGAATTCGCCGCCATCATCCAGCGCAACAACGGCAGCATCGCTGCGCTCAATCAGATGCTGCGCGAGAAGAACGGCGGCTGACGCCGCCGTTCACCGCGATCAGACGCGGACCAGGGGCTTGTATTTGATGCGATGAGGCTGGTCGGCCTCGGCGCCGAGCCGGCGCTTCTTGTCGGCCTCGTAATCCGCGTAATTCCCCTCGAACCAGACGACCTGGCTGTCGCCCTCGAAGGCCAGGATATGGGTTGCGATCCGGTCGAGGAACCAGCGGTCATGGGTGATGACCACGGCGCAGCCCGGAAACTCGAGGAGCGCATCCTCCAAAGCCCGCAAGGTATCGACGTCGAGGTCGTTAGTCGGTTCGTCGAGCAGGATCACATTGGCGCCGGTCTTGAGCATCTTGGCCAGATGGACCCGGTTGCGTTCGCCGCCCGAGAGCTGCCCGACCTTTTTCTGCTGATCCGCACCCCGGAAATTGAACAGCGCGCAATAGGCCCGGCTCGGCATCTTGCGCCGGCCGAGGTCGATCTCGTCGAGGCCGCCTGAGACCTCCTGCCAGACCGTCTTGTCGGCGGCCAGGGTGTCGCGCGATTGGTCCACATAGCCGAGCTTCACCGTATCCCCGACCCGGAAGTCGCCGGAATCCGGCTTCTCTTGCCCCGTGATCATGCGGAAAAGCGTCGTCTTGCCCGCACCGTTCGGCCCGATGATCCCGACGATGCCGCCCGGCGGCAGCCGGAATTCCAGGTTCTCGATCAGCAACCGGTCGCCGTAACCCTTGGCGACATGTTCCGCCTGGAGGACGAGATCGCCCAGGCGAGGCCCGGGCGGCAGAACGATCTGCGCGGTATCCGGCGCCTTCTCCTTGCTGGCCGCCACCAGGCTGTCATAGGCCTGGAGACGCGCCTTGCTCTTGGCCTGCCGGGCGCGCGGGCTCTGGCGCACCCATTCGAGTTCACGCTCAAGGGTCTTCTCGCGGGCGGCGTCCTGCTTGCCTTCAACTTCCAACCGCTTCTGCTTCTGCTCCAGCCAGCCGGTGTAATTGCCCTCGTAGGGAATGCATTTGCCGCGATCGACTTCCAGGATCCAGCCAGCCACCTCGTCGAGGAAATAGCGGTCATGGGTGATGGTCACGACGGTGCCGGGATAGTCGTGCAGGAAGCGCTGGAGCCAGGCCACCGATTCCGCATCGAGATGGTTGGTCGGCTCGTCGAGCAGCAGCAGATCCGGCCGCTGCAGCAGGAGCCGGCAAAGCGCCACGCGCCGCCGCTCGCCGCCTGAGAGCTTGGTCACATCCGCATCGCCCGGCGGGCAGCGCAGCGCGTCCATGGCGATCTCGATCGTGCGGTCGAGATCCCAGCCGTTGACCTGGTCGATCTTCTCCTGGAGATCGCCCTGCTCGGCGATGAGATCGTTCATCTCGTCGTCGGTCAGCTCTTCGGCGAAGCGGGCGCTCACCGCCTCGAAACGGTCGAGCAGCGCCTTGGTCTCGGCCATGCCTTCGATGACATTGCCGGCCACATCCTTGGTGGGATCAAGGTCGGGCTCCTGCGGCAGATAGCCGACCTTGGCGCTTTCCGCCGCCCAGGCCTCGCCGGTGAAATCCTTGTCCCGGCCAGCCATGATCCGCAGCAAGGTCGACTTACCGGCGCCGTTCGGCCCCAGTACACCGATCTTTGCCCCGGGCAGGAAGGAGAGCCAGACGTCCTTCAGCACCTCCCGGCCACCGGGGTAGGAGCGGGACATGCCCTTCATCACATAGATATACTGATAGGCGGCCATCGCTCATTCTCCGGAGGGATTTAAAGAAGCAGCCCGTCTCGGAACGGCGGGCGCCGGAACGGGGACCCTGGCCTAGCCGCCGTCCCCGACCCTGTCAAGGGTCCGTGGTGAGGCTTGTACGGCAAGCCTAACTCGACGATCCTGTGCTCAACCCCGCCCGATACCCGATACCGGAACCCATGGAACCCGCAGCGGAGACGATGCCGCCCGAGCAACCCTCAACATCGCGGCCAAGCCTGATCGCCCTCTTCGTCTGCTTCACCGCGGTCGGCATGCAGAGCTTCGGAGGCGGGCTCTCCGGCTGGATCCGCCTTAAAGTAGTCCAGCGCCGGGGCTGGATCACGGATTCCCAATTCCTGAGCGGGCTCGCCTTGAGCCAGGTGGCTCCGGGTTCCAACGCGGTCAATCTCTCCGTCTTCATCGGCACGACGCTGCGCGGGACCGTCGGCGGGATTGTCGCGGCGCTGGGGCTTCTCCTGTTGCCGCTGGGGTTGCTGATCCTGATCGGCGCCTTCTATCTCGGCGTCGACCGCAGCCCCGTCGTCGAGATCCTTCTGGCGGGCATGGGGGCGGCGGCCATCGGCTTCAATCTCGCCACCGGCATCCGCCTCATGCGGCGCAATATCCGGAACCTGGAGGCGGCGGGGATCATGGTGGCGACAGCGCTTGCGGTCGGGGTCTTCCGCTTGCCCCTGCTGCCGGTGCTGGCGGTCATGACGCCTCTGAGCCTGCTCTGCGTCTGGCTCCGGCAGAGGCGGCCCGCATGATCGCGACGCTACTCCAGCTCGCGGGTTTCTTCGCGCTGATGTCGGTCCTGGCGATCGGCGGGGGCTCGACCGTCATCCCGGAAATCCAGCGCGCCTCGGTGGATGTCTATCACTGGGTCTCCAATCGCGAATTCGTCGACATGTTCGCGATCAGCCGCGCCGCTCCCGGCCCCGGAACCTTCGCCGCCGTGCTCGTCGGCATGAAGGCGGCAGGGATGCTGGGGGCCTTGACCGCCTTCGTCGCGATCTATGGCCCGTCCTCGGCGATGATCCTGATCGCGACCAGGACCTGGCATCGCTACCGGGATGCGCCCTGCTGGAGCGCGCATTGGCGCCCATCGCCATCGGCCTCACCTTCGCGAGCGGCATCGCGCTGGCCCAAACCACCGATCATTCGATTATCGCCTATGGCATCACCGGGCTTGCCACCCTGGTGCTGGCGATCTGGGATGTCACGCCCATCCTGCTTTTGGCAATCGGCGCGGCCATCGCCTATTTCATCGGCTTTTGATCTTTGAGGGAGGAGAATCCGGGCTCCTCTAGGCTCGCGCGTAACGCCCGCGCCCGAAGATCCGGTCGAGATCGTCCGCCGCCGCCGTATCGCGGCTCGACACGATAGCATCCACCTTGGCGAGTGCCCGCTTGACGCCCGCGCGTTCCGAGATTGCCCCGAACCAGCGGGCGAGATGGGGATGATCGGACCAGCTCACCCCATGGGCGTCGTGATTGCGGGTCCAGGGGAAGGTCGCGAGATCGACGATGGAATATTCCTGGCCGCCGAGCCAGGGGGAAGCGCCCAGCCTTGTCTCCAGAAGGTCGTAGAGCCGGCGCGCTTCGGTCTGATAGCGGCTCACGGAATAATCGTTGCCCGCCGGGGCAAAGCGCTTGAAATGGGTGAGATTGCCGAAGGTCGGGCCGACGCCCGTCATCTGGATCATCAGCCATTGGATGGCTTCGTAGCGCGCCGCCATGTCCTTGGGCATCAGCCGGCCCGTCTTCTCCGCGAGATAGAGCATGATCGCCCCGGATTCGAAGACCGTATAGGGCTTGCCGCCCGGCCCTTCGTGATCGACGATCACGGGGATCTTGGCGTTGGGATTGAGCTTGATGAACTCAGGCAGGAACTGCTCGCCCTTCCAGACATCCACAAGCTTCACGTTATAGGGAAGCTCCAACTCCTCCAGCAGGAGGAAAATCTTCTGCACGTTCGGGCTGGTCAGCGCATAAAGGTCAATCATGGCGGTCTCCTGAAGGGACGCCGATGATGCATGGCGTCCTCGCCGCTGCCAAGGCCCGGCGGAGGCATGGCTTGAAGTCGATTGAGCTAACGTATACAGAATCTCTCCAGCGCCAGACGGCCGAGGGCCGATGGCAATGATCAGGGAGGGGTTTCATGGCCGTCGTTCGGCAACAGCTTTTAGCTACCGCCATTCTCTCGGCCGCGGGCCTTTGCGCCGCGAGCCAGGCTTTCGCGCAGGGCACGCCCGTCTATGGCGGCACCGCGATCTTCACGCTCCAGGCCAATCCCAACGGCCTCAACCCAGCGATCACCACCAATATCCCGGACCGCCAGATCGGCTGCCAGCTCCATCAGGGCCTGGTGGAGCCGTCGCGGGATCTCTCGAAGATCCTGCCGCTGCTCGCGAAGTCCTGGACGATCTCGCCGGATGGCAAGACCTACAGCTTCGACCTCGTGACGACGAATTGGCACGACGGCAAGCCCTTCACTTCGGAAGACGTGAAATACACGATCACAGAGGTTTCGACCAAGATGTCGGCGATCTTCCAGCCCGCCGGCGAGAACATCGAAAGCATCGAGACCCCGGCCCCCGACAAAGTGGTCTTCAAGCTTAAGGACAGCTTCGGCCCATTCCTCACCGCGCTCGCCTGCCAGCAGGGCGCCGCGATCCTGCCGGCCCATATCTATAAGGGCACGGACGTCAAATCGAACCCGGCGACCACGACCTCGCCGGTCGGCACGGGTGCTTTCAAATTCGCCGAATGGAAGCAGAGCGAATACGTGAAGATGGTCAAGAACCCGAACTTCTACGAGCCGGGCAAGCCCTATCTCGATGCGGTCATCGGCAAGATCATTCCGACGCCGGCCGCGCGGGTGCAGGCGCTCCAGGCGGGCGAAGTGGATTACAACCCATATTATCCGCTGGAGCAGGTTAAGACACTGCGCGCCAATCCCAATCTCCAGGCCCAGGAAGGCGATCTTCCGCCCTCCGTCCAATTCATCTTCCTCAATACCACCCGGAAGCCTTTGGACAACAAGCTGGTCCGCAAGGCGCTCTTCATGGCGACGGACCGGGAATACATCTTCAAGAACGCCCTCTTCGAGGTTGGCAATCTCTCGAAGCAGCCCTTCCCGTCCCAGATCCCTTGGGCGGTCAATCCCGACATCGACTACACGAAGATGTATCCCTTCGACATCGCCAAGGCGAATGCGATGCTCGACGAGGCCGGCTTTAAGCGCGGCGCCGATGGGAAGCGCTTCCCGCTCAAGATCTATATCTTCACGGCGCTCTATCCTGAGTTCAACCAGGTGAGCCAGTCGCTCAAAGCCATGTGGGCTCAGGTCGGCGTGGATGTTTCCATCGAGGCGCTCGAAACCGCCACCATGGGCGAGCGGGTCTATAACAAGCTCGATTATGATGTGACCTTGATCGGCTATACGAGCTACGCCGATCCGGCCCTCGGTCTTGCACGGTCCTTCGTCGGTTCCTCGGTCGGCAAGCTCTTCGGCAACGCCTCGGGCTATGCGAACCCCGAGGTGGACAGCCTCTTCGATCAAGGACGCAAGGCGACGGCCTTCGCCGATCGCGGCGTCTTCTACAAGAAGGCCCAGGCGATCATCGCCGACGACGTCCCGGTGATCACGCTCCGCGAATACAAGAACGTGGAGGGCGCGTCGAAGAAGCTCCACGGCCTCTGGGAGCGCGCCGAAAACGACGGGACCTGGCAGGACGCCTGGCTCGATAAATAGATCTGGGACAAGGCCCGGCGCTCCAGGACGCCGGGCCTTGAACTTCAGCGGTCTGGTTTAGCGGCCCCGGTGGCTCGTCGCGATCTGAGCCATCTTCCTGACGGCCGCCTCGTCGATCGTGATCCCCAGACCCGGCTTGTCCGAGAGCAGATAGGCGTCGCGGTCGAAGGGCAGGTTCTCCACGATCACCGCCTCCCCGCCCTGGATCGCCATATCGGCCAGGCGCTCCAGAATCACGAAATTGGTCAGGGTCGCGGACATCTGGACGCTGACCGCCGTCGCCACCTGCCCCATGGGATTGTGCGGCGCGACGCCGATGCCATAGGTCTCCGCCATGGAGGCGATCTTGCGCCCCTCCGTGATGCCGCCGACCCGCAGCACGTCGGGCTGGATGATGTCCACCGTGCGGTCCTCGATGATTTCCCGGAACTGCATCCGGCTGAAGAGGCGCTCGCCGGTCGAAAGGCGCCCGCGCGCGATCTGCCGGAGCTTCTTCAGGGCTGCCGGGTTCTCGTCGTCGACCGGCTCCTCGATGAAGAGCAATCCGCAGTCTTCGACCGCCTCGCAGAATTGCGCCGCCGTCGTGAGATCGAGCCGCCGCCAGACATCGACCATCAGATCGATGTCGGGTCCGACGGCATCCCGCACCGCCTCGACCTCCGCGATCCCGCGCCGGAGTTGCGCGCGGGTCACCGCATGAGGCGACTGGAAACGCGGAATGAAGCGGAAGGGATACCATTTGAGCGCCGTCGCACCCGTCGCAACCGCCGCCTTGGCGCAATCGACGATCTCGTCGGTGCTCTCGGCGTCCCCCCACCACTGATTGAGGTAGATCCTGACCCGGTCCAGCGTCGGGCCGCCCAGCAACCGATGGACCGGCTGCCCCGCCCGCTTGCCCGCGATGTCCCAGAGGGCCGAATCGAGCGCGCCCAGCGCCGTCAATTGCACCGGCCCCCCGCGCCAGAACCAGCGCTCTCTGAGGTTGAGCCAATGCCGCTCGATACCCCAGGGATCCTGCCCCACCAGATCCCCCGCGCAGGCGACGATGGCCGCGACCACCGATTCAGCCTGGCACAGGGGATAACTCAGGGTGCCTTCCCCGACCCCGGTAATTCCTTCGTCCGTCTCGATGAAGGTCAGGACGAACCGCCGCTTGGGCGACACGGCGTAGATGTAGCAACGGATGTCGGTGATCTTCATGGAGGCGTCCTTCGGAACTCAGGCTCCGCGATCATGCGCGCTCCCTCCACCAAAAGAAAAGGGGACCCGAAGGCCCCCTTTAATCCGATATGGCGCTCTTCTCAGTAGAAGTGAACCGAGGTCATGCCATAGAGCATCGGGATCGACAGCATCGTATTGACCCGCGAGGTCAGCGACGCCAGACGGGCCGCCGCCTTCTTCTCGTCGTCGCTCGCCGGCTTCAGCCCGATCACCTTCTGCTGGTTCGGCCAGATGATGAACCAGACATTGAACCACATGATCGTCGCCAGCCACATGCCGATGCCGATCGACGTCATATGGGCATTATGGTCGCCGATGCCGATGCGGATCGTCTGCCCAAGCTCGCCCATCATCCAAGCCAGGATAAGGCCGGTGACGAGGGTCGCCATGGCACCCCAGCGGAACCAGAATAAGGCTTCCGGCAGGATGAACTTGCCGATCGCCGGGCGAAGCTCCATCGGAATCTTCGGCACGGTCGGCGCCTGGGTGAAGTTGAAGTACCAGAGGTGGCCGATCCACATGATGCCGCTCATGACGTGCAGCCAGCGGAACGCGAAGGTCCACCAAGCGTAGCTCATCAGTTCTTCCATGGTCTGTCCCCCCTCAGCGCGCGATAACGTGGATGACGAGGACCATCACCACTGTAAGTGCCACGCCGAGCAGGACAGTCTGCCCGAGTGAATCCAACGGGTTCTTCATTACGTTTCCCCTTCCCCTAGTGGTTGGTCCTCCTCGGACCCCCATTAGTAGAATAGACTCAACATGAATCTGTCGCAATTAAGAAATACTGGCCTGCTCTTACTGCCAATGTGCCGCCGCCCGCAGACGTTGCAACCGACAATTCATGACGATATTGTCTTCGTCATCTATCGGGGACCGACGCGCCCCGCCTCCAGAAACCCACGAGGAAGTCCGATCATGTCCACGAGCGCGCAAAAAATTGTGCACAATCCAACGCCCGCCGAGGAGTGGAAGGAAGCGATCGCCGAGGACCTCCAGCGGCCCGAGCACCGCTACATCAACACGCCCCTGCTGAAGGAGCTGACCAGCGGCACGCTGCCCAAGGAAAGCATCAGGGATTACGCCGTTCTGCGCTGGCCCTTCCAGGCCCATGCGGTGCCCGCGATGATGCTGAGCCACGCCTGCTACCTCCAGGGCGAGGATGTGGTCCATCTGCTGGAGAACGTCTACGACGAGATCTTCCGGCCCTCGGGCGAAGGTGACCACCCAGGTCTCTGGGTCCAGTTCTGCAAGAAGCTGGGGGCGACCGACAAGGAACTCGACGAAGTGGCCGAGAACCCGCTTGCCGAGGTCATCGGCTTTGCGCGCACCCTCACCCATTATTGCCAGCAGGGCGGCGTCGAAGGGCTGGCCACCTGGTTCGCCGACGAGGAGCAGCTACCGGAAGCCCATGGCGCGGCCGGGTTGGCCTTGCGCAAATATTACGGCCTCGACGACCCGACCATCGAATATTTCCTGGAGCATGTCCGCGCGGATATCGTGCATTCGGACTCCGCCGAGAATCTCATCGGCCGCTACATGCATTCCCGCGCCGACGTGGTGCGGGCGCGGCGCACGGCCTCGGTGACGCTCTGGGCCTGGCGCGAGATGCACGAGGGCGTCCACCGGGCGATCCGCGAAAAATACAACCTCGACTAGGACGACCCGCGGAATGGAAGAACGGCTGCACCGTCTTCGCGGCACGGAGATCTTTGCGATCTCCGAAGGCTCCGGCATGCCCGTCATCTGCATGCATGGGATCACCGCCAACGGCTATGTCTACGAGCCGATCGTGAAGGAACTCGCCTCGGAGTTCCTGATGGTCAGCATCGACGAGCGCGGGCATGGACGGAGCGGCCGGCCTCAATCCTATGAGGACGAGGATTTCGCCGAGGACGCGCTCGACTTGATCCGCGATCTGGGGAAAGGCCCGGCTATCCTGGTCGGCCATTCCCTGGGCGCGCGCAACGGTATTGTCGCGGGCGTCAAGGCGCCGGAACTGGTGGCCGGCGTCGTCGCCATCGAATTCACGCCCTTCATCGAGACCGAAGTCCTCGATCAGCTCGAATCCCGGGTCAACGGCGGCGACCGCGTCTACCGCGACATGGACGATATCCGCTCCTATCTTTCCGGGCGCTATCCGCTGCTGCCGCCCGCCGCCATCGAACGGCGCGCGGTCCATGGCTACAGGCCTTTGGGCGACGGCACCTTCCGTCCCCTGGCCGATCCCCGGGGCATGGGCTTGACCGCCGCCGGCCTCAGGAAAGACCTGGAGGCGCCGCTTCGCGCCCTGACCCGTCCCACCGTCCTCGTCCGCGGCGAGATCAGCAAGCTCGTCTCGGTCGATGCCTGGGCCAAGACTTTGAAGCTTCGTCCCGACCTTCCGGCGGAGACCGTCGCCAAGGCCGATCACTATGTCCCCGAGGAAGAGCCTGGCATCACCGCCCGGATCATCCGCGACTTCGCAAAAACGCTCCCCAAGACGCCGCGTTAAAGCGGCAATCCCGAGAGAGGTTTCATGGCTTCCGTAGGCATCCAATGGTCTAATCCCGTACTGATCCAGCGCGCGAAGGACGGCACGCTCTTCGCCACGATCCCCGAGCAGGTGGCGAAACATTTCAACGCCCATCCCGGCGACGTCTTGAATTGGACCTTGCTCAAGGACGATACGGTCGAGGCCTGGACCATCCAGAAGAGCAATTACTCCTCGCTCGACGACCTGGAATCGCCAGCAAAGGCCGCAGCCGCCAAAAAGTCGGCAACCAAAAAGCAGCCGGCAGCGAAGCAACTGGCCGCCAAAAAGCCTGCTGCCAAGCCCGTTGCCAAGCCTGCGGCCGCAAAATCCGCCAAGGCGAAGAAGTCCGCCAAGAAGGAGAAGGCATGATGCTCAAGATCGCCGCGAGCGCCACACCCCAGGCGCTGCTCGCCAACGACGAGCGCCTGCCCGAGATGATCCTGGCGGATCACCCGACCTGGAAGGCGATCTTCGCCGGGAAGTTCCCCAAGCACCGGGTGAAGCAGCTCGTCCTGGAACTGTATCCCCTGGTGGCCGGCCCCGGCCGCTATGCCTTCGCCGCCAAGGTCGCGACGATCTCGCCAGCCGACGGCAAGACGCTCTTCATGGATATCTTCAATGCGCTGAAGGACCCGCGCGCCAATGCCGACAAGGGTTGGGCGGCGCTGGCCAAGGGCCTCGGCTGCACCGACCGCGAGCTTGCCCAGACTTTGGCCTCGCCCACGGCCGAGGCGCTCGACTATCTCGACGTGGTGCGCGGGCATTCGACGAAGTCCACGGCCATGGAGGCGACAATGATCGCCTGGGCGGTGGAGCGTCACCTGCCGGCGCTCTGGGGCCGTTTCGCGGATGCCCTGACCAAGCACTACGGGGTGCCCGCCTCGGCGGTTACCTTCCTGCGCTTCGAGGCGGAGCGCGGCGACACCCTGCGCAAGTGGATCGACTATCTGGTGAAGACCTATGTCGAGCCGGCCGAACCCTTCGCGGTCTACGAAGGCCGCCGGGCCGCGCGCGAAGCGGTCTGGGCCTGGACGGTGACGGTGGAACTCGCCTAATACCGGCGGAACCGCTCGAAGACGGGAAAGAGCGCAAGGCCGCAGGCGAAGCCGCCGATATGGGCGATCCAGGCGATGGGCGCATCCACGCCTGGAGCGCCCAAGAGGCCAACGCCCACGTTCATCACCAGCCAGACCGCGACGATCGTCCAGAAGCCCTGGCGGAACTCGCCGAACCTGAGAACGCCGCCAAAGAGCCCGCTGACCGCAGCGGAAGCGCCGATCAGCGGCACTTCCGATGACGGATCGACGGCGAATTGCAGCAAGGCGCCGGCGATCCCGCAGAGAAGATAGAAGCCCAGGAAACGCGCGACCCCAAGCCGCCGCTCCACGCCCGCTCCGAAGGGCGCAAGCCCCAGCATGTTCATGGCGACATGCGTCCAGCTGCCGTGCAGGAACTGGTAGGTCAGGGGCGACAGGACCGCCGTCCAGAAATAGGGATCGGGGTCGACCAGGCGAACCGGGGTAAAGCCGAAAAGTGCGATGAACAAGTCATCCTGGTCGGAACTCAGCAAGAGCCGCGCGCCATGGATCATCAGGTTCACGACCAGCAGGACCTTGGTGGCCGGCGGCAGGTTCAGGATCGGCTGGCGGCCGGACCGCTCCGTCTCGAAGGTCATGGGATCGATGTTCTCGGGATGACGGGGATCAGCTGCGTGACCTGTTCGGCCGCCCTTCCAGACCGAGCATGCGTTCTTCCGCCTTGGGTCCGGTCGGCAGCATGGTGAAGACCGATTCGACGCTCGTATAGTCCTGGTAGCCGAGCCGGGCCAAGGGCCGCACTTTCAGCACGTCGATCTTCCCATCCGCTGTCAACACGTCGTCCTTGATATGGACGCCCACGACACGGCCGATCACCACATGATGGACGCCGGTGAAATCGTTGCCCGGCAGAGCGATGACGCTATGCAGCTTGCATTCGAGATGGACCGGCGAGGCCGCCACGCGCTTTGGTTTCACCAGCACCGAAGGAACCATCTCAAGACCCGCCAATTCCGCCTCGTCGATCTCGGGGTCAGCCAGCTGGGACGTGATATTGACCGCCTCGCGCAATTCCCAGGTCGCCATATTGATGACGAATTCGCCCGTGTCCGTCGCGTTTCGCACACTGTCCTTCCGCCGTCCGTTGTCGGGCAGCGCCGCGCCCGAAAACATCACATAGGGCGGATCGTAGCCGAGGTTGTTGAACTGGCTATAGGGCGCGAGGTTGGGCACGCCGTCGCGGCTGATCGTCGAGACCCAGCCGATGGGCCGGGGCACCACCACGGACTTATAGGGGTTGTACCGCAGTCCGTGATTGTCCTTGTCGGTCTCGTAGAACACCCCGCACCTCCCGTTTTTTGCGGCAGGACGCCGCCGTGAGCCTCGATACTGACGCCCAATCTAGCGGGTCGGGGCAAAAATCGTCCATCCCCTCCCGAATTGTGTCCGGTGGCGTTATAGTCGGGATGGGAACGCCGAAAGGATGGAGATGTCCGAACTGGAGCTGAAGCTGGGAGCGGCGCCGGAAGACCTGCCTCGGCTGGAAGCGGCGATCGTCGCGGCGGCCGGCGGGAGGGATGTTTCCAAGACCTCGCTCGTCAGCACCTATTACGACACGCCCGATCTCGCCTTGAAGCGCAGCGGCTTGACCCTGCGTGTGCGCCGCCAGGGCAATCGCTTCCTGCAGACCGTGAAATCGACGCGCACCAACGACGACCCCTTGAAGCGCGGCGAATGGGAAGACGAGCTTCCGAGCGATCAGCCGGATCTGGCTGCGCCCGCCAGCGGGGGAAAGATTCGCGCGACGATCGACGAAGGTGCGCTACGGCCGCAGTTCACGACACGGGTGGACCGCACCGCCATCGAATTGACGCGCGCCGGCGGCACAAGGGTCGAAGCCGCTATCGACAGAGGCGAGATCCGCGCCGCCGAGGGAACCGCCTCGGAACCCTTGAGCGAAGTGGAATTCGAATTGAAGGAGGGCGACCCTGCCGCGCTCTACGCCTTCGCCATGCCGCTGCTCGACATCGCGCCCCTGCGGATGGAACCGCGCAGCAAATCCGAACGGGGCTATCGCCTGATCGAACGGCCGCGTGTCGAGCTGCCGGTTCACCACGCCGAAGACATCGACCTCAAACGCGAGATGACCGCGGAAGAGGCCTTCCGCCGCATCGGCAACGCGCATCTCCTGATGCTGTCGCGCAACGAGGCGGCGGCATTGGGCGGAGAGACCGAGGGTGTCCATCAGATGCGGGTGGCCGCGAGGCGGTTGCGGTCCCTGTTGTCCGCCTTCAGGCCGATGCTGCCGGACGACCAGCACCGCTGGGCGAACGACGAGTTGAAATGGCTGGCCGGCGAATTGGGCCCGTTCCGCACTTGGGACGTGATGGAAGGCAGCCTCATTTCCGCCGTTCGCCGCGCCCTGCCGGGCGACCGGAGCATCGAAGCGCTCCGCCGCGCCGCCGGCCGGCAGCGGGACCAGGCCCATCTGCAGGCCCAGGCGATGATCCGGTCGACCCGTTACGCCAAGAGCCTGCTGGCCTTGGCCCGCTGGTTCGAGTTGCGCGGCTGGCGCGAACAGCCGGTCACGAAACAATCGGCCAAGCTGATGGCACCCGTCGCCGATATCGCCCCGGCGCTTCTTTCCGGTCTCCATAAGAAGGCATTGAAGCGCAGCCGGCATTTTTCCAGGCTCTCGCCGGAGAAGCGCCACGAGCTGCGCATCGCTCTCAAGAAGCTGCGCTATGGCACCGAATTCTTCGGCTCGCTTTACGATGGGGACGACATTGGCCGCTACCTGAAGCGTGTGAAACCGCTGCAGGAGAAGCTCGGGGTCGCCAACGACGTCGCCACGCTGGACGGCCTGCTCGTCAGTCTCGCGAAAAGCGGCGCGGGCATCGAACGGGCGGGGGGCCTCGTCCTCGGCTGGCACCTGTCGCGGCTTGCCGATCAGAGCAAGGAAACGCGCGAAGAGGTTCGCCGTTTCAGGGACGCCAGGCCCTTTTGGTAGAGAGCGCCGCCGGCCTCCCGGCGCAGGATAAACTGTCTCTCCGCGAGGCCCGGCGGATCGCTCTGGCCGCCCAGGGTTTCGGGCGGCCGCGGCGCAGCGGCCTTAAGACCCGCAAGCATATCGACGAGGTCCTAGGCCAGATCGGCCTGTTACAGATCGATTCCGTCAATGTCCTCGCGCGCGCCCATTATCTCCCCCTTTTCTCCCGTTTAGGCCCCTATAATCCCGCTTTGCTCGATCGGGCGGCCTGGGACCGGCGGCGGCGCAGTCTCTTCGAATATTGGGGGCACGAGGCCTCCCTCCTGCCCCTGGCGCTGCAACCGCTGTTGCGCTGGCGCATGGCCCGGGCGGAACGCGGCGAGGGGATCTATCGCTCGCTCGCCCAGCTTGCCCGCGAACGCCCGGAGTTTATCGAGACCGTCTATCGCGAGATTGAGGAGCGCGGCCCCTGTGGTGCCGGCGAACTCGAAGCCGCCGCCCGGGGCACGACCGGCTGGTGGGGCTGGAGCGATGCGAAGGTCGCGGTCGAATATCTCTTCTGGGCAGGCCGGGTCACGACCGCCACCCGCCGCGGATTCGAGCGGCTCTACGATCTGCCGGAACGGGTCTTCGCTCCGGATATCCTGGGCCAGCCGACGCCTTCCGAGCCAGAAGCCCATCGCGCCTTGCTGCGCATCGCGGGACGGGCATTGGGCGTCGCGACGGAATCCGACTTGAGGGATTATTTCCGGCTCGACGCACAGGATTCCAAGGCAAGGATCCCGGAACTCGTCGAGGAAGGCGCACTCCTTCCGGTCAAGGTCGAGGGCTGGACGCAGCCCGCCTATCTCGATCCGCAGGCGGCCGCCGCCCGGCGCATCCGCGCGCAAAGCCTGCTCTCCCCCTTCGATCCCCTGGTCTGGGAAAGGGACCGGACCGAGAGGCTTTTCGATTTCCGCTACCGGCTGGAAATCTACACCCCCGCCGCCAAGCGGCAGCATGGCTATTACGTGCTGCCCTTCCTGCTCGGCGAAAGCCTGGTGGGCCGGGTCGATCTCAAAGCCGACCGGCAGAACCGCACGCTCCTGGTCGCGGCCGCCCACCACGAACCCTCGGCCAAGCCCGATGAAGTCGCCGCCGCCCTCTCGGAAGAATTATCCGTGATGGCGGGCTGGCTCGGCCTCGACCGGATCCTGGTGGCGCCGCGCGGCGATCTCGCAGGGCCGCTTGCGCGGCATCACCCGTCGCCCATCGATCCTGGGCCGAGTGATTCTGGGCCGAGCGATCCTGGACCCTAGCGAAGGGTAAAGTTGAGGGTGATCACCACCTGAAGCTGCTCGGAGGGAAGCTCGTCCGGAAAGGCCGGCAGAGCGGTTCTGCGGAAGGCTTCCAGGGCCTCGTCGTCGAAGAGATCCCTGCCGGAAGTCTTCTCGATCTTCAAAGCCAAGAGCTTGCCCGTCCGGTCCACGGTGAAGCGGACATCGACCGTGCGCTTGTCCTTGAGGAAGCGGGCGGAGCCGGGCAGGCGCATGTTCTGCTGCACGGCGGCGGAGATCCGGCCGAGATAAGCGGCCTGGACACCGGGGGCCACCGTCGAGGGCACAGCCGGTTGCGGCGGTGGCGGCGTGGGATCGGGCGGCCTGGGCGTCGTCACAGGCGGCGGTGGCACGACAGGCTGCTCGATCGGCTTTACCTCCGGCGGCTTCACCGGCGGCTTGGGCTTCGGTTTCGGCGGCGGGGGCGGCAGGACCACCTCGGGCGTCGGTGCCGGCGTGGGCTCGGGGATCGGCTCCGGTTCCGGCGGTGGAGGTTCCGGCTGGGGCGGCGGGGGCGGGGGTGGAAGCGGTTCCGGCACCGGCAGAGGCTCCAGGTCGAGCATCACCAGGGGCTCGACAAGCGGGTCCATGGGCGGATGGGCGCGCCAATCGTAAAGCACCGCGGCCAGGGCGAGATGGCCGACCAGCACGGCCAGGAGACAGGCGATCCAGCGCAGGCCGTTGCCCTTCTGCGGGCCGGTCAGGAGGGGATCGGCGACGACGCTCATCGCGCGGCCTGATTCTCCAGGCCGACCAGCGCGATCTTCAGATAGCCCGCCGCGCGCAGCGCGTTCATCACCTCCATGACATCGCCATAGGCGACGGTCTTGTCGGAGCGCAGGAAAATCCGCTGGTTCTTGTCGCCGCCGGTCTGGGCCGCGATCGCCGCTCCCAGATCGTCCCGCTCGACCGGGCGATCCCCCAAAACCAGGGAGAGGTTCGACTTCACCGACAGGAACAGCGGCTTGTCGGGGCGCGGCTGCGGCTTCGCGGTGGAAGCGGGCAGGTCGACCGGCACGTCCACGGTCGCGAGCGGCGCCACCACCATGAAGACGATCAGCAGCACCAACATCACGTCGATGAAGGGCGTGACGTTGATCTCGTGGTTCTCGGCGAAATCGTCTTCGCCGTGGTCCAGACGAACGGACATGAGGCTATTCCGCCGCCTTGGCGAGACGGACCTTTGCTGCAGGCTCCGCGCCCTGCTGGATCTCCTCGCGGTCGAGGTCGCGGCTGACGAGGCGCAGGGTCTCCGCCGCGGCGTCGCCCAACAGCCCCCGATAAGCCCCGGTGGCCCGGGCGAAGGCGTTGTAGATCACCACCGCCGGGATGGCGGCGACGAGGCCGAAGGCAGTGGCGAGCAAGGCCTCAGCGATGCCGGGTGCCACGATGGCGAGGTTCGTCGTCTGGGCGCGGGAGATACCGATGAAGCTGTTCATGATGCCCCAGACCGTGCCGAAGAGGCCGACGAAGGGGGCCGTGGCGCCGATGGTCGCCAGGATGCCGGTGCCGCGCGCAATGCGCTGCCGGGCGGCCGCCTCGATGCGTTCCAGCCGGGAGGCGATCCGTTCCTTGATCCCTTCCCCGCGCAGGTCGTCGGAAAGCTCGCGCTCTACCGCCGCCGCCTTCAGGAACGCCGGGATCGGACCGCCGCTGCCGCTCCCGAGATGCGCCAGAGCGTCACGGAGCGAGCGGACCTTGGATAGATCGCCGAGCGTGGCGCGCAGCCGGCGCTGGGCGCTCAGGAGTTCGAACCCCTTGGCGAGGCCCACCGTCCAGGTGACGATGGAGGCGAAGAGCAGTCCCAGCAGCACCGCCTTCACGACGATGTCGGCGCTCTGGTACATGCCCCAGGGCGTAAGATCCTGGGGCAGGGAACCGAGGCCCGTGGCATGCGTCGCGACAGCGTCGCTCACGGGAGAAGGCGTGGCGGGGACCGGTGTGGCATCCTGCGCCAGAACATTGCCGGCGAACACCTGGAGGGCGAGGAGCCCGAGGCCGATCCGTTTCAAAGCGCCGCTCATCTCATCCCTCATCCGCTCGAAAATCTCTGTCATGACACGCTCACTCCGCGGCCTTCGTCGCCGCCAGCGACGACCGGCGGACCAACCGCCCGGCGCGCCGCTTCAGGACCCACATCCAGATCCCGGTTATCGCGAAAACCACCGGCATCAGGCCGGAGAGGAAGACGAGAATGCGCCATGGCCAGCCGAGGCCATCTCCCGCGTGCAACGGCCTCTGCCACGCCAGCATCGTCTCGCCCGCCGAATAATCCTTGGGGTCCTGGATGCCCAATACCTTGGCCGACCAGGGATCGACGAAGATCGTGGCCGGCGGCCCGCCGTCGTTTGCACCGGGCCGCGACAGCATCACGCGATAAGGCTGGTCGGGACGTCCCGGGAAGAATACCGCGCGCAATGCGCCCGGCACCTGGGACTGGGCCAGGGTCACAGCCTGATCGACCTCGATCCGCTTGCCTTGGGGAATGGGCGTCGCCTTGAATTGATTGCTGGCGGCGCGCAGATCCTTCGCCGGCAATACGACACCCACCACGGACGAGGTCGCCTGGGGAAAGGCCAGATAAACGCCGCTGAAACTCACGATCATGAAGACCACGAGGCCCCAAATCCCAACCATCCCGTGAAGCTCGCGCATCAGCCGGATGCCCCGCGCGCGCCGGGTCACCTGAAAGGCGGCCTTCCAACGGCCCGGCTTCGGCCAATGCAGCACGAGGCCGGTCGCACCCAGGACCAGCATGGCGACGCCGAGCCAGCCGACGATGTCGCGGCCGCTGCGGTCGCGGATCGTCAGGTTCGCGTGCAGCATTTCGACCTGCCGCGAAAAGGTCTCGCCCTCGCGAGAGCCCAGGACCTCCAGGATCGCGGGATCGACCATGACCTGAATCCCGCCCGGCGCCGGCTGGGTGCGGCCGGGGGGCATGAAACGGACGACAGCGGGATCGCCGGGGCTCTCGGGCGCGGAATAGAAGGAAGGCGTCGCCCCTTCCGGCGCCGCACCGCGGGTCGCCGCGACGATCTCCGCCACGGGCTTCGCGGGACCGTTGCTGGCATGATGCAGTTCCGGATGCATCAAGGCTTCGATCTCGTGGGCAAAGACCAGAATGCTGCCGGTCACGCCGATGACCGCCAGAACCATGCAGAGCGGCAGGCCGATCCAGAGATGGATCCAGAAAAGGATGCGGCGGGGGGTGATCGGAAGCTTGGTCATCTCAGGTATTGGCCCAGCGTCGCAACAGGTTGTGGTAGATGCCGGTCAGCCGCAGCACGTCGGCGTTTCCCGGCACGGTGGCGTTCAATTCCTGGATCGAGCGGTCGAGATCGAAGAGGATCGTGCGCTCCCCGTCGTCCCGTACCATGCTCTCGATCCACATGAAGGAGGCGATACGGGCGCCCCTGGTGACCGGCTGGACGTGATGGAGGCTGCTGCCGGGATAGAGGATCATGTCTCCCGCCGGCAGCTTTACCCGATGCCCGCCATAGGTATCGGTCACCACCAACTCGCCACCGTCGTATTCCTCCGGCGGTGTCAGGAACAGGGTGGCCGAAAGATCCGTGCGAAGACGCCCGGGCGTGCCGTAGATCGGATAGATCGCCCCATCCACATGCCCGCCGTAATTCTGGCCGCCCTGATAACGGTTGAAGAGCGGCGGCACGAGTTTTCGTGGCAGGGCCGCCATCATGAAGAGCGCCGACCGGTTGAGCGCGGCGACGATGATCTCGCCGATCTGCCGCCCTACTGGATCGCCCTCGGCGAGCTGCTGGTTGTCCTTCACCTCGGCCGACCGATAGCCGGCCGTGGCGCGACCGTCGATCCAGTCGGCCTTTTCGAGCACGGCTCGGCATTGGACGACCTGCTCCGGCGTCAGTATGGCGGGGATATGAAGGAGCATGCCGTCCGAATAGCCTCCGTCAGTACTTCACGTTCATCGAAAGCAGGGCCGTGCGGCCGGCGCCCGGGATCGCATGCGAGGGGTGAAGCTGGTCCAGGTATGCTTTGTTGAAAAGGTTTGTGACGTTCAATTGAAGCGTCGCATGCTCGGTGACTGGATATTCCGCCATCGCATTGGCAGTCCAATAGCCAGGAGCCTTTTCGATAAAAGACGTTGTCCCGCCAGCATTATTAGTGACCGCTCGGGGGTTCGAACTCGCCAACCGACTTCCGATGTAGTTTACGCCACCACCAACTGTAACCTTCCAGGGCGTCTTATAGGTCGTCCAGATATTGGCCGTATGGAGAGGCGTATTGGCAAGCCGCTGACCTATGTCGCCCTGGGGCGAACTGGTGATCTTGCTGAAGGTATAGGCATAGCCCGCAAGGATGTTCCAATTGTCCGTGAGCTTGCCAGTGACACCGAGTTCGAAACCCTTAGCGATGGCATTGCCGGCCAGAATCTGCTGATTGGCGTTGAGAGGATCAGCTTCACGGAGATTCTGTTTCTCGCTTTGAAAAAGCGCGGCGGTGACCGACAGTTTTTCACGCATCAGATCCCATTTCGTGCCCAGTTCCATGGTTGAGCTGGTTTCGGGATCGAGCGCCGCGGTATTGGCGGCAAGCGCCAGGTTTTCGGCCGAGGGATTGAAAGAGGTCCCATAGTCGAAGTAGACGCTGCCGTTCGGTAGGGGCTTGTAGACAAGCGCCGTACGATAGGTGGCGATGGCATCATAATGACCCGTAGGCGGCGTCGAGGTTATGAAACCGTTCGCCGCTTGGTTGAAGGTACGTTGCAGGGAATGCGCCTCGAAGCGGTCGAGGCGCAGACCGGCGGTGAACGACCATTGGTCGTTGAATTTCAGGGTATCAAGGGCATAGGCGGCAATGCCCCAAGCGTTGACATCTGTCCGGGTATTCGGGCGGATACCCGCGTTGAAAGGATTGTCCGGGTTCGGATTGAGCAGGTCGGTCGTGCTGTTGCCAGGAGGTGTCCGGGCCGTATCGCGACGTGGACCGGAGGTCTCGCGGGTTAGCTCCATACCCGTCACGACCGTATGCTCGATCGTGCCTGTCTTCAGCTTTGCCGTGAGATCAGTCTGGTTCTGCAGAAAGGTTTCAAGGGAAGTCCCTGAAAGCTGGTTACGGGTGACCGTAAGCGCAGCTAGCGATGTGCCGGGTGAAACAATGGTGTTGGCGCCACCGGCGCCCACATTCCCGTTGATCTGCGGTTCAGTGATCTTGAATTGGCGGGTGTAATGCCCGTAGCGAGATTGATTTCGGATCGACAGCGCATCGCTGAAATCATGCTCGTATTTGGCCGTCGCAACGTCGACATTGGTCCGCATAAAGTTGCCATTGCGGAAACCATAGTAGTTGCTCCGATTGACCCGCGCCGGCTCGGCAAAAAGCGTCCCGGTGTTCGCCGCCCCCTGGAAGAGCCAGGGCACGCCATAGTCCGGGATGTCATAAGAAGTCTGATGAATATAAGAAAAATTCCAGCGCGTGTCGGTGCCGATTCCGAAGGCAAGAGACGGTGCGAAGCCGAAACGCGTGTTCTCCACCACGTCACGTCCAGCCACGTTGCTATTATGAGCCAGGATATTGACGCGGAAGGCTGCTCCCGGCGCGATTTCCGGGAGAGCGCGGTCGTAATCGAGCGTCATACGCTTCGTAAAGTCCGTCCCGACCGCCCCACCGAATGCCGTGAAGCCCTCAAGGGTCGGGGCCTTCACGACCTGATTCACGACACCGCCGGTAGAGCCGCGGCCGAAGACGATGCCCGCCGGCCCCTTCAGGACCTCGATCGAATCGAGATAGAAGGGATCGCGATAATAGCTGCCGAAATCGCGCATTCCATCCATGAAGATGTCACCACGCGCGGGGAAGCCTCGGATTGTGAGGGTATCGCCCTGGGACCCGCCTTCGCCAGCCGCGATGCTCAAGCCTGGGACATTGCGCAGCGCGTCGCGGAAGTTGGTAACGCCCTGGTCATCCATGACTTGGCGCGGCACGACCTCGATAGTCTTCGCAGTATCGAGCAAAGGGGCGGTGAATTTGGGGAGCGACACGCCCTCGGTCTTGTATTCGCTGATAGGAGCCTGCGTCGAGGCGTTACCCTCGACGGAGACCGACGGCGCGCGGACCGGGGCGTCGCTCGGCGCGGGTGTCTGGGCAAGCGCCGGCATGGCGGCGAGGAGAAGGGCGAGAGGAGAACTCGAGGAGAGAAGAAGGCGAAGCCGGGGCATGTGCTTTATCCAGGATTTAATGATGGATGGGCGCATTCCTGGCTGGCTATCGTCCCTACCTGGGACCGGCTGGCTTGGGTTGCAGGTCTACAGGTCGATACGGCGTTTCTACTTGATCAGGATGAGCTTGTTGCTGCTCGTCAGACGAAGGCGGTATTGCTCCTGACCGTGCTGGATGATCACTTCCTGGCGCCCCGCCAGAAGGTCGCGGCTCGAGATGACCGGTTGCCCGATCACGGCCGTATCCTTCACTTCGGGAGCAGGAGATTCATTCATTACGCGGTCCAAATTTCCATTGCGGCGCGAACCCTAGTGCAATTGAGAATGGTTAGCAATAGCATCCTGAAGAGGGCCACGCGTGGCGCGTTGACGCATCGCGGCGCGCTCTTTAGCGTTCCGTCGTGCACCAGAAAGGGAAAAGCGGATGAAGCTCTTCGACCTCGGCGGCAAGAACGCCATCGTCACGGGCGGCACGAAAGGCATCGGCCGGGCCATCGCCGAGCTTCTCGCGGAAGCGGGAGCCAGCGTCGCCGTGTCGAGCCGACACCAGGAGGATTGCGACGCCGTCGCAACCGCCATCGCCGAGGAAAGCGGCCGAAAAGCCGTGGGCGTCGCCTGCCATATCGGGGACAAGGCGCAGATCGAGGCGCTGGTGGAGAAGAGCCGGGACGCGCTCGGACCTATCGACATCCTGGTCTGCAACGCGGCGATCAATCCCTATATGGGACCCCTCGCCCAGATCCCGGACGAGACCTTCGACAAGATCATGGCGACGAACATCAAGAGCAATCTGCTGCTCGCCCGCGCGGCGCTGCCCGACATGATCGCCAGGGGCGGCGGGGCCATCGTCATCGTCTCCTCGATCGCGGGACTGCGCGGAACGCCGGTCCTCGGGGCCTATGGCATCTCCAAGGCGGCGGACATGCAGCTTATCCGCGCGCTCGCTGTGGAATGGGGCCCGCACAACATCCGCGTCAACGGAATCGCGCCGGGGCTGGTGAAGACGGACTTCGCCCGCGCGCTCTGGGAAGACCCCAAGCGCGCCGAGCAGCGCGTCGCCCGCACCCCGCTCGCACGCCTGGGCGAGCCCGCGGATATCGCGGGGACGGCGTTGCTGCTGACATCCGAGGCCGGCGCCTGGATCACCGGCCAGACCATCGTCATCGATGGCGGCGTAACCATCGGTTGACCTTTTCCGAAGTATTCACGCCAGAGTATTTGCTTCACGCCAGAGTATTTGCTTCACGCCAGAGTATTTGCCGGGGCAGTGAACGATTTATTGTCTCCTTGCCTATAACCCTTGAACGGACCTGTGGTATTCTGTCCGGCTGTTGCTCGGGGGCGGTGCAATGCGATTGGGGTGGATGGTTTCAGGGGCGCTGGCGCTTGTCGTCGGCGCGCTTCTCTACGCGCAGGTCTATGGCGTGCCACCCCTGGTGCTGGAACTGGCCGCGCGGATAAACCCAGCCGCCGCAGCCCCCGCTCCTCCGCCCCGCCCGCCGGTTCCCGTCGCCGTGACAACCGTCCGGGTCGAGGACGTACCGATCTATCTCTCCGGCATCGGCACGGTGCAGGCCTATAACACGGTCGCGGTGAAGAGCCGGATCGACGGCCAGATCACCCAGATCCTCTTCACCGAAGGCCAGGACGTGAAGGCCGGCGACCCTCTCGCGATCATCGATCCCCGCTCGCTCGAAGCCCAGCTCCAGCAGCAGGAGGCCCTGCGCCAGAAGGACCAGGCGACGCTCCAGAGCGCGTTTCTCGATCTGCAACGTTCGGAAAGCCTCGTCACCCGCGAATTCGCCACCCGCCAGACGGTGGACCAGCAGCGCGCCACGGTTGCGCAGCTCAAAGCCCAGCTCCTCAACGACGAGGCGCAGATCCAATTCGCCAAGACGCAGTTGAGCTATACCAGGGTCAACGCCCCGATCAGCGGCAGGGTCGGCATCCGACAGATCGACGCGGGGAACTTCGTGCGGGCGATGGACGCCAATCCCATCGCGGTGATCACGCAGCTCCAGCCTATCTCGGTCGTCTTCACCTTGTCCGCGACATCGGTTGCCCAGGCCAATCTCTCGCTGGGCTCGGTGAAGGTGCCCGTGGTCGCCCTGGCGGTGGACGACACGACCGTGCTCGACCGCGGTACCATCGAGCTCATCGACAACCAGGTAGACCAGGCGACCGGCACGATCAAGCTCAAGGCGAGCTTCCCCAACGAGGCGCTGAAGCTCTGGCCGGGCAATTTCCTGAACGGGCGCCTGACCGTCGATATGAAGAAGGAAGGACTGACCGTGCCCTCGGCGGCGGTGCGCCACGGGCCGCGCGGCGATTTTGCCTGGGTCGTCCGTCCCGATATGACCGTCGAAGCAAAGACCGTGACGGTCGGCCAGGTCTTCGGCGGGAGGACGCTCGTGGAACGCGGCCTGGCGAAGACCGACCGGGTGGTGATCGAAGGCTGGTTCCGGCTGGAAAACGGCGCGAAGGTGGAGATCACCCGCACCGCGCCGGCAACCCCCGGACAAGGACAGCCCCCCGCCGCGCGCAGCTGAAACGGCCAGCGTTCATGTCCACACCTTTCATCCTCAGGCCCATCGCGACGACGCTGCTGATCGTCGCCATCGTGCTGCTGGGCATCATCGGCTATCGCTTCCTGCCGGTAGCTGCCTTGCCCTCGGTCGATTTTCCGACGATCCAGGTCACGACCTCTTTCCCTGGCGCGGGTCCCGATGTGGTCGAGACCTCGATCACGGCGCCTCTGGAACATCAATTCGGCCAGATCGCGGGGCTCACCTCCATGAACTCGACGAGCTCCTATGGAACGAGCCAGATCACCCTGCAATTCGCGCTCAGCCGGAAGATGGATTCGGCCGCCCAGGACGTGCAGGCCAAGATCAACGCGGCGGAAGGCTGGCTGCCCCTGTCGCTCTTGCCCAATCCGCCGATCTATCATGAGGTCAATCCCGCGGACACACCGGTGCTGATCCTGGCGCTGACCTCGGAGACGCTGCCGCTCCATGAGATCAACGACTTCGCCGCGACGGTGATCGTCCAGAAGCTCTCCCAGGTCTCGGGTGTGGGCGCGGTCACGGTCGAAGGCGGCCAGACCCGCGCCGTGCGCATCCAGGCCAATCCCGCGCAGCTCGCCAATCTCGGGCTGTCGATGGAGGATGTCCGCCGCGCCATCGCCGCCACCACGGTCGACAACCCCAAGGGCGGGCTCGACGGCGAGCGGCAGGCCTTCCAGATCGGGACCAACGACCAGCTCTTCCTGGCGGAGAATTACGACACGGCCGTGATCGCCTTCCGCAACGGTGCGCCGGTGCTGCTGCGCGACGTGGGCCGCGCGGTGGACGGGGTCGAGAACGCGGAACTCGCCGGCTGGTTCAATGGCGAGCGCGCGGTGATCCTCGATATCCAGCGCCAGCCCGGCGCAAATACCATCGAGGTGGTGGATGCGATCAAGGCGCTGCTGCCGAAGCTCAAGACCGCGCTGCCGCCGTCCTTGAAAATCCAGGTGGTGACCGACCGCACCGTCACGATCCGCGCCGCCATCGCCGATGTGCAGTTCACGCTCGTCCTGACCGTGGTGCTCGTCGTGCTGGTGATCTTCCTTTTCCTGCGCAAGCTCTGGGCGACGGTGATCCCGAGCATCACGCTGCCGGTGTCGCTGATCGCTACTTTCGGCGGCATGGCGCTGGTGGGTTTCAGCCTCGACAACCTGTCGCTGATGGCTTTGACCATCGCATCGGGCTTCGTGGTCGACGACGCCATCGTCATGATCGAGAACATCGTCCGCCATATCGAGGCGGGGGAGAAACCGATCCCGGCGGCGATCAAGGGCGCGCGGCAGATCGGCTTCACCGTCATCTCGCTGACCGTGTCGCTGATCGCGGTCTTCATTCCCCTCTTACTGATGGGCGGCGTGGTGGGTCGGCTCTTCCGCGAATTCGCCATCACCCTTTCTTTCGCGGTGCTGATTTCGGGCGTCGTGTCGCTGACGCTCACGCCGATGATGTGCGCAAAGCTCCTGAAGCCTCATAACGAGGAACGGCCGCCCGGGCGCTTCTTCCGCTGGAGCGAGCGCGGTTTCGACCTCATGGCGGGTGGGCACCGCCGCATCCTCGACTTCGTGCTGCGCCACCAGCCCGCCACGTTGGTCTTCACGCTGCTGACGCTCGTCGTGACCGGCTGGCTCTATGTCGCGATCCACAAGGGCTTCCTGCCGCAGCAGGACACCGGCCTCCTGGTCGGCGTCACCGACGCGCCCCAGGACATTTCCTTCACCGCAATGGCCCAGCGGCAGAGCGAGCTCGCCGAGATCATCGCGAAGGATCCGGCGGTCAGGGGCGTCGACAGTTTCGTCGGCGCTGGCACGGTCAATCCGACCCTCAACAGCGGCAGGCTTTATATCGACATCGGCTCGCCGGAAGGACGGACCGCCGCGCCCGAGGTCATGGAGCGGCTCTATAAGGCGGTGGCCGGACTTCACGGCATCACGCTACATCTCCAGCAGGTCCAGGACATCCAGATCGAGACACGGACGTCGCGGACCCAATACCAATATGTCCTCCAGGATCTCGACGACGCGGAACTCAGGCTTTGGACACCCCGGCTGGTGGCGGAACTGGCGCGGCAGCCGGAGCTGGCGGATGTGGCCAGCGACCAACTCGACGAAGGCCTGCGCATGATGGTCACCATCGACCGCAAGGCCGCCGCCCGTTTCGGCGTTACCCTCAACGCCATCGACAACACGCTCTACGACGCCTTCGGACAGCGGCAGATCGCGACGATCTTTTCGCCGCTGACCCAGTATCACGTGATCCTGGAGGTGGATCCTGCCTTCAAGAACGATCCCAATATCCTCGACAAGATCTATGTGACCCCGGCCAGCGCCCAGGCTGCCTCCGTGGATGACCAAGGAGGCGGGATCGGCAGCGCCTTCCACCAGGCCTCGGTTCCGATCCCGCTTTCGGCGGTGGCGAAGATCGAGCGGACGCTGGCGCCGCTGTCGATCACCCATCAGGGGCTTTTCCCCGCGACCACGGTTTCCTTCAACCTCGCCCCCGGCGCTTCGCTCGGCCAAGCCATCGAGGCGGAGCGCAAGGAGGGAATGGCCCCGGAACAATCGATCCGCGAGGCCTGCCTGCTGCGCTTCCGGCCGATCATGATGACCACCATGGCGGCGCTTCTGGGTGCGCTGCCTCTGGCGATCGGCGATGGCACCGGGGCGGAGCTGCGCCGGCCCATGGGTGTCGCCATCGTCGGCGGGTTGCTGCTGTCGCAGTTCCTCACCCTCTATACGACGCCGGTGATCTATCTCGCCTTCGCAAGGCTTCAGGCCCGGTTCGCCCGCCGCCACGGCGCCACGGCGCTGCCCGCCCCGCTGGCAGAAGCGCCCGGCCAATGAGCATCTCGGAACCCTTCATCCGGCGGCCCGTCGCCACCACGCTCCTGATGATGGGCGTCCTGCTGCTGGGATTGCTCGCTTATTTCAAGCTGCCCATCGCCGCCCTGCCTTCGGTGGACCGGCCGACCATCGGCGTCTGGGCGACACTTCCGGGTGCGAGCGCGGAGACCGTGGCCTCCTCCCTTGCCCAGCCTTTGGAGCGACAGCTCGGGACAATTCCCGGCATCGCGGACATGGCCTCCTTCAGTGCCTCGGGAGGGGCCGAGATCGTCATCCAGTTCGAACTCGGCAAGGATATCGACGCGGCTGCCGGTCAGGTTCAGGCGGCGATCAACGCCGCCGGCCCCAACCTGCCCAGGGACCTGCCGGTCCCACCGCAATATTACAAGGCGAACCCCTCGGGCTTTTCGGTCATCACCCTGGCGCTTACCTCCGACACCCTGGACGCGGCTGAGGTCTACAACTACGCCGACAGCGTGGTCGGCGAGAAACTCTCCCAGATCGAGGGGGTGGCCCGCGTCGTCATCAGCGGCGCCGAGCGGGGCGCGGTGCGCATCCAGCTCGATCCCCGCCGCCTCTCCACGATGAAAATCTCGCTGGAACGCGTGCGCGAGGCGGTACGGGCCGCGACCGGCAATCTTCCCAAGGGAAGCCTCTCGATCGGCGACCAGTCCTTCGTTGTGGGAACCAACGACCAGCTCTTCAATGCCTCGGATTATGCGGAAATCCCGGTCGCCTACCGCAACGGCGCGGCGGTCCTCCTGGGCGATGTCGCGACCGTCACCGACAGCGTGATCAACCGGCGGCTGGCCGGCTGGTTCAACATGGAGCGCGCGGTCGTGCTCTATGTCTTCAAGCAGCCCGACGCCAATGTGGTTGAGACCGTGGACCGGGTGAAGGCGCTGCTGCCCCAACTCGGCCATTGGATCCCGCCCTCGGTGAAGGTCGAGACCGTCTTCGACCGGACCACGCTGATCCGGGCCTCCGTCGCGGACGTGCAATTCACCATCCTGATCGCCACCCTGCTGGTCGTGCTGGTGATCGCGCTCTTCCTCCGGCGCTTCTGGGCGACCCTCATCCCGAGCATCACCATCCCGGTGTCGCTGGCCGCCACGCTCGGGGCCATGGTGCTGCTGGGCTACAGCCTAGACAATCTTTCCCTGATGGCGCTGACCATCGCAGTAGGCTTCGTCGTAGATGACGCCGTGGTGATGATCGAGAACATCATCCGCCGTATGGAGGAAGGCGAAAGCCCGCTCGTGGCCGCCCTCAAAGGGTCGCGGCAGATGGGCTTCACCGTAGTCTCGATCACGGCGGCTCTGGTCGCCGCCATGATCCCGGTGCTCTTCATGCCGGATGTGGTCGGGCGCTATTTCCGCGAATTCGGGATGACCCTGGTGGTGGCCATCGTCGCCTCCGCCGTGATCTCGCTGACCCTGACCCCGATGATGTGCGCAAAGCTCCTCCGGCCGGAACCGGAGGCGCAGCAGAAACGACCCGGTCTCTTCGAACGGTTCTTCCGGCTTTTCGTCAGGGGCTATTGCGCCAGTCTCGGCTGGAGCCTGCGTTACAGCTGGATCACGCTGACGGTCACCTTCGCGGTCATGGCCGGAACGGTCGGCCTCTACCTCGCCCTGCCCAAGGGCTTCATGCCGACCCAGGACACCGGCGTCCTCCAGGTCCGCACCATCACGGTCGCGAATATCTCCTTCGCCGCCATGGAGGACCTGCAGCGCCAGGCCGCCGCCGCGATCCGGGAGGATCCGGCGGTTCAGGGGCTCGCCTCCTATATCGGCGGCGGCAACGGGGGCGTGCTGAGCAACGGCTGGATGGTCGTCAACCTGAAGCCCCTGGAAGAGCGCAAGCTCTCGATCCAGGAAATCATCCCCCGGCTCCGCGAAAGGCTGAGCACGGTCGGCGACGTGCGCTCCTTCTTCAACCCTTTCCAGGACCTCAATGTCGGGGTCCAGAGCGGCAGCGCGCGCTATCAATACACGCTAACCGGGCTCGACCTCGACGAGGTCCTGCGCTGGGGCGAGATCATGCGGCGGCGCATCCTGGCCATGCCGGCCACCACCGATATCATAACCGATGTGGAGGGCGCGGGGCTGCAAGCCGGGCTCGCCTTCGACCGGGTCGCGGCGGCGCGGATGGGCATTACCCCCATGGCCATCGACAACACTCTCTACGACGCCTTCGGCCAACGCCAGATCCGCACCATTTTCCTGCCCTTCAACTATTCCCGCGTCATCATGGAGGTGGAACCGCGCTTCCAGGAGGATCCCTCCGCCTTCGCCCAGATCTTCGTGCTGGGCGTCAAGAACGCGCAGGTTCCCCTCTCGGCGCTCACCAAGCCCTGGCGGTCGCATGCCCCCATGTGGGTTCGCCACCGCGACCAGTTTCCGTCGATGACGATCTCCTTCGACCTGAAACCCGGCAATTCCCTCGGCCCGACCATCGCCGCCATCCGCAAGGCCGAAACCGAAGTCCACCTGCCCGGCGAGGTCAAGGCGACCTTCCGCGGCGAGGCGGGCGAAGCCAGCAAGTCCGGCACGACCCAATTGCTGCTCTTCCTGGGCGCGATCTTCGCGGTCTATGTGGTCTTGGGCGTGCTCTACGAGAGCTATGCCCATCCCTTCACGATTCTCTCGACCCTGCCGTCGGCCGCCTTCGGCGCCTTGCTGGCGCTGTGGCTCAGCCGTACGGAGTTCACCATCATCACCTCGATCGGCTGCATCCTGCTGGTCGGCATGGTTATGAAGAACGCCATCATGATGGTGGATTTCGCGCTCGACCTCGAACGCAGCCAGGGTATGAGCCCCGAAGCCTCGATCCTCGAAGCAGCCCGGCTTCGGGTGCGGCCCATCATCATGACAACGCTTGCGGCGATCCTTACAGCCGTACCGCTCGCCTTTGGGACGGGTCCGGGGCATGAATTGCGCCAGCCCCTGGGCATCGCCATTGTGGGGGGGTTGCTGGTCTCCCAAGTCCTCACCCTCTACACGACTCCGGTCATTTATCTCGCGATCGAGCGCTTTTGGGGGGTGCGCAGGTCGCGAAAGAAGAAATCAACAGGGCAATTCGCGAGGGAGTTAAAATTTCCTTGACAAGAATTTACCTAAAAATTTACCATCACCCGTGTCGATATCCGTTGACCGGTCCATCTCTTTTCCTGGACAAAGCGGATTGCAAGCTGGAGCAGGTGTCATGATCGCTTCGAACCAAGACGGTGTTTTCACTTTCGCGCCCTCCTATGCCGAGGGTCTGCGCGCCTATGGCGACAGCGAGCCGTCGATCGAATTCGAATGCGCCCAGATCGCCGAAGCGGGAAGCTTCACGATGCCCGCCGGTTACGGCACGGTGAACCCGGCCATCCTGTTCCCGATGCTGGCCCAGGCGCCCGTCACCCTGTTCGAAAGCGGATCGGCGCCCTTCCGCTACTGCTGAGTGGTCGCCTCTCTCTTTTTTCTTTAAGCTTTTTCCAACGGCATCAGGGCGACCCGATGCCGTTCAGCTTTTCTATGCGGTCGGGATCGACCTCCAGTCCCGCGACGCAAAAGGCGTTGACGCCGAAATGATCGGGGCGCTTGCGCGTCCGGTGGAAGGCATAGATCCCGCAACGCGCGCAGAACCAATGCTGCGCGGTTCGCGTGTGCCACTGGTAGAGCGACAGATGCTCGCGGCCTGAAACGATCCGGATGTCGGTTTCATGGACCTTGAGGCTGATGCTGTTCTTCTTCCGGCAGAAGGTGCAGTTGCAAGAGGTGATCCTCGGCACGGCTTCGGTGCGCACCTCGAAATGAACCGCCCCGCAATGACAGGCGCCCTTGAGCACCCGGGTCGGTACGCTGCTTGCGGGAGACCCGAAATCTTCCGGAATGAAGATCGCCCTTTTGGCGGCGCTGCTACCTTCCATCGCATCCTCCAGAACCGGCTGTCACACATCTTATCTTGATCCGCGACGGGATTACGGTCAAAGAGCGCACATCAAAAGGGCGCCCAACGCCCATCTCACTCCTCGGGGGGAAATGTGACAGAGCGGACGGGGCCGGGATTCCGGCTCCTGATCATCTTTTTGGTCGGCATGGCGATCCGGCTGCCCATCGTCGCGGTGGCGCCTGTCCTGCCGCTGATCCATCGCGACCTCGGGCTCGACGAGACCTCGATCGCCGCGTTGAACGGGTTGCCTGTCCTGCTCTTCGCGCTGGCGGCCATCCCGGGCTCCCTGCTCATTTCCCGCATCGGCGCCCGCCGCGCGCTCATCGCCGGGCTGATCGTCGTGTCGATCGCCTCCGCCCTGCGCGGCTTGGGCATGTCCACGCCGACCCTCTTCGCCATGACCTTCGTGATGGGCGTCGCGGTGGCGATCATCCAGCCCGCCGCCCCCGCCGTCGTCACCCAATGGTTTCCGGCCGCCACCAGCCGGGCCACGGCCCTTTTCGGCAACGGCATGGTGATCGGCGCGACGATCAGCGGCAGCCTGACCATCCCCCTGGTGCTCCCCTTGGTCGGCGGCAGCTGGGGTTGGAGCTTCGCCATCTGGGCGGTCCCGGTCTTCGCGATCGCGCTGCTGGTCGCCGGTTGCACCCCCGCCGTCGTCGCCCGGACGGGACAACCCCGCGCCCTCTGGTGGCCCAATTGGCGGGATTCGAGGACCTGGCGGCTGGGGCTCCTGCAGGGCGGGGGATCGGTCGTCTTCTATTCGGGGCTCACCTTCTTCCCCGACTATCTCCATGCGATCGGGCGGCCCGAGCTCGTGAGCCCGGTGCTCGCCTCCTATAACGCCTGCCAGTTTCCGGCGTCGCTCCTCATCACGGTCTTCGCGTCGCGCATGTCCGGCAAGCGGAGCCCGTTCATCTTCGCGGGGGCCACAGCGCTTCTGGGCCTCGGCGCCATGTTCGCGAGTCAGGATTGGATCATCATCACGGCGGCCGCCGTGGTCGGCATCGCCACCGTCTATGTCCTGATCT
The DNA here is from genome assembly GCA_947473305.1 of Rhodospirillales bacterium. GTDB lineage: Bacteria > Pseudomonadota > Alphaproteobacteria > ATCC43930 > CGMCC-115725 > CANJCB01. Next base: position 116,495 of record CANJCB010000008.1, read on the forward strand.
TGACCCTGGCGCTGGTGCCCTTGGTGGCCGACCCCGGCGATGCGCACCGACTCTCGGCCGGAATGCTCGCGATCGGATATTTCATGACCTATGTGATCCCGCTGATCGGAGGGCGGATCTGGGATTGGACCGACGAGCCGGCCACCGCCTTCCTGCCGGGGATGCTGGGTTCCGTGATCATCATCGTCATGGCCCTGACGCTCCGGCCGGGCGATAGCCGTTCCCGCAAGACATCGCAGTAATGCGATTTGCGCCGCTGACCCAAAAACGGAACTTGGGGTTTAGTTTTACATAGATGCACACCGGGATAGTGCCTATCTTTCAGGCAAGCGAGATGCAATCCGTCCAATGACAAATCCTGCCGAACCAGCCCCGCCGAAGCTCGTCGATCAGAGCCTCCAGCGGCTTTACGACTATTGGATGGAAAGGCGCGGCGACCGGCTCATGCCTTGCCGGGCCGATCTCGACCCGCTCGACATGGGCTATATGCTGGGGCATCTCATCCTGATCGACGTGCTGCGGGATCCGTTGCGCTTCCGGATCCGGCTACACGGCACGGAGCTTGCTCGGCGGGCGGGCTACGACCTCACCGGCAAGATGCTCGACGAGCTGCCGAACACCGAATTCCGCACGCTTGCCGTCACGAGCTTCAGCAAGGTCGCCGAAACGGGCGTCATCCATCACGCGCAGCGGGACCGCGTGCTCGATAACCGGCGCTACGCTTATGAAACCTTGATGCTGCCACTATCCAACGACGGCGAGACCGTGAACATGCTGCTCGTCAGCCTGCGCTACCACGACTAGCCGCTTACCGGGGCTTCTCGAACCTCAGCACGAATTCGTCGACCGGCACCTTGGGCCGGAAGACCGGCGCATCGCGCGGGTCTTCGGGATGCTTGAGGAAGTCGCCCGAGGCCACCAGCTTGAAGCCCGCCGCCTCGACCTCCTGCCTCAAGGTCGCTTCCTCGATGCGATGGAAGGTCTTGCCCACAGTCGCGCCGTCGCCCGGCTTTGCGGAATGGTCGGCGACCACCAACATGCCGCCCGGCTTCAACGCCTCGAAAAGCCGCTTGTTCATCTTCGCCCGGTCGACCGGCATATAGGTCGTGTCGTGGTAGAAATAGAAGAAGGTGATAAGGTCGAGATCCTTTACCTCCGGCGGCACCGGATCGTCGAAGGGCCGGATGAGGCTCACGACGCTCTTCATGGCCGGGCTCGCGGCGCGTTTCGTGAAATTCTCGACCGCGTCCGAGTTCTGGGCATAGACCGTGCCCCCGGGTGTCACCGCGCGCGCCATGATTTCGGTGCTGTAGCCCCCGCCAGCTCCCATATCGAGGACCTTCATTCCCGGCTTCGCCCCGGTGAAGGCGAGGAGCTTGACCGGCTCCCGGCGGTCGTCGGTACGGCGGTCGGCCTCGCTACGGTCGGGCGCCGCGATGATGGCCGCATAGTCGGGCATGGCCTGCGCCCGAACCGTCGCGGGACTAAAGGCGGCAAGCGCCGCGATCAAAAAGACGCCGAATGCACGCATGAACCGTCCCTCCCTTTCAGGCGTTGTGAGCCGGGCCGGGCGGCGCGTCAAGCAGCCCTCACGCAAGCGTGCTCAAAACCGTTTCGGGATATAGCGGGTGAGGACCGACATCCCCATCATCATGACGCCGCCCAACAGGAAGATCGCCGGCAGTTCGAAGACCATGAGAACCACCGAGAAAAGGGCCGGGGGGCCGAGTTGGGCCACATCGCGGAAACTCGCGAAGACGACGGTCATCTCGGATCTCTCGTGATGGTGGACGGCGCGCAGATAGAGCGCGTTGCCTACCCCGTCGATGGTCTCGGCCGCCAGCGCCGCGACCACCAGCATGATCGCCCCGAGCCAGGGCAGGCCCATCGCTGCTGCCGCCGCGACGGTCAGGACGCCCGTCGATAAATAGCCAAATAGGAGAAACCGACTGAACCCATAGCGCCGCCCCATCCAGCCCCAGAGCGGAACCGCCCACATCCAGCCGATGCCGATGGAGACGATGATCCCGCCGATCTCGGGTCCAAGGCCGGTCTGGACCGCATAGATGGGTGCATAGACCTGGAACAGCACCCACCAGGAAGCCCGTCCCACCGCGAGAAACCAGGCCAGCCGCAGGCGCGGCTGTGAAAAGAACCGGACAAGATAGCGCGTCGGATTGCGGGAATGCTGGTGGGAGGCGGCGACCACCGAGGGCGCCGCCAGATGATTGTAGAGGCCCACCGCCGCCAGGATGACGAGCGCGGTCGCCGCCGTCGCCACGAAGGGGACCCAACGGGCGACATGAAGCGCGAGCCAGACGCCGAGCCAGGGTCCGAAAGTCCAGGGCGCCGCCGCGAAGAATATCCGCTTCGCTTCGAAGCGGGCAAGGTCGCGCCTCGGGATGTGATCGAGCACGTTAAGGTTCAGCACGGTTTCCAGGCAAGCAAGCGCGAAGACGTTGACCAGGAGCCCCGCGATCAACCCGCTCGCCGTCTCGGTAAGGAAGCTGGCGGTGGCGACGCCGGAGGAGATCGCGCCGAGCAGAAGAACGCCTGTCCGCCCCAGGAACCGGACCAGGGTGGGAATGGCCAATCGGCCGACGAAGCCCGCCGTCCCCATGGCGAAATAAATGACGCTGACGGCGCTCGCGCTACCCATCAGGCGCAGGGCCTCGACCGGAACCACGGTGAGAATCAGCGTCTGGTAGATGCCGAGCAGCATGAAGAAGCTCGCAAGTGCCGTGGCCCGATTGAACCTGATGCCTTGGGCCACCGGCCCTCCTCCCCTTTTGCGCCACTTTACGACAAGACGCGTGCGGGATTAGCTTGATCCATTCGCAGCGGCTTAACCAGTCGCGCCAAGGGAGGATCAGGAATGCGTTTCCAGAAATCAGTGTTGGGGACTGTCGCGATTTTGCTCGCGGCCAGCCTCGCGCCGCCGGGCGATGCTCTCGCCCAGGGCCAGCCCGTCAAGGGCGGTCAGGTCATCGTCGGCATCGGCGGCGATCCGCCGGTCGTCAACCCTGACGTCACCACCGGCATCCCCGATCAGTTCACCGGCTGCCTCATCTACGAAGGTCTGGTCCGCGTCAAGCTCGACAGCAGCATCGACCCCATGCTCGCCACCAAATGGACCGTGTCGCCGGACGGGAAGACCTACAGCTTCGATCTTCGCGCCGCGAAATGGCAGGACGGCCAGAACTTCACCTCCGAGGACGTAAAGTTTTCGCTTACCGAGGTCAGCACCAAATACGCCTCCGTCTTCGCCTCCGCCGGCAAGCTGATCGACAAGATCGACACCCCCGCGCCCGACAAGGTGGTCATCCAGCTCAAGGAGCCCTTCGGCCCCTTCCTGATGTCGCTCGCCTGCTCACAGGGCGGCGCGATCATGCCGGCGCATCTCTTCCGCGGGAAGGATGTGCTGACCAATCCCGCCACGACCCAGTCGCCCATGGGAACAGGACCCTTCAAGCTCGCCGAGTGGAAGCGGGGCGACTATCTGAAGTTCACGCGGAACGCGACTTATTGGGATCCGAACAAGCCCTATCTCGACGAAATCGTCGCGAAAGTCCTGCCCCAGGCCGGCGCCCGCACCCAGGCCTTGCTGGGAGGCGAGGTCGATTTCGTCACCGGCTATTACATCCAGCCCAACGACTATGCGACCATCCGGGCCAATCCCAATCTGAAGGTCCAGCAGTCGGGCTTCCCGCCCAGCGCCAACAATCTCTTCTTCAACGTGCTGCGCAAGCCGCTGGACGATAAGCGCGTCCGCCAAGCCCTAACCATGGCAACCGACCGGGAATATCTCGTGAGGACAGCCTGGTTCGGCGTGGGCGAGGTTGGAACCTCGCCGATTTCCACCATGATCAACTGGACGGCCAATCCGAACGTCGACTATCGCAAGATGTATCCCTTCGACTATGCCAAAGCGAACGCCCTGCTCGACGAGGCCGGATACAAGAAGGGGGCCGACGGCAAGCGGTTCCCCTTGAGGATCGTCATCGCCTCCGACGCCGCGGACCTGGCCCAGGTCTCCCAGGGTCTCAAGGGCATGTGGGCCAACGTCGGGGTCGACGTTTCCATCGAATCGCTCGAGCGGGCAACCCGTGGCAAGAAGGTCTTCGAGGAACGCGACTTCGACGTGACGATGATCGGCTACACGAGCTACGGCGATCCCGCGCTGGGCGTGTCGCGGACCTTCGTGAGCTCCCAGATCGGCAAACCCTTCGGCAACCTGGCGGGCTATTCCAACGCCAAGGTCGACGAGCTTTTCGACAAGGGCGCCGGGGCCACCTCGCTGGATGAGCGCGGCAAATATTATCAGGAAGCCCAGGCGATCCTTGCCGCCGATCAACCGACGATCACCCTGCAGCAGTACATCACCTTGGACACCTCTTCGAAACGGCTCAACGGTGTGTGGGGCTACCAGGGCTACGGCGCATGGGACAACGCATGGATGGCAAAATGACGATCGAACCCATCGAGACCAAAGCCGCCTGGAAAGGCCCCGAGATCGACTGGAGAAAGGAGGGACTCCACGTCCTTTCCGCCTCCGAGCTTCGGGAGATCGAAAGCGGGCTCGCGCATCTGAAATCCCTGGGGGAGCTCGATTTCTCCGAGATCAGGCAGGAGCATTTTCCGCTCGACGCCTTCGGGAAGTATCTCAGGACCCTCCCGCACGAGTTGCGTTTCGGGCGGGGCTTCCTCATGCTCCGGGGTCTTCCCCGGGAACGGCTGTCGACCGACGACATGGCGCGGATCTATTTCGGGATCGGCGCCTATGTCGGCCTTCCCATCGAGCAGTCCTGGCAAGGCGAATTGCTCGGCCATGTGATCGACGTGAGCGACCTGGAAGATCGCCCCCGCGCCTATCACAAGGGCGGGGCCATCGCCATGCATACCGATTCCGGCGATGTGATCGGCCTCATGTGCCTGCGCACCGCCCGCTCGGGCGGCGCCAGCCGGATCGCCAGCACGGTGGCGCTGCATAACGCGCTCGCCGAGCGCCGGCCCGACCTTGCGGCGGCGCATTACGCGGGCTTCCACTACAGGCGGAACGAACCCGACGCGGAATACGGCAACGGGGTGCTCGTGTCGCCCCATCGCATCGCGTCCTTCTCGCAGGAGACGGGAGAATTTTCCTCTTATTTCCTGGGCGGCTACGCGCGGTCGGCGGTGCGGGCGGGGGCAGCCACGCTGACGCCCTTGGAGGAAGAAGCGATCCGGGAACTGGAGAAGCTCGCGGCCTCGCCGGAATTCTACCTCGACATGGATTTCACCGACGGTGACATCCAGTTCATCAACAACCGCACCATCCTGCACGGCCGCACAGACTACGACGAAGACCGGGACGTGAACCATCGCCGCCATCTTCTACGGCTTTGGCTGAAAGTGCCGGAATGGCCCGTCCTCCCGTCCGCCCAGGTCTTCCACACGGCGGAGGACAGGCGGCTTTGGGCGCGCCAGCGCAAGCGGCTCGGCGAGTTGCCGTCGCGCTATGTGACGAGTCTCGCCGAGCAGATCGCGGAGCGCGCCAAGGCCCCCGCATGATCCCCAGGGTGATCCAACTCACATTCCGGAGAAGAGAAAGCCTCATTTCGACCGCGATCATGGCATAATGCCGCCCGAGAGCCGGAACAGGCTCGCCGAGACGCCCAGGGGCCGGGCGTCCCGGTCTCCCCAAGGGTAAGCGATGATCGTCGCGCTGGTCGTTTCCTTCGCATTCCTGATGACGAATCTCGACAGCAACGTGATGCTCACGGCGCTGCCGCAGATGGCGAAGGAACTCGGCACCAGCCCCGCGCATCTCAGCATCGCGATCACCGCCTATGCGGTGAGCTATGCGGTCTTCGTGCCGGTGAGCGGCTGGCTCGCCGACCGCTTGGGCCCGCGAACGGTCTTCACCTCGGCCATGGCGATCTTCACGGTCGCCTCCATTCTCTGCGCGGTCAGCAACGGCCTGTTGGAATTGACCTTCTTCCGCATCGTGGAAGGGCTCGGCGCGGCGATGATGGTGCCGGTGGGGCGGCTCATCCTGCTGCGCACCTTCGACAAGTCGCAATTCCTGCGCGCCATGTCCTATGCGACCCTGCCGGGGCTCTTGGGGCCGATCCTCGGCCCGCCGCTCGGCGGCTTCATCACGACCTTCGCCTCCTGGCGCTGGATCTTCATCTTCAACGTGCCTTTCGGGCTCATCGGGATCGCGCTCGCGCTCCTGCTGATCCGCAACGACCATACGCAAGAACGCCGGCCTTTCGACTGGCTTGGCTTCGTCTTCGTCGGCGTCTCGGTCAGCGCGGTCATGTATCTGGCCACCGTCGCAACGCGGCCCGAGACCTCGCTCCTGGAAATCGCTGTCCTGGTCGTGGTGAGCCTCACGGCGGGCGTCGGCGTCTATGTTCACGAGCGGATCCATCCAGCCCCGCTCCTCGATCTCAACCTGCTCCGCCTGCCGACCTTCCGGGCCATGACCATCGGCGGGTCGCTCTTCAATATCGCCCTGACAGGGGCCGTCTTCCTGCAGCCGATCATGCTGCAGATCGGTTTCGGCATGAGCGCCTTCGAATCCGGGCTTTTCACGCTTTGGGGCGCCATCGGCTTTTTCATCAGCCGGTCCTCGCCAAGGCCCGTGCTGCGCCGCTTCGGCTTTCGCACCGTCTTGGTTTGGGGCAGCATCCTCAGCGGGCTGGTGGTGCTGCTGAACTGGTTCTTCACGCCGGATTCGCCCTATGCCTTCATGGCCTTCGCGTTCCTGGCGGGCGGGCTCACCCGCTCGATGGTCTATCTCAGCCTCAATACGATCTGCTTCTCCGAGGTGCCTGAGTCGAAGATGAGCGGCGCCACCGGCTTTTCCAGCATGGTCCAGCAGCTCGCCAGCGGCATGGGCGCCACGTTCGGGGCGATCATTCTGCAGTTCTCGGTCACCTGGGGCGGCCGCCCGATGGAGGCGCTGACCGCCACCGATGTCCAGAACTGCCTGTTGATCTGCGCCGTGCTGGGATGTCTTTCGGGTCTCACCTACCTCAGCCTCTCACCCGAAGCCGGCGCCGCCTTCAGCGGCCATAAGCCCGCCAACCGGCCGAAAGCGGCCTAGTCGCGCAAAGGGCATGCTGCTCGCCTTTCCCCTGCGGGACGACAGCCCGAAGCTGAAGCCCGCGAGCGTCACCTATGGGATCGCCTTCGCCTGCCTTCTGGTCTTCGTTTGGGAACTCGGCCTAGGCCGGCGGGTGGCCGATGCGGATCTCGTCTACGGAATGGTGCCGGCGGTGCTTTTCGGCTTCGCGGGCCTTCCGGCGCGCGTCCACTCGATCCCACCCGCGGCAACGCTCATCTCGAGCATTTTCCTCCATGCGAGCTGGCTGCACCTTGCCGGAAACATGCTCTATCTCTGGCTCTTCGGCCGGGGGGTCGAAGCCGCCTTGGGGCCGGTCCGCTACCTGATACTCTTTCTCGTCTGCGGGGTCGCGGCGGGACTGATCCAGGCGCTTATCGACCCGGCGTCCAGGATCCCCATGGTGGGAGCAAGCGGGGCAATCGCGGGAGTTTTGGGGAGTTATTTCGTCCTTTTTCCCCGCGCCCGCATCACCCTGCTGATCTGGGTCTTCTTCATCGTCCGGATCATCGGGGTGCCGGCGGTTTACCTGCTGGCGCTCTGGCTTCTTTTCCAGATCGTCAGCGCCGCGCTTGTCCCCGGCGGAACGCCAGGCGTCGCCTTCGGCGCTCATGTCGGAGGCTTCGCGGTCGGCGCGGCGCTGATGGCGCTTTTCAGGCCCGGCGCTTTCCGCCCCCGCCGCCCGCAGCGCTGACCGCTATCTGACGGCCAGCAGCTCCACGTCGAACATCAGGGTGGAATTCGCCGGGATCGGGCCGAAGCCGCGCGAGCCGTAGCCCATCTCCGGGGGGATGATCATCGTCCGCTTGCCCCCGACGTGCATGGAGGCGACCCCTTCCTCCCAGCCCCGGATCACCTTGGGCGGCTGCAAGCCGATCTGGAACTCGAAGGGCTCGCCCCGATCGACCGAACTGTCGAACTTCCGGCCCTTCTGCCCGTTCTGATAAATCCAGCCGGTATAATGGACGACCACCATCTGCCGGGGCTGCGGCCGGGCGCCGGTCCCGATCTGCGTGTCCATATAGCGCAGGCCCGAGGGGCTCTCCTGCATCTGCGGCTGGCTCGCCTGGGCAAGACGCAAGGGCGCGTCGGAAGCACCGGCCGAGGTCGCGAAACCCGCCATCAGAAGACCGGCGGCAAATGCTGGAACGGAGAACCGGGGCATCTTCATCCTTTCAAAGGGGATCGCGCCCGCCAGCCTCGCGCCGGCAGGCCTGGGACCCACGCCCGTTCAGCGCCGCTCAAACCTTGATGTCGAGGATCTTGCGCGTGAGCTGGTCGGTGGTCTCGAGCACAGCGGCATTCGCGGAGAAGGCGTTTCTCGCCTCGTTCACTTGAAGAATCGCCGCCGTCGGATCGAAATCCGGCGCTTTTGCGGTAGGCGACGTCGCGCCGGTGGTATCGTCGCTGCGCAAACCGGTGGCGATCTTGCTTGCCGCATCGGCGAGCTGGCGCTCGGCGCGGTAGAGCCCGGCGACCGAATTGCTCACCGCATTGCCGATTGCATCCGCCATGGAAAGTCTCCGCCGTCCGCGCAAATCAATAAGAAGAACATAGGCTCGCTCGGGCGCGGGGTCAATTCGCGACAGCCCGCGACAGGGCGACACGCGGTTCCGTCACGGGAAATGGGGTAGGATCTAGGACCGGCAGGAGAGAGCGCATGACCCTCGATCCCGTAGTGCTATCACGCATCCAATTCGCCTGGGTAATCGCCTGGCATATCCTGCTGCCGGCCTTCACGGTCGGCCTCGCCTCCTTCATCGCCGTGCTGGAGGGCATCGGTTTTTTAACCGGGCGCGAGATCTGGCAGCGCATCTCGACCTTCTGGACGCGGATCTTCGCCGTTTCCTTCGGCATGGGCGTCGTCTCCGGCGTGGTGATGCCCTTCCAGTTCGGCACGAATTGGAGCCGGTTCTCGGATATCGCGGCGAATGTGATCTCGCCGCTTCTTTCCTATGAGGCGCTGACCGCCTTCTTCCTGGAATCGGCTTTCCTGGGCGTGCTGCTCTTCGGGCGCAAGAAGGTGCCGGCCTGGGCGCATCTCGTGGCCGCGGTGATGGTGGCGGGCGGGACGCTCTTTTCATCCTTCTGGATCCTCTCCACCAACAGCTGGATGCAGACGCCCGCCGGCTTCGAGATCATCGACGGGCGGTTCTTCCCGAAGGACTGGATGGCGATCATCTTCAATCCGTCCTTCCCCTATCGGCTGCTCCATACGGTCGCCGCCTTCTATGTGACGACGGCCTTCGTGGTGTTATCCGTCGGCTCCTATCTCGTGAGGGGCGGGCAGTTCGCCGCCGAAGGCCGGATCATGCGGCTGTTGGCGCTCGGCTTCCTGAGCCTCATGGTGCCGCTCCAGATGGTGCTGGGCGACGCTCACGGCCTCAACACCCGCGATCATCAGCCCGCCAAGCTCGCGGCGATCGAGGCCCGGTGGGAAACCGAGCGCCGCGTTCCCCTCACCCTTTTCGCCATCCCCGACGAGGCGGCGGAGACCAATCGCTACGCCATCGAGATCCCGCTCCTCGGCAGCCTGATCCTGACCCATGAATGGGACGGCGAGATCAAGGGCCTCAAGGATTTCCCACGCGAGGACCGGCCGCCGGTAGCCGTGCCCTTCTTCGCCTTCCGGATCATGGTGGGGATCGGGATCCTGATGCTGGGGATCGTGGCGCTCGGCTGGGTCCAATGGCTGCGGGACAGGTTTGAGGCGCCCTGGTTCCTTCGGCTTTGCCAATATTCGGTGCCGCTCGGCTTCATCGCCGTGCTCGCGGGCTGGACGACCACCGAGGTCGGGCGCCAGCCTTGGACGATCTACGGCCTCCTGCGCACGGCCCATTCGGTCACGCCCTCGCTGACCGGCGCGGATGTGCTGATTTCCCTCCTGGCCTATGCCGGGACCTATCTCGTGATGTTTTCCGCCGGGCTTCTGCTGCTCCGAAGGCTGGTGCGGAAAGGCCCCGCCCCCGGCACTTCCCCCGTCGAAGGCGGCAGACCCCGGCAGCCCGTCACCGCCGCGCCGGATATGGGGGGAGACAGGCCATGAGCGGATCGATCCTCGACTTCGTCCCGCTCTGGACCGGGATCCTGGGCCTTGGCGTCTGTCTCTATGTGCTGCTCGACGGCTTCGATCTCGGCGTCGGCATCCTCTTCGGCTTCATGCCGGATACGGCATCGCGCAATCTCGTCATGAATTCGATCGCCCCGATCTGGGACGGCAACGAGACCTGGCTGGTACTGGGCGGGATCGGGCTTCTCGCCGCCTTTCCGCTCGCCTTCGCGATCATCATTCCGGCGGTCTATTTCCCCATCCTGGTCATGCTCCTGGCGCTGGTCTTCCGGGGCGTCGCCTTCGAATTCCGCTATCGCGAGGCCGACCACCGGACCTTCTGGGACTATGGCTTCGGCATCGGCTCCACCGTGGCGACCTTTGCCCAAGGCGTGGTGCTCGGCGCCTTCATCCAGGGCTTCAAGGTGGAGGGTCGCCATTTCGCCGGCAGCTCGATGGATTTCCTCACGCCCTTCTCGCTGCTGACCGGCGTCGCGCTGCTTTTCGGCTATGGTCTCCTTGGCGCGGGATGGCTCGTTCTGAAGACGGAGGGACCGCTCCAGGCCCAGGCCCGGCGGCTGGGCCGGCTCTGCCTCATCGGGGTGGTGCTCGGGATCGGGGCGGTCAGCATTTGGACGCCCCTGATGGATGCCGATATCGCCCGGCGCTGGTTCTCCTGGCCGAACATCGCCTTCCTCGCCCCCGTCCCGCTTCTCGCCGGAGTGACCACGCTCTGGGCCTGGCGGGCGTTTGGCGGCAAGGCGGAGGCAACCCCCTTCATCGCCGGCATCCTTCTCTTCCTGCTCTCCTTCCTGGGGATCGCCATCAGTCTCTGGCCGATGATCGTCCCGCATCGCTATACCCTCTGGGAAGCGGCGGCGGATCCCAATACCCAGGCTTTCCTGCTGGTCGGAACCCTGTTCCTCCTGCCGGTCATCCTCATGTACACGGGTTGGTCCTATTGGGTTTTCCGGGGTAAGGTCCGAGCCGACGAAGGATATCACTGAGCGTCGGAAGGCCTCCCATGAACGACACCGTCCTGCTCGCCGTCGAGGCTGGGATCGCGACCCTCACCCTCAACCGGCCCAAGGCGCTCAATGCGCTGGACGCGGCCATGGTGGAGGGCCTCACGCTGGCGCTCGACCGGATAGAAGCGGATCCGGAGGCCCGCGTCCTGGTGATTGAAGGCTCCGGCGGCGGCTTCATGGCCGGCGGCGACCTGCGCGGCTTTTCGGAATGGCTGGACCTGCCGCCCGCCGAGCGGAAGCTTCGCTTCGAGCGCTTCATCGGCGCGGTTCATCCCCAGATCCTGCGATTACGGAGGCTTAACCAACCGGTTATCGCCAGCGTCCACGGTCCGGTCGCCGGCTTCGGTTTGAGCCTGATGCTCGCCTGCGACCTGGCGGTGGCGGCGGAGAACAGCGTCTTCACCCTCGCCTATAGCCTGATCGGCACCAGTCCCGATGGCGGCTCCAGCTTCTTCCTGCCGCGGCAGGTCGGTCTCAAGAAGGCGATGGAGATCGCGCTGCTCGGCGACCGCTTCGACGCCCCGACCGCGTTGCGTCTCGGGCTCGTCAATGAGGTCGTTTCCGTTGGAGAGTTGAAGACCAGAACGCGCATGATCGCGGAACGCTTGGCCAAAGGCCCGGCCAGGGCCTATGCGGCGACCAAGCGCCTCATGAACGGTTCCGCGACCGCGACCCTCGAAACCCAGCTTAAGGCCGAAATGGAGAGTTTCGCCGCCTGCTCGGCAACCGAGGATTTCCTGGAGGGCATCACCGCTTTCCTCGGCAAGCGGCCCGCACGGTTCGGCGGGACCTGACCGGCTTCAGCCTTCGGGATCGTAGCGCTTGCCCCGCTCCAGCAGTTCCGGCGTGCCGATCACCTGATTGAAGCCCTTGAAATCATACATCCGGTCCCGGAACGGCCCGGTCGAGCCGTGCCGCTTGAGGCTCGCGAAATACTCCTCGAAGCGCTGGGCCAGCGTGCGGACGGTGCCGCCCGGGAAGATAACCAAGGAAAAGCCGAGACCTTCGAGTTGCGCCGCGTCTTTCAGGGGAGTTTCGCCACCCTCGACCATATTGGCCATCAGGGGCACGCGCCCCCGGAAGCGCTTCACGATCCCCTGCAACTCAGCCTCGGTGCGGGGCGCTTCGATGAAGAGCATGTCGATGCCCGTTTCGAGATAGGCCTCCGCCCGGTCGAGCGCCGCTTCGAAGCCCTCGACCGCGATGGCGTCCGTGCGGGCGATGATCAACACCCCATCGTGGGGCCTCGCATCGAGCGCCGCCTTCAGCTTGCCGACCATCTCGCCCTTGGACACCAGGGACTTGCCCTGGAGATGCCCGCAGCGCTTCGGCATGGTCTGGTCCTCGAGTTGGATGCCCTGGGCGCCCCGGCCGCCGACCAGTTTCACTGTGCGCTGGGTATTGAGGGCATTGCCGAAGCCCGTGTCGCAATCGACGATCAGCGGAATCGGGGTGCGTTCCGTAATGACGGAGACGGTATCGGCCACCTCGCTCATGGAGACGAGGCCTATGTCGGACCGCCCGAAGCGGGTATAGGACAGTGCGGCGCCCGACAGATAGGCGGCCTTGAACCCGGCTTGCTGGATCATCAAAGCGGAAAGCGCGTCGTAGCAGCCCGGGGCCACCACGATTTCGGGTCCTTTGAAAAGCTCGCGTAAGTTCGACATCACTACCTCCGATGGCGGTAATGTAGTCCTGCGCCCGAACGACAGACAATCGTCACATGACCGCCGGAACTTTCGGAACCCGGCAGCGGATCGGGATGTTACCTCATGCGCGGAGCCTCGCCAGGGCGAGCCCGCTGACCGGAGAGAGAAGCGCCATGGCCGACAGGGACCGCGATATCGCCTCGGAAAGCGAGAAAACAAGCCTGATGGGCGATATGGGTCGGCTGGCCGAAGCCCTGCTGGACGAGCAGAAAAGCCGGATTTCCGGGACCGGTCATGGCATCGCCACCGCGTTCCGTCAGGCGGCCGACACGCTTGAGGAAGGATATCTGTCGACGGCCGCGGGCTACGCGGACCGCGCGGCCGGTCAGATCGACGGCTGGGCGTCCAAACTCAGGCATCAGAATTTGAGCGACATGGTGGAAGAGGTCGAAGGCTTCGCCAAACGCGAGCCGGCGATTTTCGTCGTCGGCGCGCTGGCCGCGGGTTTTCTTCTCGGCCGTTTTCTTTTCGCCTCCGCCGAGCATAAGCGGCAGGCCGATAAGGCCGTTTCGCCCGGCTCTGCCGCCGGTTCCAGCGGCCCCGCGGCGTGAAGGGTCCCGAGATGGATTGCGACGCACCTTTACCCCCCAAGGCCGACCGGTCCATCGCCGGACTGATCGGCGACCTCGCCGGCGAAGCCTCGCAGCTTTTCCGTCAGGAAATCGCCCTCGCCAAGGCTGAGATCGCCGCCAAGGCAGGCCGGCTCGCCACAGGTGTGGGCCTGATCGCCGCGGGGGCCGTGATCGCCTTCGCGGGTTTTCTCGCCTTGCTGGCTTCGGCGGTTCTCGCTTTGGCGCTGGTCTTGCCGGCCTGGGCGGCGGCTCTCGTCGTCGCCGTGGCGGTGCTGATCGTCGGCGCCATTCTGGCTTTTGCGGGCAAGAGGAGCATGGCGGCTGATGCGCTCGTGCCGAGCCGCACGCTGCGAACTCTTCGAGACGACGCCGACTGGGCCAAGGAGCAACTTCGATGACCATCGATATCGAGAGCGGAAAGCCAGCAGACGAGATCGAGGCCGATATCGCCCATACCCGCGCCGAGATGAGCGAGACGTTGCAAGCCTTGGAAGAGAAGCTCGCGCCGCAGCGGCTTTTCAACAAGGGGATGGACGCCCTCCGCGAGACCATGCCCTGGGGTTCGTCGGATCTTGGGAATCAGTTGCTGCGCAATCCCGCTCCGGCCGCGCTCATAGCGCTCGGGATCGGGTGGTTTCTGCTCGGGAGCGGCCGCCGCGCGCAGGCAGAGCATCCGGTGAATCTCAAGCCCGAAGCCGATCTCGGCCATGCTCCGCAAGAGCCCGCCCCCAAAGCGCCGAAAGGCCCCTGGGAAAATATCGTCGTCCGTCATCCGCTGACGGTCGGCATGATGGGCGTGGCCGCCGGCGCGCTTGCCGCCATGCTCCTGCCGAGCACCAAGCTGGAAGATGAATGGATCGGCGAGGCCAGCGACGAATTGCGCCGCGAAGCGCAGAGTGTCGCCCGCCAGGCGCTCGACCGCGCGCAACGCGCCGCAGAGACCGCAGCGGCCGAAGCGGTGAGCGCGGCCGTGACCTCGGTCGCCAACGATCTGGGACAGCATGATCGCAACTGACATCGGGCACAAAGAGTGTCGGCTTTTTTCCTTGACTCATTATATCGTAAGATATATCTACAGATGCGTTGTAAGATGCAAACAAGGAGTTATTCATGCATCAAGAAAGCATCTGGGACCGCCGAGGGCGTGGCTCCCGGCATCATGACCTCGCCGGCCGCCCTCGTGGCGGCGGGTTCGGTCACTTCGCGGCCGGCTTCATGGGCGGTCGCGGCATGGGTGGAGAAGGCTTCCGCACCGGACGGAAGTTGGGGTCGGGCGATCTCCAACTCGTGATCCTCGCGCTGCTCGCCGAAAAGCCGCAGCACGGCTACGAGATCATCAAGGCCCTGGAAGAACGGTCGGGCGGCTTCTATGCGCCAAGCCCCGGCATGGTCTATCCGGCGCTCACCTATCTCGAAGAAGTCGAATATGCGACCGTCGCGGTGGAGGGCACCAAGAAGCTCTACAGCATCACCGCCGCGGGCGAGGCCCATCTCGCGCAGAACCGGGAAACGGCCGAAGCGATCCTGAACAAGCTCGCCTGGATCGGGAAGAAGATGGGACGTGTCCGGGAAGTCTTCGGCGGCGAAGGTCGATCCGAGGACGGCGGGGATCCCGCATCAAGGATCGTTCCCGAACTGCGGCAGGCCTGGCGCGAACTTCACGCGGCACTCCGCGAGAAGATCGGTGCCTCGGAAGAAGAGCACCGACGGATCACCCAGATCCTCGCCAAGGCTCACGACGAGATCCGCAAAGGGTCCTGACCACCCGAAAGGACAGGTATTTTCCCGCGTGCCCCTTGGCAGAAAGAGGGGTTTCAGAGATAAGCCTCCCCAGGGCCCGTCCAGTTGCACTGGGGTGGAGCGATGGGGGAGCAGCGGATCGAGACGGTGGAAGCGGCGGGAGGCAGGTTCGACCGCTTCCCGGGCGCAGCCCTTCGAATCGGCCCGACTGGCCAGATCGATCCTCTGAACGAGCGCGGCGCCGCCTATCTCGCAGGCGCCACCGCCATGGCGCAGGGGGAGCTTCTTTCCACCGCGGAAGACGCCCGGCGCGACGATATGGCCGACATCCGGCCCCTCCACCTCGGACCCAGCGCCCAGGCGGTGCTCATTCCGGACCGGTCGGGCGATGTCCTGGCTCTCATCCAGGACACGTCTCTCGAAAGAAACCTGCGCGAAGCCCTCATGGAAAGCCGCCAGCGCTACAAGGAGCTGGTGGAAATCTCCAGCGACTTCGCCTGGGAAACCGACGAGGCGGGGCGTTTTCTCTTCGTCTCGCCACGCGGCGCCCTGGGCTGGGCGGCGGAGGAACTTCTGGGGCGGGCGGCCCGCGATTTTCTGATCGACGCGGACGAGGCCCAGGCTGCGGCCTTCACGACGCCAGAACCCCTTTCCGACCTCGATCTCTGGTTCCGCCGCGCGGACGGCGAGGTGGCCTCCCTCAGCGTCGTGGCCTCGCCGGTACCGGGCAAAGGCGGGGCGCGGGGCGTCTGCCGCGACATGACCGAGACCCGCGCCCGCGACCAGGCGCTCGCCCATGCGCAATTGCGCGACCGGCTCATGAGCCATCTCGTCCGCACCATCCGCGACGAGATCGAGCCCGAGAAAGCACTGGAAGTCGCGGTTTCCGCCGTGGGCCTCGCGGTCGATGCCGCCGGCGGGACGATTCTCCGCCGCCGGGTCGAGGACGGCGCCACCCTGGGAGAGGCCGCCTCCTGGGGCAAGGCGCTCGACCCCGCGACGCTTGACGCGATCGGTACTTCGCTCGTCGGAAGCGAGCCCCGGGAACTCCGCCGCGCCGGTCTTCATATCGCAGCCTTTCCCACCCGCTACAGGCAGGACGCCAACGGGGGCGTCGTCTTCTGGCGAACCGAAGAAGACGGCGGCTTTCCCCCGGCGGATGTCCAACTTCTCTCAGAAGTCGCCGATCAGCTCGGCGTCGCCATCGCGCAGATCGTCAATCACGAGCGCATCCTGTCGTTGTCCCGCACCGATCCGATGACCGGACTGCTCAATCGCCGGGCTTTTTTCGACGAGCTGCAACGCCGGGTCCAACGCGCCGGGCGCGGACATCTCGGGGCGGCCTTCATCTATGTCGACATGGACAACTTCAAGCTGGTCAACGACAACTTCGGCCATCCGGCCGGGGACAGCGCGATCCTGGCACTCTGCCAGATCCTGCGTGACAACAGCCGGTCGAACGATCTGGCCGCGCGCCTGGGCGGCGACGAATTCGTCCTCTGGATGGAGGGGATCGACCCGGTCACCGCCACGGAACGGACCGAAGCGCTGGTAAAAGCCTGCAAGGTGCTGGGGCCGATGACAGGCAATCCCGACCGGCCGCTGGGCGTCTCGCTGGGCCTGGCGCTCTACGATCCCAGGCGGCCCGAGACCCTCGACCAGATCGTCGCCCGCGCCGATGGCGCCATGTACAAGGCGAAGCAAGGCGGCAAGGGTCGCGCCGTCATCGCCGATCCTGCGCCCCTGCCCGCGGAGGCCACTTCTTGATCGGCCTGCTCCAGCGGGTTTTCCGCAGCCGCAAATCCGAGACGCCGCCGCTCGACTATGAGACGGCCAAGACGCTCGCGGCGAGCCCGGCCGTGAGCGACCGGCAGCGGGCGGCGGAGAACGGCGGCACCCGGCCCGAAATCCTCTATTACCTCGCCAGCGACAAGACGCCCGAAGTCCGGTCTGCCGTCGCCGCCAACGAGGCGACACCGGTCCAGGCCGACCTCATCCTGACCCGGGACGCCGACGACGGCGTGCGCGAGGATCTGGCGCGCAAGATCGCCCGGCTCACGCCAGGCCTGTCCGCCGAGCAGCACGAGCGGCTCCGGCGCATGACCTATGAAGCGCTCGAGATCCTCGCGCGGGATCAGGTCCGAAAAGTCCGGCAGGTGATCGCCGAGACGCTCCGGGATGTCGCCTCGGCCCCTCCCGAGATCATCCGCCTCCTTGCCCAGGACGGCGAGATCGAGGTGGCGGGCCCCGTTCTCCAATATTCGCCCGTCCTCACCGATGACGATCTCCTGGAGATCATCGGCGCATCGCCCATCCCGGGCGCCTTGAAAGCGATTGCCCGGCGCGACGGCGTGACCGAGCCCATTGCCGATGCCATCGGCGCGAGCCCGGATCTCGACGCGATCGCGGCGCTCCTCTCGAATCCGAGCGCCCAGATTCGCGAGGAGACGCTCGATCAGCTCGTGGAACGGGCAAAGGAGACGAAGAGCTGGCATCTGCCTCTCGTCCGCCGTCCGAGGCTGTCGGCCAAGGCCGCGATCGCGCTCGCCCAGTTCGTCGCGACGAACCTTCTTGCGACCTTAAAAGACCGGCGCGATCTCGATCCCGGGGCCACGCGCGAAATTTCAAAGGTCGTGATGCGCCGGCTGGCCGAGGAACCCGCCGAGCCTCCTCCCCGCGCCGAACCTCTGGCCGGCATACCCAGGGCGCCATCGAAGCCCACCAATGAGCAGGTCGAACGGGCGCGCAAGCTCAAAGAAGCGGGAAAGCTCGACGAGACCGCCGTGTTGCATGCCCTGGGCAGCGATCGGACTTTCGCCCGCGCCTGTCTGGCGGTTCTGGCGGATATCCCGGTCGAGGCCGTGGAGAAAATGCTCGGCGCGCATAGCGCCAAGGGTGTCGTGGCTCTGGCCTGGAAGGCAGGCCTCGGCGCCCGCGCGGCCGTAAGGGTCCAGATCCAGCTCGCCCAGATCCCCCCGGGCGCCGCCCTCCAGCCCCGACCCAATGGGACCTATGCGCTGGGCGAGGAAGCCATGCGCTGGCAGCTCGATTTCTTCTCGGGCATGGGCTAAAGCCGCAACCCTCGGCTCAAGGACCAAAAGGAAACGGCGCCGCCCGAGGGCGACGCCGTTCCAGTCCGTCCGATGAAACCGGAATTATTGGAGATTGATCTCCACAACCCGGTTGCGCGGCTCGCGCACGCCGTCCGGCGTCGGGACCGGGGGCTCACGCTCGCCGACCCAGCTCTCC
>CANJCB010000009.1 GCA_947473305.1 Rhodospirillales bacterium
GAAGCGCCGAACGGCGGCATAGCTCTCCACGGCAAACATCCCCGGCCGCTCCCAAAAGGAGCAGCCTAACAACGGCCGGATTTTACTCCGCCACGCTCAGCACGCCGCCGGCGTTCCAATGGCCCACTTTGTCACCGGCGCATCCACTCTTCTATGGCACCACGAAGCTCGCCATGGAGTTCTTCACGCGCAATTACATCGACACTTTCGGCATCGATGCCGTGGTTCTGCGCTTCAGCGCGGTCATCCGGGAATGGGCGGGCGCCGACGCGGGCGCGATCGGCACCCTGCTCGCCGCCTTCGTGGAGCCCGCGCGGCGCGGCGAGACCGCGGTCATCGACAACCCGGCCTGGACTTGGCGGGGACTGGCCGAATTCATCGACGCGCGGGACAGCGCCGAGGCGGCGATCGCGGCGCTCTATGCCGGGCGGTTGCCGCAGCACGTTTATAACATCAACGGCGCGGCGGCCTATGAGGTGAGCGACTTCGCCCGGATCGTGGGCGAGACCTTCCCGCCGGCGAAAGTCGATATCCGGGCGGAGGCGGCGGCCGGCCTATGCGGCGCCCCGGTCTACCGGATGCGTATGGATGGGGCCGCCGCCGCGCGGGATTTCGGTTACCGGGCGCGCTACGATCTGGCCGCGTCGTTGCGCCATTACGCCGGCTGATCGGCCGGAAAAAGGGAGATTGAGCCCATGAGCCGTTTGTTCGGACCGATACGACAGGTCGCTTATGTCGTCCGCGATGCCCAGGCCGCGATGGACTATTGGACCCGCGTCATGGAGGTGGGGCCTTTCTTCTATTTTGAGACCACGCCGGACCAATATTCGATCTATCGCGGACAGCCGTTCCGGGGGCGCAACATCATCGCCCTTTCGCAGAGCGGGGCCGTGCAGATCGAGATCATCCAGCCGCTCGACGAGGTGGAATCCCCCTTCACCGAATTCCTGAAGTCGGGCCGGGACGGGGTGCAGCATGTGGCCTTCTGGACCGAGCACTACGACGCGGACATGGCCCGTTATCTGGCCGCCGGCTACAAGGTGCTGATGAGTGCCCGAGCGGGGGGGCCTGACACGAGACTGGCCTATCTGGAAAGGGATGCCCATTCCGGTCCGATGATCGAAATCTCGGAGGTGAGCGGTCCGAAGGGCGCTTTCTTTCGACGTATCGCCGAAACGGCCGCGACCTGGGATGGGACGGATCCGATCCGCAAAGTCACATCATTTTCATAGCCAGTCCAAGGAGAAACGACGGCTCTGAAAGAGGAGATATCAGTGCGCCATCCAGCGGTTTGGTGTCCCTTTCCATCTCGTCGAAGGGTGAGGAAGGCCCCGCCCTTTAGCGCAGCTCGTGGGTGATGTTTTCAAGGAAGCGCACCTTGCTCTGCTGCACATGATCTTCCATGCGGTTGGCGGCCTCCAGGGAGTTGTGCTCGGCCAGCGCCTGGAGGATCGCCTTGTGCTGCTCGTTCGATTTCCGGATATCGCCGGTGACGATGCTGTTGCGGCGGAAGATCTGCAGTTCCTTCAACAGGCTGGCATGCACCGACTGGAGCCTCAGGTTGGCGCTGAATTTCAGGATCTTGTCGTGGAAAGAATTGTTGAGCGTGTAGAAGGTTGCCGCGTCCCAGTCCGTGCAAGCCGCGTCCATTCTTGCGATGAGATCGCTGAGTTCGGCGAGTTGTCCGGGCGTGATCCGGGCCGCAAGCTGGGCGCCCGCCAGACGGGCCAGGGATGCACGGATATCGTAGAGCTCAGCTGCTTCGCGCAGCGACATCTCGCGGACGAAGAAGCCGCGATTGGGCTGCGCCGTCAGGAGACCGCTTTCCACCATGGCCCGGCAGATCTCCCGGATCAGGCTCCGGCTGGCCTGGAGTTGCAGGGCAAGGGCGGATTCGTTCACGTGGCAGCCGGGCGGCAGCGCCCCTTCCATCACCATGCGCTCGATGGCGGCGCGGGTGCGCTCAAGGGCGCTCGGCTCGGGGATCGGGGAAGCTGCCCGCGCCATCTTCATGCGGCTTTCGCGGCCCGCACCTGCGGGACGACCTTGTCCATGAAGAGGCGCATGCTTTCCATCGCGACGTCGTAGGACATCGCGCCGAGGCGAAAAGTGATGATGACGCCGCCGACGCCGGTTGCGGCCAGTTCGGCCATGGAGGCGGCGACCGTCGCGGGCGAGCCGCAGACGAGCCCCGTGCTCGGATCGACGCGCTGCGCCATGCCTGGGCGCTGCGGCCCCATGTCGATTCCCTGTTCCTTGGCGACACGATTGCGCAGCACGGCGCGTTGCTCATGCATCGCGACGAAGGCTGCGGGGCCGATGGCCTGGGCTTTCGCATCTGTATCGGCAACGTAAACGTTGCGCCATGCCCAGCATTGATCGGTGAGCTTGGCCACGGTTTCCTCGGTTGCCCCGCTTTCCCGCATCGACTTCCGGTAGAGATCCATGCGCTGGCGGGTGACGTCGTTCGTCTGCACGCTCATGAGGAACGGGCGCGAGCGTTTCGCGAGTTCGACCATCGAGGCCTCGCCCGACGCCGCGCGAATGACGAAAGGATGGGGACGCGTGTAGCATTGCGGTCGCAAGCCCGGCGTCTTCAGGCTCCAGTATTTCCCCTTGTGTTCGAAGGCTTCGCCGGTCCAGGCCTTCATCATCAGGGCCTCGGCCTCTTCGGAGCGCTCGGCGGCGTCCTTCGGGTCGACGCCATAGCCTTGGTAATCGTAGACGTTGTAATTCGTGCCGCGCCCGATGCCGACGATCAGCCGTCCCTTGCTGATGTGATCGATGAGCGAAAGCTGCTCCGCCATCTGCATGGGATGGTGGAGTGACATCTGGGCCACCGCGAAGCCGATCTTGACGCGCGAGGTGCGGGCGGCGACGGCGGCGGAGAAGGTGACGGGGTTCACATAGATGCAGATGCCGTCGAAATGATGTTCGCCCAGCCAGAGCGCGTCGAATCCCAATTCTTCGGTCAGATCGACTTCTTTCATCACCTCGTCGAGGGTCGCGGCGTCGCGGCTGGGATCCCGGCTTTCGGTGAAGAGGAAATTGCTGAAACGCATGGACGCGCCCTCCGGGATACGGCGATTAGATTGTCGCCAGATTACAGAAGATCGCACTGCGATCAAGAAAATGTTGTAGGACGATTTTATTAACGAGGTAGCTGCGGGGCTTCCGATCCCAGCGCCATGGCGACAAAGGCGGCGGTCGGCCCGGACTGCATTTTCCGGGAATAGGCGAACCAGACCATCGACCTGGCGTCTCCCTTCAGCGGCCGGACGCAGGTCTCCGGCAATTGAGCTCGGCAGAGAGATTGGGGCAGGATCGAAATCCCGAGCCCGGCGGCGACAAGCGCCAGAATCATGCCGTTCTGGTTAGCCTCCTGCTCGATGCACGGCTCGAAGCCCGCTTCCCGGCAAAGCGCCGCGAATTGCGGATAAAGCGCGTTGTCGCCCGAGGGCGAGAAATGGATGAAGGGCTCTTCCGCCAAGGCTGCAAGCGCGATGGGCCTGCCGCTTCTGGCGAGCCGATGATCCTGCCGCAAGAGAACCGCCAGCGGCTCCCGCATGATCTCGCGGACGATGAAATTGGGCGGCACCGGGGGCCGCGACGCATAGCGCAGGAAAGCCACACTGAGATTGCCTTCGGCGAGATCGTGGAGCGCCGTTTGCGTCGGCCGTTCGCGCAGGGTCAGGCGAACCTTCGCGTGGGTGCGGCGGAAGCCGATGATGAGCCGCGCCACCGGCTCGATCAGCGGGGCGGAGGGAAACAACCCCACCGTCACCTCTCCCAACTCGCCCTGTTCGGCGCGGGTGGCGACCCTTCGCGCCCGTTCCGCCTGCTCCAGGGTGGCACGCGCTTCTTCCAGGAACAGCGCCCCGGTCTGGGTCAGCGCGACATTGCGATTGTCGCGCTCGAAGAGCTTCGCCGACAGTTCCTCTTCAAGGTGGCGGATCTGCTGGCTCAGCGGCGGCTGCGATATGCCAAGGCGCAGGGCGGCGCGGCCGAAGTGCAGTTCTTCAGCGAGCGTGACGAAATAGCGGAGATGACGAAGCTCCATGAGTTATTCGTATAACATATCAAAGTGAAGGAAAGCAGTATTAGCGTGTATCGTTTATTCCGGCCAAAATCGAGAATCGGCCAGATCGGAGCGATAGGCATGAGCGGCGCGTCGAACCACCAGACATTCGATCCGATCACTCTCGAGATCTATTGGAACCGGCTGATCTCGATCGCTGACGAGGCCGCGACCGGCCTCTTGCGCACCGCCTTTTCAACCATCGTCCGGGAATCCAACGACTATGCGAATGTCGTCATGGACCGCAACGGCGATTCGATTGCGGAAAATACCGGAGGCCTCGCGTCCTTCTCCTGCATCCTGGCGCGGACCACCAAGGTTTTCCTGGAGAAATATCCGGCGGAGACCTGGCAGCCCGGCGATACGGCGATCACCAACGACCCCTGGCTCGCCACCGGCCATCTGCCGGATTTCACGGTCGTCACCGGAATCTTCCAGGAAGGAAAGCTAGTCGGCTTCGCGGGCTCGGTCGCCCATTCGCCCGATGTCGGCGGCTCGCTCTGGTCGGCCGATTGCCGCGAGATTTTCGAGGAAGGCATCCGCATCCCTCCGACGAAGCTCCTGCACAAGGGCGTCTGGAACGAGCAGCTTCTCGACATCTTCCTCGGCAATGTCCGGGTGCCGCGCCAGGTCCTGGGCGATCTCCAGGCGCAGGTGTCCGCCAACGAGGTCGCGGCCCGCCGGGTCGTGGAATTCCTCGACGACACCAAGCTCGACGATCTGCGGTCCTTGTCGGTGGCGCTGCATGAGCGCACCGACCGCGCCATGCGGCAGGCCATTCGCGAAGTGCCGGACGGCACCTATAAGGCCGAGATCAGCGCCGATGGCTTCGACGAGGCGGTGACGCATATCGTCTGCACGGTGATGGTCACGGGCGACACCATGCACATCGATTACGAGGGCACCTCGCCCCAGATCGACCGGGGCATCAACTGCGTGATGAACTACACGCATGCCTATTCGGTCTATCCGGTAAAATGCGCGCTCGATCCCTTCACGCCGCGCAACGAGGGGTCCTATCGCGCGATCACGGTTTCCGCGCCCTCCCGCTCGATCCTCAATCCGGTCTATCCGGCTCCCGTCAGCGCCCGGCAATTGACCGGACATCTCTTGGCCGGTGCGGTCTATAAGGCCTTGGCCCCGGTGCTGCCGGACAAGGTGATCGCGGAATGCGGCGGAGCTCCGACCATGCGCGCGCTCTTCAGCGGCTTCAACCACGACGGCGACCGCTTCTCGCAAGTGCTTTTCGCCAGTGGTGGGATGGGGGCCGCGCCCCATAGGGACGGTATGTCCACCACTGCCTTCCCGACCAACGTGGGTGCTGGCAGCATCGAGGCCTTCGAGAGCATTGCGCCCCTGGTCATCTGGCGAAAGCAGTTACTCACGGATTCCGGCGGAGCGGGAGCCTTCCGGGGCGGCCTTGGCCAGGAGATCGAGATCGAGGTCAGGACCCGCGACGCCATCCGTCTCTCGCTCCTGTCGGACCGGCATAAGCATCCGGCCGAGGGCCTGGCCGGGGGCCATTCGGGCAGCCCGTCGCTGATCGCCTTTGCCGACGGCACGCGACCGCATCCCAAATCCCGCACCGCCATCGCCGCCAACGACCGCCTGACCATGCATTACGCCGGCGGCGGCGGTTATGGCGATCCGAAGAAGCGCAGCCGTGAGGCCGTGCAATCGGATGTCGAGAACGGCTATGTCTCCGCCGAGGCGGCGCGCAAGATCTACGGAGTGGAGTGAGATGGCCACGAAGCCGAAGACCGCGCGCGTCGGGGTGGACGTCGGCGGCACCTTTACCGACCTCGTGCTGCACGACGCCGAGCGCGATATCGTCCATACCGGAAAGCTGCTGACCACCCCCGACGATCCCAGCGAGGCGATCATCAACGGCGTGGCGCGGCTCTTAACGGAAGCGGGCCTGACGCATCAGGACGTCCACAGCATCGTCCACGGCACGACCCTGGTCACCAACACGATCATCGAACGGACAGGGGCCAAGATCGGCCTGCTGACGACCCAGGGGTTCCGGGATACCATCGAGATCGGCCGCGAGACGCGCTACGACCTCTACGACCTTTTCCTGGAAATGCCGACGACCCTGGTGCCCCGGTCGCGTCGCTTGGAAATCCCCGAACGCATGTCGGCAAGCGGCGAGACCCTGCTGGCGCTCGACGAGGCAGCGGTGACGAAGGCCGCGCGCCATCTCGTCGAGACAGAGGGCGTGGAGGCAATTGCGGTCTCCTTCCTTCATTCCTACCAATCGCCGGGCCACGAGCTTCGCGCGGGTGAGGTGATCCGCAAGCTCTATCCCAGGCTGGCGCTGTCGCTCGGGGCGGAAGTGGCGCCCGAAATCCGCGAGTTCGAGCGCGGCTCCACGGCCTGCGCCAATGCCTATGTGCAGCCCTTGATGCAGCGCTATCTCGACAAGCTCGAAAGCTCGCTGCACGAGGCGGGGTTTTCGGGGAACCTCTACATCATGCTCTCGGGCGGGGGGATCACTACCGTAGCGGAGGCCAAGGCCTATCCGATCCGGCTCATCGAATCGGGTCCTGCGGCGGGGGCCATGGCGTCGTCGTTCCTGGCGAAGCAGGTCGGGCTCGATCATGTCGTGTCCTTCGACATGGGCGGGACCACGGCGAAGATGTGCCTCGTCGAAAACGGGTTGCCGCATCACAAATACGATTTCGAGGCGGGGCGGGTGCGCCGCTTCCAGAAGGGATCGGGCCTGCCGCTCAAGATCTCGGTCGTCGATATGATCGAGATCGGGGCGGGCGGCGGCAGCCTCGCGCGGGTCGACAAGGCTTCGGGGCTCATGAAGGTCGGGCCGCGCTCAGCCGGGGCGAAGCCGGGGCCGGTCTGCTATGGGCGGGGCGGTGTGGAACCTACCGTGACCGATGCGGATCTTGTGCTGGGAAGGCTCGACCCTTCCTATTTCCTGGGTGGCGAAATGCAGCTCGACGTTGATCGGGTGCGCCGCGCCTTCACCGAAAAGATTTCCGCAGAAATCGACGTGCCTGCCGACGACGCGGCCCTAGGCGTCCAGCGCATCGTCGACGAGACCATGGCGGCGGCGACACGCATGCATATGGCGGAAAAGGGCAAGGACCCCCGCCGCTACACGATGATCGCCTTCGGGGGGGCAGGGCCGGTCCATGCCTGGAACCTCGCGCGGCTCTTGAAGATCAAGCGTCTGCTCGTACCGCTCGGCGCAGGCGTCGGATCGGCGGTCGGGTTCCTGGTCGCACCGCCCGCGACGGAGATGGTGAGGAGCTATGTGGCGCGGCTGGAGCGGCTCGACTGGGACCGCGTGAACCAGCTCCTCGCCGAGATGGCGGCGCTGGGCGGCACCTTGTTGAAAAAAGCGGGGGCGGAGGAGGGGAGCATCACCTTCCAGCCGACCGCCGATATGCGCCATGTGGGCCAGGGCTTCGAGATCCCGGTCGCCCTGCCGTCGATGACGCTCTCGACCGCCGATGTGCCGGCGATCCGCACGGCCTTCTTCGACGCCTATCGTTTGAGGTTCGAGCGGACCCTCGACGAGACGCCCATCGAATCCCTGAGCTGGCGTCTCTCTTGCCAGTCGCCGGGCCGGACCCTCAGCATGGGACTGGCGCTCGGCAAGAGCCCGGATGGAACGCCCGCCGCGCGGGGCGCTCGCAAGGTGCTCTTCGAGGGCGCGGGCTGGCGGGAATGCACCGTCTATGACCGCTACCGGCTGACCGCTGGGACTAGTTTTGCGGGACCTGCATTGATCGAGGAACGCGAATCGACCTGCGTCGTGGGACCCGGCGCCAAGGTCGAAGTCGATAAGTTCCTGAACCTGGTGATCGACCTCGAATAACTTTTGCTAACCGAGGTCCGCGCAGGCCGCTGCGATCTGGCGGCAGCCCTCCAGCAGCGCCGGTTCCGAGGCCGCGATCGAGATGCGGAAATGGGGCGCCATGCCGAAGGGCGTGCCGGACACGGTCGCGACGCCGAAGTTGAGCAGGTGATCGACCATGTCGAAATCGGTCCGGATCACGGTGCCTGCCGAAGACTTCTTGCCGATGACTTTGGCGCAAGACGGGAAGAGGTAGAACGCTCCTTCCGGCACCGCGCAATCGAGTTCGGGGATCTTCGCGAACTCGGCGCTGACGAGCTTCATGCGATGCGCGAATTCGCGGGCATGCTCGCCGACGTGGTGCTGGGGGCCGTTCAGCGCTTCGGTGGCGGCCGCCTGACTGATCGCGCTGGGGCTCGACGTGCTCTGCGACTGGATCTTCGCCATCTCTTTGATGAGGCCCTTCGGCCCGGCCGCGAAGCCGATGCGCCAGCCGGTCATGCAATAGGCTTTGGAGACGCCGTTGATGGTCAGCGTGCGCTCGCGCAGATCCGGTACCGCCAGCGCCATGGTGGAAAATGTGGTGACGCCATAGGTGATGTGCTCGTAGATGTCGTCGCTCAGGATCCAGACATGGGGATGCCGCCGCAGCACCTCTCCCAGCGCCGTCAGTTCCGCCGCCGAATACATGTTGCCGGCGGGATTGCCTGGGGCGTTCAGCACGAGCCATTTGGTGCGCGGCGTGATCGCTGCTTCGAGCTGTTCCGGCCTCAGCTTGAAACGCTGCGCTTGCGGGCAGGACACGATCACGGGATTGCCTCCCGCGAAGCGCACCATTTCGGGATAGGAAACCCAATGCGGGGCCGGGATGACGACCTCGTCGCTCGCATCAATGGTCGCGAGAAAGGCGTTGAAGATGATGTGCTTGGCGCCGCAGGCGACGCTGATTTCTTCGGTCGCGAAAGCGAGATTGTTCTCGCGCAGGAACTTGCTCTTGATGGCTTCCTTCAACTCAACCGTGCCGTCGACCGTCGTATAGCGCGTCTTACCGGCGCGAATCGCGGCGATGCCCGCTTCCTTGATGTTGTCCGGCGTTTCGAAGTCCGGCTCGCCGACGGTCAGGTTGACGATCTTACGGCCTGAGGCGACGAGTTCGCGCGCGCGTTGCGCGGCGGCGTTGCTGGCCGAGGGTTTGACGGCATGCGCGCGTGAGGAGAGCAATCTTGCGAGCGGGTCGACTTGCGGCGCAAGGGATACTGCCTGCGGCATCGGTCACTCCTTCACGATCGTCGGATCAAATCGGCCGGGCCGGCGAAAGCCGCCGCCACCCTCGGGGCAAGCCCTGCACAAAATCGTAACGGCGATCCGCATTGTGAAACACCGTCTGACGCCTTGTCAATCATGCCGTTTGACCGGCCGGCCGTTATGCAGCATAGAGATTGCCTTGCTGGAGCGTCTCTCATTGCCCTCGACCGTGAAAACCAAGAGCTTGAAAAGCCCGTCCCCGCTGGTGCGAAATAAAGGCATCAATTCGGTCGAGCGCGCTCTGTCCATTCTAGATCTCTTTCTGGCGGAAGGTTCGTCGCGGGGGCTCTCGGAACTCTCCAAAAGCACGGGTCTCGTCAAGCCGACCGTGTTGCGCTGTCTTGTCTCGCTGCAGGCCGCGGGCTATGTCGTGCGCCTGCCGAGCGGGCGCTATCAGCTCGGCGCCAAGGTGCTGCTCCTGGGCAATGCCTATCGCAGCAGCTTCCGGCTCGACGAGCATGTTCTGCCGGTGTTGCAGCGTCTTTCCGAAGAGACCTCCGAGAGCGCTTCTTTCCATGTGCGGGAAGGGGGGCAGCGCCTCTGCCTTTTCCGGATCGAATCCTCGCAGGTCGTCCGCGATGTGGTGAAACCGGGCATGGCCTCGGCCCTGGACGACAGCTCCATGGGCCTCGTGCTGTCGGAGGCCGACCGGCAGGAGCGCCTCGCCAAATACGCGGGCGAACGCATTGTTTTCAGCTCCACGGGCGTTCGCGGCGCGCAGACCGCTTCTCTCGCCACGGCGGTCTATGACAGCGAGGGCGCCATCGCGGGGGCGCTCGCCATCAGCGGGCCGATCAACCGCTTCACGCTCCAGGCCAAGCGGAAAGTCTATCCCAAGCTTGCCGAAGCGGCCGATGAGCTTTCGGCTGTGCTGGGCTGCGCCTCGGCTCTTACCCGACGCCCGGCGCGGCTGGTCAATCAGCATAAAGGCTAGGCTCACGCCGCCCTGTCGAAACGGGCGGACAGGAATTCCCGATAGAGCCCGGTGAACTCCCCGTTGACGACTTCCCCTGCCGTGTGGAGCGCGTGCAAGGCTGCCAGGGTCACGCCGCTGTGGCAGGTCACCGCGAAGGCTCCGGGATGCGAGGGGGAGGTGTCGTAGATCGGGAAGCCGTCAGGCGTCATGATCCGCAAGCCCGCCCAGCTTCTGACGATCTGCAAATCTCCCAGGCCCGGGAGGCTTTCGATGCAGCGCTGGGCCATGCCGAGGGACGGCGGGATCTGAACGAGGTCATCCGACCTGTCGTCGATCCGGCTGGAGCCGATCATGATCGAACCCTCGTCCGTCTGGCGCAGCGACTTGATGTAGAGGCCCTTGAACTTTGTCACCCGCTCCGTAACCAGGATCTGACCTTTCGACGGCGTCACGGGCATCGACAGGCCGACCAGGGGCGCGAGCTTGGCCGAGCCGAGCCCT
Organism: Rhodospirillales bacterium; assembly: GCA_947473305.1. GTDB lineage: Bacteria > Pseudomonadota > Alphaproteobacteria > ATCC43930 > CGMCC-115725 > CANJCB01. Next base: position 10,621 of record CANJCB010000009.1, read on the forward strand.
GCCGCGATCACGATCTTATCTCCCAACACAGCTTCGTTGCCGCGCCGGACGACGAAAGCCGCACCGTTCTTCCCGATGGTCTCGACGCGGTCGCCGGGGAGATAGAGCGAGCCGAAATGCTTCAAGCCTGCATGGAAAGCGCGCAACAGCCGAAGCGGATTCGCATGCCCGTCCATGGCGCAGAACGAGCCGCCCCGCACCTTGGGGCCAATCTTCATCGGCATGATCGCCTGGACCTCGGCGCGATCCAGCATCTTGATCCCGATGTTGCCGCTCTCGGCTTCCGTCCGGGCGATCACCGCCTTGCATTGCTCGACCTCAGCGTCGCTGAGGCAGAACTGCGTCCCGCCCGGCTGCTGAAAGCCGGCGTCGACGCCGGTGTCGGAGAGGAGTCGCGCCTGAAGCTCGGGCCAGAGGTGGGCCGATTGCCGAGTCAGATGGGCATAGGGAGGCCTTCCTTCGCCCTTGCCCTGGACCCAGACGAGGCCCAGGTTCGCCCGCGACGCCCGGAGCGCGACGTCGCCCTCGTCGAGCAGGGCGACCTTCGCGCCCCGCGCCGCCGCTCCCCAGGCGATCGCCCCCCCGACGAGCCCGCCGCCGATGACGATGATGTCGCAATGATGTGTGCTTGCGGCTTTCACGGCGCGACTCTCAGCGCTTGCCGAGCAGCGCCTTGCGGAAGGCGGTCTTGGTTTCGGAGGCTTGCCAGTTCCGGGAATATTGCGGCGGCGGCGCGCCGGTGACTTTCAACAGGACGAAGACCGGGCCGTTGGATTGCCGCAGCAGCGCCGAGGCCTCTGCCATCTCCGCTTCGCTGGTGACGAGGCGGGTCGTCTTGATCCCACAGGCCTCGGCCGTGGCTTTTAAGTCGATGCCGAAGCTCGTATGGGTGGGCTGATCGCCAGTCTCGCCGTAGCACTCGTTATCGACGCAGACGATGGCGAGGTTCTTGGGCTGAACCGCGCCGATGGTGGCGAGCGAGCCCAAGGCCATCAGCAACTCGCCGTCGCCGGTCACCAGGAGAACCCGCTTGTCGGGTTGGGTGATGGCAAGGCCCGCCGCGACCATAGCGGCCCCGCCCATCGCCCCCCCCAGCAGAAAGGTATTTGGGCTCTCCTTCGTCAGGTTGCCGATGTCCTTGGCCGCACCTGCGAGCCCGGCAACGATGAGGAAATCCTCGTGCTTGCCGATCAGCAATGGCACGGCCCTGGAGCGATCCAGGAGGCGAGGGGCGGTGTTCATGGACGAGTTCTCCGGGATCAAAATCAAAATGCCTTCGCGCCGATCAGCCGCTGCGACAGCAAGAGGCAGACCGCCATTTCCGCACCGAAAGCCATGGTGATGGCGGCCTGCGTCACCTCGGCGACCTCCTCGGCGGTTTCGGCGCGCAGGCAATGGACGCCGACCGCCTCCAAGGTCGCCTGCACCGCGCGGCCCATGTTGAGCTGCCAGGGATTGCCCTCGCCGAACTCGCCCCGCATGGTGACGATGCCCAGGAAGGGGAAGCGGCCGATGTCGATCAAAGACAGCATGTTGATGCAATTGCCGACGCCGCTCGACTGCATCAGCAACACCGAGCGCGAGCCGCCGAGATGGACCCCGGCCGCCAGCGCCACGCCTTCCTGCTCGGTCGTCAAGGGAACGGCCTTGACCTCCGGGTCCTCGTTGCAGCGGACGATCAGCCGCTTATGGCCGCCATCGGGCACATAGCAGAAGGTATCGACCTTCGCCTTCCGGAGCCGGTCATAGATCTCCTCCGCCCAGGGCTGACCCGAAGTGTTGCTCACGGCAGTTCCTTTCATTCTTCCAGGTAGCGGCGCGGCTTGAGGCCGGCGTGGAACCAATCGATCAGCGTCACGATGTCATAGACCGGGATCCCGAAGGTCTTCTCGACCTTGGCCGAGAAGGTCGGCAGGTTGGTGCATTCGAAGACGAGCGCGCCGATATCGGGATTGGCGGCGAGGAGAGTGCCGGTGACTTCGAGCACGGTCCGCTCATGGACCTTGGCGTCTGCGGTCAGCTGGTTGGTGAGCTGATGCTGCCGGAACCGGCTGTCCTGGGGAATGCCCGCGATCGGCAGATCGGTCGGGGCGCCGACGGCCGCGAAATGCGCGGGCGTCAGCGCGTCCTGGTTCATGGTGACCACGCCGACCCGCTTGCCCTTGGGCAGGATGCTTTGCACCAGCGGGATTTGCAGCAGGCTCGAACTCACCACCGGCACCGGGCAATGGGCGACCAGCCGGGGGTGGAGCAAGGCGAGGAAGCCGCAGCTCGTGGTGATGCCATCGACGCCCAATGCTACGAGATCGTCGCAGGCTTTCAGGAAAAGCTGCACGACCTCTTCGTCGATGGTCGTCTGGACGACGCGTTTAGACGTGGCGCCCCGTACCACCGCATATTGCACGGGAAACTTCCAGGTCGGCGCATAGCCGATGTCGCCGGTTATGCGCTCGAAGCCCGTATCGAGGACCAGGATGCCGATGGTCACGCCATGCACCACCTTGCGGCGCTTCTGGATCGTCGCGCCGAAGGCGTTTTGAGAAGTTGCAGTTGTCATTTGGGCAATCCTGCTTTCAGCCGTCGATGTCGATCTCGGCGAATTCGCGGACGGTCAAGGGCTTGAGCGGCGGCCGGATCCGGTAATAGCCGACATCGTCTTCGCTGCGGCCCTGGGCCTCGGCGAAGATCTCCGTCACGGTCGGGCCGCAGAGCCGTCCCTGGCAGGGACCCATGCCGCAGCGCAGGAAGCTCTTGGCCTGGTTCGGCCCCTGGCACCCCAGGGCGATGACGGCGCGCAACTCACCGGCGCGCACCTCTTCGCACCGACAGATGATGACATCGTCATGCGGGTTGAGAATGGCTGGCGGGGGAGGGTAGAGGGCATCCAGCAAGGGCCGTATGGCGAGGTGCCCCTGCTGCGCGCGACGTTCTGCGAATGCGGCCTCGTCCCGTTCGCCCTCGCCGATCTTGCCGAGCTGCTGCAGCGCCTCGAAGGCGGCGATCCGCCCGCCATGTTCGGCGGCGACGGCCCCACCGATCCTGGCCCCGTCACCGGCAATCAACACACCGGGCATGGAACTGCCGCCCCAGCTATCGACGACAGGCCGGAAACTGTGTTGCGATTTGTCCCAGATAAAATCGCAGCGCAAGGACCGCGCGATCTGCTGCGACGGGACGATGCCTTCGTGAAGAGCGACCAGTCGAGCGGCGAGGCGCTGCGGCCCCTGCGCACTCACGAAGCGGACCGCTTCGACGCGCTCTTCGCCTTCAATGACGACATCCCGGACGCCACGATAGATCGGCACGCCCGACCGCCTGAGCGCCGTCATCAGCGACAGGCCCTTGGCGAGATATTTGCGGCCCGTTGCCCCCAAGGCGCGCGGCAAATGGCGCAGGGCCGAAAATTTCGAGACGCGTGCGGTGTCGAGAACCGCTGCCGGGCGGATGCCCGCATCGATATATTGCTTGGCGAGGAGAAGCAGCAACGGCCCTGCGCCGATCAGCACGGGCGGTTCCGTCGCTTTGACGCCCGCGGATTTCAACAGGATCTGCAAGGCGCCCGCGGTCATGACGCCGGGCAGGGTCCAGCCGGAGAGCGGCACAGGGCGTTCGAGTGCGCCGGTCGCGAGCAGGACGATCTTCGCGGCGACACCTTGCGACACGCCCGCGCGGCTGTACCAGACCTGCTTCTCGGGCGTGACCTGCCAGACGGCGGAACCCGGACGGTAATCCGCTTCGCTCGCGCGCAGGTCGTGGATGAGATCGAGGCCGCGCGCATAATCGGGACCGAGCAAGGCCAGCAGCGCCGGATCGCGTTTGGAGAGGGTTTCGATGCCGCGATAGATCTGTCCGCCGGGGGCGGGTTGTTCGTCGAGCAGCACCACATGGGCGCCGTGCCGGGCGAGGGTGGTGGCCGCCGCCATTCCCGCAGGGCCGGAGCCGACCACCGCGACATCGAAGATTTCCATCACCCGAGCCCCCGCGCGCCGCGCTGGATGCGGACCGCCATGCCTTCGGCGACGAGCAGCATACAAGCCTGGCGGTTCGGCACGCCGTCAATCTCCACGAGGCAATCGAAGCAGACGCCCATCATGCAATAGGGCGCACGGGCGGCACCGGAAACCGGCGTCTCACGGAAGGAGGTGACGCCTGCCGCCAGCAAGGCCGCTGCGAGCGTATCGCCCTCCCGCGCTTCGACGGCTTCGCCCTCGAAGGTGAAGCTGACACTGACACTCTTGCCCTGGGCGGTGAGCCGTTCGAACATTCTGCTATTGCCGTGAGGATCGAGGAAATCATCAAATCGTTACAGCGGTCCGCATTGTGGAACTGCCGATACCCCCTGTCAATGGTCGCCCCTGGGGCCGCCCAGACGGGCCGCCATATCATTGACAGGCTTCGACCATAGGTTACACAATGCGGACCGCTGTTACGTAAATTGTCTGTCCCGGCGTGATCGCTTCTTGTAACGTCCGTCTTGAAGTTTGCGGCGGAACCTTGCTGAATTGCGGAAATCAGAGGACCTGTTCCCGATGAACGAGACTTCGCAGCTTCAGCCCGCCACCGCGCCGCCCCATAACGCTTCCGAAGCGGTGAAGGCGCATCTCGAACTCAAAGGCGTGACCAAGCATTTCGCGAACTTCGTCGCTGTCGACAATGTTTCGCTGACGATGCGGAAGGGTGAACGTCTGGCGCTCTTGGGTCCCTCGGGCTGCGGCAAGACGACCCTGCTCAATATCATCGCCGGCTTCATTGAGGAAACCTCGGGCGACGTGGTCATCGCGAACCGCAATATGGTGGCCTGCCCGCCGCATAAGCGCGATATCGGGGTGGTTTTCCAGAACTATGCGCTGTTCCCGCATCTGACCGTTTACGACAACGTCGCCTTCGGTTTGAGATCCCGCAAGTTCAAGCGCGGCGAAATCGAGGCGGCGGTCGCTCGGGCGCTTGAGATCGTCCGGCTGGAAGCCTATCGCGACCGCTATCCCCATCAGCTCTCGGGCGGCCAGCAGCAGCGCACGGCGATTGCCCGCGCCATCGTCATTCGGCCGGAGATCCTGCTGCTCGACGAGCCTTTGAGCAATCTCGACGCCAAGCTCAGGGAGGATATGCGGGCCGATCTTCTGGCGATCCTCGATGATCTGGCGATCACGACCATTCTCGTCACCCACGATCAGGCGGAAGCGCTGTCGCTCGCTCATCGCGTCGCGGTCATCAATGCGGGCAGGGTCGAGCAGATCGGCTCCCCCTCGGAAATCTACGAACGGCCCGCGACGGGGTTCGTGGCGAGCTTTGTCGGCCAGAGCAATCACATGAAGGGGCGCATCGCTTCCACGGGCTCCGCGCTGGAAATCGATGTGGGCGGCCAGCGGATCAAATCGACGGTCGCACCCGAGGTGGCCGAAACGGGCCAAGAGGTGCTGGTCTTCATTCGCGCGGAGAAGCTTCGCGTGGACCGGACCTTCGTCGGGGGCGACAACGATTTTCCGGGCAAGCTCAAACACGTCATCTATCTCGGCAGCGAACAGCGGCTTCTGATCGAAACGTCGGTCGGGCTCTTCACGGCGATCCAGCCGGTGGCGACCGGCAAGCCGCCCTTCATGGATGGAGAGACGCTCCACTGCGCTTGCGATGCCCGCGACGTCATCGTGATCCGGGCTCGGTAAACGATGAGCGATATCGTCTTCGATCCGCCGATGAAACGGCGCCGGGCTGTCGATCTTCGCCGGATCGCTCTTGTGGCGCCCCTGCTGATGATCTTCACGGCAATCCTGATCATCCCGCTCGTGCTGATGCTGTCCTCCGCGTTCCAGCGCATCAGCCTGTCCACATATCAGGTCACCGAGCGTTTCACCCTCTATCAGTTCACGAGATTCTTCGGCGACAGCTATTATCTCGGTCTCTTGTGGCAGACCTTGAACATCGCGGGTCTGACGACGTTCTGCTGCCTTTTGATCGGGTACCCCTTCGCGCTGCATATGTGGCGGGCCGGACCCAGGGAGCGGCGTGCGCTCAGGCTGATCGTGCTATCACCGCTGCTGATCAGCTTCGTCGTCTTGAATTTCGGCTGGCTCATCATCCTGGCGCCGCAGGGCATGATCAATTATCTGGCTTCGACGCTCGGCCTCACCTCACAGCCTTGGCCGCTGCTCTATACCAAGGGCGCGGTTATCGTCGGGCTGGTGCATGTCCATCTGCCCTTCATGATCCTCTCGATCGCGAATGGGCTGGAAGGGATCCGGCCCGAGGTAGTGCGGGCGGCGGCCTCGCTGGGCGCGGGCCGCACGAGGCAGTTTTTCCGCGTCATCCTGCCCTTGTCCGCGGGCGGTGTGGTTTCGGGCTGCCTCATCGTCTTCGCGACGACCTCGAGCGCCTTCGTGACACCGGTGCTACTCGGCGGGGCTTGGGTGAAGACGCTAGCCTCTGTGGCCTATCAGCAGATCATGGTCAATCTCGACATCCCCTTCGGCTCGGCGATCTCGATCATCCTCTTGTTCCTGTCCGGCATCCTGACCTTCCTGCTTGTGCGATTGACGACGTGGCTGCAACCGCATCTTGCCGACCCCAAAAGCGCGTCGAGCTAGCGACAATGATCCGAGCCATCACCTATCTTGGCGTCATTTTCATCCTGCTGCCGATCGCGGCGATCCTGGCGTCCTCGGTGACGGAGCTTCGCTATATCTCCTTCCCGCCGAAAGGCTTTACGCTGGACTGGTACTTCGACGCGATCCGCCGCCGCGAATTCCTGAGTTCCTTCCAGATCAGCATCGTCATCGCCTGCCTTGCTGCCTTTGCCTCGACCATGCTCGGCACGCTGACGAGCCTCGCGCTGCGCATCCTGCCGACGCGCTGGCGCTCTCTGGCTTTGAGCGTCGTGCTTTCGCCGCTGGTGCTGCCGGGCGTCGTCATCGGCATTTCGCTCCTGCAATTCTTCACGCTGGCGCGGCTCGGCATCTCCACGACCACGCTCATCATCGGGCATGTGGTGATCACGGTGCCCTATGTGGTGCGGCTGATCTCGGACAGTCTCTCCACCCTTCCGCGTAATCTGGAATGGGCTTCGGCGAGCCTTGGCTGTTCACCCGTCGCGACGCTGTTCAAGGTGACGCTGCCTTGCATCAAGGCGGGGGTGATGGGCGGGGCGCTCTTCGCTTTCATCGTTTCCTTCGAGAATGTCACGATCTCGGTCTTCCTGTCGGCGCCGCAATTGACGACCTTGCCGGTGCGGATCTTCGGCTACACCGATCAGGCGATCGAGACTTGGCTGGTGGCCATCTGCAGCATTGCCGTCGTCTTCACTGTGCTGCTGATCTGGGTGATCGAGCGCGTCTTCGGGTTGGAGCGGGTTTTCTATGCGGGGAAAAGCTGACGCGCGGGTGAACATGGAATTGCGGTTCGGCATTCACCGGATTGCGAGGGGCGGGTGGGGCTTGGTCCATCCGGGGAAATATCGATAAGAGGAGGCCCTGATGCTTGATCGTCTATTGCCCGCGGCACGCCGCCGCGGAGGTAAAGTTGGCCTATCGGTTCTGGCGGCGGCATTGCTGCTGCCCTTGATCGGATCGTTGTCGCCCGTCGCCGCGCAAGGCAAGGATTTCGTGGTCGCGTCGAACGGCGATCCCTACGAAGCCATGTGGCGCAAGTCGCTCGTCCCGACCTTCGAGAAGGCCACGGGCATGAACGTGGTGTGGTCGGCGGGTCTCTCGGCGCAGAACCTCGCCAAGATCATCCAGCAGAAGGCCGCACCCCAGGTCGACGTAGCCTTCGTTGATGAGATCCAATTCGTCCAGGGCCTCGATCTCGATCTCTGGGAGCCGCTGACCAAAGCCGATCTCGGCGACACCTCCAAGGTCGTTCCGGGCGCGCTTGTCTATGACAAGGGCATCGCCTATGGCTTCTCTGCTATCGGGCTCTATTACAATACCGAGATTTTCGCGGCCAATAAGTGGGATCCGCCCCAGTCCTACAAGGATCTGTTGAAGCCCGAGTTCGCCAAGAAGATCACGCTCTTGAGCCTCAACAACAGCTCCGGCATCAACACGCTGATCGCGCTTAACGACACCAATGGCGGCAAGACGCCGGACAGCATGGATCCGGGATTCGCGGCGGCGAAGAAGCTCGCCGATGTGGCCCTGACCATAGACAACTTCGGCGACACGCCGCAATTGATCCAGCAGAAGGCGGCCGTCGCCGGCATCTGGATCCAGCAGCGTATCGTCGGGCTCATCGATACCGGCGTGCCGATCAAGTTCGTAGAGCCCAAGGAAGGCAGCTGGGGCCATCGCCTGATGGCGGCTGTCGTGAAGGGAAGGGCGCCGGAGAACACGGCGGCGGCGAAGAAGCTCCTGGCGCTGATGCTGACCAAGGAGCAGCAACTCGCTTCGACCTCGCTCAATCCCCTGCCGGTGAATGTAGAGGCCAGCGGCGCCAACGCCGCCATGGTAGGCCGCATTCACTTCTCCGATCAGCGCGCCATCCAGAAGTACCGGGCCGATTGGGTCGAGCGCTGGGGCAAGGAAGTCGAGCGCCGCTAGCATTGTCATTACCGCAGCGGGTCCCCAAGCCCGCTGCGGTCGCCCCGCAGATTTTCGCAATGGAATTCATCTCATGGATCTCGGAATAAAGGGCCGCAAAGCCATCGTCTGCGGATCGAGCGAGGGGCTCGGCAAGGCCTGCGCCATCTCCCTCGCGCGGGAGGGCGTCGATGTTTGGCTGGTCGCGCGGACCGAGGCGAAGCTGAAGCTGGCGGCGGAGGAAATCCGCAAGGTCGACGGCGTCGGCAAGGTCTCCTGGGTGGCGGCAGATCTGCTGACGGCCGAAGGGCAAGCGGCCATCCTGAAGGCCTGTCCCGAGCCCGATATTCTCATCACCAATTTCGGCAATTCGCCGAAGGGCAAGGTTCTCTCCTTCGACGCTTCCACCTGGGCGACGGCGGTGGATCGCCACATGATCCAGCCGATCATGCTGATCCGCGCCGTCCTCGACGGCATGGTCGCGCGCAAGTTCGGGCGGGTGGTCAATATCCTGTCGCGCGGCATCAAGATGCCGATGATGTTCCATACGCTCGGCAACAGCCCCCGGGCCGCCTTGTCGCATTTCGTCGGCTCGGCCGCGCGTGAAGTGGCAGCGCATAACGTGACGATCAACAACGTCTTGCCCGGACCCTTCGCGACGGCGACGCAGGCGATCAACCTGCGCAAGATCGCCGAGAAGGAAGGCGTGGACTTCGAGACCTATGCCAAGCGCCAGACCGCGGACGTGCCCAGCGGCCGGCTGGGCGATCCCGAGGAACTCGGTAATTTCTGCGCCTATCTCTGCAGCGCCAAGGCCGGATACATCGTCGGCCAGAACCTGCTGATCGACGGCGGCGTGGTCGATCTCATTTGAAAGCCTGGGGCACGAGCATGAGCGACCGGGTTGTCTATGGCGACCTCGGTCCCCAGACCTCCGCCCAGCAATTGGCCAAGACCCAGCAGTATATTCAGTTTGGCAAGGAGGCCGGCGCGCGCCTCGCCCAGGAGGAAGTCTTCGGCCCGGTGCTCTCAATCATTCCCTTCGAGGCCGAGGAACAGGCAATCAACGATTTCACCCAGACAAAGACCGTCGTCGTCGATCTCTCAACCGGTAAGCCCGACGATCCCTTCGCCTGATCGTCAGTCTTCGTAGCTGGGCTGCCGAGGAATCGTATTGGCCTTGGCAACGTAGTTAGCAGAGGGCTTATCGGTTGTTCTCGTCCTGTTACAGGCACTGACCGAAGGGAGGTCGACGCTCGCGCACCGACCTCCAACCCTTGTTGCTACTGGTTCTGAGGCTCATTTTGCTCGGTTGTACCGGCGCCGCTTTGGCCGGTTCCACCTGACCCGCCGTTCGCGGAGCCACCCGCTTGCCCGCCGCCGGCATTGGTATTGACCCCAGCCCCGCCATCGCCCGTGTTCACGATCGCGTTCGAGGTGGAGAGCGTGCTGGAAGAGCCGGAGGCGCCCAAACCGCCGATATTGCCCCCCGCCAGAACTTCATGCGAGCCATAGGCTTCCAGCGGATTGGGTCCGATGCCCTCGTGGCCGGCTTCGCCCGTGAAGAGATCGGAAGCGCCGGGAGAGGTCGGAACCGGAACATGCGGCGCGTTGATCGCATCGAAGGGCACGTCGGTCGGCGGCCCCCAAGGCGTGAAGTTGATGAAATAAGGCGCGCCCCGCAACGGACTGTCGATGACCAGTGCCGCCGCCGGACCGTCCACCCCTCCGATGGAGCCGAACATATCGGCGCGCCCCGCACCGCCGGCCGGTACGGTGAGCGACGTGACATTGATTTTTTCATCCGCCTTGGTGTTGTTGCGCCCGATCAGAAGCGCCCCGGGACCGGCATTGAGCGTCAGCGCGATATTGTCGCCTCGTAGCCCAGGCATATCGATGTCCCCGTTCGACTTGATTTCGACCTCGACGACCTGGCCGTGGATCGACGGAAGGAAGGCGACGGAATCAAACTTGATCGAGCCGTTCGTGACCTCGGTTTTTTTCGGCAAGCTTACGCCCGATCCGCCGGTCACGGTGAAACCGGTGGCGGCCTTGATATTTGCGGTGTCACCGAAGCTGACCCCGCCTTCGGCGTCTGTCACATTGAGGTTGATGGCCCCGGCGCTCACCGTCACGGGTCCGTCGAAGATAATGCCGGTCACGGCGGAGAACTGAATACCCGCGGAGCCATCCAGCGTGACGTCATTCACCATCAAGATGCGATCGCCCGAGGTACCCGCCAAGCTGACTGCCTTGACGGTCCTCATGAAGGTGTCGCCCCCGGACTGGAAGTTGATGGCGCCGAGCTTGCCGTCGCCGCCGATGGTGCCCGTTACTTCAATCGAGCCGCCGGCGTTGAGCGTGAGGGCCGAAGCCTTCGAACTGTCGACGGTGTTTACGAGATGAAGGTCGCCCGAAATGCTGGTCAGCGTCTGCGCGGACGAGAGGGTCATGGCCCCATTATAGGTCTGATCGCCGGAGGTCTTGATCGTGCCGCCGTTGAAGGTGGTCGCACCGCTGACTGACACCGTCTGGATCGCCTTGGACGCGCCGAAATCGCCGGTAAAGGAGGCATTGCCCGTGATCGCCAAGGACTGGTTCCCCTCGCCCCCGGCCGCATCGCCGCCGCCCAGGAAGGTGACGGTGTTGCCGACGAGCGTCATGTTGGACCCGAGCGTCACCGCGCCCGTATAGGTCTGGACGCCCGTCGTCTTGATGGTGCTGCCTTTGAGCGTGCTGGTGCCGCTCACCGACAGGCTGCTCAAGGGATTGGAGAGGCCGATGGCCCCACCCAGGATCGCGTTGCCGACGACGGAGAGGGATTTCGCCCCACCCTCGCTGACCGAATTGACGGCGTTCTGGAAGTTGACGGTCGTCGCCGTGATCGTCGTATTCGCCCCGAGCGTGACGGCCTCGCCATAGGTCTGGCTGCCTGTGGTATTCACCGAGCCGCCATTGAGCGCGACGGTGCCCGGCGCATCGGTCGTAACCGAGGCCGCCTTGACCGCGGCGGAGAAGGTGGTCGCGCCGGAGGTATTCACCGCAATATCGCCTAGCCGCGCGGTGCCGCCGACGATCCCGCCGAAGGTCACGTTGCCGGAGACGGCGTTGATGGTGAGGGCGCGAGGGTTGGAGGGTTCTCCATTGAGCGTGATTAAATTACCGCCACTATTGATGGTGCCACTGAAAAGCACAGCTCCCCCGGACGTGGAGAGCACATTGCCCTGCGCTAATACGACATTTCCGGAGTAAGTCTGTCCGCCGGTCGTTGTAATTGCTGTCCCGTTAAAGGCGCTTGTGCCGCTCACCTGTAGGGAGCTCAGCGAGGAATTGGCTCCGACGTTCGCGAAAGTGGCGTTGCCGATCACTGACAAGGATTGTCCACCGGCGCTTGCGGCGTCTAGCCCACCGCCCAACCCTACATTGCCCGCGGTAAGGATGGCATTGGCACCGACGATCACATGCTGCGCAAAACTCTGATTGCCGCTGGTCGCAATCGAACCGCCGTTGATGCTTATGGTACCGGTCGCAGGTCCCTCGGAAGATATGTCGGAAATGAGGATGGAGACGGAATTCCCCAATTCTAACAAGAGATTGGGACCCGACGAAATCAAGACGATTGATCCCCCGTGAACCGTTAGTGTCCCGTCGACAAGAGAGCCGGTGGTGATGGAAGCGGCGGTCACGCTGGCGGAGAAGGTCGTCGTGCCGGAGCTGATCAGGAACATGTTTCCAAGTGCCGTTCCGCCGACCGCGGCTTCGAAGGCGATGTCACCGGTGCCGGTGCTGATCGTGAGATTCTTCGACCCGTTCAAGGTACCGCCGAAGGTCACGGCGCCGTCCGCCGTTGTCAGCACGGTGTCGGTCCCGAGGGTGGCCGCGTCGCCGAAGCTCTGTGCCCCGGTCGTATCGACGGAGCCGCCGTTGAGTGCGAGGGTTCCAAGAGCATCCGTAGTGACCGAGCCCGCCGTCACCGCCCCGGAGAAGGTCGTGGCGCCGGAGCTGTTGACCACCAGCGCGCCGAGCCGCGTCGTTCCACCCAGGATGCCGCTGAAAGTGACATTCCCCGATCCGCTCGACACGGTCAGATCCCGTCCGCCGTCGACCGCATCAGCGAAGGTCACGCCGCCGTTGGTCGTGGTGACCTGGGTAGCGCCGCTCAAGGTCACAGCCTTGTTGGCGGTGAAGGCATTGCCGCTGCCGCTGATGGCATAGGTGCCGGTGAGCGTCAGCGGCGTGTCATAGGTCTGGGCGCCCGTGGTGCTGACGCCAGAAAGGGTCGCCGAACCCGCCACGATCGACAGGGTCGAAAGATTGGTCGCCGCCCCATCGAGAATGACCGCGCCCGCCCCCGCCTTGAGGGTCAGGTTGCTGCCTTGGCCGTCCGTGGCGCCGGTGACATGGATCTCCCCGTTGTTCGCGCTCGTATCGACGGTGACACCGCCCGAGATCAGCGCCTTGAAGGCACCGCTGATCAGGACCGAACCTGCCGTGACATCGCCGCGCAGGGTCACGGTCGGAGCCGTCAAGGAGACCGCGCCGGTGCCGCCGGCGGTGATCGCGTCGGCGACGACCGTGCTGGTGGAATTGACAGAGATGCCGCCGTCCTTGGTCGCCAGGGAGCTGAAAGTGACCGGCGCCGTCGCGGAGAGGGCGATCCCGCCTGTGCCGGTGACTGCCGCGCTCATCTTGGCGACGGTGACCGTGAAGGGTGTGCCGACGCTGCCGATGCCGTTGAAGCTCGTCAGGTTGAGCGTATCCGCGGTGATCGAATCGGCGTTGAGGATCGATCCTGCCTTGGACGTGAGCGACACTATGCCTGTGCCGCCAGCCGAAACCGTGCCGACCGAGAGGTCGCCGGTGGTGGCGGTCAACGAAGCCGTTCTGCTGCCTCCCCCGGCCGTCACCGAATTGGCGGTGAAGCCGACGCTGTTGGTCATTGTCACGCCGCCGTCGACCGTCGCTAGAGAAAGATTGCTGAGCGCGCCGGTATTGCTGACCGTGAGATTGGCCGCCGACGAGCCAGTCAGTGCCACATCGAGGGCGCCGACCTTGGTCGTCAGCGAGACATTCGTGCTGGCCCCGCTTCGGAACCGCAGCGAAGACGCGGTCACGTCGAGCGAATGGCTTCCGCCTGAGAGCACCACGTCGGTCGCGCCGACGAGATTGTAATCGGCCGCACTGACAATGGCCGCGCTGGGCAGCGTCAGCGTGCCCCCCGACAGCAGCGCCACATTGACGTCGGAGGGCGGCGTCCCGATGCCGCTGGCGTCGAGGTTGCCGACGGCCTGAGCCACCAAGGTCCCGCCCGTGCCGATCTGGACGGCGGAGGAACCGAGGGTGAAGCCACCCGCCGACTTGACGTTGATGATCGCCCCGGCGGAACTCGCCTGGAGCTGGGTGACATTGGAGGCCGCGAAGATCACCGGCGTTCCGGCGAGCGTGGCGAAATCGGTGAGCGCGCCGATGTTCTCGCCAGCCACGAGGCTCACGTTCTTTGCCGTGATGTTGGTCCCGCCACCCAGGGCGAGGATCGAGCCTGCGGTGGCCTTGAGGGCCACGGTCGCAGTGGTCGAGCCGGCCGTGACGGTCTCGACGGAGAGATCGCCCGAAGCGGCTGTCAGCGTGATGCCGTTGCCGGCGCTGTCGGTCGAAGAGACGACCTTGGTTGCATTGATATGGCCGGCGGAGGTGATGGCAATCGCGCCGTTCTTCGTGCTGATATCGGCCAGCGTCAGGCCCGCCTCGTTCGCATCGTCGACGAAGAGACTACCCGTGCCCGATACGGTGGCGGTGAGCGAGGCCGTATTCGTCTGCACCGGTTGACCAGATGACGCACCGATGCCGCCCGAGGTGGTGAGCGTGAGCGCGCTGCCGGCGATCCGGGTCAGCGCCACGCCGTCGTCCACGATCGTCGCGGCGGTGATTGTCACGTCGCCCGTGTCGGCGTTGATATTGCCTGCCACCACGTTATGGCTGCCCGCCGAGATCGTGATGGCGCCGCCGTTTGAGAGCGCGTTGCCGATATAGGCATCGGCCGCCGCCGTGATCGTGATATCGCCGCCGCCAGTGGTGAGGAGCGCGAGGCTCGACGCCGCCTGAGGGGTCAAGACGATGGCGCCGTTCTGGCTCAGGACATCGACCCGCTGGCCGACCGCGTTGAGACCGTTCGTCGCATCGCCCACGCCGCCCGCGCCGATGAGCCGGATCTGGAAGGCGTTGATCGTGCTCGATGTGAGCTTGGAAAGGATCTGGCCGGTGCTGGCGGTCAGCGAGATGTTCCCGAAATTGGCGCCGGCGGTGAGCGTACCGAAGGAGATGTTGCCGCTGGTCGCCACCACCGTGATGCCCTTGCCCGACGCATCGGTGGAGGAGGTCATGCTCGACAGCAGAATATTGCCATTCGAGGTGACGGTGGTCCTGCCGTTAGCGGCCGAGGTGGTGAGGCCACCCGGGAGATCGGTGAGATTGTTGAGGAAGATATCTCCCGCCCCGGTCACGGTCGCCGATACCGTGTTGCCCTTGGTCCCGTTGCCGAAGGCCGCAAGAGCCAGAGGTGATGCCGATGTGCCGATCCCGTTGACAGCCGTCAGCGAGATCGCGCCGAAGGTCTGGCCGTTGGGCGAGCCGCCGTTGATCTGTCC
This sequence comes from Rhodospirillales bacterium, assembly GCA_947473305.1. GTDB lineage: Bacteria > Pseudomonadota > Alphaproteobacteria > ATCC43930 > CGMCC-115725 > CANJCB01. The sequence continues at coordinate 25,775 of CANJCB010000009.1, forward strand.
GCCACCCGAAAGGATCGCGCCCGCGGCATTGAGGGTCAGCGCCTGGCCGTTGCCATAGTTCAGCGTTCCGACCGTGATGTCGCCGCCGGAGGTTGTGCTCACCGAGAGCGCGCCGCCGGTGGAAAGCGATGTCAGCGTGATGCTGCCTGCCTGGGTGATGAAGATCCCGCCGAGCCCGCTGCTGGCCTGGATGGAGGTCACCGCCACGGGCAGGAACTGGCCGGAGGTGCCGATGGACGACAACGGGTTGTTGTTATTGAACGAGCTCGCGGTGAGCGACAGGTTGCCCGTGGTGATGAGCGAGCTGCTATTGACGGCGGTGATGCTGCCGTTCGCGTTGAAGGGCGAGGCCGCCAGGACCACGTTGCCGTTGCTGCCGGTGTCGATCGTGCCGACGGCGATGCTGTGATAGCCGCGCCAGGTGAAGGCGAGGCCGCTACTCGACAGATTGGTGATCGTCGTCAGCGATGAGCTGTCGGTGATCGTGGCGGTGAGGCCGGTGGCCGAGATCTGGATCGTGCCGCCCGAGGTGAAGGACGTGGTCGGCCGGTTGATCGTGAGGCTCGTCAGCGCGACGGTATCCGAGACCACGATGTTCTGATTGGCGTTAATGCTCAGGACCGGCGTGGTGACATTGATCGCCGTGCCGACCGCACCCACCGAGAAGCCGGAGCCGAAATTGCGGTTGGCCGACAGCGACACGCTGCTGCCGACGATGCTGTTGTTCGCATCGTTGCCGAGGATATCGCCGTTGTTCGCCGACAGCGTGACAGCCGAGGCTCCGCCGATCGATTGGACCGAACCGACGGACAGGCCGCCGTTGCCCGCCGAAAGCGTGATCGCGCCCGGCCCCTGGACCGCGTTGGCGTTGAGGTTCGAAGACTCATTGATGGTGATGCTGCCGACCGCGCCGCGAGAGTTGGTCGCCGCGCTGGCGGTGAGCTTGGTGGTGCCGTTGCCGAGGACGCTGAGCTGGAGGCCGAAGACATTGCCGATGGAACCTGCCGCAGTCAGGTTGACCGTCGTCGTGTTGAAGATGTTGCCGCTGAGGATGGAGCCGCTCTCGGCCTGGATCGTTACGGAGTTTCCCTGCGCGTTGATCGAGCCGAGCGAAATGTCGCCGCCGGTGCTGTCGTCGATGGCGATCGCGCCGCCCGCCGTGATGCCCCCGATGCTCGTAGGCCCGGTAAGTTCGATGCTGACCGCGCCATTTGGCGCGTTGACCGAGATCGTGTTGACTTCGGCCGTCAAGCCGGTAATCGCGCCGCTGTCGGAGGTGAGATTGAGCGAGGCCGCCGTGATCGAATTGGCTTTCCCGCCGGTAATCCCGGTGCCGCCGCCCCGTGCCCGCAAGGAGGCCGTGCCGGTGGTGCTAAGATCGATCGTGCCGACCGTAATGGCGTGGTCGCTGTCGAAGGAGAAGGTTAGCCCCTTCGTGTCGGTGATATTGGAGAGCGTCGTACCGCCCCCGTCATCGGTCGCCGTGAAGGTGAGGTCCGGCGATACGACGCTATAAGTCCCGGTGCCCGCCGGATGAGTGCTGAGGATCGACAGGCTGTCGATATGGGTGTCGGAATTGAGCCTGACGTCGCCCGTGATCTGCAGGCTGAGCTTGGGGATCGACAAGTTGAGCGCTTCGCTGCCCGCACCGATTGCGCCGCCGGTGTTGGTTATGAAATTGGCGCTGGCTGCGGTGATGCGGTTGGCGCCGCTCGCCGCCAGAATGTCCCCGCCGGTCGCCTGGAGCGTGACCGTGCCGCTCGCCTGGAGCGGCGTCGAGGTCGAGGCGTTAATCGTGCCGACGCTGATGTCGTGGGTCGACGTCGTCGCGGTGAAGTTGATGCCCGTGCTGTCCGTCACGGTCACGAGGTTGAGCCTGGCGCCATCGTCGTTGGCGGTGAAAACAAGCGTGGCCCCCTTGCCGCCGAAGGCAGCGCCCGAGGTGACCGTATAGGCGGCGGTGCCGGAACCTCCCTGGATGTTGTTGAGGCTGAGGGTCGAGAGGTCGAGGCTGTTATTGACCTGGATGTCGCCCCGGGCCGTGAGGGAGAGCGCCAGCGCGGTCGTCTGGATATGCGAAATGGTCGTGCCGATGGTGCCGCCGGAGGCGAGCGTGATCTGCTCCGCAGTGAGCTGCACCGACCCGTTGTTGGTTATGCTTCCGCTGCTGCCGATCTCGATATTCCGACCGGCCTGGGCGATCAGCGTGCCGAGCTTCAGGGAGGCGTCGCTGGAGAAGGCGAAATCGAGCCCGCTCGCGTCGTTGACATTGGCGATGTCGATCTGGGTCCCGCCGACGTTGTCGGTGACGTTGAACACGAGATGGGGGGCCGTTACCTGGATTGTGTTCTGCCGCACCGTCGCGTGATTGTCGGTAATTCTGAGGCTGAAGAGATCGGACAAGCTGGTGACGAACAGGTCCTGGCCGGTGCTCGTGACCAAATTCTGGGTGTCGACCAGAAGCGGCGCCACGGAGGTGCCGATCGACCCGCCGGTGGTCGTCAGGTTGATGTTCGGAGAAGTCATCGCCGACGCGCCGTCGGAAAGGAAATTTGCGTTGTTCGTCAAGGTGATATCAACGTTGCCGCCGCTGGCGATGCTGTGGATCGTCAGGTTTCCGCCGTTGGAGACATGGAGGCTGTTGCCCAGCTTGCCCGCGAGGCTATTGGCCTGGATGAGCAGTGGCGCGGAGCTGAACTGCACGCCAACCGAGCCGCCGGCATTGAGCGTCAGGGCATCGGTGGTGATCTTGGAACTGCCGTTCTGGCCCTGGATCGTGCCAGAGGAGGTGAGGGTCGCCGAACCGCCCGAGCCCGTAGTGATGCTGTCGAGCGTGATCGTGCGGTTGCTGGTGACGGTCAGCGCGATCGAGCCGCTCGACGTGTTGATGCTATGGACGAAGAGCCCGTTGAAGTTGTCCGTGGTGATATTGGTGGCGACATTGGTCGCGCTGATCGAATAGCTCGCGCTGTTGCCCTGGTTGCTGACATTGGCGGTGATATCGAGCGCGGTGAGCGCCGCGTTATCCGCCACGGAAATGGTGCCGACCGTGTTCACCGCCAGGCGTGGCGTCGTGACGTTGATCGCGGTCGAGCCGCCGATGTCGCCCTGGAAGTGATTAGCTGTCAGGCTGACCGATCCTGCGGTGATGCGGTTGGAACTGTCGGCGCCCTCGATGCTGGGATTGCCAAAGGAGTTGTTCGGGCTGTGGAAATTGGCGTTGGTGGTGAGTGCCACCGAGCCGGTCGAACCGACGCTGATCGTGCCTAGGAGCAGCGCCCTGTCGGCGGTGAAGCTGAAATCGAGCGCGCTGCTGGCGATGCTGCTGAGCGTCGTCGAAGTCCCGTTGTCGGTCACCGAGAAGCTGCTAAGACCGGAAGACCCGCCCCCTACCGAGTAGGTATAGGTGTGGGTGAAATCGTTGCTGCCGCTCGATGTAGAGACATTGTGGCGGACATCGAGCGCGAGCGAGGACAGGGTCTGGCCGTCGTCGATGAAGATGTCCGCGGTTCCGGTCGCGGCAAGCGACGGTGTCGAAACCGTCAGATGGCTCCCGCTGGTGCCAATGGTGCTGAGGTTAGCGTTGGTGAAGTTGTTCAGCGCCGAAAGCGAGACGGAGCCCGCGGCGATGCCGGTCGGGCTGCCCGAAGACGCCATGGTGATCGCGTTACCCTTGGTGCCACCACCGCTGGTGGAGAGCGATACCCCGCCACTCGCCGCGATCGAGCCCACCAGGATGTTCTTGGTCGTCGAGAAGCTGAAATTCTGTAGCCCGCCGCCGCTCACCGTGGTGAGCGACTGGTGGAAGGCGCCGTCGTCGGTGATGGCGATGGTCTGGCCGCTCGCCGTGGTGATGGCGAATTGGCTGGCGGTCGCGGCGGTGCTGCCGACTGTGAGCGATAGGGTGGATAGCGCCGCGCTGTCGCTCACGAAGATATCGGTGAGGAAAGCCGCTGTCAGCGAGCTGGCGCCCGACAGGGTCAATGACCCGCCATTGCCGGTCGCGCCAATGGAGCCGCCCGTGGCGTTTAGACTCACGGTGGTGGCCGCGATATTGGTGGCGGCGACGCCATCATTGAGGATGTCGCCCGAATTCGCGGTGACGCTCGCCGAGCCACCCTTCGTGTCGATGCTGCCGATCTTGATGCTGTGACCGCTGGAAAGGCTGAAGGCGAGGATGGTCGAACTGGCGACGTTCTCGATATAGAACTGGCTGCCGTCGTCACTGAGCGTGAAGGCGGTGAGGTTCGTCGCGGTCACCTGGAAGGTGCTGTCCGAGGAGAAGTTGTTGCTGGTCAGCGACAGGGTCGTGACACTGACCGTGTCGGTGATGTTGAAGGTGCCGTCGGACTGGGCCGCCAGGACGGGCGTCGTCACGACGAGGGGAGAAGCGGCCGTGCCGAGCGTCGCCCCTTGCAGCGAGACGGAGGAGCCGGTGATCACCGTGCCGGCGGTGCCGTCGTCCAGGATCGAGCCGAAGCTCGCCAGCGCGACAGCTTTGGTTCCGGCATTGATCGTCGCGACAGAGAAATCGTTGAAGCCGGTGATGAAGATTCCGCCGTTGGACGCGGTCGCGTCTATGGTCGGGGAGCCGCTCACGAAAAGCGGAGAGTCGGAGGCGCCGATGCCGCCGGCGGCGCTGAGGCTCAGGGTTCCGCTGCTAAGGCTGATGACATTGCCCCGGTTGACGATCGATCCCGCGGCGGCATTGAGGGTGACGCCTTGAGCGGCGCTGATGCCTTGGATCAGGACGTCGCCCTGGAGCGCGTTGAAGGTTATCCCGCCATTTTCCGACCCGAGCTGGACCGAGATCGTGTTGGTGCTTGAATTGGTCGGCATCGGGACGGTGATGAAGATCCCGTCGGTCGCGGAGCCGAAGACGAAACCGGTGATCATGGACAAGGGATTGGCGCTGGTGCCGAGCGAGCCGCTCGATATGAGTGACATGCTGCCCGCCAGGGCGGAGGTCGAGACGATAGCGTCGTCGAGGATCGATCCGCTGGTCGTGAGGGTGAGATTTCCCGACCGCGTCAGCTCGATTGTGCCGAGGGTGAAGTTTCGGTCGCCGGAGAAGTTGAAATTCAGGCTGGTGATGTCGGTCACCGTATTGAGGGCATAGCCGCTCGACGAATCGGTGACGTTGAAGACCAGCGACGGCGCCGTCAGCACATAGCTGTTGTTGATGCTTTCGGACTGATGGCTGGTCGAGATGCTGAGCGAGGAAATATCGGCGATATCGCTGACGAAGAGGTCGCCGCCGGTCGTCAGGTTCAAGGAACTCGTGTCGACCGCGACCGGCGCGGTGGAGGTGCCGATCTTGCCGGCCGCGCCGATCGTGATGTTGCCGCCGGTAATCCGCGTCTGGGCATCCCCGTCATCGAGGAAATCGCCCTTGGTCGCCTGAAGGTTGACCGATCCGCCCTGGGTCTGGACACGGCCGGCGACGATGGTCTGATCGCCTGAGAAGTTGAGGGTGCCGAGCGTCGTGCCGACGATGCTCGACATCAGGTAGCGGCTGCCGTCGTCCGTAACGTCGAAGGTCAGGAAAGGCGAGGTGACCTCAAGCGTATTGGGGACGCCGGCCGTCGGATGGGTATTGGTAATCGTGAGGCCCGACAGTGGCTGGGCGTTGTCGAGGAAGATATCGCCATTGGCGGTCAGGGTGAGCGACTGACCGTTGGTCTGAATATGCGCGCTCTTGGTGCCGAAGCTGCCGGAGGTGACGAACTCCATGTTGCTGGCGGTGATCGCCGTCGAGGTCGACCCATCGTCCAGGATCGCTCCACCGGAGACATTGAGCGAAACGAAGCCGTTGGGACCCGCATCGACGGTCCCGATCGTCATCGCGCCGCCGCTGCTCTGCACGAAGATGGAACTGCTGTTGCCGCCGAATGTGAGCGTGCCGAGCGTCACCGCCCCGGTCTGGTTGACCGAAATGCCGGATTGGCCTGTCGTGATGTTGAGCGTGTTCGCCTTGGTCGAGACGAAGACGCCGGCGAAGTTGTCGGTACGCGTGGTCAGCGTGACGACATTGCCGGTGATATCTCCGGTGAAGGTCTGAATCGAGCCGGCGTTCGGCCCTTGCGTCGTCAGCGTGACGTCGCCGCTGGCGCCTGCATCGATCGTGCCGAGGAAGAGGTCGCCGTCGTTAACCGTGATGCCGATGGAATTGGCCTTGGCGCTTGTCGTCGATTTCACATCTTGAGCGATGGTCGTCCCATTGCTCGTGATCGCGATCGCACCATTGCCCGCGACGATCGACGTGAGCGATCCCCCGCTCGTCATCGTCAGGAAGACGCCGCCGTCGACGGCGTTGGCGTTGATATCGCTCGCGGTGGTGACGAGGGGCGTCGCCGACGACCCGATGCTCGACCCCTTCAGCGAGAGCGTGCCCACCTCGATGCGGGTCGCGGCATTGCCGTCGTCTGACAAGGAACCGGTCGAAACGAGAGTCGCGGAAGACGCCGAGATCGCGCCCACGGTCATGATCCCGCTGACCGAAATCTGGGCCTCGCCGCTCGTCGTCACGCTGGCGATCTTGGTCGAGCCGCCGTTGTCGAGGAAGACTCCGCCGGAGCCCGTGCTTGCCGTAATGGTCTGAGCGTGGGTGACGATCGCCTGGGACTCGCTGCCGATGGCGCCGTTGGTGAAGCTCGTGCCGTCCGCCTGCAGGGTCAAGGCGCCGCCGCTCAGCCCCGGTCCCCCGCTGCCCGTGATATTGCCCAGGAGCGAATGAACGGAAAGATTGCCGCCGCCGACATTGATGGCGCCGACCGCCAGATCGTGATCCCCGGTGAAGCTGAGGTTCAGGCCCGTCTGGGCGATATTGGTGATGCCGAAGCTTTTCCCGTCGGCGACGTGGAAGACGAGGCCCGTCGAGGAGACCTGATAGGTGTTCGAGGGGTTGGGCAGGATATGGGCCGCCGTGACCGAGAGATCGGTCAGGACGCCGGTATTGGCGACGATGAGATTGCCGCCGGTTTCCAGGGTCAGATTCGTGGTGGCCGTATTGATCGCAGCCCCCGTGGCTCCGATGTCGGCGCCCGCCGCCAGGAGCGAGATCGCACCGCCGGTCAGCGGCGCGCCGCTGCCGCCCGCCTTGTTTGAGATCGCGCCGACGATCGATTGGATCGAGATGGCGCCCGCGCCCGCATTGATCGCATTGCCGAGGCTGATGCCATTGGTCGCCTGAAGCGTGATCGCGCCGCCGCTGCTCGTCAGCTTGCCGACATTGCTGATCGTGCTGCCGATGCCGAAGGCCTGGAGGCTGATGTTGCCGCCGGCGGTGCGGATCTCGGTCGCGGCGTTCTGGAAGACGATGCCGCTGCTCTGGGTCGATTGCAGGGTGAAGGTATTGCCGGATGCGGTCGCGAGGTTGATGAGATTCCCCGCCATCGCATCGACGGTGATGAGCCCCGTGGCGCTCAGCGTGATATTCGCGTTGCCGGCCTGCGCTTCGAGGAAGCCCCGGGAAACGGTAGTCCCGGTATTGACGCTCGATGCATTGTCGGTGATCTCGATGGTCGCGGGATCGATCAGGAAGGTTCCGACCTTGCCGCGGGCGGCGGTGAGATCGACGGCGCCGGTGAGGCTTACCTGATCGTGGCTCGACACTTCCGCATTGCCGCCGTCGCCGCCCTGGGCGCCGCCGCGGGCTGTGATCTTTCCGGCGAAAGTGGTGCGCTTCTTAGAGAGGAGCGCCACCGAGCCGCCACTGCCCTGCTGGGTGGCATCCGCCGCCAGGGTCGCGCCCGCCGCCAGCGAAACGCTGTCCGTGGTCTCGCCGCCCAAAACGATGGAGCCGCCGCCGGTCTTGCCCGAGGCGTCGAGGGTCGCGCCCGCCACGACCGAAACGTTCGTGCCGCTGGCCGCGATCTGGCCCCCCTTATCGCCCGTGGCGTCGAGCGTCCCGCCGATCCTAACCCCACCGCCCTCGCCACCCAGGACGATCTTGCCGCCCTGGCTCCCGACGGAGGTCGCCTGGATCACGCCATCGGTGTTGATGACGTTATCGATGATGCCCTTGACCGCGCGGGCGGAGAGCTGGACCGTGCCGCCCTCGGCGACGATCTGCCCGGTATTGCTGACCAGTGCGCCGACCGGATTGCCGTTCTTGTCCTTGGGCAGGGCGGCGACAGCCGAGCTCGCATCGAAGCTCAAAAGTCCATCGCCCTGGAAATCGAGCGTGAAGGTCTGGGCACCGCCCAGCGCGACGCGCCCGAGCTTTGCATGGATGACACCGGAATTGGCGACCGAGGGCGCCACCAGCGCCGCAAGACCGGTGTCGCGGATACTGATGTCGCCGCGATTGACCACCCTCGCATCGGGATTGGACGAGGCTTGGTCGAAGCGGTAGCTGCCCGCCATGAAATTCTGGTCGCTGATGTTCGAGGTGGTGGCGACGAGGCCGCCCACGTCCACATGCGAACCCCGCCCGAAGAAGACACCCGCCGGATTGACCAGGATGACCGTGCCCTTGGACGTCAGCGTGCCGAAGATCCGGGAGGGATCCGCCCCGATGACCCGGTTCAAGGTCACCGAATTGACCGAACTCTGGTTGAAATCGACGCGCTCGGCCGCGCCGATGCTGAAGCTTTGCCAATTAAGGATCGCGCTGGCGCTGCTCTGATCGATACGTAAAGAGCCCGGCGTGACCGTGACGATATTCGCATTGCCCGCGACGACCGATCCGCCGGTCGGGTTCGCTTGGGCCGCCGTCGCTGCGAGCGCCAGGGCAATCGCGGCGGTCGACGCCAGGAGGCGGGGCCTCAATGGCGACCGGCGGAACGCGGAAGGAGAAAGATCGCGGGGTTGGCGCGAAAAGACGTGATCCGTCATGAATATCCCCAGCGGCCTAATGAGGCCGGAAATCAGTAGTGAACAGTCAGATTGAAGAAGACCCGCATGGGCTTGCCCCGCTGGCTCGCGACGATCGGATGGACCGCCTGGGCGAATTCCAGCGTGGTGAAGACATATTCGTGCAGGTTCGCCCGGACGCCGCCGCCGAAGGACACGACCGTATGATTGGCAAGCGGGGCCGCGGGATTGGTGTTGAACACTTGGCCCGTATCCGCAAAGGCGTAGAATTGGAGCCCCTTGGCGAGGAAGTCGGGGACCGGTGGCGAGTAGCGCAGTTCAACGAGCCCAGCCCAGCCCTTGTCACCGGCGATCTCGCCTTCATCGAAAGCCCGGCCGAAATTCGAACCGCCCAAGGCGATCTGTTCGCTGGCGAGGAGCGGATGCTTGGACCATTGCGCAGTCGTGGTGGCCAGGATGCTGAAATCCTTGGGCAGCTGCTGGATGCGCGTCGCGCTCAGGGTATATTTCGTATAGACGCCGTCGGCCCCGGGGCGGGAGGCTACAGCGGTGCCGGAATGGGTGGCGCCCATGATCGGCAAGCCCTGATGCATCATGGCGCGCAGTGCCGTGATGCCGTCCCAGCCATCCGTCCGGTCATAGCTGAAGCCGCCCCGCAGAATGCGCAGGCGGTCGCGATTGAACGGCTTCACGGTGGCTTCGTCGGTCGAGACGTCGCGATATTCGAATTCACCCACCGCACGCAGGTTCTCGAGGCGCGAGCGGATGATCGGATAGGTCGTGGTCGCCGTATTTGCCGCAACCTTGCTGGTGACCAGGAGCGGGTTGAGAATGTCGCCGGGCTTTGAATGGGAGAAGGAAGAGGTGAGCCCAAGGGTCAGGCCGCCGCTGGTGAAGACCCCCTGGTAATTGCCGAGGATCAGCCATTGCCGCTTGAACGGCAGGGACTGCTTGGCAGTCAAGGTGATCTGATCGCCATGGGACCCGAAGGCGTTCCAGGTGACCGACTGGAGCAGCTCTTGGGGTCCGATGAAAGGCGAACTGCGGTTGTCGTAGGTCGCGGAGACATTGAAGGGCTTGCGCTCGAGCTTTACGACGATAACGGAACCGCCGACTTCCTTAGGCGAGGCTTCGAGGCTGCCGCGTACAGTAAGCCCGCTGATGTCGTCGGCCAGCAGCAGCTGCCGTTCGATGTCATGGAGGCTGATCGGCACCACGTTGCGCAGGGGGGCCAGGAGCATCTCGACAGCTGCGCGGGCGGGGCCGATGTCATCGGCAAAAACGACCTCGGAGACAAATCCCTCGACCACCTGGATCCGGAAGATGCCGCCCTCGATGGTCTGCGCGGGCACGATCACGCGACTCGTGACGTAGCCGGCGCTGCGATACTTGAGCTCGATCTCGCTCGCCACCTTGAACATGTCGGCGACCGTGACGGTCTTGCCGACGAGAGCGGTGTAGAAGGTCTGCAGTTCACCGGCGGGATAGGCGGTCGCGCCCTGGAGATCGACCGAGTTCAGGACGAAGGTGAATTTCTCCGCACCCGGCGGTGCTTCGGCGGCGGAGCCCCGCGGCACGGTGATCGCCGGTCCCGCGGAAGAGACTTCCGGAAGCGCCGGCTGCAGTGAAGGCCTGCCTGGGTCGGCGGTGGAGGGCAATCGCTGCGCCTGAGCCTGGAAAACAAGCGGAAGTTGTGCAGACTCGAGCTGTTGCCAGTCTCGAAAAGGTTCTTAAACACCATTCCCCTACTGCTTGATTAAGGTATTTGGGAGGGGTGTTTTATGGGCAAATCACCCCAAAGGGGCGGCCGACCACGCAGTTGCATCCTCCCATAGAGTGCTACCGATTAGTTTTAGCTAAATCCTGACGCGAATAAAGCCAAAAAACCGGAAGTTGTAATTTGTTTTTGTACCTCGGCTGTCTCTCGCAACGGGGGATTGGCCTAGCCCACCTTTGAAACACGGAGATTGCTGCGGTTAGAGACCCCTAAAGGGAGAGACAGGACGGTGGATAGGCCTGTAGGAATCGAAGAGCCCACGCCGCGTGGTTGGCGAGAAGTCGAGCCCTCTCCCTCGTTTAGCCAGCGCTTGGCTTCTGGCTAGGCAAGGAATAGGCTTGGAGTCGCGCGCAGCGCTCTTGACTGCCTGATGAGCGCCCGCCGGCAAGGTCCCGTCGAAGGACTCAAAGGGAGGGAAATCATGCAAGAATATCGGACCAGGATTGCGGCCGTGGCCTGTGCAGCGGGCGCTTTCGTCATGGCAGGAACGGCTGAGGCCCAGACACCGCAGCGCGGCGGCACCGCGATCTTCTCGATGGTGACGGATCCTCTCGGGTTTAATCCCGCGACCCAGAGCAATCAGCCCGATCAGCAGGTCGGCTGCATCCTCTACCAGGGTCTCGTCCAGTTCGATCACGACTACAAGCTCGGGCCTCTGCTCGCGAAGTCCTGGACGATCTCACCCGATGGCAAGACCTATACCTTCGAACTCAACAGGGTGAACTGGCACGACGGCAAGCCCTTCACCTCGGAGGATGTGAAGTTCTCGCTGCTGGAGGTGAGCTCGAAGTTCCATGTCGTTTTCCGCCGCGCGGGCGACGCCATCGACACGATCGAGACACCGGCGCCCGACAAGGTCGTGATCAAGCTCAAGAACAGCTTCGGGCCTTTCATGATCTCCATGGGCTGCCTGCAGGGTGGGGCGATCACGCCGGCCCATATCTTCCGGGGCACCGACGTCAAGACCAATCCCGCGACGCTCGCCGCGCCGGTCGGCACCGGCGCCTTCAAGCTCGGCGAATATAAGCGCGGCGACTACATCAAGATGGTCCGGAACCCGGACTACTTCGAGCAGGGTAAGCCTTATCTCGACGCCGTGATCGGCAAGATCATCGGACAGGCCGCAGCCCGGACCGCCGCGCTCAAGGCCGGCGAAATCGACATGGTCCGCAACATCCCGACCAACGACAAGGAATCGATCCAGGCCAATCCCAACCTTAAGTTCGAGCTCGACGACACCTCGGCGAACTCGCAGATGGTGGTCTTCAACACCCGGCGCAAACCCTTCGACAACAAGAAGGTGCGCCAGGCGCTCTATATGGCGATCGACCGCGACTACATCTTCAAGAACGCCTTCTTCAACATCGGCGAGATCGGCACGCAGCCCTTCAACACCTATATCGGCTGGTCGACGAACCCGGAAATCGACTATCGGAAGATGTATCCCTTCGATATCGCCAAGGCCAATCAGATGCTGGACGAGGCAGGGTTGAAGCGGGGACCTGACGGCAGGCGGTTCAAGGTCGCGATGCTGCCCATCATGGACTATCCCGAGCACGAGCAGGCCGCGCTGGCCATCAAGAGCACCTGGGGACAGCTAGGCATCGATGTGACGGTGGAGGGGCTTGAGTCTGCCACCCACATCAAGCGCGTCTTCCTCGACGGCGATTTCGATGTGGCGCTAGAGGTCTTCAACGCCTATTCGGACCCGGCCCTCGGGGTCGTGCGGGTGTGGTCGACCGCCTCGATCGACAAGCCCTTCGGCAATCCCTCGGGCTATTCCAATCCGGTGGTCGACGATCTCTTCACCAAGGGCGAGACGGCTACGGCTTACGAGGATCGGGTGAAGTTCTATCGCCAGGCGGCCGCCATCGTCGCCGAGGATATGCCCAACGGCCAGCTCCGCCAGTACCGCACCCCCGACGGCGCGAACAAGAAGCTCCATGACCTCTGGAACTTCTCCGAGAGCCTGGGCAACTGGGAGCGGGCGTGGCTGGAGAAGTAAGCCGCGCGAATGGCCCTTAGGACGGACGTGCGGCGGGTCAGGAAGCCAGGAGGTCGAGGAGCTTTGGCGTCAGCGTGGTCTGGTTGGCGGCGTACCAGGCGTTGTCGGCCAAGACGCTGACCGCAAGATGCGAAGGATCGCTTGGATTGCGGGCTTTGAGCTCCGCCGGGACCTGCGCGGCGGCTGCGGGATTGACGGGGCCGTTGCCGAGAAGCCGCAGAAGCTCGATCTGCTGGCCGGGATCCTGCATCGAGGCGATGAGCTTCATCACGTCCTTGCCCGCCGGATTGCCCTTGGGCACGCCCCAGGCGTTACTCTGCACGATGGCGCCATCCCAGGAGGGGGCAAACCGCCCCTTGCCGTCCTCGATCAGCCCGGTCGCCCGGGTGTTCCACAGGGTGCCCATCACCGTTTCGCCGTCGCGCAGGTTCGCCTGGCTTTCAGAACCGGTGCTCCAGAAGATGCAGTCCTTCTTGATTTCCTGAACCTTCTTGAAGGCGCGCGGCACGTCGATCGGATAGAGCTTGTCCCTGGGCACGCCGTCGGCCAGGAGAGCCGCTTCGAGCACGGCCGGAAGGTCGCGGCGGAACGAGCGCTTGCCGGGAAACTCCTTCACGTTCCAGAAATCCGCCCAGGTCTGCGGCTTCTTGCCGGGAAACTTGGTCGTGTCGTAGACGATAAGCGTGCTGTAGATGTAGCCCGCGACGCCGTATTCATTGGCCAGTCCCGGCAGCACCTTGTTCTTGTCGACGATCGAATAGTCGATTTTCTCGAGCATGCCCAAAGGACCAAGCTCGATCGCGACGCCCAAGGTGGTGTCCATCACGTCCCAACTGACCTTTTTCGCATCCATCATCGCGCGGATCTTGCCGACCGACGGACCCGTGCCATCGAAGGCGACCTTGATGCCCGTGGCCTTTTCGAAAGGCTCGGCATAGGCCTTCTTATAGTGGGTGGTCGCGTCGCCGCCCCAATTGCAGAACACGATCTCGGAAGCCGCTCGCGCTTCGCCCGAGGAAAGGGCCACCGGCCCCGCGGCGCCGAGCAGCGTGGCAATCTTCATGAACGCCCGGCGGTCGATTTTGCCGGCGGCAAGTTTCTCTTCGGCGAGGACCAGACAATCTGCGGCAAAATTATCCATGGGGCGCTCTCCAAAGGCTGCTGTCGATGAAGGGATTCCTGCAATGTCAGGGTCGTGACTGAACGAATATTTTATTCTGTTCCTGTTTGCCGGTGAGTCAAGCGCCTGCCGACCGTCCGGCAATCGAACCCAAGGCCACCGCCGTCAGCAGCCCGTTGCCGGATAGATAGCCCGAGGCCTCCGGACCGGAGACACCGCAGGCGGCTCCCCCGGCGGCGAAAAGGTTCGGGACGACACCGCCGGCCGCCAGACGTACGCGCGCCTTATCGTCCACCGCCAAACCGCCCTGGGTATGGAACAGCGCGCCGGTGACCCGCACCGCGCGGTAGGGCGCTTGAAGTTGCGGCACGCCGGTGAAGTCACGGCCAAAGGCGTCCTTGGCTCCCGTCTCCTTCAGCTTGCCCACTGCGACATGGGTTGCCGCGAGTACGTCGGCGGGCAGCCCGCAGCGGCCGGCTAAATCTGCGATGCTGTCGGCAGCGAGGATGGCGCCGGTGGCCTCGGCCTGGCGGAAATCTTCGAACTGGCGGGCGATCGCGGCGATGCGGCTATCGAACACCGTCCAGGCGACACCGCCGGGCTGCGCGAGCACAGTCGCCCCCTGTTCCGAATAGCCCGCCGCCTCGTTGGAGAAGCGCTCGCCGGTGCCGTTCACCTGAAAGCCGCCTTCGGTGATCGTCGCCCAGGTGATCAGGATGCCGGCGGGATGCGCCACCGACCCGTGGCCCTGATGGCCGGAGAGATGCCGCGTCTCAGCCCCCAGCGCCGCGCCCCAGAGCAGCGCGTCGCCTTGATTGCCGGGATGGCCGAAATAGAGCGCATCGGCCATCTGCGGGATATGCGCGGCGACCATCGCCTTGTTGCCGCCATAGCCGTTGCAGGCGAGCACCAGAGCATCGCAGCCGATCCGCTCGCGGCTGCCGTCCGGGCGCTCGATTTCGACGCCCGTAATGCCTTGGGCGCTGCCCACCAAAGAGATCACGCGGGCGTTGCAGATGATCTCCACGCCGGCAGCCTCGGCGGCGGCGTGGAGACGGTCGATCACCTCCTGGCCCGAGCGGCTGGGCAGGCCGTGCATGCGCAACGCCGTATGGCCGGGATAGCGGAAGTCGGTGACAAGGGAGAAGTCCAGCCCATGCGCGTCGTGCAGCCATTCGAGAGTGGGTCCGATTTCCCGGCTGACCAGGTCGACCAGCGTCGCATCGGCGGTGTCATGCGCCTTGTGCTGGATGTCGGCGGCGAAGCGGGCAGGGCTGTCCTCTACTCCGGCGGATGCCTGCCAGCGGGTGCCGGCGGCCGGGATCAGACCCGCTGAGAGGGCCGTGGAGCCGCGCGGCAGCGCATCACGTTCGATCACCAGAACCTCGACGCCGGACTGTCGCGCGCGCAGCGCCGCCACCATGCCGGCCGCACCGCCTCCGACGACGACGAGGGGAAAGCCGATCTCGAAGGCGGCTTCGTCCGGCGGCATGATGCTCATGACATGCCGAGGTAGGCGCGTTTCAATTCGGGATCGTTTGCCAGCGCCGCTGCCTCGCCGCTGAGCGCCACCGACCCGTTCTCCAGGATCAGGGCGTGGTCCGCGATCTCCAGCGACTGGATGACGTTCTGCTCCACCAGCATGATCGTCAATCCCTCGCCGTTGAGCCGTCGGATGAGCTGGAACATCTCCTCGACCAGCAGAGGTGACAGGCCGAGCGACGGCTCGTCCAGGATCAGCAATCTCGGTTCGGCCATCAAGCCGCGGCCGATGGCGAGCATCTGCTGCTCCCCGCCCGAGAGCGTGCCGCCGAGTTGGGCGATCCTTTCGCGCAGGCGGGGGAAGAGGTCGAGAACATGTTCGAGGTTGCGAGCCCGGTTGGCTTTGCCGCGCCGATAGCTGCCCAGGATCAGGTTGTCGCGCACCGTCATGTCGGGGAAGATTCGGCGTCCCTCCGGCACATGGATCAGTCCGGCCTCGACGACCCGCGGGGCCTGCCACCTGTCGATCCGCTCGCCGCAGAAGGCGATCTCTCCGGCGCTCGCTGGCAGCACGCCCGAAAGCGCCTTGTTCAGCGTGGTCTTGCCCACGCCGTTGGCTCCGAGCACGGCGAGAATTTCGCCCTGGGAGACGGTGAAATCCAGCCCGCGCAGCACTTCCACGCCGTCATAGCCCGCCCGCAGGCCGCGCACCTCAAGCACCGCCGGCCTCCTGCATGCGGGCGGCGGCGCCATGGCCGAGATAGGCTTCGATCACCTGCGCGTCGCGGCAGACCTGCTCGGGCGTGCCTTCGGCGATCTTCCGGCCTTGCGCCATGACGGTGATTTCCTCGCAGAGCGCCATCACCGCCTGCATCACATGCTCGATCATCAGGATGGTCACTCCGCCGGCGCGGATCTCCTGGATCACCGGCAGGATGTCGCGGATCTCCGAGGGATTGAGCCCGGCCAGCACCTCGTCGAGCAGAAGAAGCTCGGGCTCGGTGGCCAGCGCGCGGGCGAGTTCGAGGCGTTTGCGGCCGCCGACCGTCAGCGCGCCGGCGGGCTGATCCAGCATCGCGCCGAGCCCGACCCGACGCGCCACCGTCTCGGCGCGGGCGCCGGCCTCGCGCGGATCGGCATGACGCATATAGGCGCCGACGGCGATGTTCTCCACCACGGAGAGGCCGGCGAAGGGCTGTACGATCTGGAAGGTGCGGGCGATGCCACGGCGGGCGCGCAGATGCGCCTTCTCTTGGGTGATGTCCTCGCCCCGGAAGCGTACTCTGCCCTTGTCGGGGGAGATGAAGCCCGAGATCACCCCGAACATGGTCGTCTTGCCCGCGCCGTTCGGTCCGATGAGCCCGGTGATCGATCCCTCGGCGACGGAAAGCGATATGCTGTCCAGTGCCCGCACGCCGCCGAAGCTGCGCGAGATCGCGGTGGCTTCAAGCACGGTGCCGGCTCCCGCGATAACGCCGCCAGGCCCCGACGATGCCGGAGGGGGCAAAGGCGATGGCGGCGACGAGCAGCAGGCCGAAGGTCACGAGATCGATCCCGGTGATCTGGCCGGCCAAGCCCTTGGTGAGTTCACCCAGCCCGTGCAGCGCGAGCGCCCCGATCACGGGACCCGCGACCGTGCCGACGCCGCCAATGATCGAGGCGAGGAGAGCCTCGACGGAAATCCAGGTGCCGTAGCCGATCTGCGAATCGATATAGAGGAAATACTGCGCGTAGAAGACGCCCGCCGCCGCGGTGATCGCCGCCGAGAGCGTGATCGCGCGCAGCTTGGTTGCGACGATGTCCACGCCGAGTGCGCGCGCGGCATCCTCGTTCTCGCGCACCGCGACAAGCTGGGCGCCGAAGCGCGAGCGGGTGATGTGCCGCGTGCCGAGCAGCACCAGCGCCACCAGGGCGATGGCGATCCAGGCGAAGACCGCGCGTGAGGTGAATTGAAAGGCCTCGGCGCCCGGTTGCAGCTTGAGCAGCAGCCCGGAGGCGCCGCCGGTGAAATCGAGCGCATTGGCGAGAATCCGCATGACCTCGGCGAAGGCCAAGGTCACCAGCGCGAAATAGGAGCCGCGCAGCCGGGCGCGGAAGACCATCGCGCCGATCGCCCAGCCCACCAAGGCGCCGGCGAGGATGCCGATCGGCGCCGTTGCCCAAGCGTTCCAGCCGAGGCGAAGCTGCAGCAGTTCCGTCACATAGGCGCCGGTCCCGAAAAAAGCGGCATGGCCGAAGGAGATCTGTCCGCCGATCCCGCCCAGGATGTTCCACCCCTGCGCGGCCAAGGCCACGATCAGGGCGGTGACGAGAAAGTTGATGACCAGATTGGAGGCTACCGCGGGGACCACCGCCAGCACCGCGAGCAGCACCAGCAGCAAACGCAGGTCATCGCGTCCCTTCATGCCCTGGCACCGAAGAGGCCGGCGGGTCGGAAGAGCAGAACGAGGATGAAGATGACGAAAATTCCCAGCTGCCCCAGGCTGTCGCCGAGGAAGAGCCCTCCGAGGCTTTCCACCATGCCGATGAACAGCCCGCCGCAGAGAGCGCCGGGCACCGAGCCCATGCCTCCCAGCACGACGATGGTGAAGGCGACCAGCACGAAGGCATTGCCGACGCGCGGATTGACGTAGAAGGACGGGATCAACAGGCAGGCCGCCACCGCGAGACAGGCGCAGCCGAGCCCGAAGGTGATGCCGAAAATATGTCCGACCGAGACCCCCATCAAACCTGCGCCGAGCTTCTCCTTGGCCACTGCGCGAATGGCGCGGCCGGTGTCGGTGCGGGCGAGCAGCAGCCAGAGCAGCAGGGCGACGATCAGCGAGGCGGCGAAGGCGATCATCTTGGGCTGCGAGATCATCATCGGCCCGACCGGGGCCACCTCGAAGCCGAAATCACCCGGAATATTGCGGGTGTCGCCGTGAAAGGCGGCGAGCAGCGCATTCTCGATGGCGATCGAGAGCCCCAGCGTGATGAGCAGGATGTTCCCGTCATCCCCGTGGCTCGCCGGACCGATCAGGTAGCGCTGCAGCAGATAACCCAGGCCGAAGAATACCGCCGCCAGCGGGAGTATCGCGGCATAGGGGCTGATGCCGGTGAAAGTCACCAGCCCCCAGACCGCGAACATCGCGCAGGTCAGCAGCACGCCATGCGCGAAATTGATGATATGCAGCACGCCGTAGACCAGGGTCAGCCCAAGCGCGACAAGCGCATAGACCGACCCGGTCAGAAGGCCGTTGACGGCGGCCTCGGCGATGATCGCCGGCGGGTAGTTCACCCGGAGGTCAGGCCTTGAAGGGGAAGCGCGGCTTGGCGTCGGCAAAGGCGACGGGGAAGATCACCTTGATGTCGTTGCCCTGCACCTGCAGGTTGACCGGCTGCGCCCCCTGATTCTGGCCGTTGACGAACCGGGTCTCGCCATAGGGCATGATATGGCCCGCGAAATTCGACGAGGCGAGCGCGGCGATCACCTTCTCGCGGTCCTTGGAACCGGCGCGCTCCAGGGCGTCGGCGACCAGCTTCACACAGGAATAGTTGAGCGGAATGTTATAGGCCCAGGCGAGGCCCGCGGCATCGGCCTTCTTGCGCAGCTCCGCGGTCGCGGGCTTGCGCGGATCGGCCCAATGGTTGCAGTCCATCACGCCGTTGGCCGCCTCGGGGAATTCCTTGACGAAGCGGAAGTTCGACGCCGCGCCGTTGAGCACCGAATAGATGCCCTTGGGCCGGATGCGCTGCTGCTGCATGGTGCGGGCGAGCAGGACGAATTCGCCGTAGTAGCTCGAGGGGATCACCAGATCGGGCTTGAGCGCGCGGATGCGCAGCGCAACGTTGCTCATGTCGCGCGAGGGCGTCGGATGCGGGATGGTCTCGAGGATCTCAAAGCCGTTCTTGGGCAGCTCTGTCTGCATCAGCTTCGCAAGGCCGGCGCCGAACAGCCCGTCCTCATGCACCAGAACGACGGTCCTGGCCGGCTTGCCGTTGGAATCGTTGAGCGCGAGCAGATTATCTATCGCGGTCTTGGTGACGATGGCGAGACCCGGCGCGAAGCGGAAGGTATTGGTCAGGCCTCGGGTGATGATGGCGTCGGTCACGCCGACATCGACCACATAAGCCAGGTTGTAGCGCGCGGCGGCCTGGCTTGCGGCGAGGCAGATCGGCGAGGCGAAGCCGCCGACGATGGCGGCGACGCCTTCGGACTGCAGGCGCTCGACCTCTTGCGTTGCCGCCTCCGGGTTGGAGCGGGCATCGGCGAAGACCATCTCGATCTTGGCCCCGCCGAGCGACTTGATGCCGCCGGCGGCGTTGATCTCTTCGATCGCGGTGGTGGCGCCGAAGCGGCCAAGTTCGCCGTCCTGGGCCAGCGCGCCGGTAATCGGCTGAAGGATGCCCAGCTTCACCGGCGCGGCCTGGGCGCGCAGGATGGCGGGCATGCCGAGGGCGGCGGCAGCGGCCGAGGTGCCGAGCAAGGCGCGGCGCGACATCGCGGGAAGCATGATGCGGGACGTCATGTTCTTGTTCTCCTTGATTTTCGGGTCACGAACAATTCTAGGCTCCCACGGCGATTCCTGGCCGGAAGGCGCACAGCAACTCAATTTGAAAGTTGAACCGATCTGATCGCTAGATCAATGGGAAGGTAACCAGCCGGTTAAGCGCGGCCTACGAATGGCAGCGAATTTTTTATGAATTTTGGGAGTGAGCCGTATTCCGCGTGTCCGCGCCCGTCCAGCTTCGCTGGGCCGGAGCGACCCAGGCGCCGTCGATATAGAACTGCGGATGTTGCGACATCGCTTTTCTCCGCTTATCCAGCTCAGAGCAGGAAGCGCCATTTTAACCGCAAGGCGAGGGTTTGACAGCTTCGCTTGAGGAGCGCGCCGATTCGGACGACAGGGGCAGCCGAAATCGAACTTACGATTGTAAACAATAGACTTGACGGGTATGGCCGCCCGCTCTCAAATGCGGGGGAACGCGTCCCGTATGGCGCGAGTGAGGGGAAACAAAGTGACAGTGCAAGGCGAGCAGACCGGCCTCTCGCGGACCGGCTTCTTATGAAACCCGACTATGACGCGAAATTGCGGGAACTCGGGATCGAGCTCTATGTCGTGGGGGAGCCGCGCACCGGCTACACGAAGGCGGTGCAGACCGGAAACCTCGTTTACCTGGCGGGACACGGTCCTTTCGACAACCATGTCCAGCGGTACAAGGGCAAGGTCGGAATCGACCTCACGCCCGAGGAGGGGAAGGCCGCGGCGCGCTTCACCACCATCGGTTGCCTCAGCACGTTGCATAAGCACCTCGGCGGCTCGCTCAACCGGATCAAGCGGATCGTGCGCGTCACGAGCTACGTCAACGCCGCGCCCGATTGTGACGAGTATTTCTGGGCCACCGACGGCTGCTCGGATCTTCTGAAGGAACTCTTCGGCGAGGCGGGGCACCACACGCGGATGTCGATCGGTTGCTCGGTCATTCCGCGCCAGGTGCCGGTCGCGATCGACATGATCGTCGAGGTCGAGCCCGATCCTAATGAACCAAAGAAAACGGTGACAGAAATGCCGGATTACGACGCAAGGCTCAAGGAACTTGGGGTCGAGCTCTACCCTGTGAAAACGCCCCGGACCGGTTATACGCCGGCAGTACAGACGGGAAACCTCGTCTACCTCTCGGGCCATGGCCCGTTCCGGGATGACGGTCCCGGCAAGCCCCGCTTTCAGGCCTATACCGGCAAGGTCGGCGTCGACATGACCCCGCAAGAGGCGCAGGCCTGTTCGCGTTTCTCCTGCATCGGGATTTTGAGCACATTGAGCGATCATCTGGGGGGCTCGCTCAACCGGGTCCGGCGGATCGTTCGCGTGACGAGCTATGTCAATGCGGCGCCCGATTGCGATCTCTATTTTTTCTCCAGCGACGGCGCCTCGGATCTCCTGAAGGAAATCTTCGGCGAGGCCGGCAACCACGCCCGCATGTCGATCGGCACTTCCGTAAATCCGACCCAGGTGCCGGTGGCGCTCGACATGATCGTCGAGGTCGCGCCCGAATAGGCGCCGCCGAGGGCAACTTCAAAAATCCTATAACGAGAGACCGGCAGGGACGACAATGACCCAATCAACTTGGACCAGGCGTAAATTCCTCGGCGCGGCGGCGGTCGGCGGCGGCGCTTTCGCGCTGACGAGCGGACCCGCGATCGCTCAATCGGCCGGAGCGGGCCTGCTTGCGAAGCTGCGCAAGGCCGGCGTCGTGAAGATCTCCATGACCAATGGCGCGCCCTATGGAATCCTGATGCCCGACGGGACCGTGAGCGGCGTGTCGCCGACCATCGTCAGGCTCATTATGGAGCGCCTCGGCGTGCCGAAGGTCGAAGGCATCATCACAACCTATGGCCAGATGATCCCGGGCCTGATGGCCGGGCGTTGGGATATGATCGGCGCGCCGATGAACATCACCGGCGAACGCTGCAAGCAGGTCATGTACGCCGACCCGATCCTCTACGAGGGCTCGGGCTATGCCTATATTCCGGCCAACTTGCCCAATCCGCCGAAGTCCCTCCAAGAAATTGGCCAGCGGATCCAGAAGATCGGGGCTCAGGCGGGATCGACCTCGCAGATCATCCTCACGCCGATCATGGCGGCGGGAAACAAGGGCGAAATCCTGATGTTCCCGGATACCTCGTCGCTCATGGAAGGGCTCAACACCAAGCGGGTGGAGATGATCGTCACCGGCATTGTTTCCCTTCACGAGTTGAAGAAGGAAGGCAAGGGCGGCCCGTTCGAGATCGTCTATCCGATGCAGGGTGATCCCCTGAAGGGTGCGGCACCGGGCTTCCGTTTCGAGGACACGGACCTCTACGAAGCCTTCCAGGCGGAATACCGGAAGATGAAGAAGTCGGGCGAGGCCGAGAAGATCATCACCGGCTTCGGCTTCGACATTCTGCCGGGCTGGGCGGACCTGACCGGCGAGAAGGCCTGCACGCTGGCCTGACGGCCTGACGGGGGACACGGGTACCTAGCTGTGGCTGGGGCCCGTGAACTTGTCGAGGCCGAAGAGCCGGCTGCAGAGCGCCACAAGAAGGACGATGGCTCCCGCGACGATCGAGCAGAGCGCCAGGATATCCGGCGAGAAATTGAACTGGACACTGTTCAGGATCAGCACCGGCAGGGTGGTGGCGCTGCCTCCGCCGACAAAAAGCGCCACAGGCACATCGTCGAAAGACATCAGGAAAGCGAAGATCGCGCCCGAGGCCACGGCTGGCGCCAGCATCGGCAAGGTGACGGTGAAGAAGGCCCGCAGCGGCGTGGCGCCGAGGCTCAAGGCCGCTTCCTCGATCGCGGCGTCGTATTGAACCTGGCCGGCGATTACCGCCCGGATCACGAAGGGCACCGTGAAGGCAGCATGACCCAGGATCAGGCCGGGCACCGATTCCAGCAACGATAGCCTGAAGACATCGAAGATCACGTTCATGAATTGAAACGACGCGACGCCGATCACCAGCCCCGGCACCATGAGGGGCGAGAGGCAGATCGCGCTCAAGGCCCGACTGAAGGGCAGAGCGCCTCGGACCAGAGCGAGGGCGGCCGGCACGCCGACCGCGACCCCCACCACGGTCGCCCCTATCGCGGTCAGGAGACTGACCTTCAAGGCGGCGAGAAAAGCCGGCGGGATCGATCCGTACCATTTGAGCGTCCAGGCCGATGGCGGAAAGACAAAAAGCCGGCCGCCGCTGAACGACCAGACCATCACCGAAAGGATCGGTGCGATCATGAAGAGGAAGACGAGCGCCACCGCCACGCGCAGGCCGAGGCGTCCGATCATGCTTCCGCCTTGCTGAAACGCAGCGCCAGGATCGAAAGGAAAGCCCCCCAGACCAGCAGGACGATCGCGACCGTCGCCCCCGTCGCATAGTCGAGGAGCGTCCCGATCTGCTGCTGGACATAGGTGGACATCACGAGCACGCGCCCTCCGCCCATGACGGCCGGCGTCGTATAGGCGCTGACCGCCAAGGTGAAAACGATCAGCGACCCGGCGATAAGCCCGGGGCGAGTAAGGGGCAATACCACTCGACAGAAGGTCTCGAACGGTCCCGCGCCGAGGTTGATCGAAGCCTCCTCGATCTGGGGATCGATGCGCTGGATGACGGTGGCGAGCGTGAGGATCAGGAAGGGGAGGAAGGCATGGACGAGCCCGATCACCACGCCCGCTAGGTTGTTGAAGAGCTTGAGGGGCTGGGATACTAGCCCCAAAGCTATCAGAAGCGAATTGACCACGCCGCTTTCACTCAGGATTGGGATCCAGCCGAGGTTCCGAATGACGACGCTGACGAGCATGGGCGCGATGACGAGGAGAAAGAGCACCGGGCGCCAGCGCGTTTTGGTGCGCGCGAGGAAATAGGCCACCGGCAAGCCCAGCACCAGAGATATGCCGACGACCAGAAGCCCCAGCAGCGAGGTCCAGCCCAGGAGGCCCCAATTGAAGGGATCCTCCAGGAAGGCGATATAATTTTCGAGCGTCAGTCCCGGCTGCTCGCGCCCCGGACCGGCGAAGAGGTGAAGGCTCTTCATCCCGAGATTCGCTAAGGGCATCAGGAAGGCCGCGGCCAGGACGGCCAGCGCGGGCAGCAGCAGGAACCCCCAGGCCCGCTTAAGCGCCATGGGACCGATCCTCGATCTTGAGAAGGACGCCATGCTCGGCTGCCCAGCTCAAGGTCACGACCTCTCCCGGTTTCGGGATCCCGCTCTGGGCCGGCAGGTTGAGTGTCATGATCCCGCCATCCGCGCGGTCGCAGTCGGCGACCCAATGCTGACCCCCGTAAGTGACATGAATGACCTTGGCCTCGATCCGGTTGGGATGCATGGCGCCGAGCCGCACATTCTCCGGCCTTATGCAGAGGAGACAGGGTTCGCCTTTGGCAAAGGACGGCCCATTCTCACCGGCTATCGCCGTGAAGACCTGGGTCTGGTCGCGGGCATGCCCTATCCGGAAAGGGCCGTTTTGGTCCAGCACGATGCCGTCGATGAAGTTGGTGGTGCCGACGAAATTCGCCACATAGCTCGACGCCGGGCGCTGATAGAGGGCGACCGGCGTGTCCACCTGCAGGATCTTGCCTTCGCGCATGACCGCGACCCGGTCCGATATGCCGAGCGCCTCGCCTTGGTCGTGGGTGACGAAGAGGGTCGTGATTCCCAAGGTCTGCTGGATCCGCCGGATCTCGGCCTGCAACTCGCCACGCAGCTTCAGATCGAGCGCCGATAGCGGCTCGTCGAGCAACAGCACTTCCGGGCGGATTGCTACCGCTCGGGCGAGCGCGACACGCTGCTTCTGGCCGCCGGAAAGCTGAGCGGGTTTCCGGTCCTTGAACTCTTCCAGCCTGACCAGGCGAAGGACTTCCGCGACGCGGGCGGCGATCTCGGGTTTCGGCGTTCGCCTGACGGTGAGGCCGTAGGCGACATTCTCCGCCACGCTCAGATGCGGGAAGAGGGCATAGGACTGGAAGACCATGCCGGTATTGCGACGCCAGGCCGGGAGCCGTGTGGCGTCTCTGCCTCCCAGCATGACCTGTCCGCTATCGGGGATGACGAAACCCGCCACCATCCTGAGACAGGTGGTTTTTCCCGATCCGCTGGCGCCCAGAAGCGTCAGGAACTCCCCGTCCTTGATCTCCAGGCTCAGGTCCCGGACGACCTCGGTCGCGCCATAGGCTTTCGAGACCCGTCGAAGCTCTACCTCAGCCATGGAACTGTCGCCGTTTTACTTCGAGGCGATCTTCCGGTTCCAATCCTGGAGCAGCTTGGGGTATTGGGGTGAGAACTTGTGCCAATCGATCTTGTTGAGGCGGTCCAGGTCCTCGGGCGAAGAGGGGAACATACGCGCCAAGTCCGGGTAGTTCTTGAGCAGCGGCGCCAGGGTATGGATCGTCGGCCCATAGGTCAGCTCATAGGCAAGCGCCAATTGCGGCAGTGGCTCCAGCAGGAAATTGATGTAGCCCATGGCCTCGGCCGGATGCTTTGAACCCGCGACCACGTCGAGCGTTCCGAAGTCCGCATAGCCGCCTTCCTTCGGCATCACGAAGCGCAAGGGCGTGCCTCGGATCGCCATGTTCCAGGCCCGCCCATTGATCCAGGGAGCGGCCCAGACGTCGCCGCTCTCGATCTTGCCCTGCAGGTCGGTCGAGGAGATGTAATAGGAATGCGCCTTGATCTCGGCGATCTTGTCGATGCCCTTGGCGAGCGAGGATTCATCCCCGCCGGCGAGTTTCGCGGCCGCGACGATGAAGGTGCGGCCCATGACGTTGTCGATGCTCGGAATGCTCACATGGCCGGCGAGCTTGGGGTTCCAGAGATCGGCCCAGGAGGTCGGCTCGGGAATTCCCGCCGCCTTGAATTTCTCGGTGTTATAGGCGATCGCGATCGAGGCGAAGAGCACGCCTGGACCGAAGCCATCCTTGTTGCGCACCTCGGGATAGACGAAGGCGAGATTGGGAATGAGCTTGGGATCGAGCTTCATCACGACGCCGGCGTCCACAGCCTCGACCTCGACATCCTCGTCGAGATAGACGAGATCGAAAGGCGCCTCTCGGCCCTTTGCGGCGATCATCTTGGCCAGATGGGTCTTGGGGCTGGCATCGATGAATTCGACCTTGACCCCGGTCCGCTCGGTATAGAGGTCGGCGACGAATTTCTTATGGGCCTCGGTGAAAACCCCGCCGTAGCTCGCAACCCGGAGCGTGACATCGGATTTTTGCGCTTCGGCCGTTGCGCCGCCGAGGATGAGGCCGGATGCGATCGCGAGCCCGGTGAGTATTTTCGTGAGTCGCATGGTCGCATCCCTCTCAAGCTTGCACAGCGGCAGAGAATCCCTAGGGCTCTATCCCGGCCGGAGTCAATGAAGGAGGAGAGGCGCGGACCGATTCTCGTTGAATTTGTCGCCAGGAGAACGCGCGAACTGTTCCCCATGGCCTTACACCCGTCGCATGCTAAGCTTGTGTCCGGGGACCCGAGATGGCAGAAGCGCTAGGCGGCGGGTTGCCAAGCCGTCAATAAGCCTGTGGGAAATCCCCGTCATATTGGGAGACGAGCAATGTCGACAGAATGGTCTAGGCGGTCGGTTCTTGGGCTCATCGGCGCTGGGGGCGCCGGCCTTTTGAGTTCCGTGGCTTTCGCCCAATCGAGTGGCGATGTCCTCGCGCGGATACGCAAGGCGGGTATCGTGAAGGTCGGGCTTGTCAGCGCCGGCGCCTATGGCGCGCTGAAGCCGGATGGGTCGGTCGATGGATTGGCGCCGGTCATCGTGAAACTCGTCATGGAACGTCTCGGCGTCGCCAAGGTCGAAGGGATCGTGGCGAGCTACGGCGAACTCATCCCCGGACTTCAGGCGGGGCGCTGGGACATCATCGGTGCGGCTTTGGCGGTGACCAAGGCCAGGTGCGATCAGGTGGCCTATTCCGATCCCTTCGGGGACGACTATGCGGCCTTCACCTATCTGCCCTCGGAATTGCCGAATCCGCCGAAGTCGATCAAGGAACTGGGCGAGCGGAACATCAAGGTCGGCATCAGTGCGGGCGCCTATGGCGTCAACATCGTTCGAGCCGCCTATAAGGACCAGAGCAACGTTTCGGTTTTCCCGGACAGCCCCACGATCCTGGAAGCCGTGGCCAACAAACGTGTCCAGATGGGAAGCGTGGGCGTATTGCTGGCCAAGCAGATGCTGGCCCAGAAGCCCGGATCTTTCGCCTTTATCGGACCGATGTCCGGCGATCTCATCGTTCCGATGAGCGCCGCTTTCCGGACCGGGGACAAGGATCTCATAGACGCCTTCCAGGCTGAGTTCCGGAAGATGAAGCAGACCGGTGAATGGGAGAAAATCGTCACTAACTTCGGCTTCGAGGTCTTCCCGGGAACCAAGGAAAAGAACCCGCAGCAGGCCTGCGAACAGGTTTCGGTGGCTTAGGGATAAAGAAAGGCCCCGGTCTTAACCGACCGGGGCTTAAGGGGTTCCAGCGCGTTGGGGGACTTGGAACCGAGGAACTTAAGCTAGTGCAGCCTCGACTGCGGTCAACCGGGGTTGTTTATTTCACCGCGAGGGTGGCGTCACGGCTGTCACAGAATGATGCAGCCGCTGAGCGAGAGAAGCGTGAGAGTGACAAGAAGGATTTTCATGGCGGTTGTCCCCAGTGATCTGAGGTGACAACCGGCTGGCGCGCTTTCAGTTCCTGATGCGGGAACCGGGCAAATAGCCTCGGGACCGATGGGCTTCGTCCTCAGCCGGCTAATTTCCACGACGGCCAGATGCGGCGATGGTCGGCAAGCTGGGCGTCGCCGCTCACATAGCCCGTGAAAGAGCCGTTCTCCTTGTCGACCAGCGGTTCGATCATGGTCTCGTAATTGGGCTGCACGAACATTGGGATCGAATAGCGCTCGTTGCCGGAGCGGTTGATCACCCGATGCGCGGTCGAGGAAAAGCGCCCGTTCGACCAGACCTGCATCATGTCGCCGATATTGATGACATAGGTATCGGGGATCGGAGGGACGACGACCCATTCCCCGCTCTTGTTGCGAATTTCGAGCCCGCCGTTGTCGTCCTGCCAGAGGATCGTGAAAGCGCCGTAATCGGTATGGCTGCGCACGCCGATGATCTCCGCATCGGGCGGGGCGTCCTGGGGTGGATAGTGGTTGAGCTTCATCACCAGCGTGGGATCGGTGAACTCTTTGGCGAAATGGTCGCGCGGCAGCCCGAGCGCCACGGCGAAGCCGGGGAGCAAGGCCCGGCTCAAACCCTCCCAGGCGTCGAAAAGCGCGGTCATGGCGAGGCGCAGTTCCGGCACCGGGGCGGGCCATTGGTTGGGGCCGTTCAGCTCATGGCCGCCCAGCGGGCGCTCATGCCCGATGACGAAGCCTTCCTGGAGATTCTTGCCTTCGATGCCCTGGCCTTTGTAGCGCAGGGGCATGAACCCCCGGAATTGCCCGGAATTCTCGATGCGGACCGCCATTTTCTCCTCCGGCGGCAAGGAGAAAAACCGGGCCGAAGCCGCCGCTACCGCTGCGGTCGCGGCGGCCGGCACGCCGTGGTTCTTCACATACATGAAGCCGACATCGCCGCACGCCCGGCCTATCGCTTCCACTACCGCCGGAAATCGCGCTTCGTCGCCCGAGAGCAGGGGCCCCACATCGACCACGGGGACTTCGGAGAAATCGAGGCGACGGGAAGGCGGCATCGGCATGGCCATGGTGATCTCCTTTAGCGGCTCGGAGGGAAATAGGGATTCGTGGGGATGGGAAGTCCCATCGTTTCCCGCAGGGTGGATCCGGGATAGGCGGTTCTGAAAAGCCCGCGACGCTGGAGTTCCGGCACGACCAGTTCGACGAAGGCTTGCAGCGAGCGGGGCATCACGGGATTGGCGATGATGAAGCCGTCGCAGGCGCCGCTCTTGTACCAATCTTCCATCTGGTCTGCGATGTCGCCGGGGCTGCCGACGAAGGTATTGCCGGTGATCGCGGCCAGCATCCGGTTCGCGAATTGCCGCAGGGTGAGCCCGTCGCGGATGGCGCCTGTCAGCGCCTGACGCCCGATGGCCGTGGTGCCGAGATGCTCGCCCGGGATTTCGGGCATGGGCGCGTCGAGCGCAAAGCCGGAAAGGCTGGTGCCGAGCAACTGCTCCAGGTTCGCGAGGGCAAGCTCGATCGGCACCAGTTCGTGAAGCTCCCGGAAGAAGTCTTCCGCTTCGCCGCGGGTTGGGGCCACGAAGATCGTCGCCTCGGGCAGGACCTTGAGGTCGCTTTCCCGTCGTCCGAATTTTCCAAGCCGGCCCTTGATCTTATTGAAGAAGTCGATGCCTTCCCGCTTGTTGCCGGCGGTCGCGAAGACTGCGTCGGCGCAATAGGCGGCGACCTCGATGCCGCTCTCCGACTGTCCCGCGGCAAAGATGACCGGCCGGCCTTGAGGCGAGCGGGGGGCGTTCAACGGCCCCTTGACCGAAAAGTATTTGCCCTCGTGATCCAGGGTATGGACGCGGGCAGGATCGAGATACATCCCCGTCGCCTTGTCCTGGGGAAAGGCGTCATCGGCCCAGCTGTCCCAAAGCCCCCGGACCACATCGGCGAATTCGCGTCCCCGGGCGTAGCGCTCGTCGCGCTCCATATGCTCGTCGTGAGAAAAATTCTGGGAATCGTTGGGCGAAGACGTGGTGACGAGATTCCAGGCGCCGCGGCCGCCGCTCAGGAGGTCGAGCGAGGCGAATTTGCGGGCGACCGTATAGGGCTCCTCATAGGTCGTGGTGGCGGTGGCGACGAAGCCGATGTTCGGGACGAGCTGCGCGACGGCGGAAAAGAGCGTGACCGGCTCGAAGACCGCGGGGCGAGCCGTCGGTGAATTCGAGGAGAAGAGCGTCGGCGCCTTCATGTTGCGCACGCCGTTGCCGTCTGCGAGGAAGATGAGATCCAGTTTCCCCTGCTCGGCGAGGCGGGCGGTCAGGATCACGTTCTCCAGCTTCGCGACGCTCGGCGACCAGCTATCCCTGTGACGCCAGCCGACGAGATGCCCTCCGACCGCGCTGGCGTTGACGCCGATATTCATCATTCCCGAAATCCCCGATGACAACCTTCTTCAGACCAGCATACCGAAATTTCAAAGCCGGGTTCCAGGTTGTGAACGGGTGTCAGTTCCGGAGTTCTTTTGGCAGCTCGAAATAGATCCCCATGCCGAGGACCATATCCACTGTCTTTCCATCGCGCGCGAAAGGCAGCAGGAGGCGTTGCATCCAGCGGTGATCCTCTTCCCTGCGCAGGGTCGGCCGGCCCTCCCTGAAGGCGGACTGGCCGGTGGCCAGGACCTCCATGTATTGCTTGCTGGTCGGGGTCGCGGAAAAATTGACGTGGATTTCGTCGAGAAAGCGGCCGTTGTGGTCGGCCCCCATGGCTCTCACGATTTCGGTCCCGGAAAGCCGGTATCGGAAACGGACCGGATCGCGATAGACATCGACAAGCGAGAGGAAGGGCAGGAGTCTGGGGATATCCACCGGATCGAAGTGCTGGCGGCCCGGCAGCGACGATTCGCTGGGCCTGATTTTCTCCCGATAGGCGTGAAGATCGAGGATGCGTCGGTCTGCATCCATTGGAAGAGCGCCCACCATGGCGCGCTCTATTCTGTCAGTCATGCCCTCCGGCTTCCCCCATCGCGCCTTCGAAGGCGATCCCTGTAGGTTAAAGATTGCCACGATTTCGCCCCAGGCACCATTCGCTCGTAACCCGGCGGTAAAATATCCGCTTTTTTGATGAGGCCTGTCGGGCCGGTCACCGGGCGCTGCTATTTTGTGGACAGTCCTAGGGACCGGCTCCTATCGCTTTTCCAACGGTTGCCGGAGCGCGGCCGACCGACACGGCAATTCGAGCAGAGGGGTGCTTCATGGACCATTTTTCCGCGGACTGCATGGCAATCGCCGAAGAGAAGCTTGCCGCCGGCAAGATCGATCGGCGTCAATTCCTGAAGGTGGCCGCGCTTTTCGGCGTGGCGGGCTCGTCGGTATTGGCGGGCGGAGAGGCGCGGGCGGCGACCGAACTCGTTTTCGCGAATTGGGGCGGTGACGCGACGACGGCTTTCAAACAGGTCTATGGAACCGCTTTCGAGAAAGCGAGCGGGGTCAAGGTCGCTTTCGATACGACGGGTCCCTCGGTCGGCAAGATCCGCGCGATGGTCGAATCGAAGAAAGTCACCTGGGACGTCATGGACACCACCCTCGCCACCGCCGGTGAGCTGGGGGCGGCCGGGTTGATGGAGCCGATCGACTATTCGATCGTGAACAAGAACAAGGTATTGCCGGGCTATGCCCAGGAGTACGGGGTCGCGGGCTATGGTTTCAGCAACGTCTACACCTATGACAGCTCGAAGTTCGGCGGGAAGAAGCCCAATAGCTGGGCCGATTTCTGGAACCTCAAGGACTTTCCGGGCAAGCGTTCCCTCCGCCGCGATATCGCGGGCACGCTGGAGGCGGCGCTCATGGCGGACGGCGTGCCGAAGGACAAGCTCTATCCGATCGACGTTCCCCGCGCCTTCAAGAAGATCGCAGAGATCAAGAAGGAGTGCGTCTTCTGGAACTCAGGCGCCGAGAGCCAGCAGTTCCTGCGTGACGGAGAGGTGGTGATGGGCACGCTCTGGAATACCCGGGGCTATATCCTGGCTCAGGATTCCAAGGGCCGTCTCGCCACCTGCTGGAACGAGGCGATCTTCCAGAGCAACGCCTGGGGCGTGCCCAAGGGCAATCCGGGCGGCAAGGATGTGATGCGTCTCATCGCCTCGATGCAGGAACCGGCCCAGCAGGTCGAAATCCTGAAGGTCCTGGCGTCAGGGCCGGCCAATCCCGCCGCCGCCGCTGCTGTTCCGGCCGACCTTAAAGGCCAGAATCCAAGCGATCCCGCCAATCTCGCCATGGCGGTCCAATACGATGTGAAATGGTATTCGGAAAACCAGCAGAAAGTTCAGCAGCAGTATCTGGACTTCCTGGCCTCCTAGGAAAACCCGAAACCGGGCTCAATCCTTCTCAGGACTTGAGCTCGGTTTCGATCTCGGCCGTCAAGGTTTCGATGGCGACGGGTTTGCGCAGGACCTTGCCCACCGCTTCGCTCGTGGGAAGATCGAAAGCGGTCAGGTAGATGACCTTCAGTTTGGGGCGGCGCATGCGGGCCATTCGAGCCAGTGCGAAACCGTTCACGCGATCCGGCATGACGATATCGACCAGCAGAATATCGAAGTGATCCTCGCGCTCCAGCGCAGGGAGGGCCAGGCGATAATCCGGAAAGGACACGACGTCATATCCGGCTGCTTCCAAGGATCGCGCCGTGGCATAGCGAAATTGCTCATCGTCATCCACGAATAATACGCGCCGTCGCAAAGACATCCACCCACCCATCGACTGCACAAATTATTCGCATACTACAACTTTGGGGCGAAGCTGGCATGACCCAAAAGTTTTAGCAATGGCTTTTGCTGCTGGCGGAGCCGCTCGCGCCCGTGCTTAACATGCGATTATTGTCCGAATCGCTCGGATTTCGAGGGAACTGCCCGAATGCCGACCAAAAAAGCCACAACAATTCCCACCCTTGTCGCAGCCCATGGAAAGCAGCTTCTCGAGAGCTGGCTCGGCCTTCAAAAAGACAGTTCGCTCGTCGCCTCCGGCGCCGTCGACACAGCCACGCTCCACAACTATTCCGAGCGTTTCTTGAGCGAGTTTCACAAGGCGCTGGCGAGCGGGCGGCTCGATGCGATCGGAGGCGCCGACTGGGCCGGCGTCCGGGAGTTCTTGAGCGACTTCTCGCGCGGCATGGCGCAGCATGGACTGACGCCCTCTCAAATCGCCACCTTCGTCTTTTCATTGAAGCAGCCGCTGTTCGCGCTCCTATCCCATGAATTCAAGTCGGATGCGCAGCGCCTTTCCGAGGAGCTGTGGCAGGCGACCCTGCTGATCGACAGTCTCGGCCTTTATACGAGCGAGGCTTTCCAGAAGAGCCGTGAAGAGGTCATCATCCGCCAGCAGGAAGAGATGCTGGAACTTTCCACCCCCGTGGTCGAGCTCTGGGAGGGCATCGTCGCCGTGCCTCTTATCGGCACATTGGACAGCGAGCGGACCCAGGTGGTCATGGAGAGCCTTCTCCAGCATATCGTCACGACCGGCGCCGAGATCGCGATCATCGACATTACTGGCGTGCCCACGGTGGATACCCTGGTGGCGCAGCATCTGATCAAGACGGTTGCGGCCGCGCGCCTGATGGGCGCCGACTGCATCATCAGCGGTATCCGGCCGCAGATTGCGCAGACGATCGTTCATCTCGGCGTCGAGCTTTCGGTGACGTCCAAGGCGACGATGGCGGATGCGCTCCAGCTCGCGCTGCGCCGGATCGGCAAGACGGTGGTCGATCGGAAGACGCCTCAAGCCGCGTCGCCGGCGGAGTAAGACGTCATGGACCAGATCCCGATCATGAAGATCGGCGACTGTCTGCTCGTCAGCATCCAGGTTGATATGCACGACCAGCTCGCCATCTCGCTGCAGGACAACCTGACCACGCGCATCGTCCAGACCCGCGCCCGAGGGGTCATGATCGACATCTCCGCGCTTGAGATCGTCGATAGCTTCATCGGCCGAATGCTCAACAATATCGCTTCGATGTCGCGCGTGCTCGATGCGGTCACAGTTGTTGTCGGCATGCAGCCCGCGGTTGCAATAACCCTTGTCGAACTGGGGCTGACTTTGCCGGGCGTGCGCACGGCATTGGACGTGGATCGTGGCCTGGCGCTTATCCGCCGGCTGATCGACGACGAAGCGGGGAGCTGAGCTTGGATGTCGAAAAGCAGGCGACGCTTGCCGTCAAGTCGGCGGAAGATATCGTCCGGATCCGTCGCGAAGTTCGAAGCTGGGCGGTAGAATCCAAGTTCAGCCTTGTCGATCAGACCAAAATTGTCACGGCGGCCAGCGAGATCGCTCGAAACACGCTGGATTATGGCGGTGGCGGTCAACTCGCCCTGGAGAAGGTGCGCCAGGGCGAAAGGCGCGGTTTACGCCTGACTTTCAGCGATCAGGGTCCCGGTATTCCCGACATCCAGCGCGCCTTGACTGACGGCTACACGAGCGGATCGGGGCTCGGTCTTGGACTGAGTGGATCCAAAAGGCTTTGCAACGAGTTCTATCTGGAGTCGAAGCCGGGAGTCGGCACGACCGTCACGCTGATTCGCTGGAAATGACATGATCGTCGCAGTCGCCGACCAGAGCGCTATCGCCCAGGCCCGGCGCATGGCGACGGTTGTCGCGCGTGAAGTGGGTTTCGATGAGACGGCCAGCGGTCGTGTCGCCATCGTCACAACGGAGATGGCGACGAACCTCCTGAAGCATGCGCAGACAGGGCATGTGGCGATCGATAGGGTGATGGATCCCGGCGGCGACGGGATCCAGATCATGGCCTTCGACAAGGGGCCGGGCATCCTCGACCTGGCCCGCGCGCTCGAAGACGGCTATTCGACGGCGGGAAGCCCCGGCTCCGGGCTCGGGGCG
This sequence comes from Rhodospirillales bacterium, assembly GCA_947473305.1. GTDB lineage: Bacteria > Pseudomonadota > Alphaproteobacteria > ATCC43930 > CGMCC-115725 > CANJCB01. The sequence goes on from CANJCB010000009.1 coordinate 59,994, forward strand.
ATCCGCCGGCTGGCGGACGATTTCGCGGTCTATTCGCGCCCGGACAAGGGCACGATCCTGCTCGCCCGCCTGCGTCGGGGAGGTGCTGAAGCGGGTCTTGGCCTCGTCCAGGTCGGCGCGGTGGTGGACCCTTACCCGGGCGAAACCGAATCCGGCGACGGCTGGGCGATGGTGGAACCCGACATCGGTCCGATGTTCATGATGATCGATGGCTCCGGCCATGGCCCCGCTGCCGCCCTCGTCGCGCGAACGGCGGCCACCGCCTTCCAGAGCCTTCGCAATTCGAATTGCGTCGAGGTGACGGAGGCCTTGCACCGGACTCTGGGGCCGACGCGGGGCGGGGCTGCCGCGGTGGCCTATATCGACCGTCCCAATCGCCTGGTTCGCTTTGTCGGCGTCGGAAACATTGCCGCGGCCATGGTAAGCGACGGCCAGATGCGGCGGATGGTTTCCCACAATGGGATCCTGGGGCATGCCGCGCCCCGAATCCGCGAGTTCACCTATCCTTTCGGGAACGATGTGGGGCTCATCCTCCATTCGGACGGCTTGTCCAGCAAATGGGAACTGTCCGACTATCCGGGCATCATGGCCCAGCATCCAAGCCTCCTGGCCGGCGCCCTCGTGCGGGATCATCGACGCAGCCGTGACGACGCTTCCGTCGTGGTGGCCAAGGCGAAAGTATGAGAACGCGCCTCCTGGCGATCGCCATCGAGCGGGAAACGGATCTCGTCCTCGCGCGGCAGCGCACGCGCCATATCGCCGCCTTGGCGGGTTTCGATACCCAGGATCAGACACGGATAACCACGGCCGTCTCCGAGATCGGCCGCAATGTTCTGGAATATGCAAAGGCGGGCCGGATCGAATACTGGCTCGACACGACCGAGGCGAAGCTCGAAATCCTGGTCGAGGACAAGGGGCCGGGTATCGCGGACCTGGACGCCATCCTCAGCGGCTCTTATCGCTCGCCGACGGGCATGGGCATCGGGATCCTCGGCGCCCGCCGGCTCATGGAGGATTTCTCCATCAGGAGCCGGGCAGGCGAGGGGACCCATATCCGCATGACGAAGCCGCTTTCCCGCAAGCGGGGGGGATGGTCCACCGGCGATATCGCCAAGATGAGTGCCGCGCTGGTGGTTCCTGAAACCATGGATCCCCTCCAGGAGATCCGGCGGCAGAACCAGGAAATGGTGATCCAGCTCGAAGAATTGGGACGCCGGCAGGAGGAGCTGGAACAGCTCAATCAGGAACTGCACGAGACCAATCGCGGCGTCGTCGCCCTTTACGCCGAACTCGACGAACGCGCCGAGCATCTGCGCCGCGCGGACGAATTGAAGCTCCGCTTCCTGAGCAACATGAGCCATGAGTTCCGCACGCCGCTCAATTCCATTCTGGCCTTGTCGCGGCTGCTTCTGGGCAAGACCGACGGGGACCTGACGGCGGAACAGGCCAAGCAGGTCCAGTTCATCCGAAAATCGGCGGAAACCCTGACCGAACTCGTCAACGATCTCCTCGACCTGGCCAAGTTCGAGGCCGGCAAAACGGTCGTCAATGTCGGCGAGTTCACGGTCGACAGCCTGTTCGGCGTGCTGCGCGGCATGCTGCGGCCTTTACTGGTGAGCGACCATGTGGCGCTCGTCTTCGACGATGCGGCGGAGGTGCCGCCTCTGTCGAGCGACGAGGGCAAGGTTTCCCAGATCCTCCGGAATTTCATCTCCAATGCCCTGAAATATACGGAAAAGGGCGAGGTTCGCGTCTCCGCCGAAACCGATGTGGACGCCGATACGGTGACTTTCCATGTGCGGGACACGGGCATCGGGATCGAGCCCAAGGACATCGAATTCATCTGGCAGGAGTTCCATCAGATCCCCCACGGCCTCCAGTCCCGCGTAAAGGGCACCGGTCTCGGGCTGCCGCTTTCGCGAAAACTTGCCTTGCTCTTGAAGGGCAATGTCGCGGTGACCAGCCTGCCGGGCGAGGGGTCCTGTTTTTCCCTGGCGATCCCCCGTCTCTACGCCGCGGAAATTTCCGACCGCGAGGGACCGGCCTGGCATCTCGAAGCGGGGAAAGCCCCTGTGCTGATCGTCGACGATAACGCGGCCGACGCTTTTTCCATCGAGCGATGGCTGGCGGGCTCTCGCTATCAGGCCTTGGCGGCGCGCAGCATCGCGGAGGCCCAGCGCGCCATGATCAAGTTCCAGCCCGTCGCCGTCTTGCTGGATGTGATGCTGAGCGGGCAGGAATGCTGGAATTTTCTCATCGAGCTTCGTCAGAACGAGGCGACGCAGGGACTGCCCATCATCGTCCTGTCCACGACCCAGGAGGAGCGGAAGGCCCGCAGCCTCGGTGCGGATGAGTATTTCGACAAGCCGGCGGATCCCCGGCGTCTGCTTGCCGCACTGGATCAATTGACCGGTCGCCGCACAATCCGGAGGGTGCTCATCGTCGACGACGAGGAGGTCAGCCGCTACCTGCAAAAGCAGCTTTTGCCGCGCGGTGCTTTCGCGATCGAAGAGGCCGCGACGGGTGTCGCGGGCCTGGAACGTGTCGCGGAGGCTTGTCCCGACGTCATTTTGCTCGATCTTAATCTTCCAGATATGACTGGTATCGATTTCATCGAAGCTCTGCCCGCGACACCTGATCGCCGGCCGGCGATCGTCCTGGTGACCTCCGCCGATGTCACCCAGGATCAGCGCGGGCGTCTTTCGGGTGTTTCCGACATCCTGCGCAAATCCGATATCACCTCGACCAGTCTGCTTGCCGCGATCGAACGCGCCTTGGACAACGAGAGCGTGTCGCCGTGAGCGGCCAGCCCGTCACCATCCTTGTCGTCGATGACGACGACGCCAATCGGTATTTCAAGAGTCATACCCTGGGCCGCAACGGATATCGGGTGATCGAGGCGGCCCGTGCCGACGAGGCGCTGCGCCTGGTGGAGGCGGAAGAACCGTCGCTGGTCCTGCTCGACGTGCAGCTTCCGGACTTGAGCGGTATCGAGGTTTGCCGCCGTATCAAGGCCCGGAACGCCGGGACCATCGTGCTTCAGACATCGGCGGCTTTCACGACTGGCGACGATCGGGTGGCGGGACTCGAAGGCGGCGCCGATTCCTATCTCGTCGAGCCGATCGAGCCCAACGAATTGCCGGCGATCGTCAAATCCCTTCTGCGGCTCCATCAGGAGGAGCAGGATCTTCGGTCGCTCAACGAAAACCTGGAATTGCGCGTCACCCAGCGGACGGCTGAATTGGCGGAAGCCAACCGCCAGCTTGTCGCTGAAAGCCGGCAGCGGACGGAAGCCGAGGAGGCGCTGCGCCATGCCTTGAAGCTCGATGCCTTGGGCCAGCTTACGGGGGGCGTGGCCCACGACTTCAACAACCTTCTGACGGTGGTGCTGGGCAACCTGGACCTGATCGAGCAGGGGATCGGGCGCACCCCGCCGATGGCCGTGGCGCAGATCGGACGCCTTGTGTCCGGCGCGCGGCGGGCGGGTGAGGATTGCGCGCGGCTTACTCGCCAACTTCTGGCCTTCGCCCGTCGGGATCCCCTCCGGCTGGAGGTCTGCGACGTGAACTCCGTGGTCGCGCGTTTCGACCATCTCCTGAAGCGGGCCGTCGGCGAGCGGATTACTGTTCAGATGGAATTGGCGCCCGAATCCTGGCGCTGCGCGATCGACGTGAGCCAGTTCGAGGCGGCGATCCTCAACCTTGCCATTAATGCCCGGGACGCCATGGAGCATGGCGGCCGGCTCGATCTCGTGATCCGGAACACCTCGATTGCCTGGCGGCCCCAGGGCAAACCCGCCAAGGGCTTCGTCCTGGGAGAGATGAACCCCGGCGATTACATAGCCGTCGAGCTAAGCGACACCGGTTGCGGTATCGAGGACGACGTGCTTGCCCATGCCTTCGACCCTTTCTTCACCACCAAGGATATCGGCCAGGGCAGCGGTCTTGGATTGAGCCAGGTTTACGGCTTCGTCCGGCAATGCGGCGGCTATTTGACGGTGGACACGAGGCTCGGCGTTGGCACGACCATCTCGCTCCATCTGCCACGGTCGGGCGAAGCTTCGACCTTGAACGATCCCGAGGAGCAGAAATCGGTCGAGAGGGAGCGCAACGGGCGAACGATCCTGGTGGTGGAGGACAATGAGGGCGTGCTCGACCTGACCGTGGAGGTCGTTGCGGACCTGGGCTATCAGACTTTGATCGCGACCGACGCCATCCAGGCGCTCGATATCCTGCGCGGCGACGCGCGAATCGATCTTCTCTTCACCGATGTGGTCATGCCGCATCGGATGAACGGCATCGACCTGGCGCGCAAGGCCAGGGTGATGCGTCCCGACCTGAGGGTTCTCCTCACCTCGGGCTATGCGGCCCATCGGCGGGAAGCGGAGGCCTCCGATCTCGAGTTCCCGATGATCACCAAGCCCTATCGACGGACGGAGTTGGCGAAAACGCTCCGGGAATTGCTGGAGCACGAGCCTGGGAAGGTCTGATCCTTCTTACTGGCGAAATGTCGCAGAATCGCTGGCAAGGTTGACGGAAGCCGTCCCGCTCCTCATAGAGAGCCTCTTCGGGCGCGCGCGACGCAGCCCTGACCCGCGCGACCTATTCCTACCGTGTACAAACGGCATCGCTTTGATGTAAGGAGCCGCGCTCTAGTTCGGAGATGCGAGAGCGATGACGGATCTTGTCCTCAAGCACGGCCTGGCCTTTGAGGATCTTTACCGCCGGGATGGATTGGTGCGGATCGACGGGCTTTTCGTCGATCATCTCGCTGCGACCGACGTGGACCTGCACAACCGACTGGTGACGGCGCGCCGCGATCCCGATTCGCTCGACGAGAAGGCGCTGTCGGAACTGCTCGTCGATGTGGCCCCTCATGTCGAGGATTTCGTCGGGAATCTCTTCGGCATTGCTGCGGAGGTCCACGATCTCCAGGCCCGCCATCACGAACTCGCGCCGATCTATACGGTGAAGCGCCTTTTCGTGCAGCGTCGTGCGGTCAAGGGGATGACCCCCGATACGGCCGCCGAGATCGATGGCGAGAAATTGGCCAGGGATCTCGAAACCCTGATGTCCGAGCCCTTGAGCGAGGCTGCCTTCGCCCGCGCCTTGACGCGCTGGGCCGAGGCGGAGGCTGAGCATGCCGAACGGCTCGATCTTGCCGCGCGTTACGCGGCCTGGGCGACGCTCTCCCCGGCGGGCCGCGCCAAGCACCGGCGGGGCGTCCTTTTCAAGGTGCCGCATAAGCTCGACATGGTCCATCTGGTCGCGGTCGAGACGGAAGTCGAGCATGGCGTGGCCATGCTGCGCCTGCCGCCCGAGGATTGGCGCCGGCGCGAGGGTTTCGCGCTGACGGATGCGGGCACCGATCTCAATGGCGCGCTCGACCAGGCGAATTACTGCATCTGGTGCCATAATCAGGCAAAGGACAGCTGTTCCAAGGGTCTCAAGGACAGGAAGACCGGGGCTTTCCAGAAGAGCGCCTTCGGCGTGACGCTCGCGGGCTGCCCGCTCGAAGAGAAGATCTCCGAAATGAATTTGGTGAAGTCGCGCGGCAACAGTGTCGCGGCGCTTGCCATTGCGGCCATCGACAACCCGATGATGGCGGCGACCGGCCACCGCATCTGCAACGACTGCATGAAGGCCTGCATCTATCAGAAGCAGGAGCCGGTCGATATCCCGCAGGTCGAGACGCGGACCCTCAAAGACGTTCTGGCTCTGCCCTGGGGTTTCGAGATCTATGGGCTGCTGACCCGGTGGAACCCGCTCGACCTGCGCCGGCCGGTGCCGCGTGAGGCTTCGGGCAACAAGGTGCTGGTGGTGGGCCTCGGTCCTGCGGGCTTCACGCTCGCCCATCATCTGATGAACGATGGCCATCGGGTCGTCGGCATCGATGGGTTGAAGATCGAGCCTCTGCCGGAGGACGTGGCCGGCGTCGGCCCGCGCGGCGAGCGCACACCCTTCCGTGCCATACGCGACGTGACCGATCTTTATGAATCCCTGGGGGATCGGGTGTTGGCGGGTTTCGGCGGCGTTGCCGAATACGGCATCACCGTTCGCTGGGACAAGAACTTCCTGAAGCTGGTCCGTCTCCTCCTGGAACGGCGCCGGGAGTTCTCCATGTATGGCGGCGTGCGTTTCGGCGGGACGCTGACCATCGAGAGCGCCTTCGAACTGGGCTTCGACCATATCGCGCTTTGCGCCGGGGCCGGCCGGCCGACCATCGTTCCGATGAAGAACGGCTTGGCGAGGGGCGTTCGGCAGGCATCCGACTTCCTGATGGCGCTCCAGCTTACCGGCGCGGCGAAGCCCGACAGCATCGCGAACCTCCAGGTCCGCTTGCCCGTGGTGGTGATCGGCGGCGGCCTCACCGCTATCGACACGGCCACCGAATCGCTCGCCTATTACCCGGTCCAGGTCGAGAAATTCCTCACGCGCTACGAGGCGCTGGTCGCGGAATCAGGTGAGGCCGCGGTGCGCGCCGCCTGGAATGCCGAGGAAACAGAGGTCGGCGAGGATTTTCTCGCCCATGCCCGCGCGATCCGGGCCGAGCGCGCGAGTGCCAGGAAAGAGGGCCGCGAGCCCGAGCTTGTGAAGCTCATGAACGGCTGGGGCGGGGTGACCATCGCCTATCGCCGTCGTCTCATCGACGCGCCGAGCTATACCCTCAACCATGAGGAAGTCGCCAAGGCGATGGAGGAGGGGATCCGCTTCGCGGAACTCCTGTCGCCCGAAGCGGTGCAGGTCGATGCCTATGGCTCCGCCGAGGCTTTGACGCTGAAGCAATATGCGGTGGATGAGGCCGGCGCTCTGAAGGCCAACGGCGAGACTGTCACGCTTCCGGCCCGCACGATCCTGGTCGCCGCCGGGACCCAGCCCAATACGGTGCTGGGGCGCGAAGATCCGGCCAATGTCGTGCTGGATGGCCGCTACTTCCAGGCCTATGACGAGGAGGGCAATCCTGTCCGCCCCGAGCAGGTTGCCAAGCCCGCCGAGGTCCGTGTCCTCATGAGCCTGCGCCCCGACGGGCGGGCCGTCAGCTTCTTCGGCGACCTCCACCCCTCGTTCTCGGGCAATGTCGTCAAGGCCATGGGGGGCGCCAAGCAGGGCTATCCCGTGGTGAGCCGCGTGCTTGCCCGCCGGCAGCCCTCCGCACCCGCGCCCGAGGTGCTTGCCGCCCGTCTGGATCGCGAGCTGCGCGCCGAAGTCCATGAAGTGGTGCGGCTCACGCCGACCATCGTCGAGGTCGTGGTGAAGGCCCCCATGGCCGCCCGCGCCTTCGAGCCGGGGCAATTCTACCGTCTGCAGAACTACGAGACCCGCGCCGCCAAGGTCGATGAGACGATCCTCGGGATGGAGGGCCTGGCGCTTACCGGAGCCTGGGTCGACCGCGAAAGAGGCCTGCTATCGACCATCGTGCTGGAGATGGGGGGATCCTCCGACCTCTGCACCATCCTGAAGCCTGGCGAGCCCGTGATCCTGATGGGGCCGACTGGCGAGCCGACCGAGACCCCTCCCGGCGAGACCGTGCTGCTGGTGGGCGGCGGTCTCGGCAACGCGGTGCTCTTCTCCATCGGCCAGGCGCTGCGGGCGCAGGGCTCCAAGGTGCTCTATTTCGCGGGCTACAAGCGGGGGATCGACCGCTACAAGGTCGAAGAGATCGAGAAGGCCGCTGATGTGGTGATCTGGTGCTGCGACGAGGCGCCGGGCTTCGCCGCGGAACGGCCTCAGGACAAGACCTTCGTCGGCAATATCGTTGCAGCCATTGCCGCTTACGGCGAGGGAAAGCTCGGCGCGACGGATATCCGGCTTCCGGAGACGGATCGCATCATCGCCATCGGCTCGGACGGCATGATGGCGGCGGTCGCCCGCGCCCGTCATGGGGTGCTGGCGCCCTATCTGAAGCCCGGCCACAAGGCCATCGGCTCGATCAATTCCCCCATGCAATGCATGATGAAGGAGATCTGCGCCCAATGCCTGCAACTCCATAAGGATCCGGTGACGGGGGAGGAGACGGTCGTTTTCTCCTGCTTCAACCAGGACCAGGGGCTCGACCAGGTCGATTTCGCCAGTCTCCGGACGAGGCTCGGTCAGAACGGCGTCCAGGAAAAGCTGACCAAGCTCTGGATCGACCGCTGCCTGCGACATCTCGGGTTGCGCGAGGCGATCGCGGCCGAATAGGCCGACGTCTTATCGGGCGCAAGAATCGGAGTGCGGCTTCGGTCGGCAGATGAGAATTTCCTGGTCCAACAGGAGATAGGATCATGACCGATACGCTCATATTTCAGCTGTCACGCCTCGCCACTCCCTTGGGGACGATGCTGATCGCCACCGACGAGGGGCAGCGCCTGCGGGTCCTCGACTGGGACAGCCATCGGGACCGCATGCAACTCCTGATCGACCGGCAATATGGGAGGGGCGTGGTGCAATGGGTCGATGCGCCGGCCCCTGCCGATCTCGCCAAAAAATTCACGGCCTATTTCGCCGGCGATATCGCCGCCATCGACGATATCGCCACCGAGACTACGGGCACGCCGTTTCAGCGCAGCGTCTGGGCGGCTTTGCGGGAAATCCCGGCGGGCGAGACCTGGAGTTACAGCCGATTGGCTGCCCATATCGGCCGGCCCGCCGCCGTTCGCGCCGTGGGGCTTGCCAATGGCTCCAACCCGATCAGCCTGGTGGTGCCCTGCCACCGCGTGATCGGCGCCGACGGCAGCCTGACCGGCTACGGGGGCGGTATCGACCGCAAGAAGTGGTTGTTGGAGCACGAAGGCGCGGTCCATCGCGCTTAGCTTTATCTAGGCGGTCGAAGCTCCGTAATAGAGCGTCACCGTATGTCGCGCCTCGGCAAAGAAGAGCCAGCGTTCGACCAAGACGCCGGCTGTCGCCAGGGGGGCGGCGATAAGGACCGCGATGACTCTGATCGCCCCCGGCATGGCGAGTGCTATGGCCGTCAGCAGGCAAGGCAGCACAAAACCGGCTATCACCGCGATGCATCGGAGTTTCGTCGCGTGCTTGCGCGCGATGTGGAAACCCATCTCTTTCATGAGGTAATTGTCGGAGGTATGGGGGGCTTCGAAAAGCCGGACTTTTCCGAGGGATCCGAGGCCGGTGGCGCTTTCGGCCGTGCTTGTCGAATGGGTGGCGTCGATGAAGCGCCAATAGCCGAATTTCAGGAATGCCGCGACCGGGATGCTGCAGAGCGCGGCCTCTGCGCCGGGCGTGAAAGGCTCGCCGGTCAGCACGGCCGCCAGATCGAGCCAGAGCGCCCCCGTCATGGCCGCCAGGGCGAGATAATTCGGCAGCACCCAGGCGTTGCACCATCTCTGGATCGTCTTCAGCGAGCGATAGATATAGGCGGTGCAGACGATGGTGACGACGGAGGCGGCTGCCGCGAGCACTCCCAGAAATCCCCAGATTTCCCTGTTTTCTCCCAGGAATACCCAGCCGATCCCGAAAAGTCCCGCCGGGACGTAGGTTGCGAGCGAGGCGACGCCTTCGCGGGAAAGCCAGGACGTGCGCCATTGGGAAAAGGCGCGCCAGGCCCGTTCCGGATGCCCCAGATGGGCCGTGGAGGCCAGGAGACCCGCGGTTATGCCGCCGAGTCCTAAGCCGAAGGCCAGCAGTCCGAAGGTCCGGTCGGGCGGATAGGCTCCGGTCTCGCCGAGGACGCCGAGCCAGAAGATGATCCCATATCCCGCGCCGGAAGCGGTCGTGAAAAGGATGACGGAAAGGGCTGGATGCAAAGGGGCCTCAGCGCGACAGAAGCCGGTCTATCCAGCCGAGAAAACCGTCGGCCTCGGCGACGACGACCGGGGCGAGCGCGACCGGTGCAGCGCCGCAGGTCGTCTGGTCGCGGCGCGGACGGGGCGGCAGGTATTTGTTCGTCGGCTTGTAACCCATTTCCGGCATGAGGTCATAGCCGCCCCGGGCCGCGACCAGCAGCGATACCTCGGATTGGGGATCGCCGAGGTCGCCGAAATGCCGGGCCGAAACCGGGCAGGTCGCAACGCAGGCCGGGACCCGGTCGACCTCCTCCAGAGCCTCGTTGTAGATGCGGTCGGCGCAGAGCGTGCATTTCTTCATGACGCCGGCGTCGCTGTCGAATTCCCGCGCGCCATAGGGGCAGGCCCAGGAGCAGAGCTTGCAACCGATGCAGAGATCCTCGTTGACCAGCACGATCCCGTCTTCGGCGCGCTTGTAGCTGGCCCCGGTAGGGCAGACGGTCACGCAATCGGGCTCGGCGCAATGAAGGCAGGAGCGGGGAAAATGAACGGTGCGGCCGGTGGCGCCCTCGCCGGCCTCGAAAGTATGGACCCGGTTGAACCAGACGCCGTCCGGCTCCACGCCATAGGGCTGCAGGTCGGTCAAGGGAGCGGCCATGCCCCCGCTGTTCCATTCCTTGCAGTTGACCGCGCAGGCGTGGCAGCCGACGCAGATGTCGAGGTCGATGACCAGGCCGAGCCGCTTGGCGCCGGGCGGCGGGAGGCTCGTCATTTCAGGCCCCGGAATTTTACGCCGTAGCGCAGGACCGAAGGCCTCTCGGGCAAGCCGGGCGGCAGGGCGAGCATCGGCGCGCGGGGCTCGCTGACCTCGTCCTCTGCAGGCGCTTTCTCGATCCGGACGCGCAGGTCGTACCAGGCGGCCTGACCCGTCACCGGATCCGCATTGGCATAGCGATAGCCGCCGTCGCGCGCGGGCAGCAGGTCATTGATCAGATGGTTCATCAGGAAGCCGCGTTCGCTTTCCTTCGCGCCGGGAGCGAGGTTCCAGGCGCCGCGCTGCTTGCCGATCGCGTTCCAGGTCCAGACGGTGTCCCGGTTCACGCCCTCCATGAGCTTTGCCTGGACCTTGATGCGGCCGTGGTTGCTGATGACATAGATCCAGTCGTCGTCCGCAATGCCCAATTCCTGGCCTAAGCCCCGATGAAGATGCAGCCGGTTCTCCCCATGGATCTGGCGGAGCCAGGCGTTCTGCGAGCCCCAGCTGTGGTACATGGCCATCGGCCGTTGGGTGAGCGCGCTCAAAGGAAACGCGTCGGGTCCGACATCCGTCTCCTCGAAGGGCGGATACCAGAACGGCAGGGGGTCGAAATAGCGCTCGACGCGCGCGCGATGCTCGTCGGGCGGCTGGACCTTGCCATGGCCCTGGGCCGCGAGGCGGAACCGCTGCAGGGGTTCGCTATAGACCTGGAGCGTCACCGGCTCGGCTTTGTCGAGGAACCCCATCTTCACGGCCCAGTCGAGATAGGCGCGGTTGGAATGCTTGAAGTAAAGCGCCTCCTCCGGGATATGGGCGCGCCAGAAGCACTCGTTGTCGATATAGGCGTCGAGCTGGCCGGGATTGATCGGCCCGGTTCCGTGATCCTCGCCCTTCGCCCCGCGCCAGCCAGCCAGCAGGCCGAAGCCGGGCTTGCGCTCGTGGTTCACGATGTAATCGGGGTAGAAGCCCGGATAGCGCGGTGAGCCGTCCGGCTTCACCAGGCCCGGCAGGCCGAGCCTGGCGCCGAGATCGATCAGCACGTCCTGGAAGGGCCGCACATCCCGGTCGGGTTTCACGATCGGCTGACGGATCGCGTCGGCGGCGGCTTCCGCATTGGAAATCGGCCGGTCGAGCAGCGAGATGCAGTCGTAGCGCTCCAGATAGGTCGTGTCCGGCAGCACCAGATCCGCATAGGCCACCATCTCCGAGGCATAGGCGTCGGAATAGATGATGCGTGGGATCTTGTAGTCGCCCGTCTCTGGATCCTGGTCGACCAGCATCTGCATCACTCCCGATGTATTCATCGAGGAGTTCCAGCTCATATTGGCCATGTAGAGGAAGAGCGTGTCGATCGGATAGGGATCGCCGCTCCAGGCGTTGCGGATCACGAGATGAAGCAGCCCATGGGCCGCCAGCGGCGCTTCCCAGGAAAAGGCCTTGTCGATCCGTCGCGGCGTGCCATCCGCTTCGACGAGCAGGTCCTCGGGGCCGGTCGGGAAACCCAGGGGAGGACCGGCGAGCGGCTTGCCGGCCTGGATCTGATGGGCATGGCCGGCGGGCTTGATGGCCGGCGGGATCGGGCGTGGGAAGGGCGGCTCGTAACGGAAGCCGCCGGGCGTATCGATGGATCCCAGCAGCGTCTGCAGGAGATGGATCGCCCGGCAGGTGTGGAAGCCGTTGGAATGGGCCGAGATGCCGCGCATGGCGTGCATGCTTACCGGCCGCCCCACCATGCGGTCGTGCCGCCGACCCGCCCAGTCGGTCCAAGGTTGCTCGATGATGACGGGGGCGTCGAAGGCGGCCTGCGCAAGCTCCGCCGCGATGCGCCGGATGGTTTCGGCCGGAATGCCGGTTTCGGTGGCAGCGCGATCCGGCGAATAGCGCGGATCGAGATAACGCGCGGCCAGGAGCGTAAAGGACGGCACGCCGCTGCGACCGTCCGGCAGAAGCGCCTCGCCGGAAAGCCTCGGCGCGACGGTCGGCGTGAAGGCTGTGACCTCGCCTGTTTCCAGATCGCGAACGAGAGGCTCGCCCTTGTCGTTCCGCGCAAAAAGCCCATGGTCCGCCGCACCCGGATCGTCGATCACGAGCCAGCCGGCGTTGGTATAGCGCGCCAGATAGTCGGCATCGACGCGTTCGGCCCGCAGAAGCTCGTGGATCAGCGCCATGACGAAAAGCCCGTCCGTGCCGGGCTTGATGCCGATCCATTCGTCCGCGATGGCCGAATAGCCGGTGCGGATCGGGTTCACCGAGACGAATTTGGCGCCGCGTCCCTTGAGCTTGCCCAGGCCCTTCTTGATCGGGTTCGAATCATGGTCCTCGGCGACGCCGAACATCAGGAAATAGCGGGTGAGGTCCCAGTCCGTCTCACCGAATTCCCAGAAGGAACCCCCGATCGTATAGAGCCCCGCGGCTGCCATATTGACCGAGCAGAACCCTCCGTGGGCGGCGTAATTCGGAGTGCCGAACTGGCTTGCCCACCAGCCGGTCAGGGCCTGGGACTGGTCGCGTCCGGTGAAGAAGGCGAGTTTCCGGGGGTCGGTCCGGCGGATGTCGCCGAGCCATTGGGTCGCCAGCGCCAGCGCCTCGTCCCATTCGATCTCGCGGAATTCGCCGCTGCCGCGCGGACCGACCCGCAACAGGGGTTTTTGCAGGCGGGCGGGGGAATAATGCTGCATCAGCCCGGCCGAACCCTTGGCGCAGAGCACGCCCTTGTTCACCGGATGATTGCGGTTGCCCTCGATGAAGCGGATGCCGCCGTCCTTCAGATGGACCTTGATCCCGCAGCGGCAGGCGCACATGTAGCAGGTCGTGAATTTGACCTCGTCGCCGATCGGTTGGTTGCGCGCGATCGGCGGGTCTATTTGCGTCATGAGAGGTCTAGTCCGCGATCGGACGCCAGCCGCTCTGCTCCAGGAACTCGAGCGGCCGGAAGCGCAGCTTGTAGGACATCTTGGGACTGTTGGCGACCCAATAGCCAAGGTACACGTAAGGCAGGCCGCGTCGGCGCGCCTCGTCGATGAGTGTCAGCACCAGATAGGTTCCCAGGCTGCGGCGGGCGTCCCCCGTCTCGAAGAAGCTGTAGACCGCCGAAATCCCGTCATCCAGCAGATCCACCAGGCAGGCCGCCTTCAATTCGCCCTCGCGGTCGCGAAGCTCGATCACCCGGGTCAGGACGGGGGTGTCCTCGATCATCGAGCGATAGTCGCCGAAGGTCATGGAAGCCATGTCGCTTTCGGTATGGCGCGAGCGCTGATAGCGGTGGAAAAGCCGATATTGCTCTGCCGTGGCGACCGGCTGGGCCGCGGTGAAGATCAGCCCTTCGTTGGCTGTCCGCACGCGGCGCATGGAACGACCTTCGACGAACTCCCCGACGACGACCCGCACGGGAACGCAAGCCTGGCAGCCCGGGCAGGCGGGGCGATAGGCCAGATGATGGCTGCGGCGGAAGCCCGCGCGGGAGAGCGTGCCGTAGATCGCATTGGCGTCGCGGCCCGACAGGTCGGTGACGATCTTCCGTTCCGTCCGGCCGGGTATATAGGGGCAGGCTGAAGAGGAGGTGCGGTAGAAATGGCGGACCGGAGGGGCGAGCGGCAATGGGGGCTCATCCCTTGCGGGCGATACCCTCGTCATCGTGATCGGCCTGTTGTTTCCCTCGGGCATCGCTTTCCGCCTAGCCTCTGGTGGGATTATGACCGAGCAACCCTAGGAAACGCCAGCGTTAACGGTGCGTTGACCTTGGCCCCTAGAGCGTTGGCTTCGGCTGGCTTGCGGGCGAAGCGGGCGCTTGGGCGGGTGTTTGGCTCGGCGCCCGGAGCTGAGGTTCCGTCGATGCCGGCGCGCGGGGCGCTCCCGGAGCGGGCGCCGGGCCTGCGGCGGGAGTTGGCGCGGGGGCGGCTTCCGGAAGCTGGGGTGGGGGGACGCGGGCTTCGCGCAGAAGCACGACGCTGATTCGCCGGTTGCGTGGCGAGGTCGGCTGATCGACGATCAAGGGATCCCGCTCGGCCATGCCGATCACGCGGTCGATCCGATCGGCCGGCAGGCCATCCGCGAGAAATTCCCGCCGGCTTGCGTTGGCGCGATCGGAGGATAATTCCCAATTGCCGTAATTACCCTGGCGCGCGAAGGGGGTGGCGTCGGTATGCCCGGTGATCGAGATCTTGTTGGGAAGTTTCTGGACGGCCTGGGTGACGAGCGCGATGAGCTTCCTTGCGCTATCCACCATTTCCGATGAGCCGGAGGGGAACATCGAGATCTTTTCCTGGTCGACGATCTGGATGCGCAGGCCCTCAGGTGTCCGGTCGATAATCAGGTTTTCCGCGAGCATCTTCAGTTCCGGCATGTCCTTCAAGGCTTGCTTTAGCTGGCTTTCGGCCTGGGCGAACTGGCGTTCCTCGCGCTCCGCGAGCTGTTTTTCCAATTCGGCGTCGGTCAGGGCCTTGTTGGCCGAGGCGGGGGTGAGGCCCTTGTTGCCTTGCCGGTCGCTCAAGGCTTTGTCGGCCAGCAATTCCGTCGCGCCCTTGCCGGGCTGATCGAGGTCGGCGTTGTCCTTCACTTCGACACGGGTCACGCCGAGTTTATCCGCATCCCTGCGTCCCGCGGCGGTCTGCTCGTTGGCCTTGTCGGTGTTGCCGCCCGCGTCGGGATTGTCGCGATTGGCTCCAGCGCCGCCACCCTCGTTGCCTTGCTCACCTTCGTTGGGCTGGCGCAAGCCCGGCATATTGAGCGCCATGGAGGGGACGGACAGCGGAATTTGCTGGGCGCCCGGCGAGCCCACGGTGAGACCGCCCAGCACGCCGCCCGCGCCGCTGTTGGATTTGGACGCGATGGTCGGTTCGAAATAGTCCGCGATGCCGCGTTTCTGAATGTCCGTGGTGACGTTCAGCAGCCAAAGAAGCAGGAAAAAGGCCATCATGGCCGTCACGAAGTCGGCATAGGCAACCTTCCAGGCGCCGCCATGATGCGCGCCATGGCCGCCCTTCTTGACCTTCTTGATGATCAGCGCGGCGGCTGTGCCCTTGGCCATCTTCCGATCTTACGAGATCTGGGGCGCGTTTTGGGTGGCGTCTTCGACCTCGTAGAAGGTGGGGCGCACGTCCGAGAAGAGCGCCTTGCGGGCGAATTCAACCGCTATCGAGGGCGCGTAGCCCTGCATATAGGCCAGGATCGCCGCCTTCATGCAGAGATAGTAACGCTGTTCCGCCTCGCCGCGCATCTTGATGGAATTGGCGATCGGCGCGATGAAACCATAAGACAAGAGCACGCCGAGGAAGGTTCCGACCAGCGCACCGCCGATCAGCTCGCCCAGCACGGCGGGCGGCTCGGTGATCGAGCCCATCGTATGGATAACGCCCAGCACGGCGGCGACGATTCCCAGCGCGGGCATGCCGTCCGCGGTGTTCGAGATGGCGTTGACGATGGCCTCATGCTCGGTGTGATGGGTCTCGATCTCCTCCTCCATCAGGCTTTCCATCTCGTGATGGTTATCCGTGCCGAGGGTCAGAAGCCGCAGATAGTCGCAGAGGAAAACGAGTGCGTGGTGGTCGGCATAGAATTTCGGAAAGGCCTGGAAAAGGGCGCTTTCCTCCGGCCGCTCCACATGGGCTTCGAGCGCCAGCGCGCCGCGCGTCTTCGCCAGGCGGAAGATGGTGTAGAGGAGGCTCAGAAGCTCCAGGAAGGCGTCCTTGTCGTATTTCTCGCCCTTGAGGAGGCCCATCACCGCGCCGAAAACCGAGGTAATGACCACCTTGCGGTTCGAAATGATGAAGGCGCCCAGGGCTGCTCCGCCGATGATCATGACCTCGAAAGGCTGGATCAAGACGTGGATATGGCCTCCTGCGAACAAGTAGCCGCCGAAGACGCAGAAAAGGACTAAGCCGGATCCGATGAGGAGATACATGAGGCCGCGCGGTTCTTCCGTAGGGAATTAACCATGCATCTTGGAGCTTAATATAAAGTTTAATTACAGCCAAGAAACATAAAAAGCTATGGATTCAGGCCAGGGCTTGATCCAGATCGGCGATCAGGTCGTCGAGATCCTCTATTCCGACCGACAATCTGACCAGCGTGTCGCTGATGCCGAGCGCCGCGCGCTGTGCCGGCGGGATCGAGGCATGGGTCATGATCGCCGGATGCTCGATCAGGCTTTCGACACCGCCGAGGCTCTCGGCGAGCGCGAAGATCCGGACCCGTTCCAGGAAACGCCGGGCCTCGGGCAACCCCCCCTGCAGTTCGATCGTGACCATGCCGCCGAAGGCCGCCATCTGGCGCTTGGCCAGGGCATGCTGCGGATGGCTTTCGAGGCCGGGATAATGGACCGTCTTCACCTTGGGATGGCGGGCAAGGTGCTGGGCGACGACTTGCGCGCTCTGGCAATGGCGTTCCATGCGGAGAGCCAGGGTCTTCAAGCCACGCAGCGCGAGGAAGCTGTCGAAAGGCCCCGCGATGGCGCCGACCGCGTTGTGCAGGAAGGCGAGCTGATCGGCCAGTTCCTTGTTCTCGCCCACCACCGCGATGCCACCCACCATGTCGGAATGGCCGTTGAGGTATTTTGTGGCGGAATGCATCACGAGGTCGAAGCCCTGCTCCAGGGGACGCTGGACCCAGGGGCTGGCGAAAGTGTTGTCGGCGACGGCGATGATGCCGTGCTTCTTCGCGGTTTCCGCCACCATCGCCAGATCGATCAGCTTTAGCATCGGGTTCGAGGGGGTCTCGACCCAGATGAGCCTGGTTTCGGGCCGGATCGCGGCTTCGAGCGCCGCGCGGTCGCGCATGTCCACATAACTGGCCGTGATCCCTGCCGACCGCTCCCGGACCCGGGCGAGAAGGCGATAGGTCCCACCGTAGAGATCGTCCGAGGCGATCACATGGGCGCCGCTGTCGAGGCATTCGAGGATCGTCGACGTCGCCGCCATGCCCGAGGCGAAGGCATAGCCGCGCGTCCCGCTTTCGAGATCGGCGACGCAGCGCTCATAGGCCATGCGGGTCGGGTTCTGGCTGCGGGAATACTCATAGCCCTGATGGACGCCGGGGCTCGACTGGACATAGGTCGAGGTCGCATAGATCGGCACCATGATCGCCCCGGTGCTGGGGTCCGGCGTCTGGCCGGCATGGATGCTGCGGGTGGCGAAGCCGGGCCGGTTGCCGGATCTTGTCATGATGGTGCTTCTCCGATCCTGCGCTCAGCTCATCCGGCGGCGCAGATGGTTGATGAGATCGATCCGGGTGATCAATCCCTCGAATTTGCCGTTCCGTTCGACCACGGCGACATGGTCCTTCTCGAATATCGGAAAGAGAGATTGCAGCGGTTCGCTGGCGTCGATGGTTTCGACCCTCGTCACCATGGCGCGGCCCACCGGCTCATGGAAGCGTTCCGGATCGTCGTGAACCGCCAGCAGCAGGTCCGATTCATCGATGAAGCCCAGGAGCCGCTCATTTTCCAGCACGGGAAGCTGGGACACGTCATAGAGCTTCATCCGGCGGTGGACGGTGAGGAGCGTGTCTCCGGGGCTGACCGAAACGACGGCGCCCTCCGCATGGCGGCGGGCCACCAGATCGGTAAGGTCGCCCCGCGTCTCGCGTTCGATCAAGCCCTGATCGAACATCCAGAAGTCATTGAACATCTTGGAAAGATATTTATTTCCGCTATCGCAGACCAGGGTGACGACCCGCTTGGGCGTTGTCTGTTCGCGGCAATAACGCAGCGCCGCCGTGAGGAGTGTTCCGGTCGAGGATCCCCCGAGGATGCCCTCGCGGCGGACGAGTTCGCGGGCGGCGTCGAAAGAGTCCCGGTCGCTGACGCTATAGGCTTTGCCGACGAGGCCGATCTCGCAATTGGGCGGCACGAAATCCTCGCCGATCCCTTCGACGAGCCAGGACCCCACGGGACCCGCTGCCCCGGTCTTGACGAGCGGGGCGAGGATCGAGCCTTCGGGATCCGCGAGCACCATTTCCACATGAGGAGCGACGCGGGCAAAAAAGCGCCCGAGCCCGGTCAGTGTCCCGCCCGAGCCCACGCCGCAGACCATGGCGTCGAGCTGATGGTCCATCTGTTCCCAGATCTCCGGCCCGGTGCTCTTTTCATGTGCGAGGGGATTAGCCGGATTGGAGAACTGATTGACGTGGAAGGAGTCTTTGATCTCCGATGCCAGCCTCGCCGCCATGTCCTGGTAGTACTCGGGATGGCCCTTGTTCACGTCTGATCGGGTCAGGCGGATTTCGGCGCCCAGGGCCTTCAGATGCAGGACCTTTTCCTGGCTCATCTTGTCCGGGATGACCAGGATGAGCCGATAGCCTTTCTGCGCCGCCACGAGCGCCAGCCCCAGGCCGGTGTTGCCGGCGGTGGCCTCGATGATAGTGCCGCCCTTTTTCAGCCGGCCGTCGGCTTCGGCTGCTTCGATCATGGACAGCCCGATGCGGTCCTTGATGGAGCCGCCGGGATTCTGGTTTTCGAGCTTGGCGAAAAGCCGGCAAGGCCCGGTGTCGAAACGGGTCAATTCCACCAGCGGCGTATTGCCGATCGTCCCAAGCACATCGCGCTGAGCGACCATGACGTTCTCCCCGGTTGGCCCCAGGCCATTATGACACGGAAATGGGAAGCCGCGGTGACCGCGGCAAGCTATTCGGTCGCGGCCGAGCTCGACATAAGATGGGTCTTGAACCCGGCCGCGATGAGCGCCGCCGAGATTTCCGCCACATGGTCGGGATTGCGGGTTTCCACGACCGCATCGACCTCGGCCAGCTTCAGGGGCACGTCCTGGAAGAGCCGCTGGTGGTAGATCTCCAGGATGTTACCGCCCTTTTCGCCGATGATCCGGGTGACGCGGGCGAGGACGCCGGGCGCGTCGTCGATTTCGATCCGCAGCCTGACCAGCCGTCCCGCCCTGACCAGGCTGCGCATCAGCATCGAGGAGAGAAGCCGGGCATCGATATTTCCGCCGCTCAGGATCAGGGCCACCCGCTTGCCCCGGAATCGGTCGGGATCGCTCAGGACCGCCGCCAGCGGGGTCGCGCCGGCGCCCTCGGCCACCAGCCGCTGGGTCTCGATCAGCATCGCCGCGGCGCGCTCGATTGCCACTTCCTCGACCGCGACGACATCGCTGACCAACTCCCGGCAGACGGCGAGGGTCAGCTTTCCCGGGTCTTTGACCGCGATGCCCTCGGCAAGGGTCTGGCCGCCCTTGGGGGTGCCTTCCTTGCCCAAGGCATGACGCATCGAGGCATAGGCCGCAGCTTCCACCCCAAGTATCTCGATGCTGGGCTTCAAGGCTTTGAGCGCGATGGCGATGCCGGAGATGAGCCCGCCGCCGCCGATCGGCACGACGACCATGTCGAGATCGGGAAAATCCTGGAAAAGCTCCAGGCCGATCGTCCCCTGGCCGGCGATGATGAAAGGATCGTCATAGGGATGGACGAGCGTCAGCCCTTCCGCCTCGGCGATCTCGTCGGCCGCGACCCTCGCTTCCGAAAGGCCGGCGCCGCGCAGGACCACCCGGGCGCCATGGCCCTCGGTGCGCTCGATCTTGGTGAAGGGCGTACCCTCCGGCATGACGATGGTCGCGGGAATCCCGAGCCGTCGCGCGTGATAGGCGACGCCTTGGGCGTGGTTGCCGGCCGACATCGCTATGACGCCCGCCTTGCGCTGGTCCGGCGTCAGGCTCTTGAGCTTGTTGAGCGCGCCGCGCTCCTTGAAGGAGCCCGTCGGATGGAGCGATTCAAGCTTCAGGAAGATCTTTGCGCCGGTCTGCATCGACAGCGAAGCGGAGGGGATCGTGGGCGTGCGCAGCAGCTCGCCCTTGATGGTCTGGGCCGCGACATAGATATCGCCGATGGTGACGGGCAGGGTCATTGCGGCTCCAGGACCAATTTATGTGCTGCCAGGCTCCCGAGCTTCATCCATTGGAAATCGCGCCAAGGCTGCATGAGGTCGCCGTAATGGCGCGACAGCGGATTGCCGGATTGGCCGGGCGTCACCAGGAAGCTTGCGCCTGCGGGATCGGCCATGTCGACGATCATGCGCAGCCCCGGCCCGTGCACATCCGCAAAGGGGGCGGCCGGATTCCCGATGGCGGTGGAGCCCCGGTTCACCGTGTCGTATCCGCCGTCGGCAGGGATTTGGAGCGCGAAGATCGAACGCAGCACGGGGACACGGGAGAGCACGGGGTGATCGAAGATCGCTTGGTGAGGCGTATCCCAGCGCCAGGTGTTTATGTCGTCGCCATAAGCTTTCGCAAGATCGCCGAGCGTCCGGTCGAGGGATGTCCCCAGCGCATCGTCGCAGTTGGCATTCGCGCACCATGGTGTTTCGCCCGCGAGCATCGCCTTGGCCACCGCGGGCCGCAGGTCCCAATAGTCGCCGAAGGCCGGCCCGAGTCTGTCGGCGAGCGCCGTTCGGTTGAACTCACGCAGCCAAGCCGTGAAGATCAGCGGCTCCGGCGCGGCGCCGGTCATCCGGGCATCCCAGGCCTTGAGGCGCTCCATCGCCGCCTTCGCCCGCTCGTCGCGCGGCGCGATCCGCAGCATCAGCGGCAGGAGGTCCTTTGCCATCAGCGACAGGGTGTCCGCCTGGATCGCGGTGGAGCTTGCCGGCGTTTGCAAAGGCGTCGCGTCGAGAAGCTGGCCGATCCTGACCGCCCGGTTTGGGATATCCCAATCCCGCGTGATGAAATGGGGATAGTCCTCCGGCACGATCTTGTTGTTGGCCGAAACGATACGTCCCGCCGGAGGATTGAGCTGTGCCGGCATCTCCTCGAAGGGGATATAGCCGGTCCAATCGTATTCCCCGGTCCACCCCGGCACCGGCATCCAACCGTTGCCTTTGGCCCGGATGGGGAGGCGGGCAGGGGCGGTGAACCCGATGTTCCCGTCCACATCCGCATAGACAATGTTCTGTTCAGGCCCGCCGAACAGCCTTAGCGCCGACTGGAAACTCGCCCAATCCTTGGCGCGGTTCATGTCCCAGAGAGCCTCGGGTGTGCGGTCGCCGTCCTCCAGGAAGACCGCCTGCAAGGCGAGAACGTGACCCTCGGCCGCACCGAAATTGCCGCCGAGATCGGAGACCACCGGTCCATGCCGGGTGCTGCGAACGGCGATCTCGACAGGGGCTCCGCCTCTGACCCGGATGGTCTCATGCCGGGTCTCGAAGTCGGCGGAACCGTCAGGAGTTAGATATCGGCCCGCGTTGGCGGGATCGATCTTCTCGATGAAGAGATCCTCGACATCCGAGCCCGTGGTGGTGAAGCCCCAGGCGATCCGGTCGTTATGGCCGATCACGACGAGGGGCACGCCGGGGGCCGTCGCACCCTCGATCTTGATGCCCGGCAATACGATGCGAGCCAGATACCAGACGCCAGGCGCGGAAAAACCAAGGTGGGGGTCGTTGGCGAGCAGCGGCTTGCCAGACGCGCTATGGGATCCGTTCACGACCCAATTGTTGGACGCATAGTGAAGCCCGACCGCTTCCGGCAGCGCCGCATAGAGGGGGCCGAGGTCCATGCCCTTGAACAGGCTCGCCGCTTGGCCGATGGCGGTCGGTGCGTCCTTTGGATATTCCGGATAGAGGGTCTGGATCTGCTCGGGCGTCAGTGTCTGCGCGAGTCTTGAGCGCAGGATCTCGCCCCGGAAATTGCCGCTGAGTTGGAGCGCCATGATCTTGCCCCAAGAAAGCGTGTCGGCGGGCGTCCAGGGCTCGGGGCTCGCGTTGAGCAGGTAATATTCCGGCGGCAGCGCGCCTTGCCTTGCCTTGAGGTAGGCGTTCACCCCCTCCGCATAGGCCTTTAGCCCGGTCTGAATGTTGGGCGAGAGAGCGTCGAACTGCCTTGCCCCGGCCCGGTAAAGTCCCAGCGTCCGCATGAATTTGTCGGTGCCGAGCGCATCGGTCCCAAACCATTCGGAGAGCCTTCCCCCGACGGCGCGGCGCATCAGGTCCATCTGGAAAAGACGGTCTTCGGCGTGGAGGAAGCCCATGGCGAAAGCGGCGTCATTCTCCGTGGTGGCCGTGATCGTGGGGACGCCGGCCGTGTCACGTTCGATCGTGACCGGGCCGGAGAGGCCTTGTAGCCTTATCGTTCCCTCGCTGGGCGTCACCGAGGAGCGCAGCCAGAGGAACGCCCCCGCGACGACAACCAGCAGAAGCAGGACGAGAGAGGCGAGGAGGCGGCGGATCAAGGTCAGCCCAGATTGATGATGATCGTTTTCTTCTGGGTAAAGTGCTCCAGCATCGATTCCAGAGACGCCTCCTTGCCCAGACCCGAGCTCTTGATCCCGCCGTAGGACATATTCGCCTGGACGACCAGGTTCTGGTTGACCTGGACGACGCCGGCCTCGAGCCGCTGGGTCGCGTCCATGGCGAGTTTCAGGTCCTTGGTCCAGATGGTTGCCGACAGCCCGTATTCGGTGTCGTTGGCCTGCTGGATCGCCTCCTCGTAGTCCGTGAAGCGGATGATGCAGGTAACAGGTCCGAAGATTTCCTCCCGCGCGACCCGGTTGTCGTTGGAGACCCCGGTGAAGATCACGGGCTGGACGAACAGCCCTCGCGACAGCTTCCCATCGCTGGGCATGGCGGAGCATCGAAGTGTCGTTACTCCAGCACTTTGCTCACCAATCTTGATGTAGGACCTGACCTTGTCGAACTGCTGCTGCGAGATGATGCAGCCGATGTCCGTCGCCTCGTCCAGAGGGTCGCCCATCGTCATGGCGTCGACCTTGCCCTTGAGGCGTTTGACGAATTCGTCGTGGATCGCATCCTGGACGAAGATCCTACTGGCGGCGGTGCAGCTCTGGCCCTGGCGGGTGAAGCGCATGCCGACCACCGCGCCGTCGACCGCCTTGTCGAGATCCGCGTCGCCCATGACGATCATCGGGCTCTTGCCACCCAATTCAAGTGTCACGGGAATGAGCTTCTCGGCGGCCGTCCGGGCTATGATCTTGCCAGTCTCGACGGAGCCCGTGAAGGTCACCTTCCGCACGTCCTTGTGAGAGACGAGCGGCGCGCCGCAGGTTGGACCGTCGCCCGAGATCAGGTTGAAGATGCCGGGCGGCAGGATCTGGTTCATGATCTGCGCGGCGCGGAGCACCGTGAAGGGCGTTTCCTCCGCGGATTTCACCACGATGGTATTGCCCGCCACCAAAGCCGGCGCGACCTTCAGGGCCATCAGCAAGAGCGGCACGTTCCAGGGGATGATCGCTCCGACGACGCCGATGGGCTCCCGTTGTGTGAGGGTCAACATGCCGGGCTTGAAGGGGACGGTCTCGCCTTTGATCTCCGAGCCCAGGCCACTGTAGAACTGGAATACGTCGGCGAAGACACCGGCCTCCACGCGGCTCTCGGTGCGGATCGCTTTGCCGCTCTCCAAAGCTATGAGACGGGCGAGTTCCTCGATGTGG
This sequence comes from Rhodospirillales bacterium, assembly GCA_947473305.1. Taxonomy (GTDB): domain Bacteria; phylum Pseudomonadota; class Alphaproteobacteria; order ATCC43930; family CGMCC-115725; genus CANJCB01. Next base: position 83,858 of record CANJCB010000009.1, read on the forward strand.
TCCTGAAGCAGCCTGGCGCAGTCGCCGATCAGCTTGCCGCGCTCACGCGGCGCGACCTTTGCCCAGGCTTTCTGCGCTTTTGTGGCTGACTGGACGGCCTTGTCCACATCCGCCGCGTCACCTTCCGCGGCTTCACCGATCCGCTCGCCCGTGGCCGGGTTGTGGATCGGAAAGGCCTTGCCCGAGGCCGCCGGTACTAGGGCGCCGTCGATCAGGAGTTTGCCTGACAGTTCCTTGGCCAGCGCGTGGGGGTCGAGAACGGGCGACAACCTGTTGTCCGACATGGGTTATCTCCGGTTAGAGACCAAGTTCGCGTAAGATCGCCGCGCGGTTCTGATCGAGGTCGGGCGCGGGCTCCCGGGTCGTGGGATCTTCGAAGGCCGAGAATTTAAGCGGATTGCCGGACAGCGTAAGCTTGCCGGACTTCGGATCGTCCACGGTGATGAGCATGTTACGGGCCGCCACCTGGGGGTGCGCGATGGCCTGCTGGATATTGTTGATGCCGCCGCAGGGAATGCCCGCCGCCTCGAAAATCTCGATCCAGGCGGCATTGGTTTTCTTGACCAGGACCTCCTCGATATCGGCTTTCAGGCGCGGCTGGTTCTGCCGGCGCGTGTCGTTGGTCTTGTATTCGGGCACCTGCGCCATCTCCGGGCGGCCGATGGCGGCGCAAAGCTTGACGAAAAGACTGTCGTTGCCGGCAGCGATGATGAGGTCGCCGTCCTGGGTCTTGAACGCCTCGAAAGGGGTGATGGTCGGATGCCGCATGCCGAGGGGGCCGGGAATCTCGCCGCTGGTCGTGTAGCGCATCACGGCGTTTTCCAGGAAGGCGATCTGGCAGTCGAGCATGCCGATATCGACCTTGGTCGCTTCGCCGCTACGCTCGCGATGGACCAGCGCCGCATTGACCGCGATGGTCGTATAGAGCCCGGCGCCGAGATCGCCCACCGAGGCGCCGACGCGGGCCGGCGGCCCGCCGGGATGGCCGGTGATGCTCATGATGCCGCCCAACCCCTGGACCACCATGTCGTAGGCGGGATGGGTGGAATAGGGGCCGCTATGGCCGAAGCCCGAGGCCGCCGCATAGATGAGCTTCGGATAGCGCTTGTGCAGCGTTTCCCAGCCGTAGCCCAGCTTCTCCATGGTGCCGGGCCGGAAGTTCTCGACCAGCACGTCGGCCTTTTCGAGAAGCGTCTCGAAAATCGCCTTGTCCTTGGCGTCCTTCAGATTGAGCGCGATCGATTCCTTGCCCCGGTTCACCGAGGAGAAATAGGTCGATTTCCCGCCCAGGAAGGGACCGTATTCCCGCGCATCGTCGCCGATGCCGGGCGGTTCCACCTTGATGACCCGCGCGCCCATTTCCGCCATCAGCATGGTGCAATAGGGGCCTGCGAGAATGCGTGAAAGGTCGACGACGAGAATGCCCTGAAGCGGGCCCGGCTGCGGCATTGGAACGCCTCTTCTTCCAGATTTCCCGGCTGGTCTTAGCGCAGACGGGCGGGAGCGGCAATCGCTTAGCCGGATCAGGCCTTGCCCCGAACCCTCGCCTTGAGCCATGGTCGGGGAAACGGCGAGGAATTTCCCCATGGCGATGACCCATAAGAGCGTACGCTGCCTGAGCCCCCTGGGCTTCCACAACATGGCCTATGTCGAATGGGCGGGGCCGCCCGGCGCCAAGACAGTCGTCTGCGTCCATGGCCTGACACGCAACGGCCGGGACTTCGATCCCCTGGCCGAGGCCCTGTCGGAGCGTTTCCGCGTCGTCTGCCCGGATATCGTCGGGCGCGGCAAGAGCGACTGGCTCGTTCATGGCGGAGGCTATGTCTATCCGCAATATGTGGCCGACATGAACACGCTGATCGCCCGGCTCGATGTGGAGGATCTCTATTGGGTCGGCACCTCCATGGGCGGATTGATCGCCATGGCCATGGCGTCGCTGCCGAAGTCGCCCATCGCGAAGCTGGTGGTCAACGACATCGGCCCGCTGATCGCCAAGGAAGGGCTGGAGCGGATCGGCAACTACGTGGGTCTCGATCCGAGCTTCAAGGATTTGAACGAGGTCGAAGCCTATATGCGCGAGGTTGCGGCTCCTTTCGGCAATCTGACAGATGCCCAATGGCGGCACATGGCGGTCCATGGGGAGCGGCAGAGGCCCGACGGAACCATTGGTCTCGCCTATGATCCCAAGATCGGCGATCCCTTCCGCAATATGGAGCCCAAGGACATCGACCTTTGGCCGCAATGGGACGCGATTTCCTGTCCCACGCTTCTGATCAGGGGCGCGCAATCGACCTTGCTCAAGGCCTCCGACGCCGAGGCGATGACCCAGCGCGGCCCCAAGGCCAAATTCTTCGAGGTCGCGGATGCGGGCCATGCGCCGGCATTGATGGCGGCGGACCAGATCGCGGCGGTCCGTGACTTCCTCATCGGCTGAGGGCTCGACCGCCTATCTCGCGGCGGAGGGTTTCGAGGCCGAACTGGCCGAGGAACTCGGCGGGGAGGGGACGCAATTCGGGCGTCTCTTCGTCGTGCCCGGCCCTTCGAGACCGGCAGCCTGGGCGGCCAATGTCTGGCACGATCCCATGCGGCTGCCGATCGCCTCGATCGGTGACGGCGCTAAGCAGCTTCGGGCGATCCAGCGCAATTGGGCGCTTTATTCCCATGCTCATCATCGCCGGGCGGCTCTGCTTCAGGAAAAACTGCCGAAGGTTTCCGCGAAGCCACTCGTGTTCGGCGATCCCGCTCCCTCGGCACCGCTGGGTTCCTGGACGCTTCTGGACGAGGGGACGATCCTCGCGGCGGCGCGATGCTCCAGTCCCTTTCCGAACGGAGAGGTGCAATTCGTCGAGGATAAAGAGGCCCCGCCGAGCCGGGCCTATCTGAAGCTCTGGGAAGGGCTTACCCTGCTCGACAGGAAGCCGGGGCCGGGCAAGCTCTGCCTCGATCTCGGGTCAAGCCCCGGCGGCTGGACCTGGGTTCTGCAAGGACTGGGGGCAAAGGTCATCAGCGTCGACAAAGCGCCGCTCGATCCTGCCATTTCCGCTCTGCCAAATGTGGAGACGCGGCAGGAGAGCGCTTTCGGTCTCGATCCTCTGACAATCGGCCCTGTCGACTGGTTCTTTTCCGACGTGATCTGCTATCCGACCCGGCTCTTCGCCATGGTCGACCGGTGGCTGAAGGCCGGAACCTGCCGGAATTTCGTCTGCTCGGTCAAATTCCAGGGCGACACCGATCACGAGACGGCGCGGCGCTTCGCGGCGATTCCGGGGTCACGCCTCATGCATCTTCATAACAACAAGCACGAGTTGACCTGGGTCCTCATCCAGCCTTGAGGCGACGGGCCACATCGAGGGCGGAATAGGTCAGAACGCCGTCAGCACCGGCCCGCTTGAAGCCCAGCAAGGTCTCGACGATCACCGAGGGATCGAGCCAGCCGCGCTCGATAGCGCCGTGCAGCATCGCGTATTCGCCGCTGACCTGATAGGCGAAGGTCGGCACCGAAAAGCGCTCTTTCACCCGTTGCAGGATGTCGAGATAGGGCGTGCCCGGCTTCACCATGACCATGTCGGCGCCTTCGGCGAGATCCAGCGCGATCTCCCGCAGGGCCTCGTCGCTATTGGCGGCGTCCATCTGATAGGTTCGCTTGTCGGCCTTGCCGAGCGAGGACTTGGATCCGATCGCATCCCGGAAGGGGCCATAGAAGGCCGAGGCGTATTTCGCCGCATAGGCCAGGATCTGCACGTGATCGTAGCCGGCTCCGTCGAGGGCGTCCCGGATCGCGCCGACCCGCCCGTCCATCATGTCGGAGGGCGCGATCACGTCGCAGCCGGCTTCCGCCTGGACAAGCGCCTGCCGGACCAGCACCTCGACCGTGCCGTCGTTGACCACATCGCCGTTCTCGTAGAGCCCGTCATGTCCATGGGTGGTGAAGGGATCGAGCGCCACGTCGCACATGACGCCGATCTGCGGCACCGCGCGCTTCACCGCCCGCACGGCCTGGCAGACGAGATTGTCGGGATTGGTGGCCTCGCGGCCCTCCGCCGTCTTGCGGTCCTGCGGGGTCACCGGGAAGATCGCCAGAAGGGGAATGCCCAATTCCGCCGCTTCGCCCGCCGCATCGACGAGTGCGGAAACCGAGAGCCGATCCACTCCCGGCATGGAGGGCACGGGCGCACGGGCGGCTGCCTCGCCATGAACGAAGATCGGCCAGATGAAATCCGAAGCGCTCAGCGTGTTCTCGGCAACGAGGCGCCGGGACCAATCGGTGCGGCGATTGCGCCGCATGCGGATCCGGGGAAAAGCGCCATGGGGGCGGGAGGGAGAATTCACGGTCTGTCGCCCGATCTGTTGCATTCGGTTGCGGGGATCATAGGTCGCGAACCGTTAAGCCACAATTGGCGCGAGCGGGCAGAATGCCGCAACCCTGTCTCTCCTCAGGGCCGTTTCAGCAGATTGGCCGCTTTGCGGGCGGCCTCTTCCCGCTTTACCTGGAAGCCGGCCATCATGTTGCGCGCCTCTGCCACCAAGGCCGGGTCGGAGCTTTTCGGCGATCCTCCCGGGAATGGCGGCTCTGGGTCGTATTCCATGAAAAGCTGGGTGCGCTTGGCCCGCTCCTCGCCAAAAATCTGGCCCACCAGCGTCAGCGCGAAGTCGATCCCGGAGGTGACGCCGGCTCCGGTGATCCGGTTCCGGTCGATCACCACCCGTTCGGCGACTGGCTCCGCATCGAAATAGGCGAGCTGGTTGAGCGATGCCCAATGGCAGGTCGCCCGATAGCCGGTCAGGAGACCGGACGCCGCCAGGACCAGCGAGCCCGTGCAGACCGAGGTTATATATTGTGCCTTCTCCGCCTGCCGTCTCAGGAAGGTCAGGGTCTCCTGATCGTCCATGAGCGCGAATTGGCCCGCCCCGCCGGGAACGAAGAGAATATCGGCCTGTGGGCAGTTGTCGTAGGTCGTGGACGTCAGAAACTGCAGCCCGCCGCCGACATCGATGACCCCCGGCTTCTTCCAGACGATATCGATGGCGAGTTCCTTGAAGCGGCTGAAGACCTCATGGGGGCCGGTGAAGTCCAACTGCGTCATGTCCGGAAAAGCGAGCATCGCGACGCGCATCTTGGCCTCCAGGAGAAAACCGTTTCGGTCCGGGGAGTCATACGATGGAAGGCAGTTGGTTTTCGCGTGACCCTTTGCCGCTGTTGCGGCTAAATCGGCCCATGGTCGAAGGGACGATGCAAAAAGGCGGTTTGAGAAGCGGCGCAGTCGACTTCGCGACGCTGCGCGGTGTTTTCTTCGCCGCGATCGCTCTTGCCCTCGCGATTGCGGCTTTTATCCACCTGGTCTTTCCGATTCTCACGATCGGCAATCTCGCCGAGCGGAATTTCAACGAGGGTTGGAACGTCTATCACGCGCTGCGCGCGGCGCAGGGCGGGGTCATGTATGACGCCGATCCCTGGCGGGTGAACAACTATCCCTTCCTGTCCTTCTACCTGATCGCCGGGCTCGACCGGCTGGTCGGCGACCTGCTGCTGACCGGTCGTCTGGTGGCGATCCTTTCGCTCGGCGTCACCGCGATCTCCGGGGCATTGGTCGTGCGATCCCTGGGCGGGCGGGCGCTGGAGATGGCGGTTACCGCCTGCGCGATCCCGGCCTTCTTCCATCTGACGGCGCCGGCCTGGACCGGCACCGACGATCCCCAGTCGCTGGGCCATGCCTTCATGGCGGTGGGGCTGGCGGTCTATGTGGCGGACCGCCGGAGTCTGCGGCATCTGGCCTGGACGGCCCTGTTCCTCGCGTTGGGTGGCTTCACCAAACATAATCTGGTGGCGGTCCCCGTGGCGGTCACGGTCGATATCCTTTTCGATTCGCGGCGGCGGTTCCTGATCTGGTGCTCTTTCGGGGCGATCTCCTGCGCGGCGCTCCTCGTTGCGATTAAGCTCATCGCCGGCGGCGATTTCCTGGGTCATCTCCTGACACCCAGGGTCTATCTCTGGGATCACATCGCCTATCACGCGCGGAAGTTCCTCATCACCTTCAAGCTGCCGATGCTGGTGGCGATCGTGCTTTTGTGCCGGAGCCTGCCGGGCGGGCAGGGCGTGCTGCTGCGGGCCTATGGCGGCGCCGCGCTTTTGAGCGCGCTCTATTTCGCGGGTGGAGACGGGACCTCTTTCAACATCTTCCTCGATTGCGCGATCTTTCTCGGGATCGCGAGCGGCCTTGCCATCGGTCAGGCCCGTCGCAGCCTCCCGGAGGGATATCTGCGCCGGTTCGCCGTCCTGGCGGTGCCGGTCCTCGCGCTCTGGCCGGCTTTCTCTCGTCTGCCGCAGCCCGTCGATCAGCTGAGACACCTGCCCGGCGCCCTCGCGCTGGCTGCGGGGCTGGATCAGGTCTTCGGCGCGAGCCGGGACTATGTGGCGAGCCGGCCCGGGGCGGCGGTCTGCGAGAGTCTGCTGCTCTGCTGGCGGGCGGGAAAGCCCTTCACCCTCGACAACTTCAACATTCGCCAGCAGGTGCTGGCCGGGGGGCTCGATCAGGGACCGCTGCTGGCACGCATTCGTGCGAAGGAATTCGGCGTCATTCAGACAAGCGGTCTCATTGAGGGCGACCAGCCGGGCGAACTTAACCCGCGCCTCACGGAAATGAACCGCTTCACCGACGAGTTCCTCCGCGCGGTCCAGGAAAATTACCGTCTTGCCGAAGATGCGCCGCGCGGCCTTTACGCCTTCTATATTCCTCGCTGAGGAAGAGATGCGGTTCACCCTGTCAGAAGACCAGGAGGCGATCCGGCGGACGGCAGGGGATTTCGCCGCGGCGGAATTCCTGCCCTATGCCGCCCAGTGGGACGAGCAGGGCATCTTTCCTGTTGATGCTCTGCGCAAGGCGGCCGACCTGGGCTTCGCCGGCATTTATGTCCGGGAAGAGCAAGGGGGGTCGGGCCTCGGCCGTCTCGATGCCGCGCTGATCTTCGAGGAACTGGCGGCGGCCTGCCCCTCGACCGCGGCCTATCTCTCGATCCAGAACATGGTTGCCTGGATGGTCGACCGTTTCGGCAACGACGAGCAGCGCGGCCGCTTCCTCAAGAGACTCACCTCGATGGAGTCTTTCGCGAGTTATTGCCTGACCGAGCCTGGCTCCGGCTCCGATGCGGCGAGCCTCAAGACGAAGGCCGTGCGGGACGGCGATCATTACGTCCTCAACGGCACCAAGGCCTTCATCTCCGGCGGTGGGGCGAGCGATCTCTATGCGGTCATGGTGCGGACGGGGGGCGAGGGACCCAAGGGAATCTCATGTGTCCTGGTCGAAAAGGGCTCGCCGGGCCTCTCCTTCGGCAAGCGGGAACGGAAACTCGGTTGGAATTCCCAACCGACGGCCATGGTGATCTTCGAGGATTGCCGCGTTCCTGTCGCCAACCGGCTGGGCGAGGAAGGCGAGGGCTTTAAATTCGCCATGAGCGGTCTCGATGGGGGGCGGCTCAATATCGGCGCCTGTTCCCTGGGCGGGGCTCGGGCCTGCCTCGAAGCGGCGCGGAACCATCTCATGCACCGCCGTCAATTCGGCCAGGCGCTGGCCGAGTTCCAGGCCCTCCAATTCCGTTTCGCGGATATGGCGACCGAGCTGGAAGCCGCGCGGCTCATGGTCCATCGAGGTGCGGCGAGCCTCGACGCCGGGGCTGCCGAGGCCAGCATGCATTGCGCCATGGCCAAGCGTTTCGCCACGGATGCGGGCTTTCGCATCTGCAACGAGGCGCTTCAGCTCCACGGCGGCTATGGCTATCTGAAGGATTTCCCGGTCGAACGCTATCTGCGCGATTTGCGGGTCCACCAGATCCTCGAAGGCACCAACGAGATCATGCGGCTGATCATTGCTCGCCGGCTTCTCCGGCCATGAGCGAGCTGCTTGTTGAGCGCAGGGGGGCGGTCGCTCTCGTGACCTTGAACCGGCCGGAGGCGCTCAACGCGCTGACCGCCGCCATGTGCCGGGAATTCCACCACCTGCTCGACGATTGGGCGGTTGATCCAGGCATCGCCTGCGTTGTGGTGAAGGGGATGGGCGATCGCGCCTTTTGCGCCGGCGGCGATATCCGCGCGATCTACGACGGAGAACGGGGCGGGCAGGGAGAGGGGGACTTCTTCCGGGATGAATATACCCTCGTCCATCGTGTCCATCGCTTTCCAAAACCCTATATCGCGCTGATCGATGGGATCGTCATGGGAGGCGGGGCCGGGATCTCGATCAACGGCTCCGATCGGATCGTCACGGAACGCAGCCTCTTCGCCATGCCCGAGACGGGGATCGGGCTGTTTCCCGATGTGGGAGCCACCCGCTTCCTGTCGCGCTGCCCGGGGCGGATCGGACTTTATCTCGGCCTCACGGGCACGCGCCTCAAGGCGGCAGATATGCTCCATGCCGGGATCGCCACCGACTATGTGCCGAGCGATCGCCTCGACGCGCTGATCGGAAACCTAGCTGCGGGCGGGGATGTCGAGACGGCAATCCGCGGGGTCGTGGCCGACGCCGGGTCTTCCTCTCTGGCCGAGCGGCAGGCCGGGATCGACAGCTGCTTTGCGGAATCGAGGGTCGAGGACATCGTCGAGAACCTGCGGCGAGAGGAAGAAGACTGGGCCCGCGACGCCCTGAAAGCGATGGAGCGGGCTTCGCCGACAAGTCTCAAGATCAGTCTCCGGCAATTGTCGCGAGGGGCGACGGATATCGAGGAGGCCCTTGTGCTGGAATATCGGATGACCCGCCACATCCTCAAATCCTGGGATTTCTTCGAAGGCATCCGGGCGCAGGTGGTGGACAAGGATCGCGCGCCGAAATGGCGGCCGGCGGCACTTCAGGATGTCACCGACCGGATGGTCGATGCCTATTTCGAAGCGGCCGAGCGGGAACTCGGTTTCGACTGAAACAGGAGGAAACGATGGCGAAGATCGGCTTCATCGGTCTCGGGAACATGGGCGGGCCGATGGCGGCCAATCTTCTGAAGGCGGGGCACGAGGTGGCGGGCTTCGACCTTGAAGCCTCCGCGCTCCAGGCTTTCGGCGGCAGGGCGGAAAATGATGCGGGCGCCGCGGCGGCGGGAGCGGAGATCGTCATTTCCATGCTTCCGGCCGGCCCCCAGGTCCGGGATCTTTATCTCGGAGCCGGAGCCCTGCTGGATCGCGCGGCGCCGGGGGCCTTGCTGATCGATTGTTCCACCATCGACGTGGAGACCTCCCGCTCCGTCGCGGCGGCGGCGAAGGAGCGCGGCTTCGATATGCTGGACGCGCCGGTTTCAGGTGGGGTGGGCGGGGCCACCGCGGGAACCCTGACTTTCATGGTGGGCGGTTCCGAAGGGGGCTTTGCCCGGGCGCGTCCGGTCCTGGAAGCGATGGGGAAAACCATCGTCCATGCGGGAGGCTGCGGCAGCGGGCAGGCCGTGAAGATCTGCAATAACATGGTGCTCGGGATTTCGATGATCGGCCTCTGCGAGGCTTTTGCGCTCGCCGAGCGATTAGGAGTCGAGTCGCACAAGCTTTTCGAGATCAGCGCCCAATCCTCGGGCCAATGCTGGTCGCTGACGAGCTATTGCCCGGTGCCGGGTCCGGTGCCGGCTTCCCCCGCCAACCGCGACTATCAGCCGGGGTTCACGGCTGCCATGATGCTCAAGGACCTGAAGCTGGCCCAACAGGCCGCCCAGGCTGTCGGAGCCAGCACTCCGCTTGGCGCGGAGGCTGCGGCGCTCTATCAGCTCCTGACCAATTCTGGACTGGGCGGTAAGGATTTTTCGGTTATGTATCGCTATCTGAGACCCCCCTCCGAACTCTGATCCAAAGGACAATCCCTTGGCGGAAATGTTAGAAAAGCCTTTCAATTTAATAAATGGAACTTTAACTTCCTGATTGTTACCCTTCCTGCGGTCCGCTGCGACAGCCGAGGCTCGAATGGACGCTGCTTATCTGGACATTATCGTGCTGGTGGAACGTCTCCGTCGCCTGTTTCTTGAGGTAGTCAAGGTCGAACTGGACAGCCAGGGCGTGCACGACATCAACAACGTCCAAGCTGTGATTCTCTTCAATATCGGTGATGTCGAGATGACGGTTGGCGAGCTGACGCTGCGCGGCTGCTATCTCGGCTCGAATGTCTCCTACAACGTGAAGAAGATGGTCGAAGCCGGCTATCTGGTGCAGGAGCGGTCGCCCCATGACCGGCGCTCGGTGCGTGTGCGCCTCTCCGACAAGGGGCGGGTGCTGCGCGACAAGATCTCGGCCATGCATGACCGCCATGTCCAGGCGCTGACCCAGGGCGTCGTCCCGCATGAGGACTTAGTCAACGCGCAGACGACGCTTCGTCGGCTCGAGCGCTTCTGGATCCAGGCTGTCGAGCTTGGCGCCCGCACCACGCAATTCAATCCCGCCGCCTAATCACCGGGGTCTGGCCTTTTGAAAAGCCCGGCGCTCTATCGGCGCCGGGCTTTCCATATCTGGGGACCTATTTCCGGGGGTTGATGTTATCGTTCCGCCTTGCCCGGACGATCGTGTCGGCGCGGCGGGGAATCGAAGGGCGCAGGGATGGCTGAAACCGAAGCGCAAGCCGCCAAGGAAGAGAAGCCGAAGCTTATCCAGGTGCTCGGGCCGGGCCTGATCACGGGCGCCTCCGACGACGATCCGAGCGGCATCGCGACCTACGCGCAGATCGGCGCCCAGGTCGGCTATGGCATGACCTGGGTCATGCTTTTCAGCATCCCCTTGATGACCGGGATCCAGGAAATCAGCGCCCGCATCGGGCGGGTTACGGGGCGGGGGATCGCCGGCAATATCCGGCGGCACTATCCGCCCTGGCTGCTCTATGCGATCGTCGGGACATTGGCGGTCGCCAATACGATCAACCTGGGCGCGGATCTCGGCGCCATGGGCGAGGCGCTCCAGCTCCTCATCGGCGGTCCGCGCTTGGTTTATGTGATCCTGTTCGGCGCGCTCTGCGTCGGGCTCGAGATTTTCATGCAGTATCGGAACTACGTGGGCGTCCTCAAATGGACGACGCTCTCGCTTTTCGCCTATGTGGCGACGGCCTTGGTGGTCGATATTCCCTGGGCGCATGTCGGCTACGAGACCCTGGTGCCCTCCCTCCAGTTCACCAACCAATATGTGGTGGGCATCGTCGCGGTGCTGGGGACGACGATCAGCCCCTATCTCTTCTTCTGGCAAGCCTCTCAGGAGGCCGAGGACGAGCACGAGACGCCCGGCGCGAAACCCCTGAATCTTGCTCCGCTCCAGGCGCCCAAGGAGATGCGCCGCATCCGCATCGATACCATCGTCGGCATGGTCTTCTCCAACCTCGTCGCCTTTTTCATCATGGTGACCACCGCGGCCACCCTCAACGCCAATGGCATCACCGATATCGCCACCTCCGCCCAGGCGGCCGAGGCCTTGAAGCCCCTGGCGGGTCCCTTCGCTTACGCGCTTTTCGCGCTGGGGATCATCGGGACCGGCATGCTGGCGGTGCCTGTCCTGGCAGGTTCGACGGCCTATGCGGTCGGAGAGGTGTTCCAATGGCCGACCGGCCTGGCGCGCCTTCCGAAGGACGCGAAGGCCTTCTACCTCACCATCGCCATCGCAACGCTGATCGGCATGGGGCTGAACTTCACGCCGATCGATCCGATCAAGGCGCTGTTTTGGAGTGCCGTTCTCAACGGCATCGCCGCGGTGCCGATCATGGTGCTGACCATGACGATGGCGCAGCAGCCCCGGGTCATGGGCCGTTTCACCCTCCCGCCCACGCTCCGGTTTCTGGGTTGGCTCGCAACCCTGGTCATGGGGGTCGTGGTGGTCGCGATGATCTGGATTCAACTGGTCTGACCCCATGGCGGAGCGGGAGATCCTTTTCGAAATCCAGCCGGTCGGGGCGGTTTTGCGGGTGGTCGCCGTGGATGCGACGACAGGGGTGGAAGTGACGATCCTGGGCGATCCGCGCATGAACACGCGCGATCTGCAGCACATGGCCCGCCGAAAGCTCGAATACGTGCTGGCGAAACAGGCTAAGGGAAGCTAGCCGCTTGCGGTTGGGCGGAGTGGCACATAAGCTTCTCTGCGATAAGAGAAATACCGGCGGTCTAACAGGGACGAGGGTGCCTGACCGAAGATGGCGTATTTCCTTCAGCAGCTGATCAACGGCCTGACGCTCGGGGCCATCTACGGCCTGATCGCGATCGGCTATACGATGGTCTATGGCATCATCGGGATGATCAATTTCGCCCATGGCGAAATCTATATGATCGGGGCCTTCATCTCGGTGATTTCCTTCCTGGCCCTGAGCGCCGCCGGGGTGACCTATGTGCCGCTGGCGCTCCTGGTCGTGCTGATTGTTACCATGACCTTCACCGCGGCCTATGGATGGACGATCGAGCGGATCGCCTATCGCCCGCTGCGGCATTCCTTCCGGCTCGCGCCGCTGATCTCCGCCATCGGCATGTCGATCTTCCTGCAGAACCTCGTGCAGCTGCTGCAGGGCGCGCGGGTGAAACCGCTCCAACCGATCGTGAGCGGCGGCTTCGTGCTCCTCGACAGCGGCGATTTCGAGGTGCAGATCAGCTATCTACAGATCTTCATCATCCTGCTGACCGTGGCGCTCATGGCCGGCTTCACCACCATGATCAACCGCACGTCCCTGGGCCGCGCGCAACGCGCCTGCGAGCAGGACGGCACCATGGCGGCGCTGCTGGGCGTCAATGTCGACCGGACGATCTCGCTGACTTTCGTCATGGGCGCGGCGCTGGCGGCCGTCGCGGGCATGATGGTCACGCTCTATTACGGCGTGATCGATTTCTATATCGGCTTCCTCGCCGGCGTTAAGGCCTTCACGGCCGCGGTCCTGGGAGGCATCGGCTCGCTTCCCGGCGCCATGCTCGGGGGCATCCTCATCGGCCTCATTGAGGCCTTCTGGTCCGGTTATTTCTCGGTGGAATACAAGGATGTGTCCGTTTTCGGCATCCTGGTGCTGGTGCTGATCTTCCGGCCGACCGGACTCCTCGGCCGGCCGGAGGTCGAGAAGGTCTGATGGCGACGGGCGCCGCCGAGTCGCGGGACGTGCCTTTTGCGACGATTCTCAAGAACGCCGTCCTGACCGCCCTGGTCGCGCTGATCCTTGCCATCCCGCTTGTCGGTTTCGAAACGGTGGCGAGCGGGGCTGGATCGCTCACGGTCCGCACCCGTTTCGATTGGGTCGCCTATGGCACGCTCGCCGTCTTCTTCGGGCGACTGGCGCTTGGGTTCTGGCTCGCGCGGCGTGTGCCCCCTTCGTCAACCGAACCCGGCTTCCTGACACGGGCGGCGGTCTTCGGCAGTCTCCATGCCAAGGAGATCGCCATTGTCGGCATTCTCTTCGCCGTGGTTCTGCCGTTCTTTTCCTCCAGCACCGTGGTCTATGTGGCGACCAGCGTGCTCATCTACGTGATGCTGGGCTGGGGGCTCAACGTGGTGGTGGGCCTGGCCGGTCTCCTCGATCTCGGCTATGTCGCCTTCTATGCCGTCGGCGCCTATTCCTTCGCGCTTTTCGCCCAATGGTTCGACCTCTCCTTCTGGGAGGCGTTGCCGCTTGGCGGCATCCTGGCTGCGGTTTTCGGCCTGGCCCTGGGCTTTCCGGTCCTGCGGCTGCGCGGCGACTATCTTGCCATCGTCACCTTGGGTTTCGGCGAGATCATCCGCATCGTGCTGGTGAATTGGGGCGCGGTGACCGGTGGCCCCAATGGCATCCTGAACATTCCCGGCCCGACGTTCTTCGGACTGCCTTTCGCGCGCAACGCACCTTCGGGGCAGACCACCTTCCACCAGTTCTTCGGCATCGACTACGCGCCGATCCATGCGGGGATTTTCCTCTATTTCATCATCCTCGCCCTGGCCCTGCTGACCAATTGGTTCACACTCCGGCTTCGGAAGCTGCCGATCGGAAGGGCCTGGGAAGCCCTGCGCGAGGACGAGATCGCCTGTCGCGCCTTGGGCCTCAATCCCACCAACGTCAAGCTCTCCGCCTTCGCCATCGGGGCCATGCTCGGCGGTTTCGCCGGAGCCTTCTTCGCCACCCGCGCCACGTTCATCAGCCCCGAGAGCTTCACCTTCATCGAATCGGCCATGATCCTGATGATCGTGGTCCTGGGCGGCATGGGGAGCCAATTTGGCGTCGTGCTCGCGGCAATCGTCGTCGTCACCCTGCCGGAGCTTAGGAAGATCCCGATCCTCGAGTGGGAGCCGGGTCAATACCGGATGCTGCTTTTCGGCATGGCGATGGTCGGCATCATGATCTGGCGGCCACGCGGGCTGCTGGCGCATCGCGAACCCTCGCTGCGGCTCTTCGGCCGCAAGGATGGGGCCAAGTGACTGGGGCCGATCCCGCGGCTCTGCTCGATGTCGAGCATCTCACGATGCGGTTCGGCGGTCTCGTGGCCGTGGACGATCTGTCCTTCACGGCACGCAAGCAGGAGATCACCGCGATCATCGGCCCCAACGGGGCGGGGAAGACGACCGTCTTCAACTGCCTGACCGGCTTTTACAAGCCGAGCACCGGCCGCCTCACGCTTCAAGGAGCGAAGGGCGCCCATCTTCTCGAACGGATGATGGGGTTTCGGATCGCGCGGGATGCGGGCGTCGCGCGAACCTTCCAGAACATCCGGCTTTTTTCGGGCATGACGGTGCTGGAAAACCTGATCGTGGCCCAGCATCGCAAGCTCATGGCCGCGAGCCTCTTTTCGGTTGCGGGTCTGCTCGGGCTGCCGCGCTACCGCAATGCCGAAGCGGAAGCGGTCGAACGAGCCAAGCACTGGCTCGACCGGATCGGGCTTTTGGCGCGCGCCGACGAGAACGCCGGCAATCTTCCCTATGGCGCCCAACGCCGGCTGGAGATCGCCCGGGCGCTTTGCACAGAGCCGGTGCTGCTTTGCCTCGACGAGCCGGCAGCCGGTCTCAACCCCAGGGAATCCGCCGAACTCAACGAATTGCTCCTCTCGATCCGGGACGAGAGCCGCATCGGCATCCTGCTGATCGAACACGACATGAGCGTGGTCATGGGGATTTCCGACCATATCGTCGTGCTCGACTACGGCCGCAAGATCGCGGATGGGACACCCGCCGAAATCCGCAGCGATCCCAAGGTCATCAAAGCCTATCTCGGCGAGGACGAAGAGGACGACCTGCCGCCGGTGGTGGCGCGGGACCTGGGCCTTGGAGCCGGGGCATGACCATGCTCTCGATCGAAGGCGTCCATACGTTCTATGGGAATATCGAAGCCCTGAAAGGTGTCGATGTGTCGGTGGAGACCGGCGAGATCGTGACCCTCATCGGGGCGAATGGGGCGGGGAAATCCACGCTTCTCATGACGATCTGCGGTCGGCCGCGTGCGTCCAAGGGACGGATCGTCTTCGAAGGCCGGGATATCACGGGCACCGAAACCTTCGAGATCGTGCGGCTCGGCATTTCCCAATCGCCGGAGGGACGGCGGATCTTTCCCCGCATGACCGTTCTGGACAACCTCCAGATGGGGGCCATCTCCACCGACCCTTCCTACTTTACCGAAGACCTGAAGCGCGTCTTCACCCTCTTCCCGATCCTGGAGAGGCGGCAGGAGCAGCGGGGTGGCACGCTCTCCGGCGGCGAGCAGCAGATGCTGGCGATCGGCCGGGCGCTGATGAGCCGACCGCGTCTTCTCCTGCTCGACGAGCCGTCGCTGGGGCTCGCCCCGCTTGTCGTGAAGCAGATCTTCGAGGTGATCCGCGAGATCAACGAGCAGCAGAAGGTCACGGTCTTCCTAGTCGAGCAGAACGCCTATCACGCCTTGAAGCTCGCCCATCGCGGCTATGTCATGCAGACGGGGCAGATCGCGCTCCAGGGGACGGGGCGGGAGCTGCTCGGCAATCGCGAGGTCCGCGCCGCCTATCTGGAGGGAGGTCACTGATGGAAGAGCTGACCGGCTCCGATCCCTTCGTTTTTCTCGGCATGACCGTGGCGCTCTTCGGTCTTGGCGCCTTCCTGACCGGCGAGGCCATCGCCCAGACCTGGCGCTCTCCCTGGCAATTGGTCGCCTATGCCTTGCTGCTGGCGGGCGGGGACCGGTTTCTGCAATTCGCGCTTTTCGATGCCGAGCTTCTGGCGCCGCTGGGATATCTGCTCGATGTACTGGTGCTGTTGGCCATCGCCTGGGCGTCCTGGCGGTTGACGCTCGCGCGGCTCATGGTGGTGCAATATCCCTGGCTCTACGAGCGGTCGGGCCTCTTCACCTGGCGGGCAAGGGCTTGACGACCCGGCCTGGATTGGCTGGTTTCGGCCGTCGATAGAGCATGTTAGAGTCGCATTTCCATGCTGCCGACGCAGCATCGCCGCTGCTATCTGCCGCTTGTAAGACTTGTCCCGTAACGTCTTGACGATGATGGATAAATCACTTGGGAGCAGGCAAATCATGAAACGATCGAGCATCTCGCTTTTCGCCCTGGCCGCGCTGGCGGCCGTGGCGGCGGGTCCGGCCTTCGCGCAGGACATCAATATTGCGACGGTTGGACCGATCACTGGCAAATTGCCCCCTTCGGCGAACAGATGAAGCGCGGCGCCGAAATGGCGGTGGCGGATATCAACGCCAAAGGTGGCCTGCTCGGGAAGCAATTGAAGCTGAGCGTGGGTGACGACGCTTGTGATCCGAAACAGGCTGGTGTGGTAGCCAACCAGATGGCGAACGAGAAAGTGGTCTTTGTCGCGGGGCATTTCTGTTCGTCTTCGTCGATCCCGGCATCGATCGTCTACAACGAGCACGGCATGCTTCAGATCACGCCAGCTTCGACCAGTCCGGACTTGACCGACGATGCATCGAAAAAAGGCTGGAACAACATCTTCCGCACCTGCGGACGTGATGACGCTCAGGGCGCGGTCGCTGGTAAATATCTCGCTACTAAATATAAGGGCAAGGCGGTCGCGATCATCGACGACAAATCATCCTATGGTAAAGGCCTTGCCGCTGAGACTCGGAAAGCGATGAACGCTGCAGGTCTCAAGGAAAAAATGCGTGAGTCCATTAATCAGGGTGACAAAGATTTTTCCGCTCTCATCAGCAAGATGAAGCAGAACAATATTCAGGCGATGTATCTCGGCGGCTATCACACGGAAGCGGGACTTCTCGTCCGGCAGGCGCGTGAACAGGGCTTGAAGGCCCAACTCGTTTCGGGCGATGCATTGGTGACGGATGAGTTTTGGCAGATCACGGGAGCCGCAGGCGAGGGGACGATGATGACCTTCGGGCCGGATCCTCGAAACCTATCAACGGCAAAGGATATTGTCGCGAAATTCAAAGCGCAGGGCTACGATCCTGAGGGGTATACGCTCTACACCTATGCGGCGGTGCAGGTGTTTTTTGATGCGGCGACCAAGGCGAAGTCGGTCAAGGTGGACGATGTTTCCAAGGCGCTCCATGCCAACAAGTTCAACACCGTGATCGGCCCCATTGGGTTCAATCCTAAGGGCGATATACTTAATCCAGAATATGTTTGGTTCGTCTGGAAAGGCGGAAAATATTCGGAAATGAAAGGCTAGTTTCCGATAGTTCCGAAAACGAACGGCCCCCGCGACATTGCCGCGGGGGTTTTTCTTTGCCGAAGTCTGGGGCTGGCATCCGCGCAAAGAAAAACGCGCTCCCGAAGGAGCGCGTCGTCAGAGAAAAGCGCGTGTGTGGACTATTTCTTGGACGAGCCGCGCTTGCCCGTGGGGCGACCGGTGCCGCGGCCCAATCCGATCTTCTTGGCGAAAGCCGAGCGCTGCTGCGCGTAATTCGGCGCCACCATGGGATAATCGGCGGGTAGGCCCCACTTGGCCCGGTATTCGTCCGGCGTCATGTTGTAGGTCGAGCGAAGATGACGCTTCAGCATCTTCAGCTTCTTGCCGTCTTCCAGGCAGACCAGATAATCCGGCGTGATGGACTTGCGCACAGTAACGGCGGGCTTCAGCGGCTCTGGTTTTGTTTCGACCGGCTGCTGATCCAATGTTCTAAGCGAAGAGTAAACCGCGGTGATTACATCCGCGAGCTGCGCCGTCGGCAAGGAATTGTTGCTGACATAGGCGGCAACCACATCCGCCGTCATTCGCAGCAGTTCTTCGTCGGCGATCTTATTGGCGACTGGGTCGGCCATTATGGTAAACCTCAGATAAATGTCAGGACTCGCGAGGATAATTGCAGAGTGATCTTATCATGTCAACCAGGAGATATAAGACAAAGAGTATTGAACATTTCACAGTTGGAATTGCCTTCGAATTCAGCGCTAATTTATGCGGCTCTGATGAAAAATGCGGCTGATGTCCCTTTGAGAAACCAAGTTGAAAGAGATGTTAGTCATGCACTCTTTCAGTGCAATCCATGCCTCACCTCCCGTATTACCGGCTTGTTGTTGGAGGAACGGAAAGTTAAAGGGGCGATTGACCGGAATAGTAGACGCGATCAATCCGCATGACGCCAATGCTTGTGGGTCGCTGGCAGCTAGATGCGACATCTGGTAGAGTGCGGCCCTTGTCACCGTTCCATTTCCAGAAGTCCGATGCCCGAGACCATTGCCATAGCTTCCGATCATGCCGGTTACGAGTTGAAGTCGATCCTGGTGGCCGAGTTAAAGGCGCTGGGTTTCGATGTGCTCGACCTCGGCACGAACGGTCCTGCCTCGGTCGACTACCCGGACTACGCCGACGCGCTCGCCGGGGCGCTTGCCGAGGGGCGGGCCAGGCGCGGGGTGGCGATCTGCGGGACCGGGATCGGCATTTCCATCGCGGCGAATCGTCATCGTCACGTCAGGTCCGGACTTTGCCATGATGGAACGACCGCACGCCTCGCGCGCCAGCATAACGACGCCAATGTGCTGGCATTGGGCGCCCGGGTGGTTGGCACCGAGACGGCGAAGGATTGCCTGAAGGTCTTCCTCAGCACCGAATTCGAAGGCGGTCGCCACACCGGGCGCATCGTCAAGATGTCCTGATTTTTCCCATTTCTTCCCCGTTCTTCCCGTAAGTTCCCCCGAACCTCCCGTAAGAAGGCCACTTTCGCCAGATGTCCCTCGCCAAAGCCGCTCCCGCCGCCCATTCGAATTTCTTCAGCGCCTCTCTCGCCGAGACCGATCCGGAACTCGGCAAGGTTGTGCGCGGCGAACTCGACCGGCAGCAGCACCAGATCGAACTCATCGCTTCGGAAAACATCGTGTCCCGCGCCGTTTTGGAGGCGCAGGGCTCGGTGCTGACCAACAAATATGCCGAGGGTCTGCCGGGCAAGCGCTACTACGGCGGTTGCGAGATCGTCGATATCGCAGAGCAGATGGCGATCGACCGGGCAAAGCAGCTCTTCGACTGCTCCTTCGCCAACGTCCAGCCGCATTCCGGCGCCCAGGCCAATCAGGCCGTGTTCCTGGCGCTGCTGAAGCCCGGTGATCCGGTTCTGGGCATGTCGCTCGCCGCGGGCGGCCATCTCACTCATGGCGCGCCGCCGAACCTCTCGGGCAAATGGTTCAAGGCGCTGCAATACGGCGTGCGCAAGCAGGACGCCCAGATCGACTTCGACGAGATCGAGGAGATCGCCCAGCGCGAGAAGCCGAAGCTGATCATCGCCGGCGGCTCCGCCTATCCGCGCATCATCGACTTCGCCCGTTTCCGCAAGATCGCGGACAGCGTCGGCGCCTTCTTCATGGTGGACATGGCCCATTTTGCAGGCCTGGTGGCGGGCGGCGTCTATCCGAGCCCCCTGCCGCATGCCCATGTGGTGACCACGACGACCCATAAGACGCTTCGGGGGCCGCGCGGCGGCCTGATCCTTTCCCGCGACGAGGACATCGGCAAGAAGATCAACAGCGCCGTCTTCCCCGGTCTTCAGGGCGGGCCGCTCATGCATGTGATCGCCGGCAAGGCGGCCTGTTTCGGCGAGGCGCTGAAGCCCGAGTTCAAGACCTATGCGAAGGCCGTCGTGGAGAATGCCCAGGTCCTTGCCTCGACCCTGGCCGAGGGGGGGCTCGCCATCGTCTCCGGCGGGACAGACTCGCATCTGATGCTGGTCGATCTGCGGCCGAAGCAGGTCACGGGCCGGATCGCCGAGATGGCGTTGGAGCGCTCCGGCATCACCTGCAACAAGAACGGCATTCCTTTCGATCCCGAGAAGCCCACCATCACTTCCGGCGTGCGGCTCGGCACCCCAGCGGCGACGACCAGGGGCTTCGGGACCGAGGAATTCCGGCAGGTCGGCAAGTTGATCGTGGAAGTGCTCGACGGGCTCCAGGGGAGCGGTGAGGGCAATCCCGCGGTGGAGGCGGAGGTGAAGCGGAAGGCGAAGGCGCTCTGCGACGCCTTTCCGATCTACCCCGGCCTCTGAGGCGGGGTTCGGGGCAGGGGATCAAGGAGGGGGAAGATGCGCTGTCCGTTCTGCGGAACTGAGGATACACAGGTCAAGGATTCGCGGCCGACCGACGATAGGGGCGCGATCCGGCGCAGGCGGTTCTGCCCCAATTGCGCGGCGCGTTTCACCACTTTCGAGCGGGTGCAGCTGCGTGAGTTGACCGTCGTGAAGAAGAACGGCCACCGGGAACCCTTCGATCGGGAGAAGCTCGCCCGGTCCATCCATACCTCGCTGCGCAAGCGGCCGGTGGAGCCGGAACGGGTTGAGCGGGTCATCAATTCCATCGTCCGGCAGCTCGAAAGCTCGGGCGAAAGCGATATCCCGAGCGATCTCATCGGCGGCCTCGTGATGGAAGCTCTTGCCAGCCTCGATCAGGTTGCCTATGTCCGTTTTGCATCGGTCTATCGGAATTTCCGCGAGGCCAAGGACTTTGGTGAGTTCGTCGGGCGCATCGGCGTGGACGGCGATTAAGGACTGACAGGTGTCTGACATCGCGTATATGCGGGCTGCGCTGGCCCTTGCCCGGCGCGGCCTCGGAACGGTTTGGCCCAATCCGACCGTCGGCTGCGTCTTGGTCAAGGATGGCGCCGTGGTCGGCCGCGGCTGGACCCAGCCCGGCGGCCGTCCCCATGGCGAGACCGTAGCGCTCGACCGTGCCGGCGCGGCCGCGCGCGGCGCCACCGCCTATGTCAGCCTCGAACCCTGCTGTCATTGGGGAAAGACCCCGCCCTGCACCGATGCGTTGATCGCCGCCGGAGTCGCCCGAGTCGTTCTGCCCATCGAGGATCCCGACCCCCGTGTTTCCGGCCAGGGCATTGCCCGCCTGGAAGCCGCCGGCATCGAAGTGACCCGGGGCGTCTGCGCCGATGAGGCGAGAGAAATCAACGCCGGCTTCTTCTTGAAACTCCATGAAGAACGGCCGCTCGTCACCCTGAAGCTCGCAACGACCCTCGATGGCAAGATCGCGACTGCGAGTGGCGAGAGCAAATGGATCACGGGATCCCTGGCGCGCGATCGCGGTCATCTTCTCCGGGCGAACCACGATGCGGTGATGATCGGCGTCAATACCGCCGTGGCCGATGATCCTCAGCTGACCTGCCGTCTGCCCGGCCTCGAGCATCGGTCGCCGGTCAGGGTGGTGGTCGACAGCCGGTTGCGGCTTCCCCTGACCTCAAAGCTCGTGGCCGAGGCGGGCTCCGCCCCAACCTGGCTCGTCACCCGCCAGGACAACGATTCCTATCGGCGCGAGGCGTTCCAGTTGGCCGGGGTCGAGCTTATCGAGGTGCCGGCGACCGAGGCCGGCGTGGATCTGCGCGAGGCGATGCGGGAGCTGGCCCGGCGCGGCGTGACCCGAGTCCTGGCCGAGGGC
Organism: Rhodospirillales bacterium; assembly: GCA_947473305.1. Lineage (GTDB taxonomy): Bacteria > Pseudomonadota > Alphaproteobacteria > ATCC43930 > CGMCC-115725 > CANJCB01. The sequence continues at coordinate 105,596 of CANJCB010000009.1, forward strand.
GGGGCCGCATTGGCGGCCCAGCTCGTCCGTCTGGGGCTGGTCGACCGGATCGCCTGGTTCCGCGCGCCGAAGCTCATCGGCGGCGACGGCCGGGCGGGCGTGGCGCCCCTTGGTCTCGATCAGCTTTCCGGCGCTCCGGTCTTCGAACGGGTCTCTCTGGAGACCGTGGGTGAGGATGTGCTGGAAACATTGAAGCGCTCGGCTTAGCTTTGCTCCATGTTTACCGGCATCATCACCGATCTCGGACAGGTTCGCGCCATCAGTGGCAGCGGCGACACGCGCTTTCGCATCGGAACGGGCTATGACACCGGGGACCTTGCGATAGGCGCGTCCGTCGCCCATTCCGGGGTCTGCCTCACTGTGATCGAGAAAGGCGGGGACTGGTTCGACGTCCAGGTCTCGGCGGAGACCCTCGCGCGCTCGACCCTTGGCGGCTGGCAAGTCGGGACGACGATCAATCTGGAACGCTCCCTGAAGCTCGGCGACGAGTTCGGCGGTCATATTGTGAGCGGCCACGTGGATGCGGTGGCGACCATCGTCGAACGCCGACCCGAAAACGAATCCGTGCGCTTCACCTTCGAGGTGCCGCCTGCTTATGCGCGGTCTATCGCGTCCAAAGGGTCCGTTGCGCTGAACGGCGTGTCCTTGACCGTCAACGAGGTCGAGGGCAATCGCTTCGGCGTGAACATCATTCCTCACACGCTGACGGCGACGACCTTCGGGACGGCCAAGGTCGGCGATAAGATCAATTTCGAAATAGACATGCTCGCGCGCTACGTCGCCCGCCTGCTGGATAAGGACCTCCCATGAGCTTTATGGAAGTGACGTCCCCCATTGAGGACATCATCGAGGACGCGCGCAACGGGCGCATGTTCATTCTCGTCGACGACGAGGGCAGGGAAAACGAGGGCGATCTCATCATCCCCGGCCAGATGGCGACCCCCGAAGCGATCAATTTCATGGCGAAACATGCGCGCGGGCTTATCTGCCTCGCCTTGACCAAGGCCAGGGTCGAGCAGCTGCGCATCCCGCTGATGCCGCAGCAGAACGCCTCGCGTCTCCAAACCGCCTTCACCGTCTCCATCGAGGCGCGGGAAGGGGTGACGACCGGCATTTCCGCTCCCGACCGCGCCCGGACGATCAGCGTGGCCATCGATCCTTCGAAGGGTCCTGACGACATCGTGACGCCTGGCCATATCTTTCCCCTGATGGCGCGGGATGGCGGTGTGCTCGTAAGGTCTGGCCATACCGAGGCTGCCGTCGATATCGCGCGGCTTGCGGGGCTCAATCCTTCGGGCGTGATCTGCGAGATCATGAACGATGACGGCACCATGGCGCGCCGTCCCGATCTCATGACATTCGCCCAGTTCCATGGACTGAAGATCGCGACCATCGCCGATCTCATCGCCTATCGCCGTCGCCACGACCGGATGATCGAGAAGAAGATCGAGACCCCCTTCGTCAGTCGCCACGGCGGCGAGTTCCAGCTTCATCTCTACGTCAATACCGTCGCCTATGCCGAGCATCTGGCGCTGGTGAAGGGCGATATCACGACGCCGGAGCCGGTGCTTGTCCGGATGCATTCGGTCAATGTGCTCGACGATGTCCTGGGATCCACGACGGGCGGGCAGGCGGGCGGGCGGGGCGGTGCCTTGGAATCCTCGCTCGAGGCGATCGGCAAGGAGGGCCGGGGCGTCGCGGTGCTCATCCGCGAATATTCACCGACGATTCTCTCCGACCGGCTTCGCGGCCTCGTCGAACGCAACGAGGCGGCCCCGGAATTGCGCGATTACGGTGTCGGCGCACAGATCCTGCTGGACTTGGGGGTCAAGGACATGATCCTGCTGTCGAACCACGAACGGAATATCGTCGCGCTCGAAGGCTACGGCCTCAAGGTGGTCGGCCGGCGCGCCTTCCCCATATTGGAAAAATAGCCATGTCGGTGTCGACCCATATCCTTATCGTCGAGGCTCCCTACTACACCCATATCGGGGACGAGCTGATAAAGGGCGCCCTTCAGGCTTTGGGAGCGGCCGGCGCCACCCATGAGAAGATCACGGTGCCGGGCGCCTTCGAGATCCCCGCCGCCATCCATCTTGCCGCTTCCTCGCAGAATGCCGACGGCAAGCCGCATTACGACGGCTTCGTGGCCCTGGGCTGCGTCATCAGGGGCGAGACGACCCATTACGATTATGTGTGTCAGGAAAGCGCGCGCGGGCTCCAGGAACTGGCACTCTGGCACGATCTCGCCATCGGTTTCGGCATCCTGACCGTGGAGAACGAGGCTCAGGCATTGGCCCGGGCCGACATCAGCCGCAAGAACAAGGGCGGCGAGGCGGTGAAGGCCTGCCTTTCCATGATCGAGCTGAAACGCCGCTTCAGGCATATCTGATGGAAGATGAATCCAAGCCGCAGCGTCGCCCCGCGGGCCTGAAGCGCAGCGCTGCCCGGCTTGCCGCGGTCCAGGCGCTCTATCAGATCGAAGTGACGGATAGGCCCAGCTCCGGGGTGGTGACGGAATTCGTCAAGCATCGCCTCGGCCAGGAAATCGACGGCGAAAACTACGGCATGGCCGACAAGGCGCTTTTCGCCAATATCGTCGAGGGGGTCGAGCGCCGTCGGGAAGACCTCGACGGGATGATCTCCTCGGTATTGCCCTCCGATTGGCCGTTGGAACGCTTGGAGATCGTGCTGCGGGCTCTGCTGCGGGCGGGCGTCTACGAGCTCCTGGAACGCGCCGACGTGCCGGGCCGGGTGGTGGTCAGCGAATATGTGGATATCGCCCACGCCTTCTTTTCCGGCAAGGAGCCGGGGATGGCGAACGGCGTTCTCGACCGGCTGGCGCATACGCTGCGACCGGACGATTGGGAGAAAGGTCGCAATGGAGCGCGCCAGGGATCCCGCCCGCCCGCTGGGTGAGTTCGAGCGCATCGAGCGCTTTTTCATGCCCCTAGCGGCCCCGGGGGCTCTGGGCCTGCGCGACGACGCGGCGCTGATCGACGGACCCGACGGGCAGCAATTGGTGCTCACGGCCGATGCCATCGTGGCGGGCGTCCATTTTCTGCCTGACGATCCGGCCGATCTGGTGGCGCGCAAGCTTCTGCGGGTGAATCTTTCAGATCTTGCGGCCATGGGGGCTGCCCCCTTGGGCTATCTGCTGACGACAGCTCTCCCTCGCGACCATGGCGATGCCTGGCTCGAGGCCTTCGCGCGCGGGCTGGCCGCCGATCAGGAAGAATTCGGCATCGCGCTTTTGGGAGGCGACTCGACGGGCACGCCGGGTCCCGCGAGCCTGTCTCTCACGGCGCTCGGTACCTTGCCCCGGGGCAGGGCCATTCGCCGGGGTGGGGGAAAGATCGGCGACAGCGTCTTTGTTTCCGGCACCATCGGCGATGCAGCGCTTGGGCTGAAGATCCTGACCGAGGGGCTGGAGGCCCCGCCAGCCGATCGGAGTTTTCTCGTCGGTCGCTATCACTTGCCGCAACCAAGGGTCGCGCTCGGACAGGGGCTGCACGGACTGGCCCATGCGATGCTCGATGTTTCCGACGGCCTGGTCGGCGATCTCCTGCATATCTGCGAGGTGTCGCGGGTTGGGGCGGTGATCGAGGCGGCGCTTGTCCCGCTCTCGCCTGCCGCGGCGGGTCTGGTCGAGGGGCGGTCCGACCGCTTCCGTGGATCGATTTTGACTGGAGGGGACGACTACGAACTTCTCTTCACAGCGGGTCCCGAAGCCAGGGCGGATGTCCTGGCGCTCGGCCGAGACCTTGGCATCGAGATCACCGAGATCGGCCGCCTCGACGCCGGCGCCGGCGTCAGGGTCCTTGACCGGGACGGCGCGGAGATGACGATCGATGCAGTCGGGTGGCGTCATTTCTAGGCGGCGTCTCTTGTGCGTTCTTCTGGCTGCGGGGCTTTGGGCAGCAGCCCCGGCTGTCTTCGCCGCCGAGGAAAAACCTGGCGCCGATGCGGAAAAAAGCCCGACCTTCGTGCGTTTGCCGGCCATCGTGCTGCCGGTCGTCGTCGGTAACGAGATCACGCGCCAGATCGGCGTGAACCTGGCGCTGGAGCTCGAGGCGGGCAAGACCGCCGACGATCTGGGGCCGAACAGGCGTCGGGTGGTCGATGCCTTCATCCGCGACCTTTACGGCATCTACGACCAGCGTCGAAACGCGACTCGGGCCCTGGATTACGGTCTCATCAAGGAGCGATTGAAGGATACGGCCACCAAGATCGTCGGCCCGGGATTGATCAAGGAAGTCCTGATCCTCCAGGCTTATGAACACCGTCAATAGATTTACTCAGGCTTGTGTGCCCTAATCGTGACACATTGGTTGCCTCTACGGCCCAGTTCTGGCATGTTCCCGCGCGCTTTCGTTGGGGGCGGGGTCTCCGACGAATAATAATCAAAGGATTGATCGCAAATGACCACCGCCTATTGGGTTGTCATCGCTGGAGGAGTGCTGGCGCTGCTTTACGGGCTCGTTACGAGCCGGCAGGTGTTGGCGGCCGATGCCGGCAACGCCCGCATGCAGGAGATTTCCGCCGCCGTGCAGGAAGGCGCTCGCGCCTACCTCAACCGGCAATACAGCACGATCGGGATCGTCGGGATCGTGATCCTCGTCGTGCTCACCTATTTCCTCGGTTGGCATGTGGGAGTGGGCTTCCTGATCGGCGCCTTGCTGTCGGGCATTGCCGGCTATATCGGTATGAACGTGTCGGTACGCGCCAATGTCCGCACCGCGCAGGCAGCCCGCTCCGGGCTCGCTGCGGGCCTGGACATCTCCTTCAAGGCCGGTGCGATTACGGGCATGCTGGTGGTCGGGCTCGGGCTTCTGGGCGTCGGCCTCTACTACATCTACCTGCGATCCACGATGACGGGCGACAATCTACGCCCGCTGCTCGAGGCGCTGGTCGCCCTGAGCTTTGGCGCGTCGCTCATTTCAATCTTCGCGCGGCTCGGCGGCGGCATCTTTACCAAGGGCGCCGACGTGGGCGCGGATCTTGTCGGCAAGGTCGAGGCGGGTATCCCCGAGGATGACCCCCGGAACCCGGCCGTGATCGCCGACAATGTGGGCGACAACGTGGGCGACTGCGCCGGCATGGCCGCCGACCTCTTCGAGACCTACGCGGTGACGATCGTTGCCACCATGCTTCTGGCGGCGATCTTCTTCACGGGCGCCACGCGCGACGCCATGCTGGTCCTGCCGCTCGTTATTGGCGCGGTTTGCATCGTTGCTTCGATCATCGGCACCTATTTCGTGAAGCTCGGAAGCAGCAACAACATCATGGCGGCGCTCTACAAGGGGCTGATCGTCTCGGGTGTGTTGTCCGCCGGCTTCATCGCGGTGGTGATCTCGCAGCTCGTCGGCTTCGACAAGCCGCTGATGCTGTCGAGCGGCATCGCGATCACCGGCATAAACCTCTTTGAATGCGCGCTCGTCGGGTTGGTGGTTACCGGCCTCCTGGTGTGGATCACGGAATACTACACCTCGACCGAATACCGTCCGGTTCGCAGCATCGCCGACAGCTCGCGCACCGGCCATGGCACCAATGTCATCCAGGGTCTTGCGGTCTCCATGGAAGCGACGGCGTTGCCGGTGCTGGTGATCAGCGCGGGCATCATCTTCGCCTACACCTATGCTGGCCTCTTCGGCATCGCTGTGGCAGCGACCACCATGCTGGCGCTGGCCGGTATGATCGTGGCGCTTGATGCCTACGGTCCGGTCACCGACAACGCCGGCGGCATCGCCGAGATGGCCGACCTGCCGAAGGACGTCCGTAAGACGACGGATGCGCTCGACGCGGTGGGCAACACGACGAAGGCCGTCACCAAGGGCTATGCCATCGGTTCGGCTGGCCTCGCCTCGCTGGTGCTTTTCGCGGCCTATACCGAGGATCTGAAGCATTATTTCCCGAACTTGAAGGTCGAGTTCGCGCTTCAGAACCCCTATGTGGTGATCGGCCTCTTTATCGGCGGCCTGCTGCCTTATCTCTTCGGGTCGATGGGCATGACCGCGGTCGGTCGTGCTGCGGGCTCCGTGGTGGTGGAAGTGCGCCGCCAGTTCAAGGAGATCCCGGGGATCATGGAAGGCACGGCGAAGCCCGATTACGGCCGCGCCGTCGATCTGCTGACCAAGGCCGCGATCAAGGAAATGATCATCCCGTCGCTCCTGCCGGTGCTGGCGCCCGTGGTGCTCTACTTCGTGATCAATGCGATCGCGGGGCAGGCCCAGGCATTCAGCTCCTTGGGTGCGATGCTTCTCGGCACCATCGTCACGGGCCTCTTCGTCGCCCTCTCGATGACCTCGGGCGGCGGCGCCTGGGACAATGCCAAGAAGTACATCGAGGAAGGCCATCACGGCGGCAAGGGCTCGGACGCCCATAAGGCCGCGGTGACCGGCGACACCGTCGGCGATCCCTACAAGGACACCGCTGGTCCTGCCGTCAATCCGATGATCAAGATCACCAATATCGTGGCGATCCTGCTCCTGGCGATCCTGTCGGCAAGCCACTAAGCGTTAATATCCGACAACGAAAACCCCGAAGGAGCGATCCTTCGGGGTTTTTTCTTGCCTCTTATGAGCGGATCGGGCGGCGGGCTGGCTCAGGGGCCGCCGGGGCCGCCCGGATTGTTGCTGGTCGTGCGGCCGGCGAGCGGGTTGAACCGGCCGAAATTGCCGACGAGCTGCTCGATGATCGTAATTTCGTGGCCAGGAGCAGGCGTGGTGCGCTCGACCGGAACCACGTTCTTCGCATCCTTCAACCCAAGCTGCCGGACCCCTTGGACGACACCGTCATCGTTGAAGGCGATCTCGACCACTTCCTGATCGACGATCTGGGTCTTGAGGAAGGCGAGGTTCTGGGTCTTGGCGCTGACATAAAGCCAGGTGTTCTTGTCGAAGCTGGGGATCAGGGAGGGAGACCCCAGGATTTGGGTCACCTCGTCTCGGGTCGTCTCGCCGGCCTTGATCTGCGCCAGCCGTTCCGGGGGCGGCAAATTGCCCCGCTGGTCGACCGTCGGCGAGCAGGCCGTAAGCGCGAAGAGGGCCCCTCCCATAAGGAGCAGAGACCGGAGGCGGGGACAAAACTCCATCATGCGATTGAAACCCAAGAGACAGCACTGTATGTGAGGGCAACTTGTGCGCCCCTCGAGCAGGGCTGTCAATAATCAGCACGGAAGGCCCATGAGAGCGGTTTGTTCCCTTGTTTTAGCGAGTTCCTCCCATGAGGCTTGACCGTCTTTTCCGGCGGGACGCTCACCGGGACGCGGCGCTGTCGCTCTATAATCGCGTCGTATCCCAGGCGCGCGAGGAGGGGTTCTATCGCGCCTTGGGCGTGCCCGATACGCTCGACGGGCGCTTCGAGATGATCGCGCTCCACGCTTTCCTGGTGCTCAATCGCCTGAAGCGCGAAGGGGCGGCTGCCACCGGTCTTGGGCAGGCGCTTTTCGACATCATGTTCGCCGATCTCGATCGCGGCTTGCGGGAGATGGGCGCGGGCGATCTCGGCGTGGGCCGCCATGTGAAATACATGGTCGAAGCTTTCTACGGCCGGGTGCGCGCCTACGAACAGGGACTGACGGAAGAAGGAAAGGCGCTGGAGACGGCGCTTGGCCGCAATCTCTACGGCACCGCCACCCCTGGAGCGGAGCAGCTTGCCCTCGTCGTTAGCTATGTGCTGGAGCAGGTGGCCACGCTCGCCGATCAGCCGTGGCTGGATCTGTCGCGCGGCAATGTGAGATTCAGCGCCTTGGAGACGGGGCGATGACGGGGGCATCCGCGGCGCCGGAATTCTCTTATCCGGTCTCTGTCGCGCGCCTCCCGAAAGAGCCTTCTGTTTACAAGCTTAAGGCGAAGCCGGCTGAAAGGACGGCCTTGGCGAGCCGTTTCGGCATCGTCTCGATCGAACGCCTGGAGGCGGAAGTCGTGCTTCGGCCGGTCGCCGGCGGCATGGTCCGTCTCGATGCGACCCTTGAGGCCGATGTGGTCCAGGCCTGCGTCGTCACCCTCGATCCCGTTGAAGCCAGCGTGGTCGAGACCTTCGCGCTTCTCTACGGCGATGTTGCGGAGGAGGAGGAAATCCTCCAAGGCGACGAGGAACTGGTGGTCGAACCCCTGGAAGACGACGTGATCGATCTGGGGGAAGCCGTAGCCCAGCAGCTGTCCCTCGGCCTCGATCCCTATCCGAGGTCTCCGGCCGCCGCCGCTGCGCTTGACGAGGGGCAAGCAGAGGCGGTGGAAGCATCCCGATCGCCCTTCGCGGCCCTGGCCGGCAGGGCCAAGGCCGATCCACCCAAGAAGAACTGAGCCCACTCCGGCCAAGAGAGTTGCCACCGGAGGGGTTTTTCGCTACTTACCAGCAGCCCTAGTCCATTTGGACCGATGCGAGTTAATTAAAATGGCAGTTCCAAAGAAAAAAGTCTCCAAGTCACAGCGCAACCAGCGCCGTGCGCACCATGCCTTGACGCCCGCGAGCTACAGCGAATGCTCGAATTGCGGCGAACTGAAGCGTCCTCATCATATCTGCGGTGCCTGCGGACATTATGATGGTCGCGAGGTTGTGGCGGTCTCGTCCGAGACGGCATAAGTCGAGTTGGCAGGGGACATGCCAGCTTGACGGAGCGCATTGTCATCGCGTTGGACGCCATGGGCGGCGATCATGCGCCTGACATGGTGATCAAGGGCGCGAATATTGCCCTCCAGCGTTTCCCCCAGGTCGATTTCCTGCTCTTCGGTCAACCGGCGAAGATCGAGCCTCTTCTGGCACGATATCCGAAGGTGGCTCAGCGCGCCCAGATCCGCGCGACCGAGGACGTGGTGACGAGCGAGGCGAAGCCATCGATCGCATTGCGCACCGGGCGGCGTTCCAGCATGCGGCTGGCGCTCGACGCGGTGGCGTCGGGCGAGGCCCATTGCGCGGTCTCTGCCGGTAACACCGGCGCGCTTATGGCCATGGCGAAATTCGCCCTCAGAATGTTGCCCGGCATCGACAGGCCGGCAATCGCTTCGTTCTTTCCGACAAGGCGCGGGGAGAGCGTGATGCTCGATCTCGGCGCCAATGTGGAATGCGATGCCGACAACCTCGTGCAATTCGCGCTGATGGGCGACGTTTTTGCCCGGACCGTCCTGGGACTGGTCAGGCCCACAGTCGGGCTTCTCAACGTCGGCTCCGAAGACCTGAAGGGGCATGACACCGTAAGGGCCGCCGCCGCCCGGCTCAGAGGCGGCCTCTCGCCCATCGCCTTCCATGGTTTCATCGAAGGGGACGATATCGCCGCGGGCACTGTCGATGTGGTCGTCACGGACGGCTTTACCGGCAATGTGGCGATCAAGACAGCCGAAGGCACCGCCCGGCTCTTTTCCGAATTCCTGCGCGCGTCTTTCGCCCATACGCTGCTCGCCAAGATCGGCTATCTCTTCGCGCGCGGCGCCCTGCGCCGCCTGAAGGAACGGCTCGATCCCAGGGCCTATAACGGCGCGGTCTTCCTTGGCCTCGCCGGGATCGCGGTGAAGAGCCACGGCGGCGCCGACGAATTGGGCTTCGCCAATGCCATCGGTGTCGCGGTCGATCTCAAGGTCAATGGCTTCCTTGAAAAGATCCGCGACGAGCTTGCCCGCCTCAATGCCCTTCAAGCCCCGCCACAGACGGCCGCTCTCTGAAATGACAAAAATTCGATCGCAGGTCGCCGGTTGTGGGGCCTATCTCCCCGACCGCGTCATCACCAACGCGGAACTCGCCGGCCGGCTCGACACCTCCGACGAGTGGATCACCCAGCGCACCGGCATCACCCAGCGCCATGTGGCCGCGGAGGGGCAGCTCACGTCGGACTTGGCGCTGCGCGCAGCGCGCCGTGCGCTGGAAGCGGCCGGCATGCGCGGGGACGACCTCGATCTCATCGTGCTGGCGACGGCCACTCCCGACAATACCTTCCCGGCCACCGCGACCAAGGTCCAGGCGATGCTCGGGATGACCAAGGGCGCGGCCTTCGATGTCCAGGCGGTTTGCTCCGGCTTCGTCTATGCGCTGTCGACGGCGGACAATTTCATCAAAGCCGGCCAGGCGAAGAACGCGCTGGTGATCGGCGCCGAGACTTTTTCCCGCATCCTCGATTGGGAGGACCGCGGCACCTGCGTGCTTTTCGGCGATGGCGCCGGGGCGGTGGTGTTGCGTGGCGTGCCGAGCGAGGGGTCGAACGCGGAACGCGGGATCCTGTCCACCCATCTCCATTCCGACGGTTCCAACTACGACATGCTCTATGTCGATGGGGGGCCGTCGCTCTCGCAGACGACCGGGCATTTGCGCATGGAAGGCAAGGAAGTCTTCCGCCATGCCGTGCAGCGGTTGGCGGAGGTCGTGGACGAGGCGCTGGAGCACAACAAGCTGTCCTACGGCGATGTGGATTGGCTGGTGCCGCATCAGGCCAATCGCCGGATCATCGAAAGCATGGGCCGCAAGCTCGGTCTTCCGCCCGAGAAGGTGGTCGTGACGATCGACCGCCATGCCAATACTTCCGCCGCTTCCATTCCCCTGGCGCTCGCCGAAGCGACCGGCGACGGCCGCATCGAAAAAGGCCAGCTCGTTCTGGTCGAAGCGATGGGCGGCGGCTTCACCTGGGGCGCCAGCCTGATCCGCTGGTAGGCCTGCGACTCGGCCCCACTTCAATAAATCTGGGCAACGCTCTGTAATTGACGGATTTCCTGTCAAACGGTACCCTCTTGAAAATACATGGGGGAGGATAATCCATGACCGGACAGACTGTGACGCGGGCGCAGCTGAGCGAAGCGGTGTACCAGGAGGTGGGATTGTCCCGAAACGAGTCGGCGGAACTCGTTGAATCGGTACTCAACCAGATCGCCGATGCGCTTGCGCAGGGCGAAATGGTCAAGATTTCTTCCTTCGGAAGTTTCTCAGTTCGCAGCAAAAGCAAGCGGATAGGGCGTAATCCTAAGACTGGAACTGAGGTTCCGATCAATCCCCGCCGTGTCCTGGTCTTCCGCGCGTCCCATGTCCTGAAAGATCAGATCAATGGGTCGCTTGCGAAGCCCCGTTCCGGCCGGACTGGCGGCGCGTGACGATGGATCTTTTCGAGCCGCTGGCGCCGAAGGCGTCGGGTAAGGCGGCCGGAGCGTTCCGCACGATCAGCGAAGTTGCCCAGGAACTCGACGTGCCCCAGCATGTGCTGCGTTTCTGGGAATCGAAATTCACCCAGGTAAAACCTCTGAAGCGCGGGGGCGGGCGGCGCTACTATCGTCCCGAGGACGTGGCGATCCTTCGCCGCATCCGCCAATGCCTTTACGATGAAGGTTATACGATCAAGGGCGTGCAGAAACTGCTGCGCGAGGGTGCGCTTAAGGGGGCCGTCTCTCAAGCGCCGGCTGCCGCCATCGACAATCCTGGGATCCTGGAGCCCGCGCCGGAGAGCAGCGCGGATACGCAATCCCTGCTTGGCCAATTGCGCGCGGAACTCGTGGAACTCCGGGACATGCTCGCTCGTGGAGCGGGGGATTGAAAAGGCTCGCTTTACCGCGTTGCATCCCGACACCGCCGCCCCTATAGTCGCGCCCGTCGGCAGCCGCCCGTTACGGGCATTAGCGCAGCCTGGTAGCGCACCAGCATGGGGTGCTGGGGGTCGTCAGTTCGAATCTGACATGCCCGACCAACGACATCTCCGTAGCGGCTGCGGAGCGACAAGGGCCGGCGCGCTTTGGCGACGCCGGCCCTTTCATTTTAGCTGAGGCAGAGGCGGGAACCCTTTGGAGCGGCGGAATAATTTTGATCTTCTGCGCCTGCTCGCCGCGATCAGCGTCATTTTTTCTCACGCCTATCTGATCGCCGAAGGGACGCAGGACCGCGAACCCTTCTATTGGCTGACCGGCCATCAGACCATCCTGGGCGTCGTCGGCGTCTTCATCTTTTTCACGATGAGCGGCTTCCTCGTCACCCAGAGCTTCGAGGCTACCGGCTCGCCGATTCGCTATGCGGCGAAACGGCTTTTGAGGATCTATCCGGGCTATATCGCCTGCCTCCTGGTCCTTGCCTTCGTCCTGGGGCCGCTGGTCACGAGCCTGCCGCTTGCCGACTATTTTTCTCATCCTCAGTTCCGGACCTTCCTGATCTGGAACCTGATGATGGATCCCAATCAGAACGGCCTGCCGGGAGTGGCCTTCACCGGCAATTCGGTGGGGCAGGTGGTGGACGGCCCGCTGTGGACGCTGCCCTGCGAGCTCTTGATGTATGCGCTCGTCATGCTTCTCGGCATGGCCCGACTCTTGACCTTCAAGGCGCTGGGCGTTTTGCTGGCCCTCGGCTTGGTCTGCGTCGGCTTCGACACCACCAAGAGCGACGATCTGATGGGTAGCGTCGGCTGGTTGATGCCCTTCTTCGTTGCAGGCGCCGCGCTCTACAAACTCCAGGGGACCCGGCTCTTCGAGGGGAAATGGGCGCTGGCGGCTTTGGGCGGTCTTGTCGTTTCCGGCATGTTGGGGGGCCTGGACCTGCCATTTCCCCCCTTCATCCTGCTTTTTCCCCTCTTCGGCAGCTATCTGACGATCTGGCTCGCGCTGACCCCCAGGCTGCCGGTCGTTCCCGCGGCCCGGTGGGGGGATTTCTCCTACGGCCTCTATATCTATGGCTGGCCGGCCGAGCAGCTTCTGGCCTGGGCCAGCGGCGGTGCGTTAGGTCCCCTGGCGCTTTTCCTGGGCGCCTTGCTGCTGAGCCTGGTCCTGTCGGCGCTGTCCTGGCATCTCATCGAAAAGCGGGCGTTGCGGCTGAAGCCACGCTCCCTTCACTCCGCGAGCAAGGCCCGTCCGGCGGGCGTCAGTTTGCAGACCAGCCAATCGGGCTTCAGCGGGTTGGAGAACCAAGGCTCCGCCCAGCCCTGATCGAGGCAGGCCCGAACCGTTCCGGAACTGATCTGCTGGCCGTGGCGATCGAACAGGGGAAGCTTGCCGCCAGGCTGGTCCAACCCGCGCTTCAGCCAGTCGCGTTGGGCTGTCGTCGGCTGCCTTGTCGTCTGCTCGGTCGTAAGCGTCATGATCGGCCTGGAAATAAGGTGCGAGATTGGTGATGGTATGACGCTTTGGGGGGCCTCGCCAAGATGGCGGGAGGGGAGAGCGACCGATGACCGCGATGTTCGTCTATGTCACCGCCGCCGATGCCGAAGAGGCGCGCCAGATCGGCCTGACCGTTGTGCGCGAAAGACTGGCCGCCTGCGCCAACGTGCTGGGGGGCATGACCTCGATCTTCCGCTGGCGTGGCGCCGTGGAGGAATCCACGGAGGCAGTCCTGATCATGAAGACGGAGAATGACCGTCTTCCGCAACTTATCGACCGGGTGAAGGCGCTCCATTCCTACGAGAGCCCCTGTGTCGTCGCCATGCCGATTGCCCAGGGCGACGCCGCTTTTCTGCACTGGATTCGCGATGAGACGCGCGAGGGGCGCGAGTCGACCGGATTGCCGGACATCGACTGAAGTGGCAGTTTGACCGTCAAAGCCCCTGGAGGAACGATGAGCGACGCTTCGAGCCGCCTTCCCATGATGTTCTCGAACGTCGGGCACTTCTTCAACCATCTGTTGATGCTGCTTTATCCGACGGTTGTCTTGGGCCTCGAAGGGCGATGGGGGCTGTCTTACGGCTCTTTGCTCGCGCTCGCGGTGCCCGGTTTCATTTTGTCCGGCGTGGGTTCCTTGCCGGCGGGATGGCTCGGCGACCGCTGGAGCGCCGAGCATATGATGGTGCTCTTCTTCGTCGGCAGCGGACTGGGGGCGTTTGCCACCGGACTTGCCGAAGGGCCGCTCGGCATCCTTATCGGGCTTTCGCTCATCGGGTTTTTCGGGTCGATCTATCATCCGGTTGGCATGGCCTGGATCGTGCGCGATGCGAAGAACCGTGGACGCACGCTCGGCTTGAACGGGATCTTCGGCAGCCTCGGCATCGGCAGCGCGTCCCTCGTCGCCGCGGCTCTCACCGCTTTTTGGAGCTGGCGCGCCGCCTATCTCGTACCGGGAACGCTTTCGATCCTCTTGGGCGTGGTGCTTTTCTTCTGCGTCAGATCGCGGACCGCCGTCGCCCGCCAGGTCGTTTCGAGGCCCGATGCCGAGGTTTCGCGAGCCGATGTCGTCCGGGCTTTCATCGTGCTCACGATCACGATGATCGGCACCGGCCTCGTCGCGCAGATCATGATCGTCGCCCTGCCGAAGATTTTCGAACAGCGGCTGGCCGATCTCACCGCCGGAACCATGCTGGGGACGGGCGGGCTGGTGAGCGTCGTCTTTCTCTTCAGCAGCGGGGCTCAGGTCCTGGGCGGTTGGCTCGCCGATCGCTATCCCATGAGGCGCATCTATCTCCTGGCTTGGGCCGCGCAGGTGCCGCTCTTCCTCTTTGCCATGCATATGGGCGGCCTGCCGCTCTTTCTGGTGGCCGCGGCGCTGCAGTTCATAAGCCTCACCGGAACGCCCTCGGAGAACAGCCTGCTGGTGCATTACACGCCCGGAAAATGGCGGGCGACGGCTTTTGGGGCGAAGTTCGTGCTGGCTTTCGGGATCAGCGCGCTGGGCGTCCCGCTGACCGGTTATGTCTACGACCGCACAGGGGATTTCGTCTGGCTCTTCGTGATCCTCGCGGCAGTGGCGGCGGTCGTCGCCGTGACGGCCTTTTTCCTGCCGAAGTTGCAGCGGCAAGCCTTGATGAAGCCCGCCCTCGCGCCGGCGGAATAGCTACCGCGTCGAGGCTGCGGAGAGGCCCTTTTCGATATCGGCGATGATGTCGTCGACGGTCTCCAGACCGATTGAAAGCCGCACAACATCGGGTCCGGCGCCCGCCGCGATCTGTTGCGCTTCGTCGAGTTGACGGTGGGTGGTCGAGGCCGGGTGGATGATCAGCGACCGGGTGTCGCCCACATTGGCGAGATGGGAGAGCAGGTCGACGCTCTCGACCAGCCTCACACCCGCATCGAAACCGCCCTTGAGGCCGAAGGTGAAGACCGAGCCGGCGCCCTTGGGCAGGTATTTCTTGGCGAGATGATGGTAGGGGCTCGACGGCAGGCCGGCGTAGGAAACCCAGGACACCGCCGGATGGGCTTCGAGATATTCGGCCACCGTCTGGGCGTTTTTCACGTGCCGTTCCATGCGGAGCGACAGGGTCTCGATCCCGGTGATGGTCAGGAAGGCGTTGAGCGGGGCCATGGTGGCGCCCAGATCGCGCAGGCCTATCGCATGCCCCGCGACCGTATAGGCGAGATCGCCGAAGGTCTCGTAGAAGCGCAGGCCGTGATAGGCGGGCTCGGGCTCGGTCATGGACTTGAACTTGTCGTTCTGGCCCCAGTCGAATTTGCCCGAATCGACGACCGCGCCGCCCATGGCGTTGCCGTGGCCGGAGAGGAACTTGGTGGTCGAATGCACCACCAGATCCGCGCCCCATTCGATGGGGCGGCAGAGATAAGGCGAAGCCATGGTGTTGTCGACGATGAAGGGCACACCGGCTTCATGGGCGATCTTCGCGACCGGTTCGAGATCCGTGATGACGCCGCCCGGATTGGAGAGGCTTTCGCAGAACACCGCCTTGCAGTTGGGCGTGATCGCCTTGCGGAAGTTTTCCGGGTCCTCGGGATCGACGAAGATCGCGTTCCAGCCGAACTTCTTGAAGGTCAAGCCGAACTGGGTAATCGAGCCGCCATAGAGTTTTTTCGAGGCGACGAATTCGGCCCCCGGCTCCATGAAGCCGAAGAAGGCGAGCATCTGCGCCGCATGGCCGGAGGCGCAGCAGATCGCGCCCCTTGCGCCTTCGAGCGTCGCGATGCGCTCCTCCAGCACGGAGACCGTGGGATTGGTCAGCCGCGAATAGATGTAGCCATAGGTCTGGAGGTTGAAGAGCGAAGCCGCGTGATCAACATCGTCGAAGACATAGGCCGTGGTCTGATAGATCGGAGTGGACCGCGCGCCGGTCGAGGGATCGGGCATGCCGCCCGCATGGATCATCTGGGTTTCGAAACCGGGCTTCCTGGGCGTATCTGACATCTAGGCTCTCCGGCGCCGGCTCGAGATGATGCCGGTGTTGACGCCACTCCAGGCGAGTTCGCCATGGAGGCGGGAATATTCGATCTTGGGGCAGCGGTTCATGACGACCTGAAGGCCGGCGGCCTCGGCCCGGGCGGCCGCGGCGTCGTTGCGGACACCGATCTGCATCCAAACGACCTTCGCGCCAATGGCGATGGCCTGGTCCGCGATGGGACCGGCGGCCTCGGAATTGCGGAAGACGTCCACCATCTCGACCTTGTCGGAGACGTCCGCCAGATCGCCATAGACCAGCTCGCCGAGGATCGTCTGGCCCTTTGCGACGGGATTGACCGGGATCACCCGAAAGTTTTTCGCCTGGAGGTACTTCATCACGAAGAACGAAGGCCGGTTCCAATTGGGCGAGGCGCCCACCATGGCGATGGTCCTGACGCTGCGCAAAATCCCGCGCAGATAGGCGTCCGTATAATGGTCGTGGTCCATGTCAGCGGTTTTCCCAATGAGGGGGGCGCTTCTGGAGAAAAGCGTCGATGCCTTCCTCCGCATCGCGGGCCAGAAGGTTCTTTATCATGATCTCCGAGGCGAAATCATAGGCGTCGTCGAAGCTCATCTCCGCCTGGCGGTAGAAAGCCTCTTTGCCCAGGGCGAGGGTGAGCGAGGATTTGCCGGCGATCTGCCGGGCGAGGGTTTCCACCGCCGTATTGAGCTCGGCAGCCGGCACAACCCGGTTCACGAGGCCGAATTCTCTTGCACTTTCGGCATCGATCATATCGCCGGTCAGCAGCATTTCCATTGCGGCCTTGCGTCCGATGGACCGGCTGATCGGCACGGCGGGCGTGGAACAAAAGAGCCCGATATTGACGCCAGGGGTGGCGAAGCGGGCTTCATCGGAGGCAACGGCAAGATCGCAAGCCGCAACGAGCTGGCAGCCGCCGGCCGTCGCGATCCCATGGACCCGAGCGATGACTGGCTTCGGCAGCCTGATCATGGCGGTCATGATCTTGCGGCTCTGCCGGAACGTCTCCTCGTAGAACGCCTTCCCGGCGTTGGCGCGCAGTTCCCGAAGATCGTGACCCGCGCAGAAGCCCGGCCCTGCGCCCGACAGGACCACGACCTTGGCCGCAGGATCGTCGCGGATCGCGTCGAACTCGGCGACGAGCGCCTTCATAAGCTCCAGCGAGAGCGCGTTGCGGGCGGCGGGCCGGTTCATCGTCACCCAGGCGATGCCGTCTTCGTCTCGGCGCAGGAGGACGGGGGCTTGATCGGCGGCCATGGCTTGTCTCCTGGTACGTGGCTCGGCAACGTTGCTGCCCATCTCAACCGTTCCCGGCGCGGGCTTCAAGAGGCGGTTGCGACAGTCCGGTCCCCATGCCAGTGTCGCGGAGGACATCGCAAGGACAACCCATGTCGCTGATCACCATCGCAGAATTCCGCGAGATCATTCAGGAGAGCCTGTCGCTTGCGGCCATGATGGGGGTGGAAGTCACCGACCTCGGGCCGGGACGGGCCACGGCGCGCATGCCCTTTCAATCCAATATCCTCCGGCCGGGCGGGACGGTAAGTGGCCCCGCGCTCATGGGATTGGCGGATTTCGCGGCCTATGCCGTGGTGCTTTCGGCGATCGGCCGGGTGGAACTGGCGGTGACGACCAATCTCAATATCAATTTCCTGCGCAAACCGGCCCCCGCCGCGGTGATCGCCGAAGGCAAGCTTCTTAAGCTCGGCAAGCGGCTCGCGATCTGCGAGGTGGAGCTTTTCACCGAGGGCGATCCGGAGATGGTCGCCCATGTCACCGCCACCTATTCGATCCCTCCACCCGATAAAAGATAACGGTACTATAATACCCATATATCCTAAGTCATTGAATTTAATGATTTCTGCGCGCTTGACTGCGCATTCTTTCCTGACATACTCCGGCCCTTCGCGTGGGGCCGCCTTGTCGGTCCGCGACAACAGGATCGAGCAAGATGACCACCTATTCCGCGAAACAATCCGATGTGGAAAAGAAGTGGGTGCTGATCGACGCCGAGGGGCTGATTCTGGGCCGCCTCGCATCGATCATCGCCAACCGGCTGCGTGGCAAGCATAAGGTCACCTATACGCCGCATATGGATGATGGTGACCATATCATCGTCATCAATGCCGAGAAGGTCCATCTGACCGGCAACAAGCGGAAGGATGCCATCTTCTATTGGCACACGAATTATCCCGGCGGGATCAAGGGCCGGAGCGCCGGCCAGATCCTCGACGGCAAGCATCCGGAGCGGGTGATCGAGAAGGCCGTGGAGCGCATGGTTCCGCGCGGGCCGCTCGGCCGCCGCATCATGGGTCATCTCAGGGTTTATCCCGGCACGGTGCATCCTCATGAGGCGCAGCAGCCGCAGACGCTCGACGTCGGCGCGATGAACCGCAAGAACAAGAAGGCCTGACGATCATGGCGGATATGGAAACTTCTCTCAGCACCCTGCGCCAGTCCATGAACGGGCAGCGCGCGGATGCGCCGGTTGCGGCGGTCGAGGTTCAGCCTCAGATCGACCCCCAAGGCCGTGCCTATGCGACCGGCAAGCGCAAGAATGCGATCGCCCGTGTCTGGATCAAGCGCGGCACCGGCAAGATCGAAGTCAACGGCAAGGACAGCCCGGTCTATTTCGCGCGCCCTGTGCTGCGGATGCTGCTGAACCAGCCTTTCTCGGTCGCCGACCGCTTGGGCCAATTCGACGTCATCTGCACCGTCAAGGGCGGCGGGCTTTCGGGCCAGGCCGGTGCGGTTCGTCACGGCATCAGCAAGGCGCTGACCTATTACGAGCCGGGGTTGCGGCCCGTGTTGAAGCTGCAAGGCTTCCTCACGCGCGACAGCCGTGTCGTCGAGCGTAAGAAGTACGGCAAGGCGAAGGCCCGACGCAGCTTCCAGTTCTCGAAGCGCTAAGCCGACAGCAGGCATCGGCGTGGTTTTGGAAGGGCGTCCTGCGGGGCGCCCTTTCTTTTTGAGCAATCTGACGAAGGTAAGAAGAAAGGATCGGGAATGACCAGCACTCCATCCCGGGTTCGCATCGCCATCCTGGGCGCCAGCGGCTATACGGGCGTCGAGCTTCTGCGCATCCTTGCGAACCATCCCAATGTGGACATCGTCGCGATGACCGCCGACCGTCAGGCCGGCAAGCCCATCGGCGCGGTCTTCCCCCATCTGGCGCGTCGCAAGCTTCCCGATCTCGTCACCATCGACAGCGTCGATTGGAACGGCGTCGATCTCGTTTTCTGCTGTCTGCCCCATGGCACGACGCAGGAGGTGATCTCAAAGCTGCCGAAGCATCTCAGGATCCTCGATCTCTCTGCCGATTTCCGGCTCGCCGACCCCGAGGTCTATGCGGAGTGGTACGGCCATGCCCATCGGGCCGTGGAGATGCAGAAGGAAGCCGTCTACGGCCTGACCGAGATTTCCCGCGCCGCCATCGGCAACGCGCGGCTGGTGGCGGTTCCCGGCTGTTATCCGACCTCGGCTCAGCTTCCGCTGATCCCTCTGTTGCGCAAGGCCCTGATCGATGCCGACGACATCATCGTCGATGCCAAGTCCGGCGTGACAGGGGCGGGCAGGGCGCTTAAGGAATCGAGCCTTTTCTGTGAAGTCACCGAGGGCATCGCCGCCTATGGCGTCGCGAACCATCGCCATGCGCCCGAAATCGAGCAGGGCCTGAGCATCGCGGCGGGACGGCCGGTCACGATCAATTTCACGCCGCATCTGATGCCGATGAACCGCGGCATCCTTGCGACGATCTACGTGAAGATGATCAACGGGGCGACCCTGGCCGATCTCCGCAGCACGCTGGAAGCGGCCTATCAAGACGAGCATTTCGTTCATGTGCTGCCCGAGGGGAAGCTGCCGACGACTCACGATGTGCGGGGATCTAACCTCTGCCTCATCGGGATTTCCAAGGATCGGCTGCCCAACAGGGCGATCCTGATTTGCACCATCGA
The DNA here is from genome assembly GCA_947473305.1 of Rhodospirillales bacterium. GTDB lineage: Bacteria > Pseudomonadota > Alphaproteobacteria > ATCC43930 > CGMCC-115725 > CANJCB01. The sequence continues at coordinate 125,579 of CANJCB010000009.1, forward strand.
CAATCTGGTCAAGGGCGCTTCGGGGCAGGCGGTGCAGGATATGAACGTGATGCTGGGGTTGCCCGAGACCACCGGCCTCCAACTGGAGCCCCTGTTTCCATGAGCGGCATCATTCTTCCCTTCCGGGAGCATCAGCCCCAGATCGCCCTGGACGCCTGGATCGCCTCCAACGCGGTGGTCATCGGCCAGGTCACGGTCGAGGCCAATGCCAACATATGGTACGGCTGCGTGCTGCGCGGCGATATCGGGACGATCCATGTGGGCGAAGGGACCAATATCCAGGATGGCACCATCGTTCATGTGACCGGCAAGAAGTTCGACACCTGGATCGGCAAGAACGTCACCATCGGCCATATGGTGTTGCTCCACGGCTGCCGCCTGGAGGATCGCGCCTTTGTCGGTATGAAGGCCTGCGTCATGGATGGCGCGGTCGTCGAGACCGGCGGCTGGGTTGCCGCCGGCTCGGTTCTGACGCCGGGCAAGCGGGTTCTGTCGGGCCAGCTTTGGGCCGGCAGCCCCGCCCGCTATCTGCGCGACGTAAAGCCCGAGGAGGATAGGCTGAGCTATTCCATCCCCGCGCATTACGCCGAACTGGCAAAGGAATATCCGAGCTAAGCCGCGATAAACTCCGCGAACTTGGCCTTGATGTCGTCGAAGCGCGGCGTCAGCCACTCGTAATCCGGCACCACGCCGACGGCGAGTTTCTCCGGCGAGTTGGGAGACCGCTCGATCTGCTCTTTCGTCATGTATTGGAAGGAGAGCGCATTGCCGGGACCGTAGCCGAGCGTGCTGGCGAATTGCGCGTGCAGCTTCGGGTCCATATAGGTTTCCAGATACTGGAAGGCCATCTTCGAGCGCGGATCGCCCTTGGGCACATAGAAGCAGCCGCCCGACTCGATATGAGCGCCATCCCAGACGATCTCAATCGGCAGGCCATCGGCGACCAGCCGTTGGGCGCCCGAACTCCAGATCGCCATCATATCGACCTCGCCGTCGCGGATGAGCTGCTGCGATTGCGCGGCCTGGGTCCACCAGACGAGGATGTTGGGCTTGATCTCGCCGAGCTTCTTCATCGCCCGGTCCACGTCGAGCGGATAGACCTTGTCGCGCGGCACGCCGTCCGCGAGCAGCGCCTGCTCGCAAACCGTATTGGCGCGGGTGCCGAGGGAGCGCTTGCCGGGAAACTTCTTCACATCCCAGAAATCCGCCCAGTTCTTGGGGCCGCCGTTCGGAAATTTGTCTTTCCGGTAGATGAGAACTGTCGACAGCACCACGTCCCGGAAGCCGTTGCGGACGATGGATTCCTTGGGAATGTTCTTCGTATCGATGACGCTGAAATCGATCGGCTCGACGAGGTTGCCGTATTCCGCCGTCAGATACTCGATATCGGTAATGTCGAAATCGTAGTTCCCGCTCTGGACCTGGGCTTTCACCTTGGCGAGCGACACGCCTTGGACGGGACGGACCTGGATACCCGTCCGCTCGGTGAAGGGCTTGTAGAAAGCCGCCTCTTCCGCAGCCTGCCAGGGGCCGCCGTAGGTTCCGACGAAAAGCGTCTTGTCCTGGGCCACGGCGATGCCGCGCATGAGCATCGGCGCGGCTAGAAGAGCGGTAGCCCCCGCGCTTCCTTTAAGCAGCGCGCGCCGCGAAATGCCGACAAGACTATTCCTTTTGCCCATCACAAGTTCCTTGCAATCCATTGATCAAGCTATTGTTTACGGTTCGACAATCGGATTGCAAGCAGGGATGGGTCAGCTCACGACGAGTTTCGCATATGAGCCGGGCGAGTCGTCGATTGGTGTCAGTCCCCCCTCGCTGATTTTGCGGGCGGGCACCTCGCCCCCGGAAAATTTCGCGACCCATTTCTCCCAGGTCGGCCACCAGCTGTCGGGCTGGTATTTCGCCTTTGCGAGCCATTGGTCCCGGTCCTTGGGGTTCCGGTTGTATTCCCAATGGCCGTATTTGCTGTTGCCCGGCGGATTGACGATGCCGGCGATATGGCCCGAGGCGGAAAGGACGAATTTTACCGGACCCTGGTAGAGCTGCGTCGCGTGGTAGCAGGTTTTCCAGGGGGCGATGTGGTCTTCCTGGGTCGAAACCAGGAAGGTCGGCGTCGTGATCTTCTTGAGGTCGATCGGCACGCCATCGAGCGTTATGCCTCCGGCCCGCGCCAGAGCGTTCTCCTGGTACATGTGCCGGAGATAGAAGCTGTGCATCGCCGCCGGCATCCGCGTCGAATCGGAGTTCCAATAGAGGAGATCGAAGGGGAAGGGCTCCTTGCCGAGGAGATAGTTGTTCACGACGAACGACCAGATCAGGTCGTTGGCGCGCAGCATGTTGAAGGTGGTGGCCATCTCGCTGCCCTTGAGATAGCCGTGCTCCTGCATTTTTTCTTCGAGCATCTGGAGCTGTTCCTCGTCGATGAAGACGAGAAGCTCGCCGGCCTCGGAGAAGTCCACCATGGCGGCGAAGTAGCTGGCGCTGACGACCCGCGTGTCACCCTTGGCGGCCAGATAGGCCATGGTGCAGCCCAGGAGGGTCCCACCGAGGCAATAGCCGATGAAGTTCACCTCGCGCTCGCCGGTGGCTTTCTCGACCGCTTCCATGGCGGCGATCGGGCCTTCGAGCATGTAGTTCTCGAAGCTCTTCTTCGCCAGATGCTCGTCGGGATTAACCCAGGAGATCATGAAGACCGTATGGCCCTGCTCGACCGCCCAGCGAACGAAGGAATTCTTCGGCCGGAGATCCAGGATGTAATACTTGTTGATCCAGGGCGGGACGATGATCAGCGGCCGGCGCTTCACCTTTGCCGTCGTCGGCTCGTATTGGATCAACTGCATGAGATCGTTCTGGAAGACGACCTTGCCGGGCGTGACCGCGATGTTCTCGCCGATCTTGAAGGCGTCGAGATCGGTCATCTTGATCTGAAGCTGGCCCTTGCCCCGCTCCAGGTCGTCGAGCATGTGGCCGAGGCCCTTGACGAGGTTCTCGCCGCCCGTCTCCAGGGTCGTGCGCAGCGCCTCGGGATTGGTCATCAGGAAGTTGGAGGGCGCGATCGCATCGGCGAATTGCCGCGTGTAGAAATCGACCTTGCGGGCGGTCTGCTCGTCGAGGCCTTCGACCTCCTTCACCGTCGACTGCATCCAGCGGGCGGTGAGGAGATAGCTCTGCTTGATGAAGTCGAAGAGGGTGTTCTCGGTCCAGGCGACATCCTTGAAGCGGCGGTCGCCGGGCGGCGGCTCGATCACCGGACCGGAAGTGCCCCCCAGGAAGCGATGGGCAGAGCGCTGCCACAGGTCCATGTAGCTCTGCCAGAGCTCCATCTGTGAATTCAAAAGCCGCATCGGATCGGACATCATCCGCTGCGTCATTTCCATGAAGGCCCCGCCGATATTGAGCGGGTCGGGGGATCCCATGCCTTCGGAGCCCTGGCGGCTCAGGAAATCGGCGACGAGGCGCTGGCTGCGCTCGGCGATCTCGGCCATGCTGCGGGCAAGTTGTACCGGATCGGGAAGCTTGATATCCGGGCCGTTCGGATCGGTCATGTGCGGGCAACCATGAGGCGGAGCGATTTCTTGATGACGGCGGGCGTGCTATTCAATACACCAAACGGCAGCCTGCGCCGCCATATATCGAGTATATGGGCTGCGGGGTGGCCAGGACTAGTGGCAGGCGAGACGAGGGAGCGACGCAGGCGATGCAGATAAAAGGCGGGTTCAGCCGGGCAGGGCGGCAAGCGGCCCTCTTGGCGCTCCTCGCGCTATCCGGTTGTTCCTATGTTCCCGATGCGGTCAATCCGGTGGAATGGTATCGCGACCTGAGCGGGGCCAGCAAAAACGACAAGCAGGATTCCAGTCCATCGAACGCTGCTAACTTGGATGCCGGCGGCAAGGGCTCCTATCCCACCCTTGGCTCGGTCCCGGCGCCGCCCACCCGTGCGTTGAGTTCGGTCGATCGCGAGAAGCTTCAGCGCAGCCTCTCTTCCGACCGGGAAAATGCGAAATATACCGATGATGACGTGCGCGCCTATCGCCCGCCGAGCGCCATCCCGACCGATGCTCCTCCCCGGGTAGCTTCGACGCCCGCGCGTCAGACACGGGAAACTGCGCCTGCGGCCTCTCCGGAACCGCCGGCCAGGGTCACGACACCCTCTCCGCCGGAACGAGCGGCGCCCGAGCCGACCCGGGCTCCGCCGACTGCGCAGGCGGCGCTCGCTCCCCGCGAATCGCCGCTCTCAGCGCCCACGGCCCGGAATTCGGGTCAGGGGGACGAACTCCGTCCGCCTCCGTCAGCGCCGAGATTGCCGTCGACACCGGGCGCGCCGCCCCAGGCACGTCTTGTCGACGCGGGCGCCATCACCTTCAGGAACGGTTCCTCGGCGCTCAATGACGAGGGCTTGAACGTCGTGATGCATGTGGCAGGACAGCAGAAGCGATCGGGCGGCACGGTCAGGATCGTCGGCTATGCCCTCCGCGGCGGCGATGCGGGAGATCGCGACGACGCAGGTTTCCGCCTCGCTCTCGACCGCGCCAATACCATCGCGCTCGCGCTCGCGGATGCGGGCGTCGCAGTCAAGGATCTGGCGGTCGAGGCTGCACCCATTCAGACAGCCGGTACGGGCAGAACGGCTCCCCGCACCGAGATCTATCTCGAATATTGAGCCTAGGGCGTTTTATCGGGCCATGAAGTCACCTCTGCGGATCGCGATAGCCGGGCTTGGCACCGTCGGCGGCGGAGCATTGCGCCTGCTGCAGCGGAATGCCGACCTCGTTGCGCGTCGTGGCGGCCGGCCGATTGTGGTCACCGCCGTGTCGTCGCGGGATCGCAAACGCGACCGTGGCGTCGACCTGGGAACGGTCAGGTGGTTCGATGATGCGGTGGCCATGGCCGCCGCCTCCGATATCGATGTGGTCGTGGAACTGATCGGCGGATCGGAGGGGATAGCGGCCGGGACCGTCCGCACCGCGCTCAAATCCGGCAAGCATGTGGTGACCGCCAATAAGGCGCTGCTGGCCCATCATGGGGTCGAACTCGCGCGGCTGGCTGAGGAGCGGGGCGTCGCCCTTTGCTTCGAGGCGGCGGTGGCGGGCGGCATCCCGATCCTGAAAGCTCTGCGCGAAGGTCTGGCGGCCAATCAGGTCGGCCGGATCTATGGGATCCTGAACGGCACCTGCAATTATATCCTCTCGACCATGCGCGAGACCGGCCGGGACTTCCAGGAAGTGCTCGGCGAGGCGCAGCGCCTGGGTTATGCCGAGGCGGACCCGAGCTTCGATATCGACGGCATCGACGCCGCCCATAAGCTTGCGATCCTGACCTCGCTCGCCTTCGGCACGGAAGTCGATTTCAAGGGCGTCAACGTGGAGGGGATCCGGCATGTTTCGGCCCTCGACATCGATTTCGCGGACGAATTGGGATACCGCATCAAGCTCCTGGGCATCGCGCGTCTGACCGACCACGGGGTCGAGCAGCGGGTCCATCCCTGCATGGTGCCGAAAGGGTCGCCGATCGCCCATGTGGAGGGCGTCTTCAACGCCGTGGTGGCGGAGGGCGATTTCTCCGGCCGGGTCATGCTGGAGGGGCGCGGTGCGGGCGCCGAACCCACGGCTTCGGCCGTCGTCGCCGACCTGATCGATATAGCCGCTGGACGGCAGTCCCCAGGCTTCGGCCTGCCGGCGTCGGCGCTCGCCGCCAGTCCGGCGGCGCCGATGTCGCGCCATCGGGGTGCTTATTACGTGCGTCTCATGGTCTACGACCGCCCGGGCGTGATCGCCGACGTGGCGGCCGCGCTCCGTGACGAGCAGGTTTCCATGGAACAGATGATCCAGCGCGGCCGCGCGCCCGGGGAGGCGGTTCCGGTGGTACTCACGACTCACGATACCGATGAGGCGGCGATGCGCCGCGCGCTCGATCGTATCACGGCGCTCCAGACTGTGCTGGAGCCGCCACGGATGATCCGGGTCGAGGATTTATAGGAAAGCCGCCGCGTGGTCGCGGGCCGGCTGAAGGAGGTTTTATGACCGACGAAGCTTTGATGGATCGCAACTTGGCGCTGGAAGCGGTGCGCGTCACCGAGGCTGCGGCGCTTTCAGCCTCGCGGCTCATGGGTCGCGGCGACGAGAAGGCAGCCGACCAAGCCGCGGTCGACGCCATGCGCCATGCGCTCAATGGGCTCAATATCGATGGCACCGTGGTCATCGGCGAGGGCGAGCGCGACGAAGCCCCGATGCTCTATATCGGCGAAAAGGTCGGATCGGGGCAGGGACCCAAGATCGACATCGCGCTCGATCCCCTGGAAGGCACCACGATCACCGCCAAGGGCGGACAGAACGCGCTGGCCGTGATCGCCATGGCGGAGGCCGGCGGCTTCCTCAACGCGCCGGACGTTTATATGGACAAGATCGCGATCGGCGGCGGCTTCGGGGAGGTTGTGGATCTCGACGAGACGCCTGCCACCAATCTGAAGAACCTCGCCAAGGCGAAGAACGCCGAGGTCTCGGATCTCGTCGTCTGCATCCTCGACCGTACGCGCCATGCCGAGCTCATCGCGAAAGTGCGCGAAGCCGGGGCGCGGATCATGCTGATCTCCGACGGCGATGTGAGCGGCGTGATCGCCACCTCCCGGCCGGACAGCGGCGTCGATCTTTACGTCGGTTCGGGCGGCGCGCCGGAAGGCGTGTTGGCGGCGGCTGCGCTGCGCTGCATCGGCGGGCATATGCAGGGGCGCCTCATCTTCCGTAATGAAGATGAAAAATCCCGTGCGAGGCGCTACGGCATCACTGATTTCAACCGGAAATACGGACTTCTCGACCTGGCGCATGGCGAGGTGATGTTCGCCGCGACCGGCGTCACCAGCGGCACCATGCTCCAGGGCGTCCGGCTCTTCCCCGGCGGGGCGACGACCCAGTCGATGGTCATGCGCTCGAAGAGCGGCACCGTCCGCATCGTCGAGGCGCAACATAATTTCCAACGTAAGGTTTCCTACGCCAAGCTGGTCCGGTAGGTCTTCCCGTGAGCGGCGGAGGTATAGCGGAGGCCTTCCTCGGGGTTGAGCGTTCGCTCTCCGGCCGGCGCTGGAAAGCGCGCGCGAGCGACGATAGGGCGGGGCTCACCCTCTCCCAGCGCCTGGGTCTGCCGGAAATCGTCGGCCGCCTTCTCGCCGCCCGGGGCATCGACGTGGAGAGTGCCGACCGGCATCTCAATCCGACCCTGCGCGACCATCTTCCCGACCCGAGCCTTTTTCGCGATATGGACCGGGCGGCGGAACGGCTTGCCCGCGCCGTAAGGGACGGGGAGCTGATCGCCATCTTTGGCGACTACGATGTGGACGGCGCCACATCTTCCGCGCTGCTGCGCCGTTTCTTCGAAGCCGCGGGCGCGCGGGTCGTCGTCTATATCCCGGATCGCATGAAGGAGGGCTACGGTCCCAACGCGCCGGCGCTGCTGAAGTTGAAGCGCGACGGGGCAGGGGTTGCCATAACCGTCGATTGCGGCACGACCGCCCACGATCCTCTCGCGGCGGCCGCCGAGGCGGGGCTCGACGTCATCGTCGTCGATCATCATGTGGCGGAGCCTCTGCTGCCCCGGGCTTTCGCCGTGGTCAATCCCAACCGGATCGACGAGAGCGGCGAGCATGGACAACTGGCGGCGGTGGGCGTTGCCTTCATGCTCATCGTCGCGGTGAACCGGGCGCTCCGGAAAGACAATTGGTATGTGGGCCGCGTCGCCCCGGACCTCATGCGATGGCTCGATCTGGTGGCGCTTGGCACGGTGTGCGATGTGGTGCCGCTGACCGGCATCAACCGCGCGCTGGTGGCGCAAGGCCTGAAAGTGTTGCAGCGACGGGGCAATCTCGGCATCGCCGCGCTCTCCGATTGTGCGGGCGTGGGGGAGAGGATCGATTGCTACCATGTGGGCTTTGTCCTGGGGCCGCGCGTCAATGCGGGCGGGCGGGTCGGGCGCTCCGATCTTGGCACGCGCCTCCTCGCCAGCGAGGACGAGATCGAGGTCCGCACCCTGGCCGCCGAGCTTCACAAGCTGAATGCCGAGCGCCGCGACATCGAAGCCGGTGTGCTGGAGGCGGCGATCGAGCAGGCCGAGCGCCACGCCTCCTGTCCGATCATTCTGGTCGCGGCCGAGACCTGGCATCCCGGCGTTATCGGCATCGTCGCGAGCCGGTTGAAGGACCGCTACAACCGCCCGGCCTGCGTGATCGCCCTGGCCGACGGTCTCGGCAAGGGTTCCGGCCGCTCGATCCCCGGACTTGCGCTCGGGGCCGCGGTGATCGCCGCGCGCCAGGCAGGGCTGCTCATCAGCGGCGGCGGTCACGCCATGGCGGCGGGCTTTACGGTGGAGGAGGGGCGGATCGATGCGTTGCGGGATTTTTTCGCCGCCCGCATGGCGGATCTCGCGATCGAGACAGGCCTCGTCCCGGAGCTTTCGATCGATGGAGCCTTGTCGCCTGCCGCGGCGACGCTCGAGTTCGTAGGGCTGGTGGATCGGCTCGGCCCCTTCGGAGCGGGCAATTCGGAACCGCGTTTCGTCCTGCCCCAGGCCCGTATCGTCCGCGCCGATATTGTCGGCGGCCAGCACGTGCGCGTGGTGCTGTCCGACGGCGCGGGGCAGTCGCGCCTCAAGGCTATCGCCTTCCGCAGCCTGGATGGGGAACTCGGCGCCGCGCTCCTGAACGGCCAGGGCCGCAGCTTCCACATCGCCGGTCATCTCCGCTCCGATACGTGGCAGGGACGCGACGGTGTTCAACTCTTCATCGACGATGCCGCCGTTCCAGCTTGATTTCCGGCATCGGCACGGTTAGACCCTGCCCACCGGCCTTCGTCCCCATCGTCTAGAGGCCTAGGACACCGCCCTTTCACGGCGGTAACACGGGTTCGAATCCCGTTGGGGACGCCAATTATATCAATGAGATATGTTCTGGCGATGGACTCAAAAGGGCCTCCGTACGGAAATTATACGGAAAACCTGATCCTGGACGGTGGTGGATAAACCCAGACAATCTGGGCGGATCGAGGCGACCTTTTGACATTGATGACCGACCAGCGCGA
>CANJCB010000010.1 GCA_947473305.1 Rhodospirillales bacterium
CGGCGAATGTCCTTCAGGACCTGTTCAGCCGGGGCTTTCGAACTCACGGGTTTTGCTCTCATCTTCGTTCCTTCGTCACTGCGATGAGACCAAAACCCTCCTCTAATCAATACCCCAATTCTGTCTCATAGACGCTGACGGCGTACACTTCGAGGACACGGTCAAAGCCAATCGGGATCTCCAGAAGAGCCAGTCGGAACTCGCTGTCGCCAAGGCCCGCGTCCAGGATTACGCCAAGCATCTGGAGGATCAGGTCCGCGACCGGACCGCGAAGCTCGTCGAGGCCAACAAGGCCTTCGAAGACGAGATCGTCATGCGCAAGGATACCGAGCGCGAGCTTCTGGAGATCCGGGGGTTCCTCGATCAGGTGATCGAACAGCTGCCGGTCATGCTCTTCGTGAAGGATGCGACGACCCGGCAGTTCGTGCATGTGAACCGGGCCGGCGAGCAGTTCGCAGGCGCGCCGCCGGAAGGGCTCGTCGGCAAGACATTCGCGGATATCTTTCCGCCCGAGCAGATTGACCGTCTGCGGGAGCTGGAGGAAGAATCGCTCGCCACGGGTTCCGTTGTGACCTTGGAAGAGGAAACCATCGATACGCGACTCCAGGGCAAGCGGCTCTTCCGCATAAAGAGCTCGCCGGTCCTCGATGAGAATGGGGATCCTCGTTACCTCCTTGGTTTCTTCGAGGACATCACCAGTCACAAGGAGATGGAGGAGCGGCTCTATCAGGCCCAGAAGATGGAGGCGATCGGCAATCTTACGGGCGGTCTCGCCCATGACTTCAATAACCTTCTGGGCGTCATCATCGGGAACCTCGATCTGCTGACCGAAGGCGGCGACGATCCCGCGGAGGCTCAGGAACTTCTGAAGGATGCCCTCGATGCGGCGCTTCGCGGGGCGGATCTCACGCGCCGCCTCCTCGCCTTTGCCCGGCGTCAGCCGCTCCGGCCGGAAAAGGCGGATGTCAACGAGCTGGTGGCCAGCATTACCAAGCTCCTCCGCCGCACGCTGGGGGAGGACATCGAGATCGTCCTGGAACTGGCGAAGGAAGTCTGGCCTGTGGTGGTCGATCCGGCCCAGCTCGAATCGGCGATCACCAATCTTGCGAATAACGCGCGGGACGCCATGCCGAAAGGCGGGCGGTTGCGCTTCCAAACGGGAAATGCGGTGCTCGACTGGGATTATACGGAGCGGTTTACCGACGTCATTCCCGGCGATTACGTCTGCGTCACCGTCAGCGACACGGGCGAAGGCATCGCGGCCGACGTGGTGGAACGGATCTTCGAGCCCTTCTTCACCACCAAGGAGCAGGGCAAGGGAACCGGCCTCGGCTTGAGCATGGTCTTCGGCTTCATCAAGCAGTCGGGCGGCCATATCAACGTCTATAGCGAAGTCGGTGTCGGCACCGTCTTCCGCATCTACCTGCCGAAGGCCACCGCCGATGGCGAGGCACGCGAGGCCCATGATGCGCAGGAAGCGCGGCCGGGAAGCGGCCAGCGCATCTTGCTGGTCGAAGACAATCCCACTTTGCGCAAGGAGCGTCACCCGCCAGCTTTTGAGCCTCGGCTACGAGGTCATAGAAGCCGACACCGGACCGAGCGCGCTGGAGAGGATCGATGAGGAAATCTCCATCGACCTCATGTTCAGCGATGTGGTGATGCCGGGAGGATTGAACGGGGTGGACCTCGCCCGGGTGGCGACGGAACGGCGGCCGGGTCTGAAGGTTCTGCTGACCTCGGGTTTCCCGGATCCTACCTCGCGCGGAATCGCGCCACTCGACGATATCCGACTCCTGAGCAAGCCCTATCGAAAGCAGGAGTTGGCGAGGGCGATCTGGGAGGTCTTGACCGATGAACAGAAATAAGCGCCCGGGCGGTGAACGGGTTAAGAAAGGTCCGACTTCATGAAAATGCTGATCCTCGACGACGATCCCGCGATGGGGGCGCTGGTGCGCAGGATCGCCGAGCGTATCGGTTTCGTCGCCGACGCAGTGACGAGGGCCGTGGATTTCCGCGCCGCCTGCGAAGCCTCGCCGCCGGAATTGGTGGTGCTTGATCTCCAGATCGGGGAGGAGGACGGGATCGAGCAGCTTCGCTATCTCGCGGATAACGGCTATCGCGTGCCGATCATTCTGATCAGCGGCCATGATCGCCGCGTCCTCGGCACGGCGCGGCAATTGGGCGGCGCGCTCGGCCTCGATATCATCGATGCGCTCAACAAGCCGCTTCGGGCGGCCGATCTCAGGGCGACCCTGGAACGGGTGGGATCGACGCTGCGGCCGCTCTCTCCCCAGGTTCTCCTGGAGGCGATACGCGATGACCAGTTCCGCCTCGAATATCAGCCGATTGTATCGCGCAATCCCCGGAAGGTGCTGAAGCTGGAGGCCCTGGTGCGCTGGAACCATCCGTCCCGAGGCTTGATACCGCCCGACCAATTCATCCCCATGGCAGAGCTCCATGCCGAAGTGATCGACGCTTTAACCGAATGGGTCGTTCGCGAAGCGGCACATGACTATCATGTCCTACGCGAGAAGAATCTCGCCGTGCCGATCGCCGTCAATGTCTCCGCGGTCAATCTGCACCGCCTCGACTTCCCCGACCGGATGCATGCGATCGTCCAAGGTGCGCGGATCCCCGACGGGGAGTTTTCCTTCGAGATCACCGAGGGCACCGCGACCAGGGATCCGACCCAGATGATGGATGTTCTGGGGCGGCTTCGGCTCAAGGGGATCGACCTCTCCATCGACGATTTCGGGATGGGCTATTCCTCGTTGCTGCAACTCCGGCAGCTTCCCTATTCGGAGCTCAAGATCGACAAGAGCTTCATCATGGATGTCACCCGATCCCGGGATTCGCTTGCGGTTGTCCGCTCCGTGATCGATCTGGCGCGCAATATGGATATGATCAGCATTGCCGAAGGCGTCGAGACGGAAGAAACTGCCGTCTTAGTTGAATCGCTCGGGGCGACCGGTCTGCAAGGATATCTGATCGGGCGGCCCATGGGGATCGAGCAGGTTGCGATCTGGCTTCGGGATTGGATGATCCCGGTGTCGGCGTGAGGTGATCGGGAGGTCGGGGAAGCCCGGATGGCACGCATTCTGGTAATCGACGACGATCTGAAGCTGCGGAGAACGATCCTCAAGATCCTCGATTCTCTGGGGCATGAGCTCTTCGAGGCGGGCGACGGCAATGAGGGTATGGCGCAGATCGAGCGCGCCAAGCCGAACCTTGTGCTGACCGATATCATCATGCCGGATAAGGAAGGCATCGAGACGATCCTGGATATCCGACGGCATTACCCCGGGGTGAAGATCATCGCCATGTCGGGAAGCGGCAGCGGCCAGGCGCCCCAATTCCTCTCGGTTGCCCGCAAGCTCGGCGCCGATGCCACCTTGAACAAGCCTTTCCGGGCTACGGAATTGCGGGACATTATCGAGAAACTGCTGGCCGAAGGGTGATAAGCGCTTGTCGACGCGCCATCTGGGCGTCCTGCCCCCGATGGGGCCGGATGCCTGACCGACAAGCAAGAGACCGGGGAGAAGAGTTCAAATGACGGAGAACCGGAGAACCGGAGCTGCTTGGCTTATCCCGGCCATGGATGCGATCCCCGCGGGCCACGATGTGGAAACCGCACAGGAACTCGCGGCCCGGGGCATTACCGGCCTGCGGCTTCTCCACCTCAATGAATCGCCGCATCCACCTTCGCCACGCGCGGTCGAGGCGGCGGCCGCGCAACTCAAATCCTTGAACCGTTATCCCGCGGCGCGCGGGCGGCCGCTGGCCGAGGCGCTCGCCGCTCATAGCGGCGTGCCGGCGGATCGCATCGTGATCGGACGCGGCAGCCACGAACTGATCGATATCGCCACGACCATTACGACCCTGCCCGGCGATGACGTGGTGGGGCCGGCGCCCTCTTTCCCCGGGCAGATGCAGGCTGCCAAGCTGCGGTCGGCGAATTTTATCCGCACGCGCCTGGACGCTTCCGGGGCTACCGATGTCGAGGCCTTGATGGCCGCGCTGACCAACCGGACCAAGATCGTCTGGTGTTGCACGCCGAACCCGCCCACCGGGGGCATGATGAGCGCGGAGGCGCTGGAACGGCTTGCCGCGTCGGTGCCGGAGAATATCCTGCTCATGGTCGACGAGGCCTATTCGGAATTTGGACGCGCGGCGGGCGGACCCGATGTGCTGCCCATCATGGAGCGCCGGCGCGGTCCCTGGGCGATCCTGAGGACTTTTTCCAAGGCCTATGGGCTGAGTGGCCTGCGCGTCGGCTATGCGTTATGCGGCTCCGACGAGGTCGCGAGGGCCTTCCGCAAGGCCATGGCCTTTTTCCATGTGGCGAGCCCGGCCCTGGCGGGTGCCGAGGCGGCGCTTGCCGACCAGGCCCATCTCCAGATGACGCTGAAAGCCGTGGGGGAGGAACGCAGCCGCTTGACGGAGGGCTTGAAGCGTCTCGGGCTGTCGCCCATGCCCAGCTTCGGGAACTTCGTCTCGGTGAAGATGCCCTTCCCGGCCGAAGAGGCGTCTCAGGAATTGGAGAAACGCGGCATCCTTGTGCGCGGATGGCGCGATCCTGAGCACCTCAGGGAGATCCGGATCACGGTCGGCCTGCCGGACGATACCGACGCCGTCTTGGCCGCGCTGGGCGAGATCCTGAAAACCCGCTAGGCGAGGACGGGGGCCTTCGCAGGTCGCTCGGCTCGCGCCTGCCTGGAGGCCTCGCGGTCCACCTTTCCGTCTTTGTCGAGGACCGCGCCGTAGATCTCACGGGCGGCTTCCGGCGTGACGATCCCCTCGCCGAGATCGGCCGCGACCATCTCGATGTCCCGCTCCAGCGGATCGCCGATCCCGCCGCCGCCCGGCAGGACGAGGACAAGGCGGCGATGGGCCGGAACGAGCTGCTTGCCCTTGATCGCGAGCTTTTCGGTCCCGTCCAGGGTCGCGTCGCCGCGTCCTCCCTCCGCGCCGCCGAAGCGGCCCCGGGCGGGGAAAAGGATCCGGTCGTACATGGCGAAGACGAAGAAGGGGGCGCCGTCGATGGTCCCGACCTCGACAATCTGGCCGAGGCCGCCGCGCTGCTTGCCGGCTCCGCCTGAATCGGGGAGCAGTTCCTTCTTCCAGAGAACAACCGGGGCAAGATTCTCCAGCGCCTCGACAGAGGTGCCGCGCACGCCACTTGGGAAGGCGGTCACCGAAAGCCCGTCCTTGTCCGGCCGCGCGCCGGAGCCGCCGCTGTTGAAGGACAGGAGAGAGAAGGCGCGGGAGGTGAATTCCCCTTCCTTCACATTGGCCATCTTCCAGGCCTCCATTCCGCCGCGCAATTGCAGCGACCAAATGCAGGAAGCGCCCTCGGCGGGAACCACATCGGGTAGGATTTGCGCGAGGCAGCCGAAGATCACATCCGGCAGCATCTGGCCGATCACATGCCGCGCGCTGACCGGGGCCGGTGGCTCAACATTGACGATGGACCCTACGGGGCCGGTCACCTCGATGGGGCCGAGGGAGCCCGCGTTGTTCGGAACATCCGGCGCGATGGAAGACCGGATCGCGAAGGCGGTATAGGCCTTGGTGTAATTCAAGACGAGGTTGATGCCGAAGCGGCTGGCGGTCGAGCTGCCGGCATAGTCGATCAGCACTTTTTCGCCATCGATGGTCACGGCTGCCTTGAGCATGATCGGCTTGTCGTAGCCGTCGACCTCCATGCTGCCATGCCAGGTGCCCTTGGGCAGCGCGCGGATCGCCGCCAGCATCCCTTCGCGCGACCGGTTGATCACGTAGTCGGAGAGGGTCGGGAAATCGATGCCGGGGAATTCGTCGAGCATCTCGCCGAAGCGGGTCGCGCCGACCTCGTTGCAGGTGACATAGGAGAGGATGTCGCCCTCGACCTCATAAGGCATGCGGACGTTGGTCCGGATGATCTGGAGGAGCGATTCGTTAAACTCGCCCGCGAAGGCGAGCCGCATCGGCGGGATGAGGAGCCCTTCCTCGAAGACAGATTCCGCATCGGGGCCTAGTCCCCGCCCGCCCATGTCGATCTGGTGGCAGATGCAGGCGAAAAGCGCCACGACCTTGCCATCCCGGAAAGCGGGGGTCATGACCGTCACGTCGTGAAGATGGCCGGCGCCCTTCCAGGGGTCGTTGGTGATGAAGTGATCGCCGTCCTTCATGGTTTCGATGGGGAAATGGATCAGGAAGTCCTTCACCGTCTCCGCCATGGTGTTGACATGGCCGGGGGTGCCCGTTGCGGCCTGGGCCACCATGCGGCCCGTGAGGTCGAAGACGCCGGCCGAAAGATCGCCGGCCTCGCTCACCACCGTGCTGAAAGCGGTACGGATCAGGGTCTGCGCCTGCTCCTCCACCACGGCGAGCAGGCGGGTCCACATGACCTGGAGGCGAATCGCATCGAATGCGGTGCTCATCTCTTAGCGTCCCTTCTTCGCGTACCGCGTCAGCACGAGGTAGCCATGGCCGTTGACCGTTACACTGAAGCCTTGCGGCACCACGGTCGAGGTATCGTTCTCAACCACCACGACAGGGCCGTCGAGGGTCGTGCCCGGGACAAGATCGTCCCGCTGAACCACTTTTGCCTCGACCCGTTCGGCGACGCCGGGCATCAGGAGCGACCGGCTTCCCGAATTGCCTGTGAAAGCTGTTTCGGTCACCGTGGGAACGGGCAGAGCTTCTGCCTCCGGCGTACCGACGACCACGGACCAGGCAAGAGCCTCGATTTCAAGTTTTGGGATGGTTCGCCCAAACTGCCGGTGATAGGTCGCTTCGAAAGCCAGGCGGAGGGCCGCCGGATCGATGGAAGCGAGCGGCGCGTCTGGGATCGGCACGCTGATTTCGTGACGCTGGCCGAGGTAGCGCATCGAGCAGCGGCGGCGGACCTTGAGCTCTGCCTTGGGCACGCCGCGCCGCACGAATCCCGTCGCTTCCTTGGTCATTTCTTCCAAGAGACCGTCGATGGCCTTCGCATCGAAAGCGCTGAGCCGCGTGGGCCGGGTTCTTACGATCTCATAGGCGACCGGCGCGCGCAGGAAGCCCAGAGCCGAGGCGACGCCCGCATCCACCGGGATGATGACCGTATCGATGCCGAGTTTCTCGGCGAGCCGCGCCGCATGAAGGGGGGCGGAGCCCCCGAAAGCGATCATCGTCCGACCGCCGGAGATATCCATGCCGCGCTCGGCGGCGTGTTCGCGGGCCGCGTTCGCCATGTTCTCGTCGACCATCTCGACGATCCCGAGGGTCGCATCCGGGATCGAGACGGGGAGGGGCTGGGCCACGTCCCGGCCGATGGCATCTGTCGCGGCTTTGAGGTCGAGCTGGATCTTGCCTCCGGCGAAATGGGCGGGATCGATCCGGCCGAGAAGCACATTGGCGTCGGTCACCGTGGCGCCCGTTCCCCCGCGACCGTAACAGGCGGGTCCCGGCTCAGATCCCGCGCTTTCCGGTCCGACGGTCAGGAGGCCTACGGCATTGACTCGGGCGATCGATCCACCGCCCGCGCCAATCTCCACCATTTCGACGACCGGGATGCGCAAGGGCAGGCCGCTGCCACGCTTGAAGCGATAGACCCGCGCCACTTCGAAATCGCGCGAGGTGCTGGGCTCGCCCTGGTCGAAGAGGCAAATCTTGGCCGTGGTCCCGCCCATATCGAAGGACAGGACCTTGGAGAGAGACATCTCCTTGGCGATATGGCTTGCCAGGATCGCGCCGCCCGCCGGTCCCGATTCCACCAGACGCGCGGGGAAATGCATCGCGGTCTCGATATCCGTGAGCCCGCCGTTCGACAGCATCAGATAGATCGGACAGGCGAAGCCGCCCTCGCGGATGCGGTCCTGGAGGTCCTTGAGATATGTCGCGACCTTCGGTTGGAGATAGGCATTCATCACCGTGGTCGAGAAACGCTCGTATTCGCGGATCTCCGGCGAGACTTCGCTCGACAGGCTGAAGGTCAGATGCGGCAGCTCGCGGCTCAGAATATCCCGTACCGCGCGCTCATGATCCTGTCGCACGAAGGAATGGAGGAAGCCGACCGCGACGCTTTCGATCTCGCGTTCGGCAAGTATGGCGGCGAGACGCTTCACGGCGTCCCGGTCGAGGGGCACGAGGACGTCGCCCGTGGCGCTCATCCGTTCGGCCACCGTAAAGCGCAGGTCACGGGGGACCAGGGGCGCCGGCTTCACGATGCCGAGGTCGTATTGGTCGAAACGCGTCTCGGTCGCGATCTCGAGCACGTCGCGGAAACCCTGGGTGGTGACGAGCGCCGTCCGCGCGCCCCGCCGCTCGATCAGCGCATTGGTCGCGAGCGTCGTCCCATGGATGATCGAGGTGAAATCCACGGGCTTGAGCCCGGTTTCCTCCAGGATCGTGCGCACCCCGTCAAGAACCGCGCGTTCCGGCCGGTCATGGGTCGTCAGCAGCTTTCCGGTGTGCCGTTTGCCGGAGCCCTCCACCACGAGATCGGTGAAGGTCCCGCCGATGTCGACGCCGAGCCGCCAGCCGAGCTCATGTTCAGGGCGCAATTTGAAATCTCCCGGGGCATGGAAGCCCAAAGTAAAACCGGCGGCTCTTTCAAGCCGCCGGAAATCTACGGTTTTGCGGCAAGCGGCTCAATCGGACGCTTGCCAAGTTCCGTCATATGGAAAGTGTTGGCCTCTGGATCAGGCGGCGATCCACTGGTTCCACCGCTCCTTGATCCGGTCGAGGTTCTCGCCCAGCCATTCGTTGTCCGGCGTGAAGGAGATCTTGCTGTGTTCGGGCGAGGTCGGCATTTTTTCCGCGTCGGCTTTGGTCAGGAATTCAAAGGCCTTGGGGTTCGAGGGACCGTAGAACATCTTGCTCCCGAAGATCGCCTGGCCCTGGCCCTGGGCTGCGAACTCGATGAACTTCATCGCGTTCTTCGCGCGCGGGCTGCCTTTGGCGACATACCAATAGGAGAAATAGGTCTGGGCCTCGTTCCAGACGATTTCGACGGGTACGCCCGCATCGACCAGCGCCTGCGAGCGGCCGTTCCACATGCTCATCATATCGACTTCGCCGTCCCGCATCAGCTGCTCGGACTGGCTGCCTTGGGACCACCACACCTTGATATGCGGCTTGATCTGATCGAGCTTCTTGAAGCCGCGGTCGAGATCCAGGGGATAAAGCTTGTCCTTCGGCACCCCATCCGCGAGCAGCGCGAAGCCTATGTTCGAATAGACCTCGTCGGTGCAGAGGCCGCGGGCGCCCGGGAATTTCTTGACGTCCCAGAAATCGGCCCAGCTTTGCGGCCCGCCGTTCGGAAATTTCTTTTTCTGATAGACCAGAGTGGTCGCCAGCGCCTGCGATTGGATGCCCGAGACCCCGATCGCGCTGGGCGTGATCTTGCTGCGGTCGATGACGGTCCAGTCCAAGGGCTCGACGAGGCCCTGCTTCATTCCGGCCACATAGTCGATCGGGCCGGTGGAGGTCACGTCCCATTCGTAGTTGCCGGATTGAACCTGCGCCTTCAGCTTGGCGAAGGATACGGGGGTGGCGGTCTTGACTTCGATGCCGGTCGCCTTGGTGAAGGGCTTGAAATAGCCCTCGTCCTGCGCCGCCGTATAGATCCCGCCCCAGGTATTGACGATGACGGAGTTATCCGCGGCTTGAGCGCGTCCGATGATCGCGGGGCCTGCGCCGACCAGAGCGGTCGTCGCAAGGCTGGTCTTGAGGAGCGTCCGCCGGGTGATCGGCGTGCGTCTCGTGTCGATAGTCATGGAAGTTCTCCCTTTTGGGCGCGCCGGCCCGTCCGTTGCTGCTGGGGAAAAGCTTAACGCATCATTTCAGCCTCGTACACATTTTGAGGGGTATCGGCGGGAGATGTCGGGGCATAATCCGGCCATCCCGGGAAGAGGCAGGAATGACAGATCGTTCAAAGCCCATGATCATCGCCATCGAGGAGCACTATTGGGACCCCGTCCTCGTCGAGCACTTCAGCGAGGCGGAGGGAGCGAAAGGCGGCGAGTTGAAGCGCCGGCTGGAAGACCTGGGCGAGGGGCGGCTCCGCGAGATGGATGAAGCGGGAATCGATCTCCAGGTGCTTTCCCACGCGCCGCCCGGCACGCAGAAGATGGATGCGGCGCTCGCCGTGAAGCTCGCCCGTGAGGTGAACGACCGGCTTTGCGAGACAGTGCGCGCCCATCCGACGCGCTTTGCCGCTTTCGCTGCCTTGCCGACCGGCGCGCCCGAAGAGGCCGCCGAGGAGTTGGAGCGCGCGGTGGTGAAGCTCGGTTTCAAGGGGGCTCTGGTCCATGGGCTCACCAACGAGCGGTTCCTGGACGAGAAATTCTTCTGGCCGATCTTCGCGCGGGCCGAGGCGCTTGACGTGCCTGTCTTCCTGCATCCGGCGCTGCCGCATCCGGCGATCATCGAGGCCTATTACAAGGACTATATGAAGACCCACAGGGGCCTGGCGACGGCCGGCTGGGGTTATGGGGTGGAGATCGGGACCCTGGCGATCCGCATGGTGCTGAGCGGCGTTTTCGACGTTTATCCGCGACTGAAGTTCATCCTGGGTCACTTAGGCGAGGGCATCCCCTACCAGCTCTGGCGGCTCAACCAGGCGTTTTCGCGCAATGGGCAGTTGAAGCGCCCCTTTCAGGAAACCTTCCGGGAGAATTTCCATATCGTCACCAGCGGGTTCTTCTCCGACCCTGCGCTCCAATGCGCGATCACCGAGATGGGGATCGACCATGTCATCTTCGGCGTCGATTGGCCTTTCGTGGAGAACAAGCCGGGCGTCGACTGGATCCGCAAGGCGCCGCTGACGGCGGACGCCCTCGACAAGATCTGCAACGGCAACGCCCGGCGTCTGCTCCGGCTCTAAGCGTTAGGCGGCTTCCTGCATGCAGCGATAGATGCCGTCGTAAAGCAGGAAGGTCATGTCGTTGGTCTCCGCGACCGTCTTGATGACGAGTTCCCGCTCGGCCTCGGTGGTGGCGAAATCAGCCAGCAGTTCCTCGCCGATAGAGGAATGGTCGCCGTCGGCGATATCATGGATGACCCAGAAGGCGACGCCCTTGTCGCTCATCTGGTAGCACCGCTTGAAGGTCTCGGCCATGTGCACGAAGACGCCCGGGCCCTGGGCCTCGGCCGCCAGCATATGGGACGACACGCCCTCCAGGAAGGTCGAGCCGCATTTCTCCTGGAAATAGGAGCGGAAGGCGATCGACTCGGGGCAATAGGCGGTATTGAGGAGTTCATCCGCCGTCAGCCCGAGATCGGCTCCGAAATTGAGATAGAGCTCGTTATGCGAGACGCCGTCGGAGAAGAGCGCGCCGGTGCCCTCCTCATAGACCACCTCGGCGATCCGCTTGCGCCAATTGGCATTGGGGCAGATCACATAGAGCCGGCCATGATAATTGTGGTTCCACAGCGGGATGATCCCGTATTGCTGCGCGAACGCCTTGATCTGGTTCTTGCTGAAGGTCCCCTCGACGAGCCCCTTCCAGAGCGGATGCTGGTGATAGGGCTTGTCGCTGTGAATTTTTGCCACGCGCTCCAGCGTCCGTTCGACCGTCAGCATACGAGATCTCCTCCCTTGATTGGCCCCGAGCGGCTCGGGCTGTTCCTGGCGCCACTCTACGATGGCTGAGACGGGCGATCCAGGGGAGGCTTCTGGACAAGCGCGGACCGCGCTCCTATCGTTTGCTCAAATTCCCGGCATGTGGAGGGAAAGCCCCATGAGCACGATGCTGAATGCGAAATCCGACGCCGTGAGCGATATATCCATGCCACCCGGGCCGGTCGAAGATCCGGCGAATTGGATGGGCCGCGACCTCCAGGGTCGGACGGATTGGCAATATCATTTCACGGCGGAAGACCTCTCCGACCTCGACGCCGCGCTGAAGCATGTCAAGGGCGAGAACCTCGACCTGATCCAGATCGCCAAGGTCGATTTCCCGCTTCCGAAATTCGGGCCGAAGCTTCTGGAGATCCGGCGCGAAGTCCTGGAGGGGCGCGGCTTCGTGCTGATGCGGGGGTTCCCGGTCGATGACTATTCGAAGCACGACCTCGCCAAGATCTATTGGGGCATCGGAATGCACCTGGGCTATCCCATCTCGCAAAACGGGAAAGGCCAGCTTCTGGGCCATATCACCGACCTTGGCGAAGTGCCGGCGGACGCCCCCGCCGAGACGACGGACTCAGGCAATCAACGGACCTATTTCCTTCATCCCGTGGTGCGCGGCTATAACAGCCGGGGACGTTTCTTTTTCCACGTGGATCAATGCGACATCGTCGGGCTGTGCTGCCTCCACGGCTCCCGATCCGGCGGCGAGAGCCTGATCGCAAGCTCCATCGCTATCCACAACGAGATCATGAAGCGCCGGCCCGACCTGCTGCGGGTTCTCTACGAACCCTTCTGGATCAGCCGTCAGAACGAGATTCCTTCCGGAGCCAAGCCTTATTACCAGAGTCCCGCCTTCAATTGGCATGACGGCCGGCTGACGACTTTCCTGCTGCCCGCCTTCGTGAAGAATGCGGAAAGCTTCCCTGAGTTGCCGCGCCTGACGCCCGCACAGAAGGAAGCCCTGGCCCTGGTCGACGAGATCGGGAACGATCCGGCCTTCCATCTCAGCATGACCCTGCAGAAGGGCGATATTCAATTCCTGCACAACCACACGCTGCTGCATACGCGCACCGCCTATGAGGACTATCCGGAGATCGACCGGCGGCGTCATCTGCTGCGGCTCTGGACCATCGTTCCGGAGAACCGGCCTTTGCCCCAATGGATCTACGATTGCACGGGCGGCGGGCGGCGCGGCGGGATCTGCGTGCCGGGCGTCAAGGAAGTCGCCTCCCTCGATCCCTGAAAAGGACGCCCCTCTTGTCAAGATCCGGGCTGGTCATCGGCCGCCTTCTGATGGCGGGGCTTTTGAGCGCGGCTGTCATGGCGGAGGCCCAGGGGGCTCTGCCGGGGTCGGAACAGCTCGACTCCTCGATTTTCGGTGGGGGATCGACCGAGGTGACGGGGTTTCGGTCGGCGCGTTTCGGCATGACCGAAGCCGAGGTGCGCGCCGCCATCACCCGGGACTTCGGGGTCCAGGACAAGGATGTGACTGTCGCCGAAAACCCGATCGAACGGACCAAGGTGATCAGCCTCTTCGCCCCGGATCTGGTGCCAAGGGGCGGCCGCGCGCAAGTGACCTATGTGATGGGTTTCCAATGGCGCCGTCTTATCCAGGTGACCGTCACCTGGTCGAACGCCTCGGATGCCAGGATCACGCCCCAGGTCCTGACCGCCAATTCCGAATTACTCCAAGCCCATCTGCGGCGGGGCGGCTATCGCTCGGAAACCGTGGCGACCGACGTGCCTCTGGGAAAGAACGGTCTCGTCGTCTTCCGGGGGGCCGATCGCAAGGGCCATATGACCCAGCTCACCCTCACCGGGACGACGGAGGAGGATCGTAACGGCAATCGCATCCTGACGCCTAAGCAGCTTCAGCTTTTCTACGTGGCCGATCCCGTCCGGCCCGATGTCTTCAAGCTGAAACCGGGCCTTTTCTAGTCCTCAGCCGCGCAGCGCGGCTGGGGCTAGATTCATCGTCGAACTGCTGCGCGAGGGCGGAAAGCGCAGGGTGACACTGGTGCCGCGTCCCAGCTCGCTCTCTACCTTCAGTGTTCCGCCGTGCAGTTCCGCCAAGGTCGTCGCCAGAGGCAGTCCCAGCCCTGTCCCCTGATGGCGACGGGTGAGCGCGTTATCGACTTGCCCGA
The DNA here is from genome assembly GCA_947473305.1 of Rhodospirillales bacterium. Classification (GTDB taxonomy): domain Bacteria; phylum Pseudomonadota; class Alphaproteobacteria; order ATCC43930; family CGMCC-115725; genus CANJCB01. Next base: position 13,741 of record CANJCB010000010.1, read on the forward strand.
AAGGCTGAAGCGCGATTTCGAGGTCCGCGGGCGACATGCCGATGCCGGTATCGGCGACCTCGATCACGATCGCGTCCTCCTCCACGGTGCGCAGCGACAGGGTCACGGTACCGCCGGGCGGGGTGAATTTCACCGCGTTGGAGAGAATATTTAGAACGATCTGCTTCAGTTTGTTCTCGTCCGCAATGAGGCGCGGCATGCCTGGTTCGACCGCCAGCTTGAACGTGACATCGTTCTTGTCGGCCAGTTGCTGCAGGGTTTTGGTGCAGGCTTCCATGGCCGGTGTCAAAAGGATCGTCTCCTCGTGAAGCTCCATCGTCCCCGCCTCGACTTTCGCGAGGTCGAGCACGTTGTTGATGACGCCGAGCAGCAGGTGCCCGCTCTGGTGGATATCCTCGGCATAATCCCGATAGCGCTTGGTCCCGACGGGACCCAGCAACTCGGTCTTGATGGCTTCCGCGAAGCCGATGATCGCGTTCAGCGGCGTGCGGAGTTCGTGGCTCATATTGGCGAGGAATTCCGACTTCGCACGATTGGCGGCTTCGGCGCCTTCCTTGGCCTCTTGGAGCGCGCGGTTGTAACGGATGCGTTCCGTCACGTTGCGCACCGTGCTGATGATCTCCGGGGCTCCGGTCTCGGGATTGAGCGCCTTGCTCAAGCTCGCTTCCACCCAGACATATTCCCCGTCCCGCCGCCTCACCCGATGCGTGAGGAGGAGGCTTTGGACCTGATCGAGTGTCTTGATCGACTCCTGATAGCTCTTCACGTCCTCCGGATGAAGGACCGCCGTGAGAGGCTCGTTTATGAGCTCCTCCGGTTCATAGCCGTAAAGCTTCCTGACCGCCGGTGACAGGTAGAGCCGCTTCCAGGTCAGGGGATCGGTAACCGCGATCATGTCGGAGGAATGTTCGGCGAGAAGGCGATAGCGTTGCTCGCTCTCGCGCACCGCGGTTTCGGCTCCGGTTCGACGCCTCAGCTCCCTGACGAGGCGCGTGGCGAGCATCAAGGCGATGATGATAATGACCAACATCGCCCCCCAGATGAGGCCGGCCTTGCGATACCAGTCCGCGAGCAGGACATCGGTTGCCCGGTTGACGAGGATGACAAGCGGAAGCGGCTCGATCCGGCGGTAGGCGTAGAGCCGCCTTACGCCGTCGAGCTTCGACACGTCCTCGAAGGATCCGGCGGATGAATCCGCGAGTTTCTGGAATAAGGTTGTGCCTGAAAGATCGCGGCCGATATCGCTTTCAATGAAAGGATGCCGAAAGATCAACGGTCCTGCGGTGCCGATCAGCACGACGGAGCCGCCGGGCCCCAGGTCTATTCCCTCGACCAGGTCCCGGAAATAATCCAGCCGAAGGGTGCCCGCGACGACGCCTGAGAAACTTCCATCGGCCTTGTCGATGCGGCGGCTGAGGGCGATGACCCATTCCCCGGAAGGCCGGCTCTTATAGGGGCCGGTGATGGCAAGGTCGGGGTTGCGGCTTTCGCGATGCGCCTTGAAATAGGGACGATCCGAATAGTCCGCGCCGACTTCGGCATTGGTCGAGTCGGCGACGACTTTTCCTTGGGGGTCGATGAACCTCATGGCGCCGAGAAAGGGCGCGCTGGCCGCCCGGTCGAAATAGACGAGATCGCGGATTTGGGGTCTCAGATTGCGAATATCGGGGATTTTCTCCGCCTCGATAACGGACTGAAGCGACAGGTCGTAGAGTTGAATGTTCCGAAGGATATCCCGCTCGAAGGCCGAAGCCAGGTTCGACGAAGACTGGAGGGCATGCGCCCAGGTTTCGCGCTTGGCGTCCCAAGTCGCCCAGCCCGTGATCCCGGAGATCGCCAGGATAACGAGGACCAGGGCGCTGAGTGACCAGGGGGCAGTGCGGAAATCGGTGCTGAAAAGCCGTCCGAGAACCGCCCGGACGCGGATCGGCACCTTATTGGCCTGCGGGCGGTTGGAGGATCTGGCGGCCTCGCCATAGGAGGTCGCGAAAGTCATCCGATCCGGCTCTTGCGCGCATGTTTTGCGGCTTAGCCGTTGGCGGCCAGCCGCATCGGCTGAGTCGTCCAGTATTCAATTCGGCGAAGGAGCCGATCCTTGTCGATCGGCTTCAGGATGAAGTCGTTGCCTCCGGCCGCCATGCCTTGCTGCACGTGGATCGGCGTATTAAGCGCGGTCACGAAGATGATCGGGATCCGGTCGAAGCCGGGGAGGCTGCGGAACTTGCGGCAGGTTTCGAACCCGTCCATCTCGGGCATCTGGATGTCGAGCAGGATAAGGCGGGGCTTCACCCGCTCGATGACCAGCAAGCATTCCTTCGCGCTCAAAAAGGGCATGAAGGTGTAGCCGGCATGGGTCACGAAAGCTTCGAGGACGTTGAGGTTCAGTTTGTCGTCATCCACCCCGAAGATGATCTTGCTCTTGCGGTTCGATGGAGGACTGCACAGCATGGAAAGAATCGCATCGTTAACGGGCGGAAAGCAACCCTCGCGCCTCGATGCAGGCCGATCGACGCGGGCTCTTCCTGAGATGTTAAAAGAGCGCCGCCAAACTTAAACCACACTTAAGCGTAGCGAATCTTTACAAGGGTTGGCCGTAAACCTGGGCCTTAACCAGACGAACCGCCTCGCTGTCGGTTTCGCCATAGGTTTCCATCAGCTCGAAATGGTTGAAGCCTGGAATACGGGCGAAATAGCTGAGCTTGCCGGCTTTCTTGAGGGCATCGGCGAATTCCCGGGATTGACGCTGAAACTCGTCCGTGTCGCCCTCCGCATAGATGGCGATGACCGGGCAACCGATTCGATGCGCCTGCTGCTGCGGACTGAGCGACGCCACCTCTTCCGGGGTAATCTCGACATAGGAGCTGCGGGCGCTGAGCACCACCGGGCGCAGATCGTAGGGCCCGCTCATAAAGAGCGCGCCTTTCACGAGGTTCTTGGGCAGTCCACGCGTCGTCCAGTCCGTCGTCAAGGCCATGGCGCTGAGATGTGCGCCGGACGAATGGGCGGAGAGATAGATGCGATCGGGATCGCCGCCCAATTCCTTCGCGTTCTTCCCGATCCATTCGATGGCTCGACTGACCTGGTCGACGATCTTCGGCAACCGCGCGTCGGGAAGCTTCGAAAAATTGATGACCGCCGTATTGATCCCGGCGGCCACATAGGGCTCGGCCGGGAAGGAGAAGTCGTTCTTGGTGAAGTTCTTCCAGGCGCCGCCATGCACGAAGATCTCGATAGGACCTCCGGGCGTTGCGGGGAAGAAATCGAGAAGCTCGTCCTTGCCGGGGCCATAGCGGAGATCCGCCCGGCGGGTGAGCCGTTCCTGCGTGGCCTTGGCCCGGGCCGCATAACGGCCGATCACCTCCAGCGCGTTGGGGACCCAGCCGCGCTGGTCGAAATTCCGGTCGAGTTCGGCCTTGGTATAATGCAGGAAGACGGTTTCGGTCATCGTGAGGATCCGTCTATTCAGCCGCCGCCTTGGTCTTCTTGCCGGATGTGCCGCTCCAGCCCGTGACCGAGATGTCGATGATGATGCCGTCGGGATCCTTGAACTTGCGCTCGAAGTTTTCCTTCTCCGCATCGTCGCCGAGATCGAAGAAGAAGGTCCCGCCCGCATCCTCGATCCGCTTCTGGGCCTCGGCCATATTGTCGACCTGGAAGCCGAAATGATGCGGGCCGATGAAGTTCTTCGCGTCCTTGAGACCCGAGCCCGTCTCGCCTTCATAGTGCAAAAGCGCGATATTGATGAAGCCGTCGGTCATGTATTGGGCCGAACTCCAGCCCAGATTCTCGTATCCGGCGCGCTTCAGGCCGAAGGCCTTCTCGTAGAACTGCGCGGATTTCTCCTGGTCTTTCACGACCATCGCAAAATGCCGGATGTGGGTCGCCATCGTGCCTGCTCCTTGGAACCGATTGCCGCGCGGAGACCGGTTTCCCGTCCCCCGCGCAGTTGGGGCCACTCTAGCGCGCCGGGCCGCCGCGTCAACCGGCGAGGTCTGCGGCAAAAACCCGTTGACAGGACGGGCCCGCGCACATGGGAATGTCGGACGATGAAGTATCCCGATTTTGCCTATGTCAGGCCGGCCTCGCTCGGCGAGGCGCTCGATTGTCTACAAAAATACGGCGACAGCGCGATCCCGCTGGCGGGCGGGCAAAGCCTGCTCGCGACCCTGGCCATGCGGCTTTCGTCACCGGAAATCCTGGTCGATATCACCGGCCTTACGGAGCTTTCGGAGATCGCTCGCGAGGGCGACACGATCCGCATCGGCGCTCTCGTCAAGCATGTGCAGCTTCTCCAGTCGCCGATCGTCCGGGGGGCCACCCCGCTTTTCACCGCGGCGCTGCCTCATGTCGCCCATGTGGCGATCCGCAATCGGGGCACCTTCGGGGGCAGCTTGGCCTTTGCGGACCCCGCGGCCGAATTGCCCGCCTGTCTCGTGGCGCTGGGCGGGACTCTCGTTCTGGGAAGTTCGGCCGGACGCCGCGAAATCGGTGCGGAGGATTTTTTCACGGGCCTCCTGGAAACGGATCTCCGTCCGGGCGAACTCATCCTCGAAGCGCGGGTGCCGGCGCAGGCCCCCGGCAGTCGGTGGAATTTCTCGGAATTGAGCCGTCGCCACGGCGATTTTCCCCTGGCCGGATTGGCGGCGGTGATGTCTCCGATGTCGGAGGCGAGGCTCGTTTATCTTGGATGCGCGGACCGCCCCAAGCTCGCGACTGCGACGGCTGGCATGTTACGAGGCGCGAGCTATCCGCTTAAGGACGTCCCTGGTCTGGCCGCCGCGCTCGCAGAGGATCTCGATCCCGCCGACACGCCCGGCTGTTCGGCGGAGACCCGCCTGCAACTGGCCGGGACGCTGACCTATCGCGTGTTGAACGATCTGCAGGAAATCCCGGCGCGATGACCAATGAACCCAAACATAGCCTGACCGTCGAATGCACGGTCAATGGAGAACGGGTGCGCCGGGAGGTGCCGGCCCGCCGCCATCTCGCCGACTTCCTGCGTGAGGATCTTGAGCTTACGGGCACTCATCTCGGTTGCGAGCATGGTGTCTGCGGCGCTTGCAGCGTGCTGGTGGATGGGGCGGTGGTGCGCAGTTGCCTGATGCTCGCGGTCCAGGCCCATGGCCGCAGGATCGAGACCATTGAAGGCCTGTCCGATAGCGGCGCCCTCAAAGATCTGCAAACCGCCTTTATCGAGCGCAACGCTGCCCAATGCGGCTTTTGCACGGCGGGGATGCTGCTGACGGCGCACCAACTCACGGCCTCGGGGGAGGCGATGACACGCCCGGAGATCCGGGAATACATGTCGGGCAATCTCTGCCGCTGCACCGGCTACCACGCGATCATCGATGCGGTCGAGGCTGTCCTCCGGTCCAAGAGCCGCACCCCATGAGCGCCACCGTGAAAGACGACGCCGTCATCGGCAAGGGATTTCCCCGGAAGGAATTGCAGCGCCTCCTCCGCGGGCGGGGCCGCTATGTGGCCGATATCAAGCTTCCCCGGATGCTGCATCTGGCCTTTGTGCGCAGCCCGCATCCCCACGCCCGGATCGTCGATATCCAAACCGCGGAGGCCTTGGCTTCGCCGGGCGTCGTCGGCGTCTATATCGGCAAGGAATTCACCGACAGTGAACCGCTGGTCGGCATTGCGCTGCATCGGCGAGGGCATAAATCCGCCCCGCAATATCCCATGGCGGTGGATCGCGCGGTCTGGCAGGGGCAGCCGGTGGCGGCGGTCGTCGCGGAAACCCGCGCCGAGGCCGAGGACGCCGCCGAACTGGTTCAGGTCGAATGGGAAGAGTTGCCCGCCATCACCTCGGGAGAGGAGGCTGTGGCGCCCGATGCCAAGGCGATCCATCCCGAGATCGGCGACAACCTGGCCTTCGAGCACACGATCTCGGTGAACGATCCGGAAAAGACCCTCGCGCAATCGCATATCGTCGTCGAGCAGAGCTTCCGCTTCGAGCGCCAGACGGGGCTTCCGCTGGAAACCCGGGGGATGATCGCCGATTGGAACCCCGGCGACGAGTCCCTGACCGTGCATTACGCCCATCAGTCGCCTTTCCAGATGCAGGAGATTTTCAGCCGGCATCTCGGGATTCCGCCCCTGAAGATCCGGGTGATCGCCCCCGATGTGGGCGGGGGTTTCGGGATCAAGCTCAACATCTATGGCGAGGATCTGGCGGTCGTCATGATCGCGCGGCGCTTGGGACGTCCGGTCAAATTCATTTCCGACCGCTTGGAATCCCTGGTCTCCGACGCCCATGCCCGCGACCACGACATCGTGGCGAAGATGGGCGTTTCGGCCGAGGGGCGGATCACTTCCATGTGGCTCGACGACCTGGGGGCGGTCGGGGCCTATGGCATGCCGTTCCGCTTCAATGTCGCCGAGGGGATGATGTGCATCACCATGGCGGGGGCCTGTTACGACTTCTCCAGCTATTGGGGCCGAACGCGGTCGGTCTATGTGAACAAGAACCTCGTGGGCATGTATCGGGGCGTTGGCATTCCGCTCGCCTGCATCGTGACCGAAGTGCTCGCGGACAAGGCGGCCCGACAGCTCGGCATGGATCCGGCCGACTTCCGGCGGCTCAATCACCGGCGCAAGGAAGACCTGCCTTGCGTGACCCCCAACGGCTCGCAGCTCGATACCGTCTCCTTCGAGGAGTGCTTCGAGAAGGTCCTGAAACTCATGGACTACGACGCGCTGCGCAAGGAGCAGGCGGACCTGCGCAAGCGCGGCATCCTGCGGGGGATCGGGCTCGCCTCTTTCGTGGAGGCGACTTCCTACGGGCCTCCCTATTACGGGCCGTCGCAAGCCTCGATCTCGACCCAGGACGGCTGCACCCTGAGGCTCGAGCCCGCCGGGGTCGTCCGCTGCATCACGAGCCTGACCGACCAGGGGCAGGGAACCTTGACCGGCATCGCCCAGATCGTCGCCGAAGCGGTCGGGCTCTCCTTCGACCAGGTCGAGGTCATGGGCAATGACAGCGCCATATCGCCCTATGGCGGCGGCGCCTGGGCATCGCGCGGAATGGCGGTCGGCGGGGAGGCGGCGCTCAACGCGGGGCGGGCATTGAAGCAGAACATCATCGCGCTTGCGGCGGCGATCACCCAGAACCTGCCGGAGGCGCTCGACATCAAGGCCGGCGAAATCGTCAACAAGGAAAGCGGGGCCGCCGTGTTGAGCGTCGCGGAGTTGGGCCGGATCGCCTATTTCCGCCAGGACACGCTGCCGAAGGACGCCGATGTCCAGCTCTCCGTCACGCGCAGCTTTGCCGATAACCACAAGCACTACTACATGGCCAATGGCATCCAGGCTTCTTATGTGGAAGTCGACGAGGCGACCGGATTCATCAAGCTGCTCGGCCATTGGGCGGTCGACGATTGCGGGCGGATCATCAATCCTCTCCAGGTGGACGAACAGGTCAGGGGCGGCGTGGTCCAGGGGATCGGCGCCGTGCTCTACGAGGAATTCATGTATGGGCCGGGCGGCGGGCTACAGAACGGCTCGCTCGTCGATTACCTGATCCCGGCCGCCAGCGAGATGCCGGATATCCACGTCGCGCATGTGGAAACGCCGGAGCGCACCACCCAGCTTGGCGCTAAGGGGATCGGCGAGGCGGGGCTTATCGGGGCCATGGGGGCGCTCTGGGTCTCGGTCAACGATGCCCTGCAGCCGCTGGGGGCAACTGTCGCTCACCAGCCCTTCACGCCGGAACGCGTACTCTTGGCGATCAAGGCGGCCAAGGCGGGCCGCTAGCGCCAGATCAACGGCTCGCCCTGGAACTGGTAGCGGTTGCGGCCCGCGTTCTTCGACGCATACATCCGCTTGTCGGCTAATTCGGTCAGGGCGTGGAGGCCTATATCGCCGTCCCGGGTCCGCTCGGCGATGCCGATGCTGGCGGTCAGCGGTTGCCCATCGGGGCGATAGCCGATCCCGAGCCCCGCGATCCGCCGAACCGCGGCGATCGCGCTTTCCTCGTCCGATTCCGGCAGGCCGACGACGAATTCGTCGCCTCCCCAGCGAACCACGGCGTCCTGCGCCCTTACCGCCCGATGCAGGCGGGAGGCGGCGGTGCGCAGCGCGTCATCGCCCGCATCGTGGCCGTAGTTGTCGTTGATCGTCTTGAATTCGTCCAAGTCGATAAAAAGCAGGGCGAAGGGCCGGTTATGGCGACGCGCCAGGGCATATTGCTGGGCCAGTATATCCTCGCCGACGCTCCGCCCCAGAAGGCCGGTCAATCCGTCCCGCGTGGCTCCTTCGGACAGGACGAGCAGCAGGCGCAGCTGGTTCATGCCGGCGAAGCTCCCGACCAGAGCAATCAACAGGAGGCGCCACATGGTCGCGAAAGGCGAAGGATCGAGCAGCAAGTCAGGCCAATTCATCGTCACCGCGACCATGGCCACGATGATCGGCAGGGCAAGACATAAGGATTCCAGCAACGTCAGCGGGAAGACCGCCAAACCCGCCGCCAGGATCATCGGTGAAAAATAATAGGCCGAGATGACCGTCGGGTTGGTGATCTGCTCGCGCCCGCGATCCAGCACGCCATCCGCGAAAAGCAGAAAAGCCAGGCAAACGAGAATCAGGTACCCGATCCCGAGATAAGCGGCGAGCAGGCGGCTCCCCGGCCGCCGGCTGGCGGCGATCAGCAGGAAGGCGAGGGTGGTGCCGAGTCGCGCCAAGGCGAGTTCCATCCAGAGCGCTCGCGGCAGGGTCGCGGCATCGACAGCGATCCAGAGCAGCGTCATGACCGCGAAGAAAAGCGAGATCTGCCGCACCCGGGTCAGGATGAATTTGGCGCGCTCGGCGGCCGCGCCGGCGGGATGGCGCGTCGGCAGAATGAGGTCGAAAACCTCCGTGAGGCCTTTCGCGGACTGGGGAAGGAAGGTGCCGAGCGATGTCATTCCAAGCCTCGACCAAGGTGCTGTCTCATGATCCACAGCATAATATCCGATCCTCTCCGCAGGGTTAATTAAACCAGGGGCGGATATCCCAATTTCCTCACGCTCGATCAGGGGGTTACACATGAAACTGTCCAGAATGGTACAGCTTCTTACGCCCCAGAGTAGAAAGCTCGCCGCCGAGTTACATATCTCTATCCGAGACGAGGTCGAACTCATCGTAGCGCCTTTCGATGGAGCTGAATTGGTTTCCCTGAGGTCTCTTGCCAGCCAACCGGTCGACTCGCCGTGGGACGTTCTGAAGGACAGGCGGTCTGCGGGCGTGTCGTCGCCTGGGCCGTCCGCTCAAGTCGCACCCTCGCCGTCCACTGCGGAGTGGCGGAGCGTCAGCGCGATCATCCCTGCGTTCAACGCGGAGAAAACCATCGAAGGGGCGCTCCGCAGCGCTTTGGCTCAGACCCTGGCCCCGCTTGAGATCATCGTGGTGGACGATGGCAGCCTCGACCGGACCTGCGAGATCGTCGAGAGGGTTGAAGGACCGATCACCTTGCTGCGGCAGGCGAATGCCGGGCCTGCCGCCGCCCGTAATCGTGGCGCAAGGCATGCGCGGGGCTATTGGCTCGGCCTCCTCGATGCGGACGACAATTGGGCGACGACAAAGCTCGCCCGTCAATTGGCCGAGCGGCCTGCCGACACGGTCGCCGTGGTTCATTGCCTGTCCAACACATCGCCTCCCAACATCCCCGAGCGCATGACCTTCCAGGAGTTGTGGGAAAAGAACTGGATCATCAATTCTTCGGTGCTGGTGAGGCGGGATGTCTATGAGGCCGTGGGCGGCATGGACGAGGAGATTCGCAACACCCAGGATTATCATCTCTGGTTGAGGCTGGCCGGACTCGGGTGGGAGTTTTCGCTGCTTCGCGAGGAATTGGTGTTCTATCGGACCGGCTCGGGGATCTCGCATAACCCGGAACGGCTGTTCCGCGGCCTGGAACTCACCCTTGCCAAGATCCAGGATGAGTTCCGCATCCCCTCCAAAGCGGTTCGTCGCCGTCGGGTGAGGGGGCTGGAAGAGGCCGTGGCCGGCGCCGTCCATCACCGGAAGCTGTCCTTCGCCCGCCGCGCCTCGCGGGAAGCCGCCTATCTCTCGCCGACCCCGCTCAATGTGGCGAAGCTGCTGACTTCCCATCTTCCGAAGCGGGTGCTCGACCTGAAGCGCGAGATTTTCTCGATGTTTCTCTAGCGCGAGCTTGCCGGAGGGACCATTCTCGGCCCTTCTGGAAATGTCACGCGCCCAACGCCTCCTCGACTTGATCCAACTGCTCCGCCGCCGCCGCAGGCCGGTCAGCGGCTCGGTTCTGGCCGATGAATTGGGGGTTTCGCTCCGGACCCTCTACCGGGATATCGCGACCTTGAACGGGCAGGGTGCCCGGATCGATGGCGAAGCGGGTGTCGGTTTTCTGCTTCGCCCCGGCTTTCTCCTGCCGCCGCTGATGTTCTCCGATGAGGAAATCGAAGCTCTGGTCCTCGGCACGCGCTGGGTCGCCGAGGGAGGGGACCGGCCGCTGGCGCAGGCGGCCCGAAACGCGCTCGCGAAGATCTCGGCGGTATTGCCGGACGATCTGAAGGACGCCGCCGACAACTCCGGCCTGTTGATCGGTCCCATGGCTTCCGTCGACGGAGACGGACATCTCGAAACGATCCGCAAGGCCATCCGAGCTGAAAAAATACTGACGCTTGCCTATACCGACGCCGGTGGTGCCGCAACCAGCCGCTCCGTCTGGCCCATCGCCCTGGGCTTTTTCGAGCGTGCCCGGATAATGGTCGCCTGGTGCGAGTTTCGGACGGGTTTCCGGCATTTTCGGCTGGACCGGATCACCGGTTTGGAACTCCTGGACACGCGATATCCGCGTCGGCGGCGGGCTCTCCTGAAGGCATGGCGGGAGACCGAGAAAATCGCTCCTGACGAAAACTGACAGCAGGCCGCTTTAAGGTCGCTTCCACCGAACAGGAAGGGAGAGGCCATGAACTGGATCGCCGTCGCATCCGCCGACCATGTCAGATTGGGGCGGGGAGTGGGTTTCATGCAGGTCTGCCACGGAAAGGCCGGGCCGTTGCGCCGCATCCGGCCGGGCGAGGTCGTCGCCTACTACTCGCCGACCGTCGAGTTCCGGGGGCGTGAGCGGTGCCAGGCCTTTACGGCGCTGGGCATGGTCCGCAACCGTGACCCTTATGAAGCCGATATGGGCAATGGATTCCGCCCCTTCCGGCGGGATGTCGATTGGTTCGATGGCTCCGAGAGTCCCATCGCCCCTTTGCTGGACCAGCTCGATTTCACGCGAGGCAGGAAAAATTGGGGATACCAGCTTCGCTTCGGGCTCTTTTCGGTCAGCGATGGCGATATCCTGCGTATCGCGGAAGCCATGGGCGTCGCCCTTCCTGGACCGTTTAAGGACGATTTCCGGCAGAAATCGTGATGCGGGTCACTGCACGCCTTTCAGAACGACCCTAGGTTTCTCTCATGATTTGCCCTCATCTGGGGAATTGTCATGAAGTTGGTACCGACCTGCGCTCTTATGCTCGACGACGATCCGGAGCTTGCCCTGGCTTGTCGCAAGCTCGAATGCCGGCTGGCCGATATGGAAGCGGCGCTCCGCGAGGATAACGAGGTCACGGAAGAGGACGATGTACCCTGGATCAAGGGGGATTGGTCCTATTTCGGCTCGGCGCCCTATCGGATCAAAGGCGTGATCTCCTATGTCCACGGCTTTCACCACCGCAGCCTCTGGGCCCGTGACGGACAGACGCCCCTGACCATCGCGATCCCCGCGACAGCCGGCTGGTGGCCCGATCGGTGCCGCAACCTCGCGCCCCGCAGAGGTCCATCCCGGGGCAGTCTCCGCCTCGTCTCCTAGAGACTAGTCGACCCAGGCGGTCCCTTCGGCGGATTCCTTGCCGATCCAGGAGGCGAGCGAGAAAATCGCCTCATCGCTGTGCTGCCCGCCCATGAGTTGAAGCCCGAGCGGCATGCCGCTGTCGGAAAGCACGGGCAGGGTCACAGCCGGGGTGCCAAGGAGAGAAGCCGGCGCGTTGAAGATCGCATTGCCGGTCGTCCGGATCCCATGCGGAGCGGCGCCTGGGGCTCCCAGGGTGATGAAGCTGTCGAAGCCTTTGGCCACCCGCTCGAAAATCTCGCGGATCTGAGCCCGTCGTCCGAGTCTCTCGCGATAGCCGTCGAGACCGAAGCGATGCGCGTCGTTGATGCGCTGCATATAGCGGCCGCTGAGGCCCAGCGGATCGCGATAGGCCACGGATCGGGCCGGCCAGCGGGATTCGAAATCGACGATATCCAGCGATAGCTGCCAGGCTTCGCCGATGGCTTTCTCAACCTCGGCGATCCCTTCGTCCTGCTTTGCGGACAGGACGGTGACGCCCTTTTCCCGCAATTCCTCGATCGCTTCCTCGAAGACCTCCCGGGCATGAGGGCTGGTGACGGCCCAGCCGCCTGTATCGAGCCGCGCGAGGCGCAGGGGCTTCTTGGCCGCGGGCAAGGTCTCGCTGCCGAGGATGCCGGGTGCCCCTGGATCACCGCCCGCCCGGCGCACGATCGCCTGGGCGACGCCCCAGGTGTCGGAAAGGCTCGCCGCGATCACGCCGATGCAACTCTGGCTCTGGTAGTCGTGGCTGCCGCCCCGGTTGATCCCGCCGAAGGTGGGTTTATAGCCCACAGCGCCGCAGTAGCTCGCGGGGCGGAGCACCGATCCCAGGACCTGCGTGCCGAGCGCTGCCGGAAGAATCCCGGCTCCCACGGCCGCCGCCGATCCGCTGCTCGATCCGCCGGGGGTCCGGGAAGCGTCATGGGGATTGCGGGTGTCGGTGGGATAAGTTGAGGCATATTCGGTCGTCTTCGTTTTGCCGAAGATGATGGCGCCCGCCTCACGCAGCGCGAAAACCGAAGCGGCGTCGCGCCCCGACTGCCAGCCGTCGAAGGTGGGCGAGCCCAATTGCGTCGGCATGTCGGCGGTCTCGATGACATCCTTGATGCCGATGGGCATGCCGTCGATCGGGGAGAGGGGCTTGCCGGCCTGCCAGCGTTCCGTGGCGGCATCTGCGGCGATCCGCGCGCGGGGAAGGCTCATGGTCACGAAGGCCCGGAGCTCAGGCTCGCGCGCTTCCAGGCGCTCGATGGCGCGTTCGAGGAAGTCGCGCGGACTGTCCGTTCCATCCCGGAATGCACCGGTCTGCGAGAGATAGGGGGTGAGGGCGGAATTCTGTGCAGGCATCCTGATCAATCTCTCTTCGGTCCAAGGTCCAGTACCATGCTTTCCGGCAGATCTTCCGCTAAGCCCTTGGCATGAAGGACCCGAACGAAATTGAGCGCCGTCCGCTCGCAATGGGCGCGGCACAGACGCCCCACCGTGGTCGCGTCCCCTGCCTTGAAGGCAGCGAAAATCGCCCGGTGGTCCACCTGTATCTCTTCGAGGTCCTGTCCCATGGCGAGTTCGATGCGGATATAGGCCTCGGCTTTTGCGCGGAGGTTGTCCACCACGCGGGTCAACTGCTTGCGCCCGCTGGACGTCACCAGGGTCTCGTGGAATTTCCGGTTCAGAGCCGACCAACGTTCGCGCTGGGTGGCGTTAAGCTCTCCGGCGACGATCTTGTCCATGGCCTTGAGGCAGGCTTCGACCGCCCTGACGTCCCGGTCGGTGCGGGTAAGCGTCGCGACATAACCCGCATGCTCCTCAATCACCACGCGCAGCTGGAAGATTTCCAGCAATTCGCCTGAATCGAGCGAGGTGACCGCATAGCCCCGGCGGGGCCTCAGCGTGACGAGGCCCTCTGCCTCCAGATGGTTGAGCGCCTCTCGCAGGGGAACGCGGCTGGCCTTGAAGCGCGCGGCGAGTTCTTCCTGGCGCAGAACCTGGCCCGGGCGCAGCTTGCCGGCGAGGATCGCCTCCCGCAGCCATTGGTGAATAACCTTCGAGAGCGGCGAATGGCTGATCTCGTCGGAGGACGGTTTGCCGGGAAGCGCGGCGCTCTGGAGTTCGGTCATGGGGAGCGGTGCCTGGTAATCGCAGCGGCATTTCGTGGAATAGCCGGAAGTTACACCAGCGCGGAAAGGAATGCCAATGCACGCTTGGCTTCGGGGAGGCGCCTGGATTAGTCTGCGAGCCAATCCTGTATACAGGTTACAATTCGCGAGGACGTCACGTCATGGAAATGCACTCCGGCCTGATCAATCATCCTGGCGCCTGGACGGCGAAGTCGCTTGGCGGCAAGGAAGGCATCACCCTTCGCTTCAGCGATCGCCAGCTTGCGGCGCTCGACGAGCTTCTCGCCAAGACCCCGCATCTGAAGCCGCAGCAGCCGAGCCGCGCCCAATTCGATCATCCCGACCTCAACGATTTCCTGGCGACGATGCGCAAGGATCTCCTCGACGGGAAGGGGGCGGCCCTCCTCGTCGGCATCACCCGCGAGCGCTATTCCGAAGAGGATTTCGAGCGCATCCTCTGGGGCTTCGGGCTTCATTGGGGCGATGCTGTCATGCAGAGCGATCTCGGCGACCGGATCGGTCATGTCCGCTTCGAGCCCAATCTCACGAAGGTGCGCGGCTATCGAAGCCAGCGCGAACTCAAGGTCCATACCGACGTCAACGAGATCGTCTCGCTGATGAGCGTCCAGAAGTCGGAAGTCGGCGGTATGAGCCGCCTCGTCAGCGGCCTCGCCCTCCACAACGAGATCTGGCGCACCAAGCCCAACCTGATGCGGGCGCTTTATGAGGGTTATCCCCGCTGGATCTTCGAGAAGCTCGAAGTGACGAAATATCCGGTGCCGATCCTGTCCTGCGTCAAGGGCAAGGTCTCGGCCTCACTCTACGGCATCGAAGAGGCCATGGAGGCTATAAAGACCCCTCCGCCGGCTGATTTCGTGGAAGGCTTCAACCTTTTCAGAGAGCTTTCCGTCCGTGACGACATCTGCCTGAGCTTCGTGCTGGAGCCGGGCGAGATCATGGTCTGGAGCAACTTCACCTGCCTCCATGCCCGCACGGCCTTTGAGGACACGCCCGAGCAGCGCCGCCATCTTCTGCGCCTGTGGCTCGACTGCGCCGATGGCCGGCCGATCCATCCCGCCTACACCAAGCTCGCGGCGGAGTACCGTAACGTGAACGAGACTGTTCCGCTTCGTCCCGCGCTCGTCTAAGGGGGCGGGCCCAGGTGTTCAAGGCGACCAAGGACCTCGTCCTTCCGACCACCGTCACCGGCAGCCTGCCCCGCCCGGTCTGGTACACCCAGAACCTGGAGGGGCGGGCGCTGTCGCATGCGATGACCGACATCGTCTTCCGCGAGCAATATACCGACACGCTCGCAACCATGATTTCGGACCAGCAGCGCGCGGGTCTCGATATCCTGGTGGATGGCGATGCCCGTTTCGACATGGATGTCGCGGGCCGGTCCTGGTTTGCCTATGTGGGCGAGCGGCTGAAGGGGCTGTCGCCGGGCGAGATCAAGCGGCAGCCCTATGCCTCGGGACGCAACCGCCAGCCCGGCGACCTGCTCTACGAGGTGGTGGAAACCCGCCTCTCGCCGACCGTCGTCGGCAAGGTCGAACGAGGGCCGCTGGAATATGCCCGTCTCTGGAAGCTCGCCCAGCGTTGCACCTGCCATCCGGTGAAGCTGGGCGGCATCTCGGCGCAGGAATACGCCAAGGTGCTGATCGACGACCATTACCATGATCGGAAGAAGCTGATCATGGACCTCTCGGTCGAGATGAACCTCGAATATCACGAATTGGCGGATGCCGGCTGTCCCATCATCCAGGTCGAGGAGCCCTCGATCCACGAGTCGATCGGCATCGTCGACATGAAGGAACTGACCGCCAACTTCCTGGTCGAGGCGTTCAACCGCGAGGTCCAGGGTCTGCGCGCCAAGACCGAGGTCTGGTGTCATACCTGCTGGGGTAGTCCTGCCGCCCAACGCGTCGAGACGGACCGCCACAGCTATATGCGCGCGCTGCCCTATCTCGACCAGCTCGACGTGGATGTGCTGACCTTCGAGACCGCCGACAACGGCGGGCAGGACCTGGAGATCATCGGCAAGGGCGTCTCCAAGGACAAGAAGATCTGCATCGGCGTGGTCAGCCACCGGCAGCTTTCGGTGGAACGACCGGAAGAGGTTGCGGCGCTCATCCGTCGCGCGCTGGAGTTCATCGAGCCGGAACGCCTCATCCTCAGCTCTGACTGCGGCTTCGGTCGCCAGGGCATGAGCCGGATGCACGCCTTCTACAAGATGGTCGCCATCGTCCGGGGGGCCAATATCGTGCGCAAGGAACTGGGCTTGCCCGAAGTGGCGATCCCGGCGACCGATCCGAAACTCGCACTTCTGTCCTGAGGAAAGTCCCATGGCCGAGGAAACCGGGATCGATCGAAGCCGATTGCTGATCCCGGGCCTCGGCGGGCTTTACGGCAGCCTGTCGCCGCTGAGCTATGCGATCATGCGGTTCAGCGCGGGCGCGATCATGGTGCCCCACGGTGTCCAGAAACTGCTGTACGGCTCGATCGCCCGATCCGCCGAGGGGATTGCCGCCAAGGGCATTCCTTTCGCCACTTTCCTCGCGGGCGCCACCGTTTTCACCGAGTTGGTAGCCGCCATCTGTCTCGCCATTGGGCTCTTCACCCGCGCGGCGGCGGTGATGATCTGGATCGAAATGACCGTCATCATCCTCTTCTTCAACTGGCAGTTCGGCTATTTCTGGACCAATCGCGGGATCGAATTCGCTCTCCTTTGGTGGCTGCTGTGTTTCGCCATCTTTTTCCGGGGCGGTGGGCGCTATTCCCTGGACCGGTTTCTCGGCAAGGAAATCTGATGCGGCCTCGCCTCTTGATGGAAAGACGCTAGCGCACTTCCCCCATATCGCAGGCTTTCCGAATCCGATACATTGACCGGAATGGTCAGATTGTAGGATTCTTCTACAATCGAATTGGAGAACCTTCGGGGGAGTCGTGTCGATGGGGCTTGGCCGTGTGATCTTGAGCTTGGCTCCCGCTTTGCTGGCTTTTCTTCTGGCGACTCAGAGCCGCGCACAGGAGCCGAACCCGCCGAAAGAACCCCAGCGCGGCGGCACGGCGATCATCACCTATCCGCAGGATCCGACGACGGTCAATCCGCTGATCTCGACCTCCGTGCCGGACCAGACCATCGGCTGCATGATCTATCAGGGGTTGATCGACGTCGGGCTCGATTATCGGCCTAAGCCGGTGCTCGCCAAGTCCTGGTCGATCTCGCCGGACGGGAAGACCTATACCTTCGATCTCATCAAGGTGAATTGGCAGGACGGCAAGCCCCTGACATCAGACGACGTGAAGTTCACGCTTCTGGAAATCAGCTCGAAATATGCGACGACCTTTCGCCCCGCCGCCGAGCGGATCCAGAGCATAGACACGCCGACGCCGGATCGCGTCGTCATCAACCTGAAAGAGTCCTTCGGTCCCATGATGATCTCGCTGGCCTGTGATCGCGGCGGCGCGATCATGCCGGCGCATATCTATCGCGGCACGGATGCAAGGGCCAATCCGGCGACGGCGGAGAAGCCGGTCGGCACGGGTCCCTTCAAGCTCGCCGAACGCAAGCATGGCGACTATCTCCGGCTGGTGAAGAACAAGGATTACTGGGAACCGGGCAAGCCCTATCTCGACGAGATCGTCGTCAAGATCATCACCCAGGCAACCTCTCGCGTGCAGGCGCTCCAGGCCGAAGAGGTCGATCTGGTGCCGGGCTTCCCCTATAGCAGCAAGGCGGCAATCCTCGCCAATCCCAAACTTAAGATCGTCGAGAGCGACACGACTTCCTCCAACATCTTGTTCTTCAACACGGCGCGCAAGCCCTTGGATAACAAGAAAGTTCGGCAGGCGCTCTATATGGCGATCGATCGTAATTACATCTTGAAGAACGCGTTCTTCGACGTGGGCAAGGTGTCGAAGAATCCGATGACGACTGAGATCGGCTGGATCAACAATCCGAAGGTTGATCTCGATGCGATGTACCCCTTCGATCCCGCCAAGGCGAACGCCCTGCTCGACGAGGCGGGGGTGAAGCGTGGGGCGGACGGAAAGCGCTTCCCGCTCAAGATCGTCGAATTCGCCAACGAATATCCGGAACTCATCCAGGTCGCGCAGATCCTGAAGACCATGTGGGGGGCGGTTGGCGTCGATGTCACGATCGAGCTTCGCGAGAATGCGACGATCATCAAGCAGATCTTCACCGACCGGGACTTCGACGTTCATATGAACGCCTATGGAACCTATTCCGACCCGGCGCTCGGCATCGCGCGTAGCTATGTGACGACGCTCGGCAATATGGTGAACGGCAATCCTTCCGGCTATTCGAACCCTGAGGTCGACGAACTTTTCCTGAAGGGCGAACGCGCGACGGCGATCGAGGATCGCGCGCCTCATTACCAGAAGGTCCAGGAGATCATTGCCGAGGATGTGCCGGCGATCACGCTCCGACAATATACGACGCTCAATGCCTTTGCCGCGCGGCTCTGGAGCGTTCATCGACACGCCCAGGGCAATGGGCGGTGGGGCGGCGCCTGGCTCGACAAATAAGAGCCAACGCCGATGTAACGGGGTTAACCCCCGCTACAGAATTCAAAAATAACAGGGAGTTATATGATGTCGTTACGTTTCAGCTTTGCTCTATCTCTTGGAATATCCGCTGCCGCGATGGCTCTGTCGGTCGCGAGCGGCGCGCAGGCGCAGCCGACGCCCGCGGGGGTGACCCCGCAGCGTGGCGGCACCCTCATTATGATCTACCCGCAGGATCCGACCGCGATCAATCCAGCGCTATCCACCATCCCGGTGGACCAGACCATCGGCTGCATGATCTACCAGGGCCTGGTTCAGGTCGATCTCGACTATAAGACCCAGCCACAGCTTGCGAAATCCTGGACGGTCTCGCCGGACGGCAAGACCTACAGTTTCGATCTTCGCAAGGCCAATTGGCAGGACGGCAAGCCCTTCACCTCGGAAGACGTCAAGTATTCGCTGCTGGAGGTCAATGCCAAGTTCTCCAGCGTTTATCGCGCGGCGGCCGAACGGATCGAGAGCGTCGAGACACCGGCGCCTGACAAGGTGGTGATCAAGCTGAAGGAGGCTTTCGGGCCGCTGATGATCTCGCTCACCTGCGACCGGGGTGGGGCGATCATGCCGGCGCATATCTATCGCGGCACAGATGTGCGCGCCAATCCTGCCACCACCGATACACCGGTCGGCACCGGCGCCTTCAAGCTCGTCGAGCGCAAGCGCAACGACTATGTCCGCCTGAGGAAAAACCCAGATTATTGGCTGGAGGGCCGGCCCTATCTCGACGAGATCGTGGTCAAGTCCGTGACCAATGCAACTTCCCGGGTGCAGGCAGTGCAGTCGGGCGAGGCCGACGAGGTCCCGGGTTTCCCGGTTTCGAGCCGCGCTGCGATCCTGGCTAATCCCAAGGTGAAGATCGTCGAGAGCGACACGGATTCGATGAACATCCTGTTTTTCAACATCACGCGTAAGCCCTTGGACAACAAGAAGGTGCGCCAGGCGCTCGCCATGGCGACCGACCGCGAATATTTCATGAAAAACGCGTTCTTCGACGTCGGCTCGGTGCCGAAGAATCCCATGACAACCGAAATCGGCTGGCTAGAGAATCCGAAGGTCGATCTCAACAAGATGTACCCCTTCAATATGGCCAAGGCGAATGCCTTGCTCGATGAGGCAGGGGTCAAGCGCGGACCTGACGGGAAGCGGTTCGCACTCAAGATCGTGGCTTATTCCAATGCCTATCCGGAGTTGTTGCAGATCGCCTCGGCGCTCAAGAGCATGTGGGGCGAGGTCGGCGTCGACGTGACCACTCAACCGGTCGAGACCGCGGCTCTCACGAAGCAGGTTTTCGAAGACCGCGACTTCGACGTTCACATGAATGCCTATGGCAGTTATTCGGATCCGGCACTGGGTATCGCGCGGGACTACATCACGACGAAAACCTACGTGCCGAACGGGAATCCCAGCGGCTATTCCAACCCGGAAGTGGATGAGCTTTTCCGCAAGGGAGAACTCGGTACCAATGTCGCGGATCGGGCGCCACATTATCAGCGGATCCAGGAGATCATCGCCGAGGACATGCCCGCGATCTCGCTGCGTCAGTACAAGACGCTCGACGTCATGACGACCAAGCTGTGGAACGTCCATGGCATCGCCCAGGGCACCGGGCGTTATGACGAAGCCTGGCTGGAGAAGTAGTCTCTCCCTGAAACTCACCGTCGCCCCCCGGGATTCAACGATCCCGGGGGCGATCTTGGGAAAGGTTCAGCTCCGGGCGAATTTGGCCGGGCGCTTTTCCTTGAAGGCGGCGACGCCCTCGTGGTGGTCGTCGGTCTGGAAAAGCTGGACCTGGGCCAGAAGCTCCAACTCCAGGAACTGGTCTAGGCTGGGTGCGACCGCGAAATTGAACATCCGCTTGGTAAAGGCGTTCGCGGTTGTCGGGCCGTCCGCGATCTCCTTCGCCAGGGAGAGAGCGGCGCCATCGATCTCAGCGTCGGGCACCACGCGATTGACGAGGCCAAGGGTCAAGGCCTCGGCCGCCTTGACGAAGCGCGCGGTGAAGGCGAGTTCCTTGGCGCGCGGCAGTCCTACCCGCTGGGCGAGGAAATAGGCCGAGGCTCCGTCAGGCGCGAGGCCGACTTTCTTGAAAACCTGGGCGAAACGCGCGCTCTCGCCGGCGACGATGAGATCGCAGGCCAGCGCCAGGCTCCAGCCGATGCCCACGGCGGGACCGCGAACCGCGGCGATGACCGGCTTATCCATATGGTAGAGGGCGCGGATCAGGCGATGGCTCCGTTCCAGGCGCATCCGGCCCGCCATCACGTCACCTTGTTCCATCTTGCCGACGTCGGCGCCCGAGCAGAAGGCATCGCCAGTGCTGGTCAGGAGAACCGCGCGGATCGATTTGTCGAAGGACAGGCGGAGGAAATGCGCATTCATCTCGTCGCGCATTTCAAGGGTCAGGGCGTTCTTCCGCTCTGGCCGGTTGATGGTGACGATCCCGACCCCGTCTTCGGCCTTGTATTCGATCTCCATGGTTTCTCCCGTGATCTTGCGGCCGAGCGTCTTTGCCTTGGCTCCGCATCGGATGGTCAATAGGATGAACTCACCCGTTTCGCAATCCCGAGAGATAAAACAATGCTCGACATCAGCCGCCCGGACCTTGCTTTCGGCCTCGTCGGCGTGGGCG
This sequence comes from Rhodospirillales bacterium, assembly GCA_947473305.1. GTDB lineage: Bacteria > Pseudomonadota > Alphaproteobacteria > ATCC43930 > CGMCC-115725 > CANJCB01. The sequence goes on from CANJCB010000010.1 coordinate 34,916, forward strand.
CCATGGGGAAGGGGATCGCCCAGATCATGGCGGTCGCCGGGATCGAGGTGCGGATGCTCGACACGCGGCTAGGCGCGGCGGAGGCGGCGCGCGCCGATCTCCTGAAGGTCTTCGACCTCTTGACCGGCAAAGGCCGCATGACCGCCGAGGATGCAGGGCAAGCCGCCGGCCGACTGAAGCCCATGGACGGCCTTCAGGATCTTGCCGGCTGCCATATCGTGGTCGAGGCGATCATCGAGGAACTTGGGGCTAAGCGAGAGCTTTTCGCCGCCTTGGAAGGGGTTGTCGGCGAGGAATGCCTCATCGCGAGCAACACCTCTTCGCTCTCCGTCACCTCGATCGCGGCCGCCTGCAAGCATCCGGGCCGGATCGGCGGTTTTCATTTCTTCAACCCGGTCCCCTTGATGAAGATCGTCGAGGTGATCGCGGGCGTGCGCACGGAGCCCTGGGTCTCGGACGTGCTCACCGCGCTCGCCAAACGGGCCGGTCATCAACCGGTGCGGACCGCGGATACGCCGGGCTTCCTGGTCAATCACGCGGGCCGCGGCTTTATCACGGAAGGCCTGCGCCTGCTCCAGGAAGGGATCACGACCTTCGACGAGGTCGATCGGATCATGAAAGAGGTCGTGGGTTTCCGCATGGGACCCTTCGAGCTTCTGGATATGACGGGCCTCGACGTTTCCCATCCGGTCATGGAATCGATCTACGGCCAGTTCTACCAGGAGCCGCGTTTCCGCCCCTCCTATCTTGCCCGCCAACGCTATGACGCCCGTCTCTTCGGGCGAAAGGTAGGGCAGGGGTTCTATGGCTACCCGGAGGGCAAGCTGCAGCCGGTGGATCCTCCTCGAACGCCGGAGCTGCAAAGCCGCCCCGTCTGGGTCCATTCGGAAAATCCCGAGTGGCGGGCGGCGCTTGAAGACGTGGTCGCGGAAGCGGGCCTGCCGCTCGATCGGGCCGCAAAGCCGTCTGCGCAATCGCTTTGCCTGGTGACGCCCCTGGGGCGTGACGCCACGGCCTCGGCGCTTGCCCTGGGGCTCGATGCGACACGGGTGGTTGCCGTCGATATGCTCTTCGGGCTCGGCCGCCGCAGGGTCTTCATGACGACCCCGGTGACTGCGCCGGATTTCGCCGATACGGCCCATGCTTTGCTCGCGACGGCTGGAGCCCTGGTGGCGCGACTTCACGACTCTCCGGGTTTCGTCGTCCAGCGCATGGTGGCCACCATCGTCAATATCGCCTGCGATATCGCTCAGCAACGGATCGCCGTACCGGAGGATATCGACCGGGCCGTTACCCTTGGCCTGGGCTACCCCAAGGGTCCGCTGGCCTTGGGCGACGCGGCGGGCGGGAAGAATATCCTGGCGATCCTGGACGGCATGCTGGCACTGACCGGCGATCCCCGCTACCGCGCGAGCCTCTGGCTTCGCCGTCGCGCCAGCCTGGGGGTTTCCCTGCTGACGCCGGAAGCGTGAACGGCTAGGAGGTGCGGCGGGGCGCCTTGCGCATCTCGCCGGCGGCTTCCATCGCTCCCTCCATGTGGTCGAGCATCAAGGCGACCATATCCCGGTAAGTCTCGATCTGCCCGGCGGTGACGCCTTCGAAGAGGCGGTCGTTGATCCGGGGCAGATTGGCTGCGATGCGGCGGATCCCGGCCCGGCCTTTAGGCGTCAGCGTGACGATCACTTCGCGCCTATCCTCGGGATTCACGGATTTCTTGAGGAGACCGCGCTGCTCCATCCCGCTGGTCTCCTTGGTCACATAGGTCCCGCTGGTCTGAAGGGCCTCCGCGATGGCCTTCACGGTCACGGCGCGGGAATCCTGCAACTCCGCCAGCACCAGGAGAATATGGAACTGGTTGCCTGTGAGCCCGAGCGCCGATCCGATCCGATCCCGCAACTTGTCCATGCTGCGGAAGAGCGAATGAAGGTCGTAGATGAACCGGCGAAAGGTGCGATCCGATCCTCCGACCAGAAGCTCGGGGCGGGTGACAGTGACAGGCAGCACGCCAGTGCCTTTGGGTCTTTGAGAAGGTTCTGGGATGATAAGGCGGGGTCTGGGCATGGCCCCATTCTAACCATGGCGAACCTGCGACGAAAGCGGCACAATCTTCTGGTGGCTTGACGCTCGCGATTCTTTGCGCGTCTAATTCCGAAAAGCCGAATATTGTTCGTTAATCTGTCTTCATCCGGCGAGCGCCGGCAAAAAAAGGGAGTGCGGCAATGAACGGTACAGGGTGGAGTGGCGCGCTGCGCCGCATGGTTGGCGCCGCGTTATTCGCTGCCGCGGGTCTCACCTTGGCGACGGGCGATACACTTGCCGCAGACCCATCCTACCGGATCAAGCTCGCGGGGATTTATCCCGCCGATTCCCAGGAGGGCCTGACCACCAAGCTTTTCGTCGATCTCGTCCGCAAGAAGACCAATGGCAAGATCAATATCGCGATTTTCCCGAATGCCCAGCTCGGCGACGAACAGGCCTTGCTCCAGACCGCCTTGACCCCCGGCTGGCGCGACATGTCGACCCTGTCGATCACGATTTTCACGACGGTCGAGCCGAAGGTCGGCGCGACTTTGCTGCCGTTCCTCTTCCGGGACGACAAGCATGTGGCGGCCTTCATGACCAGTTCGGCCTTCGACATGCAGCGCGACATGCTGATCAAGGCGCGCGGATTGCGCATGCTCGGAGCCTGGGACTACATGCCCAGCAACTTCTATACGAACAAGCCGGTTGCCCAACTCTCCGATCTCAAGGGCTTGAAGCTGCGCGTGCCGCCGTCGCCGGCCTATGTGAAGCTGGTCCAGGCGCTGGGGGCCAATCCCACGCCGATCCCGCTGACCGAGCTCTACATGAGCCTGCAGACCGGCGTGGTCGATGGGACCAACGGCATCGACGACCTGATGATCTCGATGAAGCTGTCGGAAGTGGTGAAGAATGTCCTCGACACCCACCACCAGATCAATTTCGGCAATCCGACGATTTCGGAACAATTCTACCAGTCGATGCCGCCCGCCTATCAGAAGGCGCTGACCGAAGCGGCGGTGGAGGCCGGCGCCTGGAACCATAAGCACATCAGGGACAGCATGGCCGAACTCCAGACCTCGCTGGTGAAGGCGGGCATGAAGATCGTCAAGCTCCCGGATTTTCCCAAGTGGCAGGAAGCCTCGAGCCCGCTCTACGACGATTTCGCCCAGAAGAACGGCTCCGAACTCCTCGATGCCATCAAGAAGGTGCAATAGGCCAGGGGCGGGGAGAGCGTCATGACCGCGTCGGCGGTCGTGCAGGGGATCGATGGACCCGAGCCGGATGTGCTCGACCGCTCGATCGACCGCGTGCTGGCGGCGGCCAGCGTATTGCTGATCCTGGGATGTTTCCTGACGGTCACGACGGCGGTCTTTTTCCGCTATGTGCTGAACGATTCCCTGGTCTGGGCGGATGAACTGGCGCGCTGGTTCCTGATGGGCGTCGGCTTTATCGGCGGCGCATTGGCCTATCGCCGCAAAGCGCATATCGGCATGCCCTTCCTGTTGCGCCGGATGCGGCCACTTGTGGCGCGCTGCGTCGAGGCAGGGACGGCGCTAACCATCGCGGGGTTCTGCGCTCTCTTCTGCTATGTGGAACTCTCGGTCTACCTGCCGTTGCGGATGAGCATCGTCCTGCCGGGCAGCGGCCTGCCCCAGGGAATGTTTTCCATGCCTGTGCTGATCGGCATGGCGATCGTCGGTTTCAGCGCCTTTCGGGAAAGTTTCCGGGTGCCGCTCGCCTTCTGGCTGCTGACCGCCCTGGTGGCCTGCGGTGTGGTGGCTGCCTTGTTCTTCAGCGGCCGGATGATGATCGAAGACTATGACCTGGACCCATTGATCCTTCCCTGGGTGATTTTCTGCGTTCTTCTGCTGCTGGGTTTTCCCATCGCCTTCGCCATGGGGATCGGCGGGTTCAGTTATCTCGCTTTCGAGCCGGGGTTCCCGGTCTTCCGGCTCGTGCAACAGATCGAGAACGGGGTCGACAGCTTCTTCCTCCTGACCATCCCGCTCTTCATCCTCACCGGCAAGCTGCTGGAGGCGACCTCCGTTTCGGACCGGCTGCTCGATCTGGTGAAGATATTTCTCGGCCGGCTGCGGGGTGGAACGGGCCTCGTCGCGGTCGGCGGCATGTATCTCTTCTCTGGGATCAGCGGGTCGCCCACGGCCGATATCAGCGCGGTCGGCTCCGTCATGGTGCCGGCCCTGAAGAAACAGGGCTTTTCCGAAGGCGAGGCGGTCGGGATCATTTCCGCCGCTACGGTAATGGGCCATACGATCCCGCCCAGCATCGCGGTCATCGTGTTGGCGCAGATCGCGAGCCTTTCGGCGGGGACGCTCTTCGTCGCGGGCATCGTTCCGGCCTGTGTCTTGGCTCTGGTGCTGGTGGTCTTCATCCTTTTCAGCGCCTATCGCCAGAAGCTCGAACGCAATCCCGCGCTCGACGTCCGGGATCGGTTGAGGCTTTTATGGCGCGGATTGCCCGGCCTCACGGTTCCGCTCGTGCTCTTCGGCGGGCTTTTCACTGGCGTCGTGACGCCGACGGAGACGGCGGCCCTCGCGGTTCTGGCAAGCCTGATCATCGCGGGACCGGTTCTGCGGGAACTCAACTTCCCGCTGCTGATGAAGGCCTCCGTGGATTCGGCGACCTTGACCGGCATGGCGCTATTCCTGCTGGCGACCGCGAACCTGCTGGCGTTTTCATCGGTCGATCAGCAATTGCCCCAGGCGATCACGGACTGGATCGAGGGCTTCGCGTCCCAGCAATGGGAATTCCTGCTCCTCAGCCTCGTGATCCTGATCATCATGGGCGCGGTCCTGGAATTTCCGGCGCTGCTGATCTTCGGGCCATTGATGCTTCCGGTGGCGGTAGCACTCGGTTTCAACCCGATCCATTACGCCATCTTCCTCATCAACGCCCTGATCATCGGCGGCTTCCTGCCGCCCATCGGGGTGCTGTTCTATGTGACCTGCGGCATCGCCGGGACCACCGCCGAGAAGGCGGCCAAGCAGACCCTCATCTATCTGGCGCTCGTTTCGGCGGGGATGCTGGTGGTGGGGTTCGTGCCTTGGATCACCCTCGGCCTGCCGCATTATTTCGGAATGATCAAATAGGAGACCCATCATGACCGCCAAAATCCCGCCTGAAATCCTGCGCGACGCAGCCCCCGCCGTCGCCGATGGCTTCGAGGCCATGCGCGGCGCCATCATGAAGTCGGGGCCGCTCGACATGAAGACGGCGGAGCTCGTCATTATCGGCGCCTGCGTCACGGCCGGGCTGGAAACGGGCACCAAGCTTCATGCGGTGAAGCTTTTCAAGATGGGTGTCCCCAAGGAGGCCATCCAGCAGGCGGTATTGCTGACCTTCTCCGTGACCGCGATTCTCTGGAACGTGTCCCAGGCGCTGCTCTGGATCGACGAGGCCGAAAAGATGGCCGCCCAATGACCATGCTGGAAACCAGGTCCAAGGACGGCGTGACCCTGGCCTACGACAAAAGTGGGAAGGGGCCGCCGCTGCTGCTGATCCATGGCACCACGGCGGATCACAACCGCTGGGACCCGATACGCCCCGCGCTGGGAAAGCATTTCACCGTCTATGCCATGGACCGGCGTGGCCGGGGTGGCAGCGGCGATGCGCAGGCCTATGACGAGCGGCTGGAATACGCGGATGTGGTGGCCGTGATCGAGGCCATCGGCGGCAAGGTCGCCGTCGTGGGCCATTCCTATGGCGCGATCTGTGCGCTGGAAGCGACCCTGCTCACCGACCGGATGAGCCAACTCGTCCTTTACGGGCCGCCGATCCCGGCCGCCGATCCGGTCGACACCAAACCCGATCCCGACGCCGAGGCCGTGCAGGCGCTTGTCGATCAGGGTGATCCCGAAGGCGCGCTCGAAACCTTCTATCTGAACGTCGTGCGCTCGCCGAAGGAAGAGATCGCGCTCCTGCGCACCATGCCCGATTGGCCCGACCGCGTGGCCTCGGTCCATACCGTCGCTCGGGAAACCCGCATGGTCCGGGCTTATCTCCTGCAGCCAGAACGCTTCAAGAATATCCCGGTCGAGACCCTGCTGATCGTCGGCGGCGCCAGCCCGCCGCATATCCAGGCGGCGATCGGGCGCGTGGGAAAGGCCCTTCCCAATACCAGGACCGTGACCTTGGAGGGCCAGCAGAACCAGGCCATCGCCACCGCGCCGGAGCTTTTCGCCAAGACGCTCCTCGATTTCCTCAAACGGTAGACCTGATGACGAAGCCCATGCGGAACGGCGCCGACTATATGGCGTCGATCAAGAATGACGGCCGCGAGATCCATATCGACGGCGAGATCGTTCGCGACGTGACGACCCACCCCGCTTTTCGGGGCGCCGTGAAATCAATCGCGCATCTTTGGGACGTGGCGGCGGATCCGGCGAACCGGGACCTGATGACTTTTACCTCGCCGACCTCCGGCGGGCCGGTGCTGCGCTGCTATCACATTCCGAAGACGAGGGAGGATCTGGCATCCCGGCGCGGAATGATCGAGCGCTGGGCCGAGGAGACCTTCGGGCTCATGGGGCGCACGCCCGACCATGTGGCGAGCTTTTTCGCGGGCTTCACCGCCAAGAAGAGCGTCTTCGCCGAACTCGCCGGCCCTTCCTTCGCCGACGCGACGGAACGCTTCTACGAGAAGGCGCGGGACGAGCATCTCTATGTGTCCTATGCCATCGTCCCGCCCCAGATCGACCGTAGCAAGCCCGCCCATAAGCAATCCGACCCGACGCTGCACGCCGGCGTCGTTAAGGAGCGGGATGACGGCATCGTCCTGAAGGGCGCGCAGCAGCTCGCCACCGGCGCGGTGCTGTCGGACTACATCTACGTGAGCTGCATCCATCCCTTGCAGCCCGGCGACGAGGCCTATGCCTTCGGCGTGGTCATTCCGGCCAATGCGCCGGGGCTCAAGATCTATACCCGGCGTTCCTATGCCGCCGGGGCGACCTCCGCCTTCGATTATCCCCTGGCGACGCGCTTCGATGAGACCGATGCGCTGATCGTGCTCGACAATGTCTTCGTGCCCTGGGAGCAGGTCTTCTTCTATCGCAACTTGGCGCTCTGCCGGGACCAGTGGTGGCGGACCCCGTCCCATTCGCTCGGCAATCATCAGGCGCAGATCCGCTGGGCGACAAAGCTCCGCTTCCTGATGGGGCTGACGAAGCGGCTTTGCGAGATCACCGGGTCTGACCCCATGCCGCCCGTCCAGATCGCGCTCGGCGAGATGGCGGCGCTGTCGACCATCGTCGAGGGAATGGTCCTAGCCCAGGAAGCCATGGCGACGGCGGACGAGGATGTCATCTGGCCGGCCAAGAAGGCGCTCTATGCGGTCATGGCGCTCCAGTCGGAGATCAATCCGCGCCTCCTCAATGCGGCCCGGGAACTGGCGGGTGGCTCGATGATCATGCTGCCGTCCTCGGTGAAGGATTTCGAGGATGCGGGCTCCGCCGCCGATTTCGAGCGCTACATCGCCTCGCCGGGCTTCAAGTCGCGCGACCGCGTCGCGGTGCTCAAGATGGCCTGGGATTTGATCGGCAGCGAATTCGCCGGCCGGCACGAGCAATATGAGAAATTCTACGGCGGCGCGTCGTTCCTCATCAAAACGAACATGTACCGCAACTACGACTTCGCCCGTGCCACGGGGCTCGTCGATGCCGCGCTCAACCTGCCTGAATCCTAGAGCAGTCCGAGCGTTTCAAGATCCCGTCGAAGCCTGGGCGGATCGGTGAAGAGGAGCCCCTTGAGCCCTGCCGCTTCGCCGGCTGCCACATTGCGGGGCACATCGTCGATATAGGCCGCGGTGCCAGGCGCGATCCCGAAGCGATCCGTCATGAGACGAAAGATGCGGGGATCGGGCTTGATCAATCCCTCGCGGCCCGAGACCAGGATATCCTTGAACCAGGTCAGGAACTCGAAACGCCGCTCGGCGTGATGGAAGGTTTCGGCGGACCAGTTCGTGAGCGCGAAGAGCGGGGTTCCGCGCCCTCTGAGGTCGGCCAGAATATCGACGGTGCCCTGGATCGCGCCGCCGAGCATTTCATCCCAGCGCGCGTGATAGGCGCGGATCAGATCGGCCTTCTCGGGATGTAAGGCGATGAGTTCCGCTTCCGCCTCGTGATAGGGCCTGCCGCCATCCTGGCGTTCGTTCCAGGGCTGCGTGCAGATATGCGCCAGGAAATGCTCCATCCCGGCTTCGTCCTCCGGAAAGAGTTTCCGGTAGAGATGCCGGGGGTTCCAGTCGATGAGCACGCCGCCGAGATCGAAGACGGCAATGGTCGGGGAGGAAGGCATGGATTTCCTGTCGCTATGCTGTGAGGTCTTTATTGCTAAATCGGGATGACTCTCGACCCCTGAGGATAGCAACCTACCTAGTCAGAACGCCCATCGAAAGATCGAGGAGGACTCCATGCCCCAACATGCCGTCGTGTCCCAGGAGGAATGGCTTGTCGCCCGGCGGGCTCTGCTCGCCAAGGAGAAGGCGGAGACGCATCTGAGGGATGAGGTCAACGCCGCTCGCCTGGCGCTCCCCTGGGTCCGGGTCGAGAAACGCTACGAGTTCGACACGGCCTGGGGTCGAAAGACGCTGGGGGATCTCTTCAACGGGCGCAGCCAGCTCCTGGCCTATCACTTCATGCTCGGGCCGGGATGGAAGGCGGGATGCCCGGGATGCTCGTTCCTCGCCGATCACTTCGACGGAACCTTGCCGCATCTGGAACATCACGACGTCACCCTGACGGCGATCTCCCATGCGTCTTTGCCGGAGATCGAAGCCTATAAGACTCGCATGGGCTGGCGCTTCCCCTGGGTGTCATCCTTCAACAGCGACTTCAACTTCGACTTCCATGTCTCTTTTACGAAAGAGGATTTGGCGAAGGGTGAGGTCTTCTACAACTTCGAAAAGATACCCTCCAAGGAGGCCAATGACGAACTGCCGGGCCTGAGCGTCTTCGTCAAGGACGAGGCGGGCGCCATCTTCCATACCTATTCGACCTATGCCCGAGGGCTGGAACAGGCCATCGGCACCCTGATGCTTCTCGACCGTGCGCCGAAGGGTCGGAACGAGAAGAGCACCATGGATTTCGTGCGCCGCCACGATGAATACGAAGACGCGGGCAAAGGCCCTTCCTGCTGCGATTGATCTCTCCGCGACAAGCCGCGGCTTGACCTTTTCTCCGGGGACGGTCGATCCTGTCCCATGAGAGCCGCCTCACCCGGGAGGCGCATAAGGAGAGTCCGCGATGTCCTCGACAGTGGTGGGCGGCGCCATGCTGCCCCACGCCCCCCAATTCTTCACGCTTCCCGATACCGAGGATATGGCCACGGTCGAGAAGGTGCGGGTGCATGGCGCGACCATCGGGAAGGAATTGGCAGCGCTGAAGCCCGATCTCTGGATCATCTTCTCCAACGATCACGCCGAGCAGTTCTTCCATCAGGCGGCGCCACCCTTCACGATCCACGTGGGAGCCGAGGCCAGCGGCGATTTCGCGGGCCGTAAATTCCGCTGGGAGGTCCCGAGCGAGATCGGCTTCGGCCTGGTGAAGCATCTTTATAAGCAGGGCTTCGACCCGGCTTTCTCCAGCACGGCCAAGGCGGATTATGCCATGGGCATTCCGCTGACCCATCTGGGTCGCACCGGGCCTGTGCTGCCGATCTTCGTCAACGCCTACCTCCCGCCGCAGCCCAGCATGGAGCGTTGCTACGCCTTCGGGGAAGCTATAGCGCGCAGCGTCACGCTGATGGGGCTCAGGACGGTGATCCTGGCGAGCGGGGGGATGTCCCATTTTCCCGGAACCGACCGTTACAGCCAACCGGCCCTTGAATGGGACCAAAAGGTCCTGGAGCGGATCAAGACCGGCAACTTGAAGTCACTGATCGGCTATGACGAAGCCGAGCTCGACGACATGGGCAATATCGAGCTGCGCTGCTGGGCCTGCGCCGCCGGGGCGCTCGGCGAGCGCAAGCCCGACCTGCTTTCGCTGGATCCGAGCTGGCATCACAATTATGCATCCATCGGCTGGTTCGGCGGGCCACGCGAAGAGCCGGAGCCGCATTATCCGTCGATCAGGCCCGAGCTTGCCGAACTGACCGCCGCGATCCACGGGCTCGCCCATGAGGCGGATAAGTTCTCGCTCTTTCTCGCCGATCCGGGCGCTTACGCGCAGGGCTTCACCTTACCCGTCGCCCAGCGCGATGCGCTGATCCGTTTCGACGCGCCGGCCATGGTCGCCATGGGCTGCCATCCGCTGCTGCCGTTCCTGGTGAACATGAAGCTGCAGAAGCATCGGAAGCCCTGAGAGTCAGGGAGCCTTGACGCCTTCGAGGCCCTTCCAGTCGAATTGGATGCCATGCCCCGGTCGCTCGGGGGCCAAGGCCATGCCTTCCTCGATACGGATCGGCTCCGCGATGAAGCGGTCGAGGCCGAAACCGTGGGATTCAAGATAAGATCGGTTGGGTGCGGCGGCCAGCAGATGAACCGTCACGTCATGGGCGCCATGGGAAGTGACCGGCAGGTTGAAGGCTTCCGCCAGATGCGCGACCTTCATGAAAACGGTGACGCCGCCGCAGTTGGTGACATCGGGCTCCGGGAAGGTGACGCCTCCCGCCGCGATCATCTCCTTGAATTCGTTGAGGGTGTGCAGGTTCTCGCCGGTCGCTATCGGAACGCCTCCGTCGCGCAGGATCCGGACATGGCCCGCGACGTCATCAGGAATCGTGGGTTCTTCCAGCCAGAGAAGATCGTAGTCCCGGAAAGCACGGGCGGCGCGGATCGCTTCATCGACACTCCAGCGCATGTTGGCGTCGGCCATGAGCGGGAAGTCCTGGCCCAGATGCTCACGCATTGCCCGGACCCGTTCCGCATCCTCGCGCAGACGGTCGCGACCGACTTTCATCTTGATGGCGCGAAAACCCTTGGCGAGATTGTCGTCGGTCTGACGCAGGAGTTTGTCCGTCGGCACCTGAAGATCGACTCCGCCCGCATAGATCGGCACCCGCGCGTCGTAACCTCCCAGCAGGCGCCAGAGCGGCATGCCGAGACGTTTCGCCTTGAGATCCCAGAGCGCGATATCCACAGCCGAAACCGCGAGGCTGGACTGCCCGCCGCGTCCACCGAAATGGAGCGCCCACCACATCTTCCGCCAGAGAGCCTCGATGAGGTCGGCGTCCTGGCTGATCAGATGTTGCTTCAGATCCCGGTCGATCAAGGAATGGACCGCGCCGCCGCCGGCCCCAACGGTATAGGTGTAGCCAACGCCCTCGGCCCCATCCTTCGTCCGCAGCCGCACTGTAATGAGCTCGAAATGGCTGATGTCGCCATGAGTGCTGTCGGAGAGCACCTGGGGCAGAGGAATGCGATAGTGATCGGTTTCCAGGGATGCGATGGTCATGGCAATGCTCCGCTTCACCTTTCAGATCGTAGCCTGGACGGCGAAGCGGGATATAGTCTAGACAAACTGTGACCGGGCGAACCGGCAAGGGGAGAAAAATGGCCGAAGACGTATGTTTGTATGAAGTGGACGACAAGCTCAGCATCATCACCATGAACCGTCCGGACAAGCTCAACGCCTTGAGCGAGGACCTGAAGGAGGCGCTCGAAGCGGCTTTTGCCCGCGCCGACGAGGATCCCGCCACCAGCGTCGTTGTGCTGCGCTCCAACGGGCGGAGCTTCTGCGCCGGCTATGACCTGAGTGGCACCGACACCTCATGGGCGCAGCATCGCCAGAATCCCTTGAAGTGGCACGAGCGGCTGACCCATGAACTCGGCATGGAGATGACGCCCTGGTATATGCGCAAGCCGGTGATCTGCTCGGTCCAAGGCCATGCTCTGGGCGGCGGCTGCGAGCTGACCATGTTCTGCGACATGACCATCGCGGGGGACAACGCCCTTTTCGGCGAGCCCGAGGGCCGGTTTTCCGGCACGGGGCCGGGTTTCATCATGCCTTGGCTCATAGGCTACAAGAAAGCGCGCGAACTCCTCTATCTCGGCGACATGATCGGCGCCGAGGAAGCCCTGGCGCTCGGCATGATCAACAAGATCGTGCCCGTCGCGGAGCTTCGCGAAGCCACGATCAAATACGCCAAGCGCCTGTCGCTCATCGCGCCCGAGGCGCTTGTGATGACCAAGCTCGCGATCAATCGGGGCGCCGATGCTTCGGGTTTCCGCAACGCCATGCAGGCCGGTATCGACGTGGTTTCGCCGCTCTATGCCGCGCAGACCGAGGTGGGCGTCGAGTTCCGGGAACGGGTCAAGACCGACGGGCTTCCCGCCGCCTTGAAGTGGCGGCGCGCGCAGTTCGACCAATAGGCGAAAATTCCGGCTCGGTTATCGTGATCGGGCCGGTTCTCCTTTAGGTCGCCGCCGATTGCCGGTAGCGGTCGATCCGGGGATCCATGATGCGTCGCCAGAGCGGCGGGACGAGTGCCGCTGCGATGGAGCCGCCAAAGCCGAAAGGCAGCTCCGGCGCATCCGGGACGGCGCGGAGATCCTGATAGGGCAGGGCGGCCGCGCCATGGTGATGGCTGTGGCGCCCGCCGTTGAAGAGCGCCCAATTATTGAAGCGGCGGACCGTGTTCCAGGAATGGGCCGCGGTCAGAGGCAGCGGTCTGCCCTCGACGACTTCCCGCTCCAGCCCGTAATGGGCGACATAGTTGAAAAGCTCCAGGATCAAGATGGCGACGAGGCTCGTCAGCAGGAGATAGGCGAAGGCCGACCCGCCCAATAACAGGAAAGCTCCGATATAGATCCCCCCGCTCGCAAGGCTGTAGCCGAAAACCCGTCCCGGCGCGCGCTGCCAGGCGAAACGCCATTGCCCGGCAATCGATCTAGCCAGGAAACGATAGGCGCTTTCCCCGCGCCGCGCGGTCGCGGCGTCATCGCGCGTCGCGGCGAGGCGGTGATGGCCCTGAAGATGGGAGATGCGGAAATGGCCGTAGCCCAAGGCGATCAGCATGGCGAGGCCTAGAGAACGCTCCCAGCCCTTGCGGCTGTGGATCAGCTCATGGGCGGTCAGCATGCCGAAAACCCCGGCCACGGTGCCGGTCGAAAGAGCCGAGGGGATGAGACCTTCGCCGGCATGGATCGCGCCGAAAGCCATCGCGGCAAATTGGAGCGGAATATAAAGCCAGAGGAGAAGCCGGTGCATGAACGGGCTGCCCGTTGTCGGAACCGAGCTTCCGAACAAGCCGTCCAGCCCCACGAAGGAAACGAGCAGGACGAGCGGCACAAAATAAGGAAATGGCGCCCCCAGATAGACCGCCCCATGGGCGAGGGCCAGGAAGAGATAGGGAAAGGTGTGGTGCAGGGGCATTTGAAAGCTCTGGTTACCAGTCTATCCTAGTAACGGATGGGCCCGGGGGATGCGAATGACATTCGGTAGAGAATTGATTTTATTGGCCCTCTTTCTCGGATTGGCGGGCTGCCTCGACACCGGTCGCGCGACACCGCATCCCTCGCGACCGGCGGATGCGCGGCGTGGCGAATATCTCGTTCGGGCCGCCAATTGCGCGGGCTGCCATACCGACAAGGAGCATGGCGGCGCGAAGTTCGCGGGTGGCGGTTCCGTGCCGACGCCCTTCGGCAGCTATTTCAGCCGCAATATCACACCGGATCCGGTTCATGGGATCGGGGCCTGGAGCGACGCCGACTTCCTGACGGCGATGCGCAAGGGAATAGCTCCCGATGGCTCCCGTTATTTCCCGGCTTTTCCCTTTACCTCCTTCTCCGGGATGGCCGACCAGGACGTCCTCGACATGAAGGCCTATCTCTTCACCCAGGCGCCCGAGGCTGCGGTCAACAAGCCCCATGACGTCATGTTTCCCTTCGATGTGCGGGCAAACCTGGGGATTTGGCGGTCGCTCTATTTCATCGAGGGGCCGATGCTGCCCATCCCGAACAAGAGCGCCGATTGGAACCGTGGCGCCTATCTCGTGGAGGCGGTCGCCCATTGCGGGGAATGCCATACGCCGCGCAACATGATGGGAGCGCGGGACCAGGACAAGGCCTTCTCAGGCGCCAGGCTCGTCGGCCAGAAAACGCCGATCGCGCCCAATATCACCCAGGATGCCCATGACGGGATCGGCAAGTGGAGCGTCGAGGAGATCGCGGATTTCCTCAAGACCGGCTTGACGCCCGAGGGCGATATCGCCGGCGCACCCATGTCCGAGGTCGTGGACGAGGGAACCTCGCATCTCAGCGACGGCGACCGGCGGGCGATGGCAATCTATCTGAAATCGGTCCCGGCCTTGGCCGGGAACCCGAAATAGCGAGCTATTCCGCCGCGTTTCTGGCGGGTTGCTGCCGGCGCCATTCGCCGAGCAGGTCGGATGAATCGGCAACCACGGCCATGTGGAGCGACATCATCTTGAGCGCAGCCTCCTCCATCTCCGGATTAGTTCCCCGGACGAGATCGCGCAGCACAGTGACGCGGTAACCGAGATTGCTGCCCTCGAAGGCCGCGTTCAGCACGCAGCAATCGGTGAAGCCGCCGTTCAGCACGAGGGTACGGCTGCCGAGGTTCCGCAGCAGGAAATCCAGGTCGGTCGGATAAAAGACCGACAGCCGCTTCTTGGTCTGGACGATCATGTCGCCGGGCTCGACCCGGGTCACGAACTCGGTCCAGCGGCTGCCTTCGATGGCGGCCTCGGCCGCATTGGGAATCGGGCCAACGTGGAGCGGGAAAGTCAGGCGCCAGGTGGCCGGTTGGCCCTTCACGTCGTCCACACCGTCTTTCCGGAGGATCGTGCGGCAATGGATGATCGGCACGCCCAGCTTGCGGGCCTCGTCATGGAAGCGGTCGATGGGATCGACGATCTCCCGGGCGCGAGGAGCCGGGCAGGGGCAGTCCGGCGTGTCGGCCAGATGCCCCTGGTGCATGTCGATCGAGATGATCGCCGTCTTCGCCCGATCCGAGAACGCCTCGAAACCGGCAGGCAGCACCTTCCGCTCGCCATAGACGAAAGCCTGCATAGAATTACTCTCCGCGTTTCAAGGGCGGGCTTGCGTAGCCCGGCGTGACATGGGCATCGATGAGATAGGGACGCCCCGCCTCGACGGCTTTGAGGCCCCGCTCGATGGCGCGTTCCAGGTCGGGCACATTCTCGATCGGTCCTTCGGCCTCGATACCCTGCGCACGAGCCATGCCGGCATGATCGATGGCCGGATCGTCCATGCGCTGGCCGATCCAGCGGTTCTCGACCGGACGGTTGCGGACCTTGGCAACGGTCTCCTGGTGGATCTCGTCGTTGAAGTTCGACCGGTTGTTGGAAATTATGAAGAGAGCCGGGATCTTGTAATGGGCTGCCGTCCAGAGCGCGGTGACACCCTGCATGAAGTCGCCGTCGCCCAGCACGGAGACGACAAGGCGGCCCTTGTCCTTCAGCGCCAGCGCGGCGCCCACGACGATGCCCGGTCCCGCGCCGAGACCCGCGCCGCCGTCATGACCCAGGTAATCCAAGGGATCGTGGAACTGATAAACGTCCGCCGCCCAGCCGATGGTCGCATGGGCGAGCGAGAGCTTGCGGCTTCCGCGCAGTTTCTGGAGAGCGACCTCCACATCGCGCGGGGCGATCTTGGTCGCGGCGTCGGCGCTATATTCGGCTGCCTTCCGCTCATAACGGCTTTTGCCGTCCCAGAGCTTGCGGCTCCCGAGCTTCTTTTCGAGGGCAGGGATCAGCTGTGCCACAAAGGCGTCGGCCCCGGCGGTCACCGGCACATCGACCGGCGTCAGGCCAAAGTGATCCATGCTCCAGCCGTTGTGCAGCCGGCTGTCCAGCGAGACATGGACGATCTTGGCGGAGAGGTCCTCGGTCTTGCGCTGGACCTGCTGGAAGGTGCCGTTGAGATCGACCCAATCGAGGCTGAGGATGAGATCCGCGCTTTTGACGAGATCCTTCGCCTTGGGCGTCAGGAATCCCAGGGGCGGGGAGGCCATCAGCGGGTGATCGGTCGGGAAGATCGACCTTTCTCGGATCGAGGTCAGCACCGAGGCGCCGCAGAGTTCGGCAAAACGAATACGGCGATCCCAGTCACCCTGATCCCGCGAGCCCCGCCCGAACAAAAACACCGGGTTCTTCGCGGAGGCGATCAGATCAACGACCTGCTCCACCACCTCTTCGGAAGCCGAGGGCGGGGGCGCCGGCCGGAAACGGGCGAGATCGGGGATCTCGATGTCCTTCTCGAGCTTCGTCTCCTGAAGACCCGCGTCGAGGCAGACATAGACCGGCGCGCTCGGCGCTTCCACGGTAACCTTGGCAGCGCGCAGCATGCCGTCCACGATGCCCTGGGGCGAGCGCGGTTCGTCGTCCCATTTCGTATAGTTGCGCAGCAAGGCGCCCTGATCCTTGGCGGTATGGATCCAGTCGATCCAGGGACGCCGGATCTCCAACTGCACCGGGCCGGTAGCGCCAAGCACCATCATCGGAACGCGGTCGCACCAGGCGTTATAGATGCCCATCAGCCCATGCAGCAGGCCGACATTGCTGTGCAACACAGCCGCCATGGGCTTGTCGGTCGCCTTGGCATAGCCGTGAGCGATCGATATCACATGGTCCTCGTTGAGGCAGAGCAGCATCTTCGGCGTCACATTGCCGAGATAATTCACGAGGCTGTCATGGAGCCCGCGATAGCTCGCCCCCGGATTGAGTGCCACGTATTCGATATTGAGGGCGCGCAGCACGGCGGCGGCGATGTCGCTCGCCCATTCGATCTTGCCGTTGCTGGAGGGAAGGTGAGGACGTTCGATTTCGTTCATCGGGGCTGGGGCTTTCAGAGGAGATCGCGGATGGCTTTGAGGTGGTCTTTGCTGCGGTGATAAGGCATCACCATGATGTCGTCGAAGCCCATTTCCTGGAAGCGGAGGAGACGCTTCCGCGCCTCGGCCGGTGGGCAGACAAGCTTGATATTGGCATGGGCGCCCAGGGTCAAATCCGGCTCGTCGCGCAGGTCGATCACCACATTGGTGACGATGGCGCGCTTGCCGCCGGCCTTGCGATAGAGCTCGATGCCATGCTCCAGGCCTTCCATGGTCCCGTGGAGACCCGAGGCTATCCAGCCCTGGCATTCCTTGGCCGCGTAATCGATCCAGCGCTCGCTATGCCAGGAGCCGAGGATCAGGGGCGGACCGCTTTCGCGACCGGGCCAAGGGGTGGGCGGCTTCGCATAGACCGCCTCGCCCCGCCAGGCGCGCTTCATCTGATCGACGAGCTTCGGAAAGGTCTCGAACCGTTGATCGTAGTCGGCGTCCATGACCTCGAAATCGGTGCGGGTCGAACCGGTGCCGATGCCGAAACGGAACCGGCCGCAGGAAAGGACGCTGAGCGATTGCGCGCGATGGGCGAGATCGACGGGCTCTCTCAGGGGCACCTGCACGACCCCGGTGCCGACTTCGATCCGGCTGGTGACGGCGGCAAGCGTGCCAAGGAATTGAAGAGGGTCGAGCGTCGGACGGCCGCGTCCCAGGGAATCCCCGGCCCAAACGCCACTGAAACCCAGTTCCTCGGCATTTTGGGCCAGTTCGACGCCCCGCGTCAGGACGGTGCTGTCGTCCACGTCATTCGCGTCGAAGGGGATCGCTATGCCAAGCTTCATGGATCCTCCTCAAACGCTGTTTCTCGTGGGGCTTCCGGTCGAAGCGGTGCCTTCCGTCCGGACTATAAAGGCAGGACCGGGCCTTTCGCGACGCCTTATTGCGGATAGATGCGGTGATATTTCTCGAAGAGGAATTTGCCGCTCTCATAGGGCTCTTCCGCATCGTCGCCGCTGACCGCCTTGATGACGGCCGAAAAGTCCGGATTCATGAAGAGCGGTATGGAGTAACGCTCGTTGCCGCTGACGTTCACGACGCGATGCTGGGTCGATATGAATCGGTTGCCGCTCCAGCGTTGCATCATGTCGCCGATATTGATGACGAAAGTGCCGTCGATCGGCGGAACGCCCACCCAGTCGCCGTTCTTGTTGAGGATTTCCAGGCCGCCCTGGTCGTCCTGCCAGAGGATGGTAAAGCCGCCGCCGTCGGTATGACCCTTGACGCCGATCTTCTGCGCGCTGGTGAGGGGCGGCTGCGGCGGATAGTGGTTGAGCTTCAGCATCAGGGTCGGCCGGGTGTAATAGGCGTCGAAGAAATCGGGCTTCTGTCCCAAGGTCAGCGAAAAAGCCTTCAGCAT
The DNA here is from genome assembly GCA_947473305.1 of Rhodospirillales bacterium. Lineage (GTDB taxonomy): Bacteria > Pseudomonadota > Alphaproteobacteria > ATCC43930 > CGMCC-115725 > CANJCB01. Next base: position 53,117 of record CANJCB010000010.1, read on the forward strand.
CTGATGGCCGAAAGCCGTGATCGCCTTGTCATAGGCGAGCATCGCGGGCTTGAGACTCGGCAGCGCGTCGGGCCACTGGTTGGGACCGTCGAGCGGATTTTTCTCACCCACCGGCCGGTCGGGCATGATGATGAAGGCTTCCTGGAGATTGGGGCCTTTCTTGTCCTTGCCGCCCGCGCGGGTCCCGCCGTATTCGAGCGGCAGGAAGCCCCGGAATTGCGGGGATTTTTCCACGGCCACGGACATCTTCTCTTCATGGGGCAGGTCGAAGAAGAGTTTGGTCTCGCGCACCAGCGCATCGAGCACGGCACGCGGCACGCCGTGGTTCTTCACATAGACGAAGCCAATGTTCTCGCAGGCGTCCGCCAGCGCCTCGACCGCCTCCGCCCTGTGTCTTTCGTCACCCGTGACGAAAGAAGCGACATCGACCACCGGGATTTCGGTGAAATCGAGCTTTCGGATGGCCGGGATGATATTCATGACAGGCGCTCTCGAGTTAAGGGCGTTCGGAGAGCGAATTATCCTGCGGCCCGACATTGTATGCAACGAGGCTTAATGTTTCTCATTTCATGAACCAGGCTTCGCCATATCGTCCGTCGCCCCGCGCGTCGCCCCACATGTTCTGGAGCTTCTTGGAGGCGGCATCGATCTGCGAGTAGTCGCGGATGATGAAGGCCGGAAGGTCGTCGGCGAGGATGGTTTGGGCCTCCCGATAGAACCTGGCGCGTTCATCCTGGGTGGTCGCCTTCTCGCCCAGGTCGAAAAGCTCGTCCACCTTCGGGTTCGAGTAGTTGGTGGGATTGCCATAGAGCTGGCCGATGCTGGAGGTCACATAGGCCCGCGAGATGCCCAGGGCGGGATCGGAGAAGGTCGTATAACCCACCATGGTAATGTCGAAATCGCGGTCGACGAAGACCCGTTTGGTCAGCGCGGCGCTTTCCAAGGCCTCGATATTCACGTCCACGCCGACGTTCGACCACATGCTCTTGAGCGCGACGGCGGCCTGGGTCAATTCGATATATTCCGTCTGGAAAACGACCATCTTCACGGTGAAGCGCTTGCCATCCGAGCCCCGCTTCAAGCCGGCCGCGTCAAGCAAGGCGTTCGCCTTGGCGACGTCGAAGGGATAGGTCTTGCGATAGTCGACATCGGTGTTGAGGGGCCAGGTCACCCAGCTGTTGAAGGGCCGGAGCCCCTGTTCGCCGTGATTGAAAAAAACGTTCTTGATAAGGAAGTCGCGATCCGTCGCCATCAGAAGCGCATGCCGGACGCGCTTGTCGTCGTAGGGCTTGTTCTTGATGTTATACATGAGGAAGTTCGATGCGGGCGGATACTCGCCCGGCTCGATCTTCAACTTCGGATCGGATTTGACCAGATCGATACTGGAGGCGGGGAAGGTCGAGACGAGATCGACTTCACCGGCCTGAAGCGCCTGCATGCGGGCGGCAGGCTGCGTGATCACCTTGGCGATGATCTCGTCGAGATAAGGCCGATCTTTCTCGTAATAGGTCGGATTGCGAACCAGCTTCAGATAATTGCCCCGTTTCCATTCGGCGAGCTTGAACGGCCCGGTACCTACAGGGTCGGTAAGTGTGGTGGCGTTACGTACTGGGTCCGTGCCGCGATAGAGATGGGAGGGCAGGATGGCACCGCCCTGTTCGCAGGCCATGGAAAGCATGAAGGGGCCGAATGGCTGCTTCAGCTTGATGATGACCTTGTCCTTGGCGGGTGTTTCGATGCTCTCCATGGCGCGGCCGCCGGCGGCAAAGACGGAGGAGTATTTGGCGCTGACTTCCTGCAGGGTGTATTTCACGTCTTCGGAGGTGAAGGGCTTGCCGTCCTGCCAATTCGCCTCGATGAGGTCGAAGCTATAGGTGAGACCGTCGGGCGAAATGCTCCAGGTCTTAGCAAGCCGGGGTTTCGCCTTGTAGCCGCCGCCGATGTCGACCATTCCCTGGTAGATCATGCAGCTCATGAGCTTGTCCGGCACCCCATTGGTGACATTGGGATTGATCGTCGGCGGGTCCTGGCTCAGGACCATCACCAGAGTGCCGCCCCGCTGCGGGGTCAGCGTCTGAGCATGCGCGCTGCTCATTGATGCGGCAAATGCAAGTGAGGCGAGAACGCTTAGGCCAATGGCCACCTTCGTCATGTCGAGAACCCTCCGAGGGCGGGGGCCGGCGCTTGCTCTCTAACGGCAGCGATTAAGGTCCACCCACTTCCTGAAAATGAGGATATGAGTCGCTGCCTCCGGTGTCGAGCGACGGATTGTCGACGATCGGCTATCCTGATCGGAAAGTGATCAGGTCTGTCGGGAGGAGGGGCTTGTGGACTACGTCAATCTGGGCAAGGCCGGGGTCAAGGTTTCACGCATCTGCTTCGGTTGCATGACCATCGGGACGACGAAGTGGCGCAACTGGGTCAAGGACGAGGAAGACGCGCGGGCCCTGATCCGCCGCGCCCTCGATCTCGGGATCAATTACTTCGACACGGCCAATGCCTATTCGGATGGGGTGAGCGAAGAGGTCCTGGGCCGCGCGCTCCGCGATTTCGGGCCGGGCAGGGACCGCGTGATTGTGGCGACGAAGGTCTTCTTCGGGCTCGGCGACGATCCGAACCAGAAGGGGCTGTCGCGGAAGAACATATTCCATTCGGTGGACGCCAGCCTGAAACGGCTCGGCATGGATTACGTCGATCTCCTGCAGATCCACCGCTTCGATCCCACCGTGCCGATCGAGGAAACCCTCGATGCGCTCGACCACCTGATCCGCGTCGGCAAGGCCCGCTATATCGGCGCCAGCAGCATGTATGCCTGGCAGTTCCAGCGAATGCTGCATGCCTCGGACAGGCTGGGGCTCGCCCGCTTCGTGACCATGCAGAACCACTACAACCTCGTCTATCGCGAGGAAGAACGGGAGATGAATCCCCTCTGCCGCGCCGAGGGGATCGGCCTGATCCCCTGGTCGCCTTTGGCGCGCGGGCTTCTGGCGGACAATCGCCGGGTGGGAACGTTGCGGGCGAACAACGATCATCTCGCCAAGGCCTTCTATACCCGCGAGGCGGACGAGCGGGTCGTGGACCGGACGCTGGAAATTGCCAAGGCCCGGGGCGTGAAGCCGACCCAGGTGGCGCTCGCCTGGCTCCAGTCGAAGCCGGAAATGGTAGCTCCCATCCTGGGCGCCACCAGCCTCCATCATATCGATGAGGCTGTAGCGGCCCTCGACCTCAGGCTATCTCCCGAAGAGATCGCGGCGCTGGAAGCGCCCTACGAGCCCCATCCGATCATCGGCCATACCTGAACCTCAGACATCGAGCGTGGCGACCTCGCGCATGCCGGGGACATAGACGCCGCCCCGGCGCCCGGCCGTGTAGAAATCGTGGATCCAGTCCGACAGAGGCCGCGCCTCCGGCGTTACCAGCCAGAGCCGCAGCAGATGCCGCTTGCGCTCCGGCTCCGGAAAATCCTCCCAGGCGGTGCGGGTGTGGAGGGTGACGTGGTTGTTGATGAACTGCACGTCGCCCTTTTCGAGCTGCATCGGCAGATTGATCCCCGGCTCGTTCGCGACAGCGTTCATGAAGTCCATGGCCTCGCGCTGCTTGTCGGTGAGGCGCGGAGCTTCCGGGATGCGCTCGGCATTGCGGACGAAGCCCGGGAGGGAATGGGTGGTCAGGCGGCCTTCGACCCAATGGAAGACGGGCATCGGATAGTAAGGTTTGGTCCCCGCCGGGAGTTCCTCCATCCGGCTCGTCCACAAGGGCTGATAGAGGACTTCCAGGAGATCCGGCCGCCGCTTCATGATTTCGTTATGGATAGTGACCGAACTCGCGATCATGCTGAGCCCGCCCGACATGGCGGGATGCAGGCAGAAAAGCCCGACGATATCGCAGAGATCGACGTGGAAATTGAGCTGGCTTCGGCTGTTGTAGACGTCGAGCGCCCGGCGTTCCCCTTGGTTCTCGGAACCTTGCTTCTTCAAGCTTTCGCCTTTGTCCAGCCCGACGACATGGCCCAAAAGATGCCCGCGGCCGTTCTGCGAGACGGGATAGCCGAAATAAAGCCCGATCCCCCAATAGAGGACGGCCAGATCGTCCCTCGAATAGTCGTCGACCGGCAGGCCGCGCAGGAGGATGAAGCCCCGCCCGTCCGTCACCTCATGGCGTAGGGCGGTGAGCCTACCGCTCAGGGTGGGAAGCGGAAAATTGGCCCGGTCCACCTCGATAAGCGGGATGTTGGATTTACGGACATGGGAAACCGCCGCGCCGAGTTCGGCGAGTTCGGCCGCGTCGAAACGGTATTGCCAGACACTCGGATCCGGGAAATCGCCAGGGACCCAGGCAGCGGTATCGACGACCGGTCCAGCGGGCATCGCGATATCCGGAGTGGTCGAATAGGGGGCTCTCTGAATCGCCTTCATCACCTGTCTCCCTTGCCAGTAATTGAGCCGAGCTTAGCGGGAAACGGGTGAGATGGAAAAGCCCTAGGGATGCCCCTCGAGCCAGGCCATCACATCCTCGGCGTTCCGGTCCGGCGGGAAGACAGGGTAGAAAACATGCGTGACGACGCCGTCGTCGATAATCAAAGTGATGCGTTTCAAGAGGGTCATGCCGCTCACCGTGAAGAGAGGCAGGCGGATGGCCTTGGCGAGCGCGAGGGTTTCGTCGGAGAGGATGGGGAAAGGGAGGTGCAGGCGTTCCGCCGCCTCCTTCTGATAGGCTGGCTCCTGCGTCGAGAGCCCGTAGAGCTGGGCGACGCCCAAACGCTTCAACTCGGCGAAATGATCGCGAAATGAGCAGGACTGGGGCGTGCAGCCGCGCGCACCGGGAATAAGATCCCAACCCTCCGGGTTCGATACGCCGGGCTGGCCGGTCCGGGGATAGGCATAGACGACCGTGCGCCCCTGGAGGGCGGCAAGATTGACCTCGCTGCCCACCGTGGCGCATAGCTTGAGTGAGGGCAGGCGCATGCCCTGGAGATGCCGCGCCGCGCCATCGTCCTCGGGCGCCGGAATGCTCGACCAATCCGGCGTCCCGATGGTGTTGCCGCTCATTGAGCGGCGGCGCGCTGCCGTTGTGGCGTGAGGCCCAGGTCCGCGACGCGGTTCTGGGTATAGAGATCAGCCCAATTGGTCATGGCGAGGTCGGTGACCTTATAGGGATCGTAGGCCCGGGACGGGATGTTGATCGCCTTGCCGTCGATATGGACGGCCTTGATGCGGCTCTTGTCCTGGAGGATGCCGACATCGGCCAGCGGCGAGCCCTCGACCGCGATGAAGTCGGCGGCGCGTCCCTTGACCAGGGTCCCGATCTTGTCCTCGTCGACGAGGAATTTCGACGAGGTCTCGGTCGCGGCGCGCAGGGCCTGGGCCGGGGTGTAACCCAATTCTTCCACGAAAATTTCGATCTCGCGGGCGTGCCATTCGCCATAGGGCGTGACGGCGAAACCTGAATCGGTGCCGGTCATCATGGTGACGCCGGCCTTCCGCGCGCGGCTCAGGTTCTCGCAGGCGATGTCGTATTCCCGCTTCACGTCGTCGATCCGGCCCTTGCGGTAGGCAGGATCGTTCGGCTGGGTGAAGTCGATGATGTTGCGGGGGAAGGTGAGGGTGGGGCCGATGGCGCTGCCCGTCTTGAGCATTGCCTCGATGCATTCGTCGTCAAGATAATAAGCGTGGAAGATGAGGTCCGCGCCCGCCTTAGCGGAATAAAGCGTCGCCTCGCGACCCCGGGCATGGATGACCGACTTCTTGCCCTGGCGCCGGATCTCCTCGACCATGACAGTGGTCTCTTCCTGATTGAAGGCGGCCACGAATTCGCCGTTCGGCCGGCGCTGAATGCCATCCATCGCGATCTTCACGCAGTCGACGCCGTTCTTGGCCTGGAAGCGGATTTCCTCCACCGCCTCGTCCTTGTTCTGGACGAGCTTGCCGATCGAGGTCTCCGGCACGCCGATCCAGGTGGGATACCAGTCGGTGAGGCCCTGGCGGCTGGTAAGATAGCGGCCGGCGGCGCTGACGCGGGGACCGTCGAAGAGATTGGCCCGGACGGCATTGCGGACGGACAGGCTGATCTGCCCGGCATCGCCCGGCGCGCAGATCGCGGTATAGCCGGCGGCGATCACCTGCTGGGCGAAGAACATCCCGCGCAGGGTCCGGAACTCCAGCGGCTGATAGAGATCGATATCCTCCTCGCTCTTGGCGTTGCCGTAGGCGAGGTGGGTATGGACGTCCACGAGACCCGGCATGACGAAGAGATGCGAGTAATCGACGAGCTCTTCGCCCGGGTTGCGCTTGGGCGCGCCGGCGGTCGGACCCGCATAGAGAAGCTTGCCGTCATCGGACACCACGAGGGTGCCATCGGTTAGGGCCTGATCCTCGGCGGCCGTGAAAAGGGTGCCGCACAGCGCATGCTTCGTCATCCTTGAACTCCCTTGCGGCCGCGTGGCCAGTTTCGATTCTGGATACAGTTTACCATATGCGCTTGCGCGATGTGCTGAAAAAACGAGCGTTTCTTTGTGAAGATCTCAGGGTGGGAACCCTTGCGACCCTCGCAGGCCGGGTCTATACCGGAACTGCACCTTTCATGAATTTAAACGCGTCCGCTGCCGCGGCATAGAGCCCCGTGACAGGATGCCGTTCGGAGCTAGATGAAGACCGTCGGATTGTCCGCTGCGACCTCGTCGATCGTCCCCTTTATCATCGGGTCGGCGAGCTTCATGCAGCAACTCGATTCGACCGTGATCGCGACCGCTCTCCCATCGATTGCGGAATCGATGAACGACGATCCGATCCGCCTCAACCTCGCGATCACATCTTACCTGCTGGCGGTCGCAATCTTCATTCCGATCAGCGGCTGGATGGCGGATAAATTCGGGGCGCGGCTCATATTCCACAGCGCCATCCTGATTTTCACGCTGAGTTCCGTGCTTTGCGGACTTTCCGAATCGCTGCCCATGTTGGTGGCGGCCCGGATGCTTCAAGGGGTCGGTGGGGCGATGATGGTGCCGGTGGGACGCCTCGTCATCCTGAAGACCGTGCCGAAGGCGGACCTTGTCCGGGCGATGACCTATCTGACGGTTCCAGCCGTGATCGGCCCCATCCTGGGCCCGCCGGTCGGGGGTTTCATCGTCACCTACAGTTCCTGGCGCTGGATCTTCTTCATCAATGTGCCGATCGGAATCCTCGGGATCGTCCTGGTCAGCCTGCTGATGCGGGAAGTGAAGGAAGACGATGTGCCGCCCCTTGATTTCTGGGGCTTTGCGCTCGCGGGCATCGGGCTTGCGAGCGTTGTCTTCGGGCTGGAGACCCTCGGCAAGGGCGTCATTCCCAACGAGGCGATCGCCGCGATGATCCTCGGCGGTGCGGGGCTTATGGCGCTCTATTTCCGGCATGTCCGCGATATCGACCGTCCCATCGTCGATTTGCAGGTCTTTAGGTTTCCGACCTTTTATGCGTCCGTGGTGGGCGGAATTCTCAGCCGCATCGGGATGGGGGCGCTGCCCTTTCTTCTCGCGATGCTGCTGCAATTGGGTTTCGGGCTTGACGCGTTCACGGCGGGTCTTATCACCTTTGCGAGCGCGGCGGGCTCGCTGACCATGAAATTCACCGTGCGGCCGATCATCAGAAAGTTCGGTTTCAGGCGGGTCCTGATCTGGAACGTGGTCATCGTCTCAGGCTTTTTCGCAAGCTATGCGGCCTTCAGGGACACTACCCCGCATGGGCTTATCATCCTGGGGCTTCTGTTGGGCGGGTTCTTCCGCTCCCTCCAATTCACGAGCCTCAATACCTTGATGTATGCCGACGTGCCTCAACCGCTCATGAGCCGCGCCAGCACCGTCGCGAGCATGATCCAGCAGCTGACGCAAAGCATCGGCATCGGGCTCGCCGGGCTGCTGCTTCACTTCAGCATCTATCTGCGTGGCGGAACTTCGATAGAGCAGGGGGACGTTTCGCCGGTCTTTCTGGTCATCGCCGCCATCTCCCTGCTATCGCTCTTCTTTTTCTTACCGCTGTCGCCGAATGCGGGCGCCGAGGTCAGTGGCAGGCGGATACAACCCCTCCAGCCGAAAGAGCAAAACGGGACGGGCGGCGCATGACGGAAGCGGCCTCCCAACCGGCGGTCTCCTTCACCCATCGGGAGATCATGGTGATCCTCGCCGGGCTGATGCTCGGCATGTTCCTGGCGGCGCTCGACCAGACGATCCTGGGCGCGGCCTTGCCCCGGATCGGATCGGACCTGGGCGGTGCGCAGGAAATTTCCTGGGTCATTTCCGCCTATTTGCTATCCTCGACGGCGGTAACGCCGATCTACGGCAAGCTCAGCGATCTCTACGGCCGGCGGCTGATGCTGCAATCGGCGATCCTGATTTTCATCACGGCCTCGCTGCTTTGCGGCCTTGCGACCTCAATGCAGATGCTCATCGGCTTCCGGGCGCTCCAAGGCCTCGGCGGCGGCGGTTTGATGGTGCTCGCCCAGGCGACGCTGGCCGATGTGGTCTCGCCCCGCAATCGCGGAAAATACCAGGGCTATTTCGCGGCCATGTGGCTGATCGCCAGCATGATCGGACCAACCCTCGGCGGCTTCTTCGCCGATTATCTGACCTGGCGATGGGCGTTCTGGATCAACATACCCCTGGGCCTGATCGCCCTGTTCGTGGCGCAAAGCAGCCTCAGGGCTCTGGTGGTGAAGCGGATCCGCCATCGGATCGACTATCTGGGCGGATTGCTGATCGTCGGCGCGGTCACTTGCCTTCTGCTGGTTACCACCCTGGGCGGGGCGGATATGCCCTGGAGTTCGCCCCTGATCCTGGGACTCATCGGGGCGGCCCTCGTGCTGCTTGCGCTCGCGGTCATCCAGGAACACCGCGCCGCCGAACCTATCCTTCCGCCGAGGCTCTTTCGGAACAGGGCTTTCGTGATCGCCAATTCGACCTGCGTCTTCTACTCGATGGCGATCGTCGGTTCGGTTGTCTTCATGCCGAGCTTTCTCCAGATGGCTTATCAGTTGGACGCGAGCCAGTCCGGCATGGTCATGATCCCCTTTCTGATCGCCACGCCTCTCGCGGTCATCGTCGGTGGGCGCATCGTCGCCTATACGGGGCGCTACAAGATCCTGCCGATCGTAGGGCTCTCGGTCATGATGGTGGGTATGGGCGCCATGTGTTTCGTGAGTGCGGCGACACCGCTTGTCCTGTCGATGGCGATCATGACGGTCTTCGGCTTGGGAGTGGGTTTCCTCGGGCCGATCCTGATCGTCAGCATGCAGAATTCCATCGATTGGCGAGACATGGGATCGGGGACCGCGGCCTTCAATTTCTTCCGCAACATGGGCGGCTCCTTCGGCGTGACGCTTTTCGGTGCGGTGCTGCTGGCGCGGCTTGAAGGCCTCGTTTCGCGATTGCCGGTGCCCCCGTTGCCGGGCGATGCGGAGCCGGGTGTCACCCTATTGCATCTGGGCGGCAAGGCGTTGTCCTCGATGCCCGATGCCGCCCGGGATGGCGTCGCCCGGGCGATAGAGGGAGCCTTCAACGACATGTTCCTCTGCGGCCTGATTGTCTCTGCCATTGGCCTTCTGATCGTCCTTTTCATGAAGGAAGAGCCGCTGAAGACCGTGACGGCCGCTGCGGAACGGGCCGAGGCGCAGCAGCATTCGGTCGATTGAGGGCCAAGAACCTTGCCTCTCGCGGCGAGGCGGCCCAGATTTCTCTCGAAGAGGAGAGGTGCCATGCCAGGAAATCCGGGACCGGGATATGCGAAGAAACCCGACCATAAAGTCGTTCTGGAACGGGAGCCTCGGCGCGTCCAGGTCCGTCGCGGCGGCGAGGTCCTGGTCGACAGCGACGCGGCGCTCGTCATGCAGGAAACCGGGCATGGACCCACCTATTATCTTCCGCGCCGCCATGCCCGGATGGAAAAGTTCCGGCGCACCGACCATTCGAGCTATTGCCCCTTCAAGGGGACGGCCTCCTATTTCTCGCTGGAGGACGCGGAAAACGCGGTCTGGAGCTATGAGACGCCTTACGATGAGATGGCCGGGATCCAGGAATATCTCGCCTTCTATCCCGACAAGGTCGAGATCACCCTGCTCTGAGAGAGACGCTGTCGGTTTGAGTCCGGGATAAGCGAAGGCGCCACCCTGAAGCCCTGGGCGAGGCTGGACACAGGCTTCGCCGCTGTGTCAACCTGCCGTCATCTTTCAGAAAAATGACGGCAAGGGGCTCGGCATGAAGGTTCAGCAGGTGATCTGTGCGGCCGGGCGATCCGGCTACATGCACCGCGACCTCATGGCGATCAAAGCGGGCGCAAAACCCAACGGCTATCTCTTCGAGGGAAAGCCCATAACACCGGGTTTTCGCAAGATCGCCGAGGCCGCGACCATCGTTTCCATCATGCTCGTTCTGGAGGACGGGCAGATCGCTTTCGGCGATTGCGCCGATGTGATCTTGGCGGGTGCTGCCGGCCGGGATCCTGCGTTTCATGCGGAAGACCACATCGATTACATCCAGGGCGAGGTGGCGGAAGCGCTACAGGGCCGGGATGTCTCCGCTTTCCGTGCCCATGCGGAGGAAATGGAAGGCTTCCAGCACAAGGGGAAACCGCTTCACACCGCGATCCGCTACGGGGTGAGCCAGGCGCTCGTCCATGCCTCGGCTCTGGCGGGCAGGCTCACCATGGCCGAGGTGATCGCGCGGGACTACGGCAGCACGATCTCCAAGACCTCGATCCCGATCCTGGCCTCCTGCCAGACCGACGATCCGATGCAGCTCGACCGGGTGATTTTGAAACGCCCGGAACTGCTGCCCCATGCCTCTTTCACGGTGGTGAAGGACCATGTGGGGCTACGGGGCGAGAAGCTGCACGCCTATGCCTTGAAGGTGGCGAACCGGATCAAGGAGATCGGCGACAAGGACTATCACCCGCGCATCCATCTCGATATCTATGGCACACTCGGCGAGCTTTTCGAGATGAACCTCGATCGCATCGCGGATTACATCGGCACGTTAAGCGAGGCGGTCAGCCCTTTCTTCTTCCTTCTGGAATCGCCGATCATCGCGAAGACGCAGGCAGCTCAGGTCGAGAGCTACAGTAAGCTCGGCGCGATGCTTCGCCAGAAGGGCATTCCGGTAAAGCTGGTCCTCGACGAATGGTGCAATACGGTCGAGGATGTGAAGCTCTTCACCGATGCCAAGTCGGGCGATTTCCTCCAGATCAAGACGCCGGATCTGGGCGGCATCGGCAATACGATCGAAGCGGTCCTCTATTGCAAGGCCAACGGCATGGGCGCCAGCCTCGGCGGCACCGCGAACGAGACCGACCAATCCGCGCGGGTGACGGCCCATATCGGCCTCGCCTGCCAGCCGGATTTCGTGATGTCGAAACCGGGGCTTGGGGCCGACGAGGCGCTCATGATCCAGACCAACGAGATGGCCCGCACGCTGGCGATCCTGCAGGCAAGGCGATAACCGACGGAAAGAGAGAACCTTAATGATGCAATCGTCCGAAGTGAGACGGCAGGGTGCGGCGTGGCTCGGCGCGGTTCTGGCCATGGCGCTGCCGGTTGCGGCTTTTGCTGCCGATGAGACGCCCCGCATGGGCGGGACGGCCATCGCGGTGCTCGCCTCGGATCCCGCGGTGCTCAATCCCGATGTCAGCGTCGGCGTGCCCGATATCTTCGCGGGCTGCATCCTGCATGACGCCCTGATTCGCTTCGGCGAAGGCTTCAAGATCGTCCCCTCGCTTGCGAAATCCTGGGAGATCGCGCCGGATGCGCTGACCTATACCTTCCATTTGGGAGACGCGAGCTTCTCGGACGGGAAGCCGATGACCTCCGAGGACGTCAAATTCACCCTGACGGAGATCAGCTCCAAATACGGCGCCAAGTTCAGCACGCCGGGCAAGGCGATCAAGGACATCGAGACGCCCGACCCCAAGACAGTGGTCATCCACCTGTCGCGCCCCTTCGGTCCCTTTCTCTTTTCGATGGCCTGCGAGCAGAACGCCGCGATCATGCCGGCCCATATCTATCGGGGTACGGAGATTCTGAAGAATCCCGCCTCGCTGACCACGCCGGTCGGCGTCGGACCGTTCCTGCTCAAGGACTGGCAGCGCGGCAACAAGATGACCTTCACCCGGAACCCGAACTACTGGAACAAGGGCAAGCCCTATCTCGACGAGATCATCATCCGGATGATGCCGGAATCGTCCTCGCGCATCCTGGCGCTCCAGGCGGGCGAGATCGACTACATCAACGAATATTATTTCCCGCTCAGCTCCTACCAGATGTTCAAGAACGACCCCCGCTTCCAGGTGGAGGACGTGAGTTATCCGGGCGACGATCTCATCATCTTCAACACGCGGAAAGCCCCGCTCGACAAGCGCGAGGTGCGCCAGGCGCTGCTGACCGCTTTGGACCGGGCCTATATCCACAAGAACGTCTTCTACGACGTGGGCGGGACCGCGGTCAGCGCCATCGATACACGGCTTGAGTGGGCCTATAACCCCGCCGTCAACTACGACAAGATGTATGCCTATGACCCCAAGCGCGCGGCGAAGATGCTGGATGACGCCGGCGTGAAGCCCGGGGCGGACGGCGTGCGCTTCACCCTGCGGGTGACCTATGACACGGCGCGGCCGGAATATACCGCTTGGATCCAGACCATTCAGCAGAACTGGGGCGCCATCGGGGTCAAGGTCATCTCGGAAGGGGCCGAGCGGCCGGTAGTCCTCAAAAAGGTCTATTCGGACTACGACTTCGACGCGACGTTGCAGAACTACACGACCGCGGGCGATCCGGCGCTCGGCGTCTCGCGGATCTATACGACCGAATCGATCCTGAAGGGCGCGAACTTCAACAATGCCTCGGGCTATTCCAATCCTGAAGTGGACGAACTCTTCAATCTCGGCCGCGACGCGCCGAACCAGGCGGAGCGCGCCAAGCATTACTTCAAGATGCAGGAGATCATCGCCCGCGATCTGCCGACCATAACGGCCCATCAGCAGGCCGAGATCGACGCCACGACGATCAAGCTGCGCGACGTCTGGAAGGCGGCGAATTATCTCTGGTGGGACCAGATCTGGTTGAAGGAATAGGTGGGCGGATAATTGGCGTCCTTTCCGCGCTTCGGAGCGGAGAGGGAGATTCTTGAACATTTGCGGACAGGGGAACCGGGGGAATGAGGCTCGAAAAAGCGGTCAATATCGAAGACCTTCACAAGATGTCGAAGCGGTATCTGCCGCGCGCGGTCTTCGATTTCGTGGAGGGGGGCTGCGAAGACGAGATCGGGATCGCCCATAATGAGACCGCCTTTGCCGCGTATCGGCTGATCCCGCGCTATCTGGTGGATATCCGGGAGCGTTCCCACGAGACCTCGCTTTTCGGGCGGACCTATTCCCTGCCGTTCGGCATAGCGCCGACCGGTGGGGTGGGGCTCGCTCGGCGGGGCATGGAATGCATGCAGGCGGCCGAGGCCGCCGCGGCGAATATCCCCTTCATTCTCTCCGGCGCCAGCAATAGCTCCATCGAAGAGACCTTCAAGCATGCGCCCCAGCATATGTGGTACCAGCTCTACGCCTCCAAGGAACTCAAGGACTCGGAGGATATGATCCGCCGCGCTAAGGATGTCGGCGTCGGCACCCTGGTGATCACGGTGGATACGCCGCTGCGCTCACGGCGCGAGCGAAATATTCGCAACGGCTTCACCTCGCCCCGGTCGATGGGCCTCGGCACCATGCTGGAGGCGGCTACTCATCCCGGCTGGCTCCTGGAATATCTCCGCTGCGGTGGCGAGCCCTATCACGAGACCTGGCGCGCCTATGTGAAGGCGGGAGCCAGCGCCTATGAGGTCTCGACCTATGTGTCGCAGCATCTTCTCCCGCCCCAATCCTGGGACGAGATCCACCGGCTGCGCCAGCAATGGCCGGGCAAATTCGTAATCAAGGGCATCATGAGTCCAGCTGATGCCCTGAAGGCGATCGAGATCGGCACGGACGGGATCGTCATCTCCAACCACGGCGGGCGTCAACTCGACCGGGCCCCGTCTTCCATCGAAATGCTGCCGATCATCAAGGCCGCAGTCGGCGACCGGCTGACACTCATGCTCGACAGCGGCGTGCGGCGTGGCTCGGATATCGTTATCGCCCTCTGCCTGGGCGCAGAATATGTGTTCACGGGCCGGGCAACGCTCTATGGGGGTATCGCCGGCGGCCGGCCGGGGGTGAAGAAGGCCATCGATATCCTGCGAGCGGAACTCGATGCCGTGATGGGCCAGATCGGCGCGCCGACCATCGCCAGCCTGGGACCGGACTTCGTTCGATCGCCGTCTTCAGGCCAATAGGCATCCTTGTCGGGAAACTGGCGCGACTATTACGAGGCTACGGCCGGACGACCTCCGCGCCGCACCACTCTCGCGGCTTTGGCGGGTTTTTCCCAAGGCGGCGGGGGGCGTTCAGCGGTTGATCTCGGTTGTGGCGATGGACGCGACGCCGTGGAGATGCTGCGGCAGGGCTGGACGGTTCTCGCCATCGATGCGGAGCCTGCCGCCATCGAGCGCTTGAGCGGCCGTTCCGATCTGCCTGGCACAGGCAAGCTCGATCTGTCCTGTGCGCGTTTCGAAGAGATCGACTGGCCTCCCGTCGACCTGGTGAACGCAAGCTTCTCGCTTCCGCTTTGTCCCCCTTCGGCATTCCCGCGTCTCTGGCGGCGACTCTGTCGGTCATTGAAGCCGGGCGGTCGTTTTTCCGGACAGCTTTATGGCTTTCGAGACGAATGGGCTGGGTCGTCAGGAACAACTCATCACCATAGGACCGAGGTGGAAAGACTGCTCTCAGGCTTCGATCTCGAATTGTTCGAGGAGGAGGAGAGCGATGCTTTGACGCCCAGAGGAAAGACGAAGCATTGGCATATCTTCCATATCGTCGGAAGAAAACGCTCTAATATATTCTAATATAAATATTATTTATGATTTTAGGGCTTTGTCGGTCTCGACTCTACAAAATCTGCGATTCACCGAAGATCGAAGGTCGCCGCGCGCTTGGCGGATGACGAGACGTTCCAAACCAGGACCGCGCGGTTATCCCCGATTTCTGTGGATAACTCTGTGGAAAGAAGACCGGCCCTATTGGGTGGCCCTTGAGGTCGCGCTGATGATTAAATTCTAGGCATATCCTGCAAGTCTTTGTTTTTCTTGAGTAGTTGCCAGATTTTTGTGAAGACGATGTAACTGAGCTGTTAAGTTCCTATGACAACTGAATGATCGGTCCGTTCCCGGTGCGCTGTGGATGAGGGCGCCACAGACTCAGGCTTTCCTGGCCTTTTCGATCGCCCGCCAGATCGCCTGGGGCGTGGCGGGCATGTCGATATGGGTGATCCCATAATCGGAAAGCGCATCGACCAAAGCATTCATCACCGCGGGCAGCGACCCCGCGCAGCCCGCCTCGCCGGCGCCTTTTGCGCCCAGCACATTGGTCGTCGCGGGAACGGGATGGCTTTCGAAGGCGAACATCGGCGCATCGGTGGCGCGGGGCAGCGCGTAGTCCATAAAGGAACCGGTCAGGAACTGGCCGTCCGCATCATAGACGGTCCTCTCCATCAAGGCCTGGCCAATGCCTTGGACAATGCCACCATGGGCCTGGCCTTCCACAAGCATGGGATTAACCAGTGTCCCGAAATCATTGACCATGCTGTATTTCACCACCGAGGTGACGCCGGTTGCCGGATCGACCTCGACTTCGGCGACATGGCAGCCGTTGGGAAAGGCCGAGGGAACCCCGTCGATCGTCAGCTTGACGTCGAGACTCGCAGGCACATCGGCCGGCAGGGGGAAACCGGCGCGGATCTTGTCCGCCATCTCCATGATGCCGAGGCTCCGGTCGGTGCCCGCGATGACGAAGCGGCCCTGGGAAAACTCGATATCCGCCACAGCGGCTTCCAGCATAGCGCCGGCGATGCGCTTGCCTTGCTCGATCACCTGATCGCTGGCCTTCACGATCGCGGCGCCACTGGTCATGATCGATTTGGACCCGCCGGTGCCGCCTCCCATGATGAGTTCGGCGCTGTCGCCCTGGAGCAGGCGGATGCGGCCGAAGGGGATCCCCAGCCGCGCGGTCAAGACCTGGGCGAAGGGGGCCGCGTGACCCTGGCCGTAATCGAGGGTGCCGGTGATGATCGTTACCGTCCCATCCGGCTCGAAGCGGATGCCCCCCATTTCCTTGCCGGGCGGGGCCGTCACCTCCAGGTAGTTGCCGATCCCCCGTCCCCGCAAGAGGCCGCGTTTCTGGCTTTCGGCCTTGCGGGCGGCAAAGCCGTCCCAATCGCTCGAGATCAAAGCCTTGTCGAGGATGCGGGTGAATTCGCCGCTGTCGTATGTCATTTCCGAAGCGGCCTTATAAGGCATGGCTTCCGCGGGGATATGATTGCGTCGGCGCAGTTCGATCTGATCGATCCCCATCTCGCGGGCGGCCTTGTCCACCAGCCGTTCCATGTAGAAATTGCCCTCGGGCCTGCCGGCGCCGCGATAGGCGGCGACCGGCGTGGTGTTGGTGACGACGCAACGGGTGGAAACCTCGACGAGGGGGGTCCGATAGACGCCGACCACATTCTTGACGGCATTGGCGGTCGAGGGCACCGGCGAGGCCTGGCGAGGATAGGCCCCCAGATTGCCGAAGCCCGTCAATCGGACAGCCAGGAACCGTCCCTCGGCGTCGAGGGCCAGTTCGCCGTCCATGTCGTGGTCGCGGCCGTGCGTATCGGACAGGAAACTCTCCGAGCGCTCGTCGGTCCATTTCACCGGGCGGCCAAGCGTGCGGGCCGCATGGAAAAGACAGGCGTATTCCGGGAACACAGCCCCCTTCATGCCGAAGGAGCCGCCGACATTATGGGTTTGCAGCCTGACCTTGTCGGCCGCGATCCCCAGGACTTCCTTGGCCAGATTGTTGCGCAGGCCGAAGACGCCCTGGCTTCCCGTATGAATTATCCAGCTGTCGTTGGCGGCGTCATGGGAAACGATCGTCGAGCGCGGCTCCATGGCACAGATCACGACGCGGTTGTTGATCAGCCGCAGGCGTGTGACATGCGCGGCCTTGGCAAAGGCGGCCGCCACCAGCCCGGCATCGCCGAAATGGAAATCCAGGATCGTATTCCCGGGAACATCATCATAAAGCTGCGGCGCATCCGGAAGAACCGCGGCCCTTGCGTCGGTGACGGCGGGCAAGGAGTCCACATCGACGACGACGGCCTCGGCCGCCTCACGCGCTTCATCGATCGTCCTACCGACGACGAAAGCCACGGGCTCCCCAACATAACGGACGCGATCCGAAGCGAGCACGGTCTGCGCGGGCTTCAGCATCGGCGAGCCGTCGCGGTTGACGGCCCCGCCGCCCGCCGGCATCTGACCTAGCCCCGCGGCGACCAGGTCCGCCGACGTATAGACGCCGAGCACGCCCGGCATGCCCTGCGCCTCCGTGCTGTCGATCCCCCGAAGGACGCCATGGGCGTGGCGGCTCCGAACCACGACGCCGTAAACCTGTCCCGCCAGATTGATGTCGTCGGTGTAGGTTCCTTCGCCGCGCAGGAGTTTCGGGTCCTCCGTCCGGGGGACCGGTTGGCCGACGCCGTATTTCTCGATTGGGAAGTCGGCTAAGTCGCTGCGGTTATCCATGCTTCCTCATCGTATTAGGTTCTTTGGACAATAGCGGTGTCGGCCTAGGCGCGACAACTGCTTGCTCCGCAAAGGAGGTCCGCGCAGTTGAGTAAAACGATTGCCGATCGCCGCCATGGCGTCGGCAGCGGAAATTTGGTTTACTCGCCGCGACGATGGGTTCGCCCTGGAGAGCGGTATGGCGCAGGCAAGCGGGGGCGGAGTGCAGTGATTCCGAGCGAAGGCGCCGAGCGGTCGGCTGAGTTCTCGGAGGGGCCTGCGGATGGCGCCCATGATGAATTCGTGGCGCTGGCTTTCACCGCGGCCGATCTCCTGGTGGAAATCGAGCGGACCGGGCGAATAACTTTCCTGGCGGGGCCATCTCTCGGATTGGGAGGGACGACGACCGACCAGCTGCTGGGCCATTCCTTTCCCGATCTGGTGGCGAAAGTCGACCGGGGGACAGTTGAAAACCTCCTATCCCGCATCGAGCAGGGAGAGGCGATCAAGCCGGTAGGGGTCGGTCTTCATCGCGGCGGCGGGTCGGCCACGGTATTCGGCGGCTGCCGGCTGCCCAATGGCCGTCTTATCCTGTTCCTGGCGTTGTCGGGAAAGGAACGCCCCCAGGGTGCGCCGGTTCAGGAAATCGCCGCCGGACTGATGCCACGCGGGGAATTTCAGAAAATCGCGATGGACCGCCTGCGGGAAAGTTCCGCGGGAGTCCATCGGCTGACTTTCATCGCCATCGAAGGTCTGGCCGCCTTTCGCCAGCGCATCGGTGTCGCCGGCGGTCGGACGCTGTTGGCGGCGGTCGCACGGCAGGTCGTTGTCAACGGCGAAGGGGTGGAGGCGGCTGGTGAGATCGGGGAGGGGCGCTATGGCCTTCTTCATACCGGCCCGGTCGATACCGGGAGTCTGCGCGGGGCCGTGAAGGCATTGGCCCGGGCGCTCGATCCCGAGGGGCCGGATCTGAGGCTCAGCACGGCGACCATCGATCTGGACCGAGGCGAATTGAGCGACGGAGACGCGGCGCGCGCGGTGCTCTATGCCGTCGATCAGTTCGCGGGTCAGGGGAGCGGCGTCCCACCCTTGGCGGGGGCCGGGGTAGGCGGCGATCTCTCCGGGGACGATTTGCTGGGTGGGTTCTTCGCCGCGGCCGCCATTCGCGTGTCCAGGCTTCGGAATACCTTGCAAATGGGCGCCTTCGATGTCGCCTTCCAGCCGATCGTCGATCTGGCAACCCGGCAGGTGAAGCACAGCGAGGCGCTCGCGCGGTTCCCTGGCACCACTTCGCCGATCGAAACCATCTCCTTCGCCGAGGATGTCGGCCTTATTGCTGAATTCGACCTCGCGGTTTGTACCCGGGTGATCCGCCATCTGGCGGCCGCGGCGCCCGAGCATCCGCCTGTAGCGGTTAATTTGTCAGGCCGTTCGCT
This sequence comes from Rhodospirillales bacterium, assembly GCA_947473305.1. Taxonomy (GTDB): domain Bacteria; phylum Pseudomonadota; class Alphaproteobacteria; order ATCC43930; family CGMCC-115725; genus CANJCB01. Next base: position 72,182 of record CANJCB010000010.1, read on the forward strand.
CGAAAACCCCCGTTTCGTCGCTGCTTTGACCAGGCTCCTGGCGCCTCATGGGGATCTTGCGGGCCAGTTGCTGTTCGAGCTTACGGAATCGGCGATCATCACCCAGATGAATGCGGTTGACGATGCGATCCAGGGCTTGCGTCTCAAGGGCTATAAATTTTGCCTGGACGATTTCGGAGCGGGAGGTAACTCCTTCCATTACTTGAGAAGCTTCGCGGTCGACTTCGTTAAGATCGACGGCTATTTCGGCCACGCGGCCTTGAACAATCAGAGGGACCGTTCCTTCCTTCGTTACGTGTCCGGTTTTTGCAGGGAGAACGGCGTGATCACCATCGCGGAAATGATCGAAACGGAGGAGCATGCCGAGAGTTTCCGCGCTCTCGATATCGATTTCGGGCAAGGCTATCTCTTCGGCGAGCCTCGTATTGAATTGTCAAGATCATAAGATAACTCATTATAAATTAATGAAAATTCCTACTTACGATTGATATTCGAATAATTGAATCAAATCTTTTCATACCGCACTGCAAAACCGTCTTGCCATCATGTAACTGACTCGTTACGTTCGCTCTTGGGAGTGAGAAGCGAAGGGTAGAAGGATCGTCAGGTCTAGCCCCCTAGGGCTATGTGGCACGGAAGGCAGTTCCGCGCCGCTATAAAGACCGGTATCCTTGGAGCTTTCATTTCTGCAGGGTGTCCCCCAGGGGGCCGCGAAGATAGCCGGTGCGCTTGGCTCGATCGAGCAAGCCGGAGTGTGGAAACTTTTGGACGCGGAGGGGCATTGATCGAGCAAATGAGAAAGATCGGGGACAGATTGTTCCCCGAGCGTCAGATTTTGGTGCGCTCACGGGGACAAGTCTCCTGCTGGACGATCTCTCAGGGATTGCAATGCACGGTAGCGACCTCCCTGGTCGTGCTCACGCTCACGGTGGGCTATCTTGCCGTGGGCTACGTCCGCGTCGGCCATGTGGCGCGCGTCAAGGTTGCGGAGATCGCCCAGGTCGAAACCTCGAATTCGAATCTTCGCGATGCGATCCAGCGGCTTGAGCGGAAGCTCGGCCTTGCCCAGGCGACGACCGATCTCAAATCGACCGATCTGGCGTTGCTTTCGGACAGCCTTGAGACCAGCCACAACGAATTGGTGCGCAGCCAGGCTCAGCGTACAATTCTACAGGCGCGGCTCGATCAGCTAGAGGCGGAGCTGAAGACCCAAACCGGCAAATTCAAATCGAATCTCGATACGGCCGAACGCAAGGCGAAAGATCTCGTCGGCGAGCGTGACAAGGCCTTGGCCGAACGCGAAAGGCACAATGCCGAGCGTGAAAAGCTCACCGGCCGGATCGCCGAGCTCGAAACCAAGCTGAAACAGACCCTAGCGCTCGCCCAGAAGGCGCAGCAGCAGGCGAAGAACGAGCCCGCGGCTCAGCCCGCGCCGGAGCAACAGGCCCAGGCGAAGACCCCTCTGACATCCAAGCAGGCTTCTTCCGGAGGCTGGGGGCTTGGCGATATCGAGCATATGCTCGTGACGGCCGGGGTCGACATGGACAAGCTCCTCGACAAGATGAGCCTGCCCGCCGGTCAAGGCGGTCCCTTCGTGGCGCTCGGCAAGAACGCCAAGTTGGGACCCACTGCTTCCGATGCGGAGCGTGCGGATACCCTGCAGAAGCTGATCAAGGTCCTGCCTCTGTCGGCGCCCGTGCCGCATTATCAGTTCGAGAGCTCTTTCGGGACGCGGACCGATCCGATCAATCACAAGCAATCCTATCATAGTGGCGTTGACCTCTCGGCTCCCTTCAAGTCGCCGATCTACAACACCGCGCCCGGGACCGTGACCTTCACCGGGATGAAGGACGCCTATGGTCGTGTCGTCGAGATCGACCACGGCATGGGCATCGTGACGCGTTATGCCCATCTTCACCGCATCATGGTGGTGCGTGGTCAGAAGTTGAGCGCTCATCAGCAGATCGCCCAGCTTGGCAGCAGCGGGCGCAGCACCGGCCCTCATGTGCACTACGAGATCCTGCTGAACGGCACGGCGGTCGATCCCGAAAAGTTTCTTGAGGCCGGCAAGAGTGTTCAAGTCAGCGTCAAGTAAGTCCGCCGCGAAAGCCCCCACCATCCTCAGCGAGGGGGTGACGGTCACCGGTGAGATCATCAGTGATGGCGAAGTCCTGATAACCGGCATCGTCAACGGGGATATCAGCGCCAAGAGCCTGACCATCGGGCTGGGCGGATCGGTAGACGGCACCGTCACCGCCGAAGTCATTACGGTCGCGGGTTCGTTGAGCGGCCGCCTGATGGGCGGGGCCGTAACGCTGACGCCCACGGCCAAGGTGACCGCGGAAGTTATCCAGGATTCCCTGACGATCGAGCCCGGCGCTCACTTGGAAGGCGCCTCCCGCCGGCCCGAGCCCGCGACGGACCAACTGCTGCTCGGCGGCTCCGGATCCGACGACGGCGTTCTGCTGCTCGAAAAGAGCCAGCGCCGGCCGCGTTAGCATCGGCATTTCTCCCGCATTGTTTGAACGCGCCCGCACGCCTATCATCTTGGCCCCGCGCCCCTAGCGATTCTCGAAAGGTCCTGCCATGCCCGCCTATCGTTCCCGCACCAGCACCCATGGCCGCAACATGGCCGGCGCCCGCGGCCTCTGGCGCGCCACCGGCATGACGGACCAGGATTTCGGCAAGCCGATCATCGCGATCGCGAATTCCTTCACCCAATTCGTGCCAGGCCATGTGCATCTGAAGGACCTGGGCCAGCTCGTCGCGCGGGAAATCGAGCAGGCGGGCGGCGTCGCCAAGGAATTCAATACCATCGCCATCGACGACGGCATCGCCATGGGCCATGGCGGAATGCTTTATAGCCTGCCGTCCCGCGAGCTTATCGCCGACGCGGTCGAATATATGGTCAACGGCCATTGTGCCGACGCCCTGGTCTGCATCTCCAATTGCGACAAGATCACGCCCGGCATGCTGATGGCGGCGATGCGGCTCAACATCCCGGTGGTTTTCGTCTCCGGCGGCCCGATGGAGGCCGGCAAGATCGTCAAGGGCAACACGATCCGCGCCGTCGATCTGATCGACGCCATGGTGGCTGCTGGCGATAGCCGGGTCAGCGACGAAGAAGCCCTGGAAATGGAGCGGTCGTCCTGTCCGACCTGCGGATCCTGCTCCGGCATGTTCACCGCTAATTCGATGAACTGCCTGACGGAGGCCCTGGGGCTCTCGCTTCCCGGGAATGGCACGGTCGTGGCAACCCATTCCGACCGGCGGCGGCTTTTCGTCGAGGCGGGCTGGCTCGTCGTCGATCTCGCCAAGCGCTGGTACGAACAGGACGATGCGAGCGTGCTGCCGCGCAGCATCGCGAATTTCGCCGCCTTCGAGAATGCCATGACCCTCGATATCGCCATGGGCGGATCGACGAATACGGTGCTGCATCTCCTGGCCGCAGCCCAGGAAGGCGAAGTCGATTTCACCATGAAGGACATCGACAGGCTGTCCCGCAAGGTGCCGAACCTCTGCAAGGTCGCGCCCGCCGTGCCGGACGTTCATGTGGAGGACATCCATAGGGCCGGTGGCGTGATGCGGATCCTTGGCGAACTCGACCGGGCCGGGCTTATTCACAAGTCGGTCAGCACGGTTCATGCGGCCACCCTCGGCGACGCGCTCGCGCGCTGGGACGTGACCCGGGTCGGTGACGACAGCAAGGTCAAGACCTTCTTCATGGCGGCCCCCGGCGGTGTCCGCACCATCGAGGCGTTCAGCCAGTCCAACCGTTACGAAAGCCTCGATATCGATCCCGCGCGCGGCGTCGTTCGCGATATCGGGCATGCCTTCAGCCAGGACGGGGGCCTCGCGGTTCTCTACGGCAATATCGCGCTTGAGGGCTGCATCGTGAAAACCGCCGGCGTCGATGCCTCGAACCTCGTTTTCAGCGGTCCTGCCCGGATCTTCGAGAGCCAGGATTCCGCCGTGGATGCCATCCTCGGCGATCAGATCAAGGCCGGCGACGTGGTCCTGATCCGCTACGAAGGTCCCAAGGGGGGGCCCGGCATGCAAGAAATGCTCTATCCGACGAGCTATCTCAAATCGAAGGAATTGGGCAAGGTTTGCGCCCTGATCACCGACGGGCGCTTCTCGGGCGGCACTTCGGGCCTCTCGATCGGTCATGCCTCGCCCGAGGCGGCGGAGGGCGGGGCGATCGGGCTCGTTGAGGAAGGGGACACGATCGAAATCGATATCCCGAACCGCTCGATCCGGGTCGCTTTGAGCGATGAGGAACTCGCGCATCGCCGGGCCAAGATGGAGGCCAAGGGCGCCGATGCCTGGTTGCCCCTGAACCGGGATCGCGTGGTCTCGCCGGCGCTCCAGGCTTATGCCGCGCTGACAACCAGCGCCGCCCGGGGCGCGGTCCGCGACGTGACCCAGGTGCAAAAGCGCCGCTAGAGCGATTTCCATCTTGATGGAAACGCGACAGCCGAAGCGGCGCTTGAGCGGCCGGAGGCCCTATTACCTAGAGCGATTCCACGTGAGTGGAAATCGCTGTGAGTGGAAATCGCTCTAGGACCTAGGTCGCGCTCTTAAGGGCGGTGATGAAGGTCTCCGGATCGACGTTGCCGCCCGAAGCCAGCACGCAGACAACCCGGCCTGTCACGGGAAGCTGCCCGTTCAGAACGCAGGCAAGGGCGACCGCCCCGCCGGGTTCCACCACCAGCTTATATTCCTGGAAGGCGAAGGCCATGGCGCGGCGCACTTCGTCGTCTGTCGCCACAAGACCGCCCGCGAGAAGCCGCTTGTTGACGGCGAAGGTCAGCACGCCCGGCGTCGCCGCGAGAAGGGCGTCGCAGATCGAATATTTTCCGGGTTCGTTGCTGACGCGCTCGCCCGCAGCCAGGGATCGGCTCATATCCTCGAAACCGGCGGGTTCGGCGGTATAGACCTGGGTTTCGGGCGAGACGGCTTCGAGTGCCAGTGCGCTGCCGGCCGCCAATCCGCCGCCGCTGCAATTGACGGCGAAGGCATCGAAATGGACACCGATGGCAGCGGCCTGCCTTGCGGCTTCCAGCGCCGCAGTGCCTTGGCCGGCCATCACCCGCGGATCGTCATAGGGCGGGATCACATGGAGGCCGCGCTCGCCTGCGATCTTGGCGCTGACGGCCTCGCGATCCTCCTTGTAACGGTCATAGAGGACGACCTCCGCGCCATAGGCCCGGGTATTGGCGACCTTCAGCGCCGGCGCATCGGCGGGCATCACGATCGTCGCCGGAATGCCGAGAAGCTCAGCCGCATGGGCCACGCCCTGGGCGTGATTGCCGGAGGAGAAAGCGACGACGCCCCGGCGTCGCGTTTCGGCATCGAGCTGAGACAAGGCGTTATAAGCGCCTCGGAATTTGAAGGAGCCGGTGCGCTGTAAGGCCTCCGCTTTGATAAAAAGGCGGCCGCCAAGTTTCCGGTTCGCGAGAGGCGATTCCAGAAGAGGCGTCACCACCGCGTGACCCTGAAGACGCGCCGCCGCGGCTTCGACCGCCTTGAAGTCGGGGAGGGGAAGGGTATCCGCCATGTCGGCCTCTAGCGCTTCAAGTCGCTCGGCAGGGAAAACGCCAATTTGTGGTCGCCGAGGCGCAGCCGGTAGACCTGCAGGTTTTCCAGCACCCTCTGCACATAGTTCCGGGTCTCGCCGAAGGGAATGTTCTCGACCCAATCGACCACATCCACGCCCTTGGTTCGGGGATCGCCGAAGTCGCGCACCCATTGGCGGACACGGGCGGGGCCTGCGTTATAGGCCGCGACCGACAGGACATAAGAGCCCGAGAAACTGTCGAGAAGACCACCGAGATAGGCCTTGCCGAGAGTCAGATTATAGTGCGCATCGCTGAGCAGGCGGCTCGCCGAATAGGGGACTTGGATTTCGCGGGCCACCTGGCTTGCGGTGCCGGGCATCAATTGCATCATCCCCATGGCACCGGCCTTGCTGACGGCCTCTCGGTCGAAGGCACTCTCCTGGCGGGTCATCGCAAGGACGAGCGGACGTTCGACGGGGCCACCCTCCGGCACCTCAGTGAGCGGATATCCCGCCGCCAGCAGGGTCACACCGTCGTAGCTCGCCCGCTTGGCGGCCGAAACCGCCAAGTCAAAACGGTCGAGCGAGGTGGCGAGCGAAGCGGTGAGCATATGCTCCGCAGGGGTCTTCGACTTCTCGCTGACCCGATCGACGAAGAGCTTGAGAAGGTCCTTCGCGCCGATCTCATTCAGGTCGCGGACGACGCGGACCAGCTCCTGCTTGTTGAAGGCGGCGATCTCGTCGGGCCGGGGCTTGGGTTCGGCGGGGCGGACAAGGGGGCTGCTCAATTGCTCGGAGGCGAGTTGCCCGTAATAGGTCGTCGTGTTCTCCGCCGCCTTCGAAAACCAGGTTTGGGCAAGCGCCTGCTTGTTCATCTGGGTCGCGGCGCGTCCTGCCCAATAGGCGCCGCGCGCGACGCTTACGGGGAATTTCACACCTTCATGAAGTCGGACGAAGTGATCGTAGGCGGTTGCGGGATCGTTCAGGAACCGCAGGGCGATCCAACCGGCGAGGAACTCGGCATCCGCGTAGCTCTGCCCCTCTTTCAGCCCGTGGCGGGCGACGAGCTTATAGGCAAGCGCCGCCTTGTTATCCGCGAGAACCCGCCTGGCAATGATCTGGCGCTCGTTCCACCAGGCAGCTGGCCGGACGAGATCGGCGGGCGCGTTCTGCAGGATTTCCAGCGCGCCCTCATAGGCTTCCTTGTGACGCCGCCAGCGCAGGCGCTCGTAAAGGAGTCCGGGATCGTTCTGGAGATTGCCGGGCACCTTTGCGACGAGTTTTTCGACGCCTGGCGCGGAATGGGCGAGTTTTACCCGGGCATCCGCCAGGAGGCGGTAATCGGGCGCCACGCGCGCCAGCATGCGCTTGATCGCTTCGCCTTGATCGTCCCAGACCACACGATCTAGGCGCCGCACGTGATCGGCGCTGCGGATCACCGAGCCGAAGCGCTGGAGAAAGGTCTTTTCCTCATAGGCGCTGAAATCGGTGTTCACCCAGACGTCGCGGATGAGGGTGTAGCCCTCCTCCTGCCTGCCGGCGTTCATGGCAAGTTCGGCTTTGCGCAGCTTGCCCCAGGCGCTGACCGCGCTGTGCTCGGCGAACCAAGCGGCGAGTTGCGCGTCGGGAACACCCGCGCTCGCTTCCTCGGCCCGTTGGCGCAGGAGTTTCTGGCGCGGCCAGTCGGGATTTGCCTGCACGAAGGCGGCGATATCGGCGAATTTTCCCCCCGTACCCGCACGGGTGAAGTCGAGCCAGCGCAGGACTTTCTGGGGCAGGGGGTCGCGCGCCTGGAGGGCGTTCTGCCAGGCAGCATCCCAATTCCCAGATTTCGCCGCGGCGAAAGCGTCGCGATAGAGACGACGGTCGTTGTCCGAAAGCTGCTGCGCCTGAAGCGGCGAGAAGCTCAAGAGAAGAAGCGGGAAAAAAAGTACAAGCCAGAAGAAACGCTTCACGCCGTCGACCCCCCAGGACTAAAACCCGGTCTTCGAACCATTCAACGACTATTTCTTACGATGGGTTGGTTCCCAAGACAAGGCGAACTACCATATTTAGAGAAATCGTCAGGTCGCGACTCGGATCTGCAGCTCTGTTGCCGCATCAGGGCGATCAGTTTATGGTCCGGACTTTAAAGGTTGGCTGAAGCCAACTCGGGAGGCGAATATGTTCAAAGGCTCGCTCGTCGCACTGATCACGCCGTTTCGCGACGGCACCCTCGACGAGAAAGCGTTCCAGGAATTCGTCGAATGGCAGATCGGCGAAGGGACCCAGGGCCTCATTCCCTGCGGTACGACCGGCGAATCCCCGACCTTGAGCCATGCCGAGCACAAACGGGTCGTAGAGCTTTGCGTCGAAGCCGCGCGCGGGCGGGTGTCCATCATCGCGGGGACCGGCTCCAATTCCACCGCCGAGGCGATCGAACTCACCAAACATGCGAAAGAGGCCGGCGCCGACGCGGCCCTGGTGGTCTGCCCCTATTACAACAAGCCGACGCAGGAAGGCCTTTATCAGCATTACAAGGCGATCAACGACGCCGTCGATCTGCCTGTCATCATCTATAATATCCCCGGCCGGAGCGTCGTCGACATGAGCGTGGCCACCATGGCTCGCTTGGCGCAGCTCGACCACATCGTGGGCGTCAAGGACGCGACCAACGATCTCGTGCGTCCGCTTCGCACAAAGGCCGCCATCGGCAAGGGTTTCTGCCAACTTTCCGGCGAGGATGCGACGGCAGTGGCTTTCCTTGCCCAGGGTGGGGATGGCTGTATCTCCGTGACGGCGAATGTGGCGCCCAAGGCCTGCGCGGAGATGCATGCGGCCTGGCAGCGTGGCGACGTCGAGACGACCATGGCGATCAACGAGCGTCTGCTGCCGCTGCATGACGCGCTTTTCACCGAAACGAGTCCCGCGCCAGTGAAATACGCGGCGTCGCTGCTCGGCAAGTCGATGTCGACGGTCCGCCTGCCGCTCTGCGCCATCGCGCCGGAGACCGAGGCCAAGGTCCAATCGGCGATGCGGTTCGCCGGCATCCTCAACTAATCGCATGGCCCCGCGCGCGACCGACCGCTTCGCGGCGCAGAACAGGCGCGCGCGGCATGACTACAGCATCGAAGAGACCATGGAAGCCGGCATCGTGCTCCAGGGCAGCGAAGTCAAGGTGCTGCGCCAGGGGCTTGCCAGCATCAATGAGTCCTATGCGACGGACCAGGACGGGGAGCTCTTCCTGGTCAATGCCCATTTCCCCGAATACAAATCCGCCACCCGCTACAATCACGAGCCGAAGCGGGCGCGAAAACTGCTGCTTCACAAGAAGCAGATCAGCAAGCTCCTCGGCGCGATCCGTCGGGAAGGCATCACGCTGGTTCCCTTGTCGATCTATTTCAACGACAAGGGGCGCGCGAAGATCGAGCTTGGCCTCGCCAAAGGCAAGCGCAAGGCCGACAAGCGGGAGTCGGAAAAGGCGCGGGATTGGCAGCGCGAAAAGGGCCGCCTCATGAGAGGGAAGGACCTCTAACGGTCCAGTCGGCGGCGCAATTCGGCGAAAACCGCCTCGAACATCTCAACCGTCAGCCGCCCTGTATTCGTGTTGTAGCGCGAGCAATGATAGCTGTCGGCCAGCAGCATGCCGCCCGGCAGCTCGTGCATCGCGCCATGAGCGAAGCGATAGGCCGCAATCCGCTGCCCCAAAGTACGCAGCGCCGATTCATGGGCGACCGACCCCAGGGCCAGGATTGCGCGGACATTCTTGAGACTCGCGATTTCGTCCACCAGGAAGGGACGGCAGGCGGCGATCTCGGCGGGCAGCGGCTTGTTTTCCGGTGGCACGCAACGCGCCGCATTGGTGATGCGGCAATCGATCAGGGTAAGTCCGTCTCCCGGATTACTCCCATATTCTCCCGTCGCGAACCCATATTTCGGGAGCGTCGCGAAGAGAAGGTCCCCGGCGTAATCCCCCGTAAAAGGTCGTCCCGTCCGATTGGCCCCCCGCAGTCCCGGCGCAAGCCCGACAATCAGCAGACGCCCCTCCGTCCCGCCAAAAGACGGGACGGGGGCATTGTGCCAATCGGGATGCTCGTTACGCTGCCGCTCGCGGAAGGCCTCTAGCCTGGGGCAAAGCGGGCAGTCGCGGGATGGCTCGATCAAGCGTCCTCGTAGAGCTGCGTGCCGGGCCGGGCGCCATCCTCCCGGTGATGGGCGCGCATGATGCTGGGCGCAAGATCCTGAAGCTCGACGAAAGTGTCGGCCTGCCGGCGCAGCTCGTCCGCGACCATGGGCGGGGAGGAGCGGGTGGTCGAAACGACGGTGACCCGCACGCCCTTGCGCTGCACGGCCTCGACCAGCCGCCGGAAGTCGCCGTCGCCGGAAAAGAGGACGATGTGGTCGAGGTGCGGCGACATCTCCATGACGTCGATGGCAAGCTCGATGTCCATATTGCCCTTGATCTTACGGCGGCCCGTGGCGTCGGTGTATTCCTTGGTCGGTTTGGTGACCATGGTGAAACCGTTGTAGTCGAGCCAGTCGACGAGGGGACGTATGGGCGAGTATTCCTGGTCCTCGATCAGCGCCGTGTAATAGAAGGAACGGATGAGCCGGCCCTTGGATCCGAAGAGATCGAGCAGACGCTTATAGTCGATGTCGAAACCCAAAGCGCGCGCCGCTGCGTATAGATTGGCGCCGTCAATGAACAAACCAATGCGTTCTTGTGGATAAAACATAACCAATATGACTCCTCGGCCGAAACGGCATAAAAAATTCCAAATCAATAAGTCACATTTGCGACGAACAAGCTTTCCCCGTCAAGGGAGTCGATGCCGCCTTTTCTGTTCTTCATATCACTGTCTGCAAGATGGACACCGAAGATGATTTTAATAGCTCTCGGCGGAAACTTGGTCAGTGCTCAAGGAGACCCTCCGCGCGCCACTCTCTACCTTGCGTTGACAGCTCTGCGGGATGCCGGAGTAACGGTGCTTGACCGGTCCCGCTGGTTCGAGACCCGGCCTGTGCCGGTTTCCGATCAACCGAATTTCATCAATGCGGCGGCCTCGCTTGCGACCTCCCTGTCCCCGAAAGCTCTGCTCGAAACCCTGCACGACATCGAAGCCCGCTTCGGCCGCCTGAGGGGTGAACGCAACGCCGCCCGGCCGCTCGACTTGGATCTCCTGGCCTATCACGAGGTTCTGAGCGAGGCCGCGCCGATCTTGCCCCACCCCAGGCTGCACGAAAGGGCCTTTGTCCTGTTTCCGTTGCGAGACGTGGCCCCCGACTGGCGCCACCCGCGCTTGCAAAAATCGGTTTCGGAGATGATCGCGGCCTTGCCGCCCGGCCAGGACGTCCACCCTCTAGGCGATTAAACCCCGGAACTGCGACGAATTTGCCCGGAATCCCCTGCTTTCCGGCCGAATCGGGAGTTGCGGCAAGGCTCCTCTGCGCCTATATTCACTGACTCTCATATGACCGGAGACTTGCTGGATGGCGCGCGTAACCGTCGAAGATTGCGTTTTGAAGATCCCGAACCGGTTCGAATTGGTTCTGCTCGCCGCGCAGCGGGCGCGCGATATCGCTTCTGGCAATGCGGCCACGCTCGACCGCGACAACGACAAGAACCCTGTCGTGGCCCTGCGTGAGATCGCTGCCGAGTCCATCAGCCTCGACCAGGTACAGAACGCGCTCATCAAGGGCATGCAGAAGCATGTCGAGATCGACGAGCCCGAAGAAGACCGCGAGCTGGAAGTGGGCGAGCGGATCTGGCCCTCGGATGTCGGCGGATCGGTCCGCACGTCCTCCGACGATTTGGGCGAAGACGAGCCCGCCGCTGGCGAGGAAATGCAGGAAGACATGCTGCATGTCGCCGAAGAAGAGATCGAACTCGGCGAAGACGGCGACCTTGCGGTCGGCGCCGACGAGGAACCTCAGGAAGAGCGCTGAGGTCAATGGCGGGCGGCTGTTTCTCGATCCAGTCAGCCGCCGCCCGCAAGCTTGATCTGAAGCTGCGGCGGAGCGATCCGCCATGATGCGGCAATTCGAATTGGTCGAGCGGGTCAAATCCTATGACTCCTCCGCCGATGAAAGCGCCCTGAACCGCGCCTATGTCTTCTCCATGAAGGCGCATGGCACCCAGAAGCGCGCTTCCGGCGATCCTTATTTCTCGCATCCCGTGGAAGTGGCCGGCATCCTTGCCGAGATGAAGCTCGACACGGCGTCGATTGTCACGGGCCTGCTTCACGATACGGTCGAAGATACAGTCGCAACCCTCGACGATATCGAGAAGATGTTTGGCCCGGACATCGCGAAGCTGGTCGATGGCGTGACCAAGCTCTCGCGGTTGGAACTCCAATCCGACCAGACCAAGCAGGCGGAGAACTTCCGTAAGCTGGTGCTGGCGATGTCCCAGGACATCCGCGTGCTGCTGGTGAAGCTGGCGGACCGGCTCCACAACATGAAAACCCTCCATTACATCCAGGATGCCGGCAAACGTCGCCGCATCGCCCGGGAAACGATGGAGATCTACGCGCCCTTGTCCGAGCGTCTGGGCATGCGCGAGATGCAGGACGAACTCGAAGACCTCGCCTTTGCCGAGCTTCATCCGGAAGCGCGAGAGAGCATCAACACACGCCTCGCCTTCCTGCGGGAGAAGGGCGGCAACCTGGTCGACCGGGTGCTCGATGAGCTTAATGCGACCCTGACCGAGGGCGGCGTCACGGCGGCGATCTCGGGCCGGGAGAAAAGCCCTTATTCCATCTGGCACAAGATGGAACGCAAGAACGTCGGCTTCGAACAGCTTTCCGACATCATGGCGTTCCGGATCGTGGTGGAAAATATCGGCGAGTGCTATCACGCCCTGGGCGTCATCCACAGCCGCTATCCGGTCGTGCCGGGCCGCTTCAAGGATTACATTTCGACGCCGAAGCCCAATGGCTATCAGTCGCTTCATACCGCTGTGATCGGACCCGAGCGCCAGCGCATCGAGGTGCAGATCCGCACCAAGGAAATGCATGAGGTCGCGGAATTGGGCGTCGCCGCCCATTGGACCTATAAGCAGGATTCAGCCCGCACGGAAGGCACCCAATACCGCTGGCTGCGCGAGCTTCTCGACATCCTGGAGCATGCCTCGGGGCCTGAGGAGTTCCTTGAGCACACCAAGCTCGAGATGTTCCAGGATCAGGTTTTCTGCTTCACGCCCAAGGGCGATCTGATCGCCCTGCCCCGGGGCGCCACGCCCATCGACTTTGCCTATGCGGTCCATTCCCAGATCGGCGATACCTGCGTCGGCGCCAAGATCAACGGGCGACTGGCGCCCTTGCGCACGGTGCTCGCCAATGGCGACCAGGTCGATATCGTCACCTCCAAGGCGCAGACGCCGTCGCCCACCTGGGAGCGGTTTGCCGTCACCGGCAAGGCGAGGGCGCGCATCCGGCGTTTCGTCAGGACCCAACAGCGCCAGCAATACGGTGACCTGGGCAAGGCGATCCTGCAGAAGGCCTTTCGCCACGACGGCCACGATTTTTCCGAAGCATCCCTCAGCCCCGTCCTGCGGCAGTTCGATTGCGACGAGGCCGAGGATCTCTATGTGGCCGTGGGCGAAGGCCATTATACCGGCCGCGAAGTCGTCCATGCGCTCTTCCCCCACAAGATCGAGACGCGCAGCGCCAAGGTCGTGCCGCTCACCCAGGCGCGCAGCCGGAAGGCCCAGGACAATGCGGTTCCGATCCGCGGCCTCATCCCGGGCATGGCGGTTCATTTCGCCGGCTGCTGCCATCCGCTGCCGGGCGACCGGATCGTCGGCATCGTGACGACCGGGAAGGGCGTCACGGTCCATACGATCGACTGCGAAACCCTGGAGAATTACGGCGATTCGCCGGAGCGCTGGCTCGACGTGTCCTGGAACAGCGCCGGCGACGGCGAGGCGAGCCATACCGGCCGCATCCATGTGACTATCGGCAACGAACCGGGGTCGCTCGGCAGCCTGACAACCGTCATCGGCAAGAGCGGCGGGAATATCTCGAACCTCAAGATCACGAACCGTTCGGCCGACTTCTTCGAGATCCTCGTCGATATCGAGGTCGAAGACGTGAAACATCTTACCAATATCATCGCCGCCTTGCGCGCGACGCCGGTCATCAATTCGGTCGACCGGGCGCGCGGATAGAAGGAAGCCCCGAAAGATGGCTCATACCGGACGCAGCCTCCGTCTCGGCGTCAATATCGACCATGTGGCGACCATCCGGAACGCGCGCGGTGGCCGGCATCCGGACCCTGTCCGTGCGGCCCGGCTCGCGGCGCAGGCCGGAGCGGACGGGATCACAGCTCATCTGCGCGAGGACCGCCGGCATATTTCCGACGAGGATATCAGGCGCCTTTCGACGGAGATCGACCTGCCGCTGAACCTCGAAATGGCGGCGACGGCCGAGATGCTGGCCGTCGCGCTGCGGCACAAGCCTCACGCCGCCTGCCTCGTTCCGGAAAAGCGCGCCGAGGTGACGACCGAAGGCGGGCTCGACGTGATCGGCGGGGAAAGTCATCTCCAGCCCTTCGTGACACGCTTGAATGACGCCGGCATCCGGGTCTCGCTTTTTATCGATCCGGACCTGGGGCAACTCGATGCAGCCGTCCGCATCGGCGCGCCCGTCGTGGAACTCCATACCGGCTCCTATTGCGAGGCCGAAGGCCGCAAGCGCGACACGGAACTGCGGCGCCTCGTCGAAGCCGCGGCCCATGCGGAGGCCCTGGGCCTCGAATGCCATGCGGGCCATGGCTTGAGCTATGAGACCGTGGCTCCGGTCGCGGCGATCCCGACAATCTTGGAACTCAACATCGGGCATTTCCTTGTCGGCGAGGCGATCTTCAGCGGGCTCGACAGCGCGATTAAGCGGATGCGGGCGCTGATGGACAAGGCGCGCGCGGAAAGCCACGGCGAGAAGAGCGCCTGAGCCGTCCATGATCCTCGGCATCGGCAGCGATCTCATCGACATCACGCGCATCGAGAAGACCATCGCGCGCTTCGGCGACAAGTTTCTCGACCGGGTCTTCACGCCTGTGGAGCGGGCGAAGTCGGACCGTCGAGCCAACCGGGCAGCGAGTTACGCCAAGCGTTACGCCGCGAAGGAGGCCTGCTCCAAGGCTCTGGGCACGGGGTTCCGCAGGGGCGTCTTCTGGCGGGATCTGGGCGTGACCAATCTCGCCACGGGTCAACCCACTCTGACCCTTACCAACGGGGCGCTGGAACGCCTCAAAGCCATCACACCTGCCGGTATGAAGGCCGAAATCCACCTCACTTTGACGGATGAGCCTCCCATGGCGCAGGCCTTCGTCATCATTATGGCGGTTCCCGCTTAGCAGTTTCCTTGACTTCCCCCTGGCGCCTTGGCTTGATCCTGCCGCCTTGTCGCGCCAGTCCCGCTCGCGCCTCCCCAAGACGGATGGATGATGAAAGCGAAATCGCCCAACAGCACGACCGAACTGATCAAGACGGTCGTCTACGCTGTGCTCATCGCGGTACTGGTCCGCACCTTTGCCTATGAGCCCTTCAATATTCCTTCGGGATCGATGAAGCCGACGCTCTTGATCGGCGATTATCTCTTCGTCTCGAAATTCTCCTATGGCTACAGCCGCTATTCCCTGCCGTTCGGTCTGCCGCTGTTCAAAGGCCGGATCTGGTCTGGGCAGCCCGAGCGGGGCGATGTCGCTGTCTTCAAGTATCCGGTCGACAATTCGACCGATTTCATCAAGCGGATCGTCGGGCTGCCGGGCGACCGGATCCAGGTGAAGGCGGGCGTGCTCTATGTCAACGAAGCGCCCGTGAAGCTCCAGCCTATCGGAAATTTCACGGATTCCGACGGGACCACGCCGATCCTGACCGAGACGCTGCCCAATGGGGTGGTTCACAACATCCTGGAACTCACCACGACCCAGCCCGTCGACAACACCGGCGTCTTCGTGGTGCCGGCCGGCCATTACTTCGGGATGGGAGATAACCGGGATCGCTCCGACGACAGCCGGCTTTCGGTCGGCTATATCCCGGCCGAGAATCTGATCGGAAGGGCCGAATTCCTCTTCTTCTCGACGGAGGGGAACTATCCCTGGTGGCAGTTCTGGATGTGGCCTTTCGAGATCCGCTACAGCCGCCTGATGCGAGGTATCCACTAGCATGAGCGAGGGCCGAGGCGCGGCGCTCGAAGCCCTCGCCGACCGGCTAGGTCATCGGTTTTCGCGCTGGGAACTGCTGGAGGAATCGCTCACTCACCCGAGCGTCTCCGCCAAGAACCGGTCAGGGGGCGCGAACTACGAGCGGCTTGAATTTCTCGGCGATCGCGTCTTGGGACTGATCGTTGCCGAGATGTTGTGGCGCCGGTTTCCCAAGGAGACGGAAGGCCCGCTGACTCGCCGCCATGCCCAATTGGCCCGTCGCGAGACCTTGGCGGAGGTGGGCCGGGAACTCGATCTCGGCGGCTATATCATGCTCCAGGCGGGCGAGGAGGGCGAGGCCTTGCGGGCAAGTGCCGGCCTCAATGCCGACGCCTGCGAGGCGGTGATCGCGGCGCTCTATCTCGACGGCGGTCTCGATATCGCGCGCCGCTTCGTGGAACGGCATTGGGAAAAGCGGATCGAAGCGGCGACGCGCCCGCCCCGGGATCCCAAGACGGCGCTGCAGGAATGGGCGCAGGGGCGGGGACTGCCTTTGCCTTCCTATCAGACGATGTCCATGGACGGACCCGATCACCGGCGCATCTTCACGGTGGAAGTGACGGTCGAGGGGCTCCCCCCTGCGAGCGGAAAAGGGTCCTCGAAACGGGGAGCCGAGACGGAGGCCGCGAGCCGGCTGCTCGATGCGATCGCCACGGAAGGTGGAAAGTAATGGAAGAAACCCGTTGCGGTTATGTGGCCCTGGTCGGGGCGCCGAATGCCGGAAAATCGACCCTGATGAACCGGATCGTTGGGGCCAAGCTGTCGATTGTCTCGCCCAAGGTGCAGACGACGCGGAGCCGGGTCCTGGGCATTCTGATTGAAGGAATGTCCCAGATCATCTTCGTCGACACGCCCGGCATCTTCGAGCCGAAGAAGCGCCTGGAACGGGCCATGGTGGCCGCCGCCTGGGCCGGCGCGCAGGATGCGGACAAGGTCGTGCTCCTGGTCGATGCGGGGCGCCGAATCGATGAGGATACCCGGCGGATCATCGACGGATTGAAAGGGGCCCGGCGGCAGGCGGTTCTGGCACTGAACAAGATCGACCTCGTGGATCCCAAGAAACTGCTCGGATTGACCGAGGAGCTATCCAAGGAAGGCATCTTCGAACGGGTCTTCATGATCTCGGGCCTGACCGGCAGTGGCGTGGACGACCTGAAGGATTATCTCGCCGTGGCGATGCCGGAAGGTCCCTGGCTCTTTCCGGAAGACCAGCTCACCGACATTCCCCAGCGGTTGCTCGCCTCGGAGGTAACGCGAGAACAGATGTTCCTGCAACTCCATGACGAGCTGCCCTATGCCTCGACGGTGGAGACCGAGGGCTGGGAAGAAAAGTCCGATGGCAGTGCTCGCATCACTCAGGTGATCTATGTCCGCCGCGACACCCAGAAAGCGATCGTGCTCGGCCACGGCGGCCAGCAGATCAAGAAGATCGGCGCCCGGGCGAGGCTGGAGTTGGAAAAACTCCTGGAGCGCCGCATCCATCTGTTCCTCTTCGTGAAAGTGCGCGAAGACTGGCCCGAGGATCGCGAGCGCTACGAGGCCATGGGTCTGGAGTTCAATCCCAAAGACTCCGGGGTTTGACAGGACCCGGCGGTGCAATGGAGCGATGATGCGATCGTCCTGGGCGTGCGCCGTCATGGCGAAGCCGGGCTCGTCGTCCAGCTTCTGACCCGCGATCACGGGCGTCACGCCGGCCTGGTGCGAGGCGGGCAGGGACGTCGCCTGCGCCCGATCTATCAGACCGGCAATCGCGTCATCGCGACCTGGAAGGCACGCTTGTCCGAGCATCTGGGATCTCTCACCGCCGAGCTTCTGCAAGGCCACGCGGCGCGCCTCATGGAGGATCCGGGCCGCCTCGCGACCCTGGCTTCGGCAGCCGCCATGGCGGAGATGGCGGTCCCCGAACGCGAACCCCATGTGGGGCTCTTCGAGGATCTGGCAGCCTTGCTGGAAGCGCTGGACCGTGACGCGGGCTGGGCGGTTTCCTATGTGATGTGGGAAATGCGGCTCCTCACCGAACTGGGCTTCGGGCTCGATCTCTCGCGCTGCGCGGCGACGGGGACAACGGACAGCCTGGTCTATGTCTCGCCCAAATCCGGGCAGGCCGTCTCGGCCGAAGCAGGCGAGCCCTATAAGGACAAGCTGCTGTCGCTTCCGCCTTTCCTCTTGCGGGAAGGCGAGGGGTCCAATCCGGCGGAGGTTCTCGCCGGCCTTGATCTCACCGGCTTTTTCCTGGAGCGGCGCATTTTCGAGCCGCATGGCAAAACCCTGCCTCCCGCGCGTTCACGTTTCGTTGACGTTCTGCGCCGTATGGCTACAATATCTGGGGGGTAGGCTTTCCGGTCTACCGCTATAATTCGTATCAAAGCTTTAGGGTCTCATGCCACAGTCAGCCGCTTCCGGCGATATTCGCGATGTCGATTTTTCCGAGGCGCTTGGGGAGCGTTATCTCTCCTATGCCTTGTCCACCATCATGGCGCGCTCGCTGCCCGATGTCCGGGATGGGCTGAAGCCGGTTCATCGCCGACTCCTCTTCGCCATGCGCGAACTGAAGCTCGATCCGCGGTCGGGCTACAAGAAATGCGCCCGTGTCGTGGGCGACGTCATCGGCAAATACCACCCGCACGGCGATGTGGCGGTCTATGAGGCCCTCGTGCGGCTGGCGCAGGATTTTGCTCAACGCTATCCGCTGGTGGATGGGCAGGGGAACTTCGGCAATATCGACGGCGATAATGCGGCCGCCATGCGTTACACGGAAAGCCGCCTCACGGCCGTCGCCGAAGCGCTGCTCGATGGGATCGAGGACGATGCGGTCGATTTTCGGCCGACCTATGACGGTGAGCAGTCGGAACCCATCGTTCTGCCCGCGCGCTTTCCGAATTTGCTCGCCAACGGAGCGGTTGGCATTGCGGTCGGCATGGCGACCAGCATCCCGCCGCACAACATCGTGGAACTCTGCGACGCGCTGATCCAATTGGCCAAGACTCCCGATATCAGCGTCGCGGACCTCGTTCAGCATGTGCCGGGGCCGGATTTCCCGACCGGCGGCGTGTTGGTCGAGGCGCCGGAGACGATCCGCACGGCCTATGAAACCGGCCGGGGCAGTTTCCGTCTCCGGGCACGCTGGGAAGTAGAGCGGATGGGCCATGGACTCTTTCAGCTCGTCGTCACGGAAATACCTTACCAGGTGGCGAAGTCGCGTCTGATCGAGAAGGTCGCAACCTTGCTCGAAGAGCGGAAGCTGTTGCTGCTCGCCGATATCCGCGACGAATCGACCGAGCTTGTGCGCATCGTGCTGGAGCCCAAGACCCGGAACGTCGATCCGGCCGTCCTGATGGAATCGCTCTTCCGTGCGACCGAGCTTGAGGTCCGCATCCCTCTCAACATGAACGTGCTGGACGGCGTGGGCGTCCCGCGCGTGATGAACCTGAAGGAAGTCCTTCAGGCCTTCCTCGATCATCGACGGGAGGTCTTGGGGCGCGTAAGCCGTCATCGTCTCGCGGAGATCGCCCGGCGCAGCGAGATCCTGCACGGCCAGATGATCGTCTATCTCAATCTCGACGAGGTGATCCGCATCATCCGCGAGAGCGACGATCCCAAGGCCGAGATGATCGCCAAATGGGAACTGACGGACGTTCAGGCCGAGGCGATCCTGAACATGCGGTTGCGTTCGCTACGCCGGCTCGAAGAGATCGAGATCCGAAAGGAACTCGAAACCCTGGCCAAGGAAGAAGCCGATCTTACGGCCCTCCTTGCCGACGAAAAGCGCCAGTGGCGGGTCATCGGCAGTGAAATCGCCGCCCTGCGCAAGGAATTCGGCCCGGAAACCGTCCTTGGCAAGCGGCGCACTGAACTCAGTAGCGCGCCCGCCGCGATCATGGTGCCGGTGGAAGCACTGGTGGAACGGGAGCCCGTCACGGTGCTCTGTTCCGAGAAGGGCTGGATCCGCACGATCAAGGGCCATACGCCGAACCTGACGGACGTAAAACACAAGGATGGCGACGGGCCGCGTTTCGCGATTACCGCGGAGACCACGGACCGGCTCCTGGTTTTCGCGACCAACGGCCGCTTCTATACGCTTCAGGTCGATAAGCTGCCGGGCGGCCGTGGTCATGGCGAACCCTTGCGGCTGATGATCGAACTTGGAAACGAGCATGAGGTCGTGGATATCCTGCCTCTCCGGCCGGGCACGAAAATCATCGTCGCCGCCACCGACGGACGCGGCTTTGTCGTGCCCGCGGAGGAGGCGGAAGCCCAGACACGCTCGGGCAAGCAGGTGCTTGTGCCAGGTGACGGGGCCATGGCCAGCATCTGCGCGCCTCTGACCGGCGACACCGTCGCGGTGGTGGGCGACAACCGCAAGCTCATCATCTTCCCGGTGTCGGAGATCCCTGAGATGATGCGGGGCCGGGGCGTGATCCTGCAGCGCTACAAGGACGGCGGCATGTCCGACCTCAAGGTCTTCAACAAGGCGGATGGCTTGAGCTGGCGGCAGGGTGAAACCCGAACCCGGACGGAAACGGATCTCTCGCCCTGGACCGCGCCGCGCGCCGGCAGCGGCCGGATGGCGCCGAACGGCTTTCCGAAAACGAACCGCTTCTGATCGTGGACGAGGCGGTCGTGCTCGACACCAAGGGGCTACGCTGCCCCTTGCCGGTGCTCAAGGCGAAGAAGGCGCTGCGGGACGTGGCGGCGGGCGGGATTCTTCGGGTGCTCGCCACCGATCCCGGCGCGGTGAAGGATTTCGCCGCCTTCTGTCAGACCACCGGGAACGAGTTGCTGCGATCCGCCCAGGAAGAGGACGTCTTCATCTTCGATATCCGAAAGTCGGGCTGATGGGGTATTACGGCCTGATCTCGGGGATCGTCATCCCGGATTCGCGATAAAAACGTTCAGCTCCGGGATGAAAGGGGACGCTCGCGCCCTCAAGCGCCTGGCCCAGCCGGATACGCGAGGCCATGGGATGGGAGTTGTCGAGCACCTTCCGGGTCGAGTCGCGCCAGAGCGCCTTGGTGATCGCATAGACGAGATCGTCGGGGACATCGGCGGAAACGAGCCACAGCGCGCTGATACTGACAGTGGGGGTGGCGCCGTCGATGCCGGGATATGAGGCGGGCGGCACCGTCGTTTCCTCGAAGAAATTGAAGCGACGTTTGACCTTCTGAGCAATATCGCGCGGGACCGGCAAGAGCCGGATGGGCGTTGTCGAGGCAAGCTCCGAGATGGCGGGCACCGGATAGCCCGCGATCAGGAAAAAGGCGTCTATCGAACCATTGCCGAGAGATTGGGCCGCCTGAGCCAACCGCAGGTTTTCAGTCTTGATGTCCCGCTCGGCGATGCCGGCCGCTTCGAGAATGAGGCGGGCATCGACGATGGTGCCCGATTCCTTCTCGCCGATGGCGACCCGCTTGCCTTTAAGGTCGCGCAGGGTTGCTATCGTACTCTCCGCTCGAACCGCGATATGGACGGTTTCCGGGAAGAGCGAGGCGATGGCCCGCAGTTGAGGCATGGCGCCGCGATTCTTGAAAAGGCCGGTGCCCGTAAAGGCCCAATAGGCCACGTCCGATTGCACGAAGGCCGCATCGAGGCGTCCGGCGGAGATTGAACCGACATTTTCCACGGATCCCTGGGTTGCCTGGGCCACGGCGACGAGTCCCGGCACGCCGCAACTCCCGCCCCGCTCGCAATCCCGTGACCCTGGAGCCTTGGAGATCACATTTGCGATGGCGGCGCCGATCTGGAAATAGGTCCCCGTGGTCGCTGCGGTGCCAATCCTGAAATATTTGATGTCCTGAGCCTGGGCCGGAAGGAGCCCAATCAGCAGCACTCCCATGAAGACGGGCGCAGCGATCCCCCGCCGACGGGCGATGAGCCAGCCGGATCGCGAAAAGCGTCTCAGCTGCTCGATCATGATCGACGCCTTTGGCGCGCAAGGGGAACCTACGGGTTGATGCTAACGCCTTTCGCGGCGTCGCAATACGCCAGATCAAAGGAAAGTGAAAAAATCTTCGTCTCTCAGGGATTTATCGGGGCTCGACCTATTGACAGGGAGACCGCGCCACATAATATCCGCCGCCTCGGTGAAAGGTCCCCGATAGATGTCCGTAACGTTCTGGAGTTCGCGACGACGACTTTGCTAGCAGCCTGCGGGTTGCTAGTCGGTTCGGCCGCCTCCTTGGCCGATTTCTGAAGCGTCTCCTCCGGAACATCGGGCTTCTCGAAGCCCATCTCTCTCGAAGCTGATGAGGGAAGCGGCCATGACCCACCGGGACTTCCGTCTCGCAAAGATCCTCGACGATTCCACCTATGAAGTGGACGCGGATCGCGCACGCCTGGACCTCAAGATGGTCCATGATTTCTTGAAGAACAGCCATTGGGCGAAGGACATGCCCTTTGGCGTGATGAAGCGCGCCATCGACCATTCGCTTGCCTTCGGCCTTTATCGCGACGGCAAGCAGGTCGGCTTTGCGAGAGTCGTCACCGATCGCGCGACCTTCGCCTATATGGCCGATGTCTTCGTGCTCGCCTCCGAGCGCGACCGGGGGCTCGGCCAATGGCTGGTCGAGAGCGTGCTGGCCCATCCGGACCTGAAGGATATGCGGCGCTGGCTGCTCGGCACGCGGGATGCGCAGGCGCTCTACAAGCGCTGCGGCTTCGTGGAGCCGCCGGCCCCCTTCACCTATCTGGAAAAATACGATCCCGCGATCCACGAGCGGCAAGCCGCCCGGAGCGGAGCCGAGCGGATGCGCGCCGTCGGATAACGGAAGCCAGGTTCAGGTCTTGGGCGTGACCTGAACCTGGATATCGTCGCCCACGACGCGCACCGGAAAAGACGCGATGTCGCAGGGGATCGGCGGGCCCATGCCCTTGCCCGTCTTGATCTCGAAGCGACCGGCATGAAGCGGGCATTCGACGGTATCGCCATCGAAATAGCCGTCAGTCAGCAAGGCGAAAGCATGCGAGCAGATATTGTCGGTCGCATAGATCTCGCCATCGAGATTGTAGAGGGCGATCTGATGGCCGCCGGCGCTCACGCCGAGCATCTCTCCTTCGGGCACTGCCGATTTCGGGGCAACGGCGATCCAGGTCTCTTCGGTCATTTCATCTCCTTGGCGGAAAATCGGACATTATTGGAAAGGGTCAGCCCCGGGCAAGGTCCTGGAGCTTGAGGGAGGTATTGGCCAGTTTTGCCGGGTCCATCGGGGTCGCGCGGCGGATCAATTGGCGGATCGGACGCATGTCGCGGCCACTGTTGATCGTATTGGCGGCAACGGGCACGCCCTCGGCGAGATAGAAGAGCACGAAGCTCTGACTTTCGGGCGATCCGCGCCAGACGAGTTGGTCCCAGGCGAGCGGCGCTCCCACCACCTGCAGGTTGACGCCGTGCTGGTCGGTCCAGGCCCAGGGCAGTTCCTCGAAGGGATCCTCGCCTCCCGCCATGACCTTGGCCGCCGCGATCGCCTGGTTCTGGGCGTTCTGATAGGACTCCAGGCGCAGATGCCGGCCGAGGAAGGGGTTGAAGTGGCGGGTGGCATCGCCGGCCGCGAAAATATCCGGGTCCGAGGTGCGGGTGAATTCGTCGACCATAATGCCGTCCTGGACATCGAGGCCGGCGGCCTGGGCGAGTTCGACGCCCGGCTCCACCCCGATACCGGGAACGACCAGATCGGCGTCGATGACAGAGCCGTCGCTGACCGTCACGCGCAGGCCACGCCCGCCCGGCTCAAGGCTGGTAACTGTGGTTCCGGTCCTGACATCCGCGCCATGGCTGCGGTGAAGATTGGCGAACCAATCGCCGATCTCGGGCGCGACCACGCGGCCCATGGGATGCTGCGCCACTTCCAGCACAGTGACATCGCAGCCGTATTTCCGGGCGCTCGCGGCGACTTCGAGACCGATGAAGCCGGCGCCGATCACCGCCACATGCGCGCCTGGAACAAGCCGTTCCTTCAGCCGTTTGGTGTCTTCGATATCGCGCAGATAGACGATGTTCGGCCCTTCGCCGCCGGGCATTTTCAGACGCCGTGCCCGACCACCGGTGGTGAGAAGCAGGCGGTCATAGGAAATGGACGATCCATCGGCGAGGGTCACGGTCTTGGCGCCTCGGTCGATCGCCGTAGCAGCCACGCCCAGCTTCAACTCGATCTTCTGCTCGGCATACCAGTCCAGGGGCCTGACGAAGGTTTTCTCGACCGGCATGGTGCCGTCGAGCAGTTCCTTGGAAAGGGGCGGGCGCTCATAAGGCGGATAGGTTTCCGCTCCGATGACGGTGATGCGGGCTTCCGGCGCTGCGGCGCGCAGGGCTTCCGCGCCCCGGCCTCCGGCATGGCCTGCGCCGACAATGACATAACGGGCTCCGCTCGCGGACACGCCTCATCCCCCCAGATTGCGATCGACCGCAGTCTGTAGTAGGGATCGCCTCATGGGACAAGAGGCTTCGCCGGTCTTTACGAGTGCTTATGTGGAGAATTTGCGCCGCGAATTGACCAAGGCCCAGGCTCGACTGCACCGCAGCGAAAGGGAGCGCGACGACGCTCTGGCCGAAGTCGCCCGGCTGCGGGCCTTGCTTCAGGACAAAGCCTAGGAAAACGCCTTATAGGCGATGATCGTGAAAGTGTCCTTGATACCCGGCAGAGTCTGGATCTTCTCGGTCACGAAATGGCCGATGTCGCCCTCTTCGGGCAGATAGCATTTCATCAAGAGATCGTATTGGCCGGAGGTCGAATAAACCTCCGAGACCTGTTCCACGGTCAGGACCGCTTGGTCGGCGACCTGATAGGCCTTGCCGAGGTCGCACTTCACCATGACGAAGATGGTCTTCAAGAGAATTCTCCAGCGAGAGTCCGCGCGATCTTAGCGCATCGCGACCGCTGGAGAAAACCGCCTCGAAGAGAGGGGAGTATCAGCCGCCGGCGACCTTGCTCGGGCGAGCGAGAAACGCCGGGAGGTGATCGCCGAAACCGACGACGCGACGGTCGTCGTCCTCATAGCGGTCATGCCGACGATGGTTGTCCTGACGCTGATTGTCCTGGCGTTGGCTATCCCGCCGCGCCTGGAACGGGATGGTCGTGACATTGGCCTCCCGGTCCATCGAAATAGGACGGAGGGCTTCGTCACTTGCGCCTTCACGGGGCTTGCGTTCACGGGGTTGCCGCTCGCGGGGCTTGCGCTCCGAACGTTCGCGCAAGGGTCTGGACGGGGCGGCCTCGACCTGAGTGGCGACTTCGACTTGAGGTGCGACTTCCACTTGAGCTGAGATTTCCTGCTTTTCCCGCTGCTTTTCGCGGGGAGCACGATCCCGGCGCGGCCGGTCGGAAGAAGTGGAAGAGGAAGCGGTTCGACCGCCCCGTCCACGTCCGCGCTTCACGTCGTCATAGCTCAATTCCAGGGTCGAAATGCCTTCGACGTCTACGGGGGGAATGTCCCGGCCGATCAGCTTGACGATGGCGGCGACGGCGCGGCCTTCCTCAGGCATGGCTACGGTAAAGGCGCGTCCTTCGCGGCCCGCCCGTCCGGTGCGGCCGATGCGATGGACATAGTCCTCCGCATGGATCGGAACATCGAAGTTGAAGACATGGGAGAGCCCCTGCACGTCGAGACCCCGCGCCGCGACGTCACTGGCCACCAGCAGGCGGATTTCGTTGTTGCGGAACCGCTCGAGCGTTTCCGTCCGTTTCGACTGCGCCATGTCGCCATGCAGGGCGCCCGCGTCGAAGCCGTGCTTGATCAAGGACTTGTGAAGAATGTCCACGTCGCGCTTGCGGTTGCAGAAGATGATCGCGTTCTTCACATCTTCGCTGCGGATGAGGCGGCGGAGCACCTCGCGTTTGTCGTCCTGATCGACAACCAGAAGACCCTGGGTCACGGTCGTCGCGGGCGAGGCCGGCGGCGCAACCGAAACTTCCTTGGGATTCTGCAGAAAGGCATCGGCCAGCCGGCGGATTTCCGGCGGCATGGTGGCCGAGAAGAAGAGGGTCTGGCGGATCGGGGAGAGCAGGCTGACGATCCGCTCCACATCCGGGATGAAACCCATGTCGAGCATGCGGTCCGCCTCGTCGATCACCAGGATCTTGACGTCGGACATGAGTATCTTGCCGCGCTCGTAGAGGTCGATCATGCGGCCTGGGGTCGCGATCAACACGTCGACGCCCCGATCGAGCTTGCGTTCCTGGTCCGAGAAGCTTTCGCCGCCGATCAGGAGGGCCATGCTGAGCTTGTGCTGGGCGCCGTATTTCTCGAAGGAATTGGCGACCTGTGCGGCCAACTCGCGGGTCGGCTCCAGGATCAGCGAGCGCGGCATACGGGCGCGGGCTCGGCCTGACGCCAGGATCTCGATCATCGGGAGAGTGAACCCGGCGGTCTTGCCGGTTCCGGTCTGGGCGCACCCCAGAACGTCGCGTCCCATCAATACATAAGGGATCGCTTGTTCCTGGATCGGGGTCGGGGTGGTGTAGCCAGCGTCACCGATGGCTTTTTGGAGTTCGTCTGAAAGACCAAGGTCTGAAAAATTCATTGAGTAGTTACTTTGTCCGTTGAAAAAGGAATAAGTCTTAAGGGTTGCCCTTTAATTGGGGGCGCATCATAGAAAGTCAATTAACTAAGTCAACTACTACCGACTAATTGGTCATGCACATGCCACAGGCCAGATCTGTCGGGATCGCGCTGAGGTAGGCGTCGGACGCCAGACTATCTCTCAGGGTGAACAGTCCCCGTCATAGAATTGAAATTTTTGACGAATCCTTTGCCTGCTTGGTGTCATTTTTAGTAAAATAAGTGGAGCAGAAAGGGAATTCGTGATCGAATGGTGCTTGCCCTGAGGAATTGGAACGGCTTACACCTTCCTTCGCTCGGGGCGGTACAGCGAGATCTTTTGAACCGATCGCGGCAGAGCGTTGCATGACCGATACGCAGACATTTTCCGATGTCATGCCGGCGCCGGATGAAGAGTCCGAGGCCCAGGTTCGCTATCTGAAGACGGCCCTGAATGCGCTCCGCGAGGAGCTTGAGCGCGGCGAGCATGAGCGCGTGGCGCTCAAGCAAAGCATCCGCGCCACCTATGAAGCCGAAATGGCCGACTTGCGGAATAACGTTGCGGCGCTTCGGATCGCGCTCGACGAAGAGCAGCACGACAAGCAGGCTGCCGTTCAGAAGGCGACTGCCGCTTCCGCTGCCGAGTTGCAGCAGCTTCGCGACGGCATGCATGCGGCGCGCGGCTTGATCGATCAGATGGAACATGACCATCAGGCCGCGATCCAAAGAGCGACAGCGGCGGCGAATGCCGAAATCGCGGCGCTGCAAAAGGTCATCCAGGCGCTGCACGCCACGATCGAGCATGTCGAGCACGACCATAAGATCAAGCTTCAGGAAGCCGTCTCGACGGCGCAGGCGGAGATCGTCCAACTCCGCAAGTCGACGCAGGCGCTGCGCGATTCGATCGAATTAATCCAGCACGAACACAAGGTCGTCCTGCAGGAAGCGATCTCGGCCGGCCAGGCGGAAATCGTCCAGCTGCGGCGTTCCACGCAGGCGCTGCGGGATACCATCGAGCTTCTGGAGCACAACCACAAAGTCCAGCTTCAGGAAGCGATCTCAAACGGCCAGGCCGAGATCGTCCAGCTGCGCAGGTCGTCACAGGCGTTGCGCGATGTGATCGAGCAGATGAAGCACGATCATTCGGCGGATCTGCAGGTCGCAGCCGCCAAGGCCAATGCCGAGATGACGGAGCTCAAGCGGTCGTCGCAGGCATTGCGCGATGTCGTCGAGCAGTTGAAGCACGATCATCAGGCGGCGATGCAGCTCGCCCTGGCCAAGGCCAATGCCGAGTCTACCGAATTGAAGCGTTCGTCCCAGTCGCTGCGGGATGTGATTGAGCAGATGAAGCACGATCACCAAACCGAGCTTCAGGCGGCCCTGGCCAAGTCGACCGGCGAGATCACCGAGCTCAAGAAATCGTCCCAATCGCTGCGCGACGTCATCGAGAAGATGACCCACGATCACGCGACGGCGACCCAGGCGGCTCTGGCCAAATCCACGAACGAGATCACCGAGCTCAAGAAGTCGTCCCAGTCGCTGCGTGATCTCATCGAGAAGATGACCCACGATCACCAGGCCAAGATTCAAGAAATGACGGCGAAGGCGAATACCGAGAGCACTCAGCTCCGGGCCGCCGTAGCCACCCTGCGCGAAGAGCTGGATGCAGCGAACTTCAACGCGAAGGCCACGCTCGACGCGGCGGCAAATTCAGGCAATATGCAGATGAGGCATCTGCAATCGATCAGTCAGGCGTTGCGCGACGAGCTCGACGAGTTGCGCGCCATGCATGACGAGGAAATACGGAAGCTTCGGAGGGACGCAATCGCGGAGCACGCCCATTTGCAGGCGACGATCCGGGAGCTGCGGGGGAAGTGGGAGAGCAAAGATGGCAGCAGACGGCGAGCTTCAAGTCGCGGTGCGTGAACCCGCTGTGCGGGCTCCGAGCCGAAAGGCGAAGCAGAAACTGAAGGAGGCGAAGGAGGAGAGGGCCCGCAACCGTGCGGCCCGTACCGACATCGCCGACATGAGGGAGCGGCTGCGCGTCTTCGATACGCTGGTCAGCGTCACCAATCGCATTTCCGGAACGGATTCGCTGGACGAGGTGCTTGAAGCCCTGGTCGAGCTGACCTCCAGCGCCATCGACTGCGATCGCAGCAGCTTCTTCCTCAACGAGCCCGCCACCCAGGAACTCTATTCCCGCGTCGCCCAGGGCATCCACCGCCGCGAGATCCGCTTCCTGAACAACGAAGGCATTGCCGGCGCCGTCTTCCAGAGCGGCGAGGATATCATCGTCAACGACGCCTATAACGACGACCGCTTCAACGTCCATGTGGACGAGAAGACGGGCTATACCACCAAGACCATCCTTTGCGTCCCGATTCGCACGGTAAAGGGCGAGATCATCGGCGTCGCCCAGTGCCTGAACAAGCGAGACGGGCACTTCAGCGAGGCCGACAAGATGCTGCTCGAAGGCATCGCGTCGCAGGCGATCCCGGCGCTGCGGAGCTCCCAATTCGTCGAGCGCATGAAGAAAGTCCGCGCTCAGGAAATGGAATTCCTGAACATCGTCGCGGATATCACCTCAGAACTCGAACTGGGTTCCCTCTTGGCCCGGGTCATGGCCGAAGCCACCCGCATGCTTTCGGCCGAACGCTCGACCCTCTTCCTCAACGACGAGAAGACCAACGAACTCTTCTCCCGCGTGGCGCAGGGCGACAATGTCCGCGAGATCCGGCTGCCGAACCACCTCGGCATCGCCGGCAACGTCTTCCAGAGCGGCAAGACGGTCAACATTCCCTATGCCTATGCGGATCTGCGCTTCAATCCGGGTTTCGACAAGCAGACCGGCTTCTTCACGCGGTCCATCCTCTGCACCCCCGTCCTCAACAAGATGGGCAAGGTCATCGGCGTCACCCAGGTCCTTAACAAGGCGGGCGGGCCCTTCACCGAGGAAGACGAGCAGCGACTGAAAGCCTTTACGGCGCAGGTCGCCATCGCGCTCGAAAACGCGAAGCTCTTCGACGACGTTCAGAAGATGAAGAACTACAACGACAGCATGTTGGAATCGATGTCCAACGGCGTCATCACCCTCAACGACGAAGACGTCATCGTGACCTGCAACCACGCCGGTCTGGCGATCATGCGGGCCACGGCGCAAGACGTCATCGGCAAGCATGCGGCCGACTTCTTCACCGGTGAGAACACCTGGGTGATGGAGAAGATCAAGCGGGTTGAGGTCGAGAAGACTTCCGAAGTGTTGATGGACATCAGCCTTCACTTCGGCGGCGAGAAGCTCTCGGTCAATATGACCATGCTGCCGCTCCATACCGGCGACGACACCAAGCAACTGGGCACGCTGCTGATGATGGAAAACATCAGCGACGAAAAGCGGATCAAGGCGACCATGTCCCGCTACATGGATCCCGCGATCGCCGAGCAGTTGATGTCTTCCGGTGGCGACGCCATGGGGGGCGCCAGCAACAGGGCGACCATCATGTTCACCGACATCCGCGGCTTCACCACCCTGACCGAGGAGTTGGGCGCGCAAGGCACGGTCGCCTTCCTCAACGATTATTTCGAGATCATGGTCGACTGCATGCTGAAAGAAGACGGCATGCTCGACAAGTTCATCGGCGACGCGATCATGGGCGCTTTCGGCCTGCCGATTCCCCATGACGACGACGAGGACCGCGCCGTGCGCGCCGCGATCAGCATGATCCGCGAGTGCCGCCGCTGGAGCGGCGAGCGTGTGGCCCGTGGCCAAAAGCCCGTGGATATGGGCATCGGCCTCAATACCGATACGGTCGTGTCCGGCAACATCGGATCGGCCAAGCGCATGAACTACACGCTGATCGGCGACGGCGTGAACCTGGCGGCGCGTCTCGAAAGCGCCTGCAAGGCCTATTCGGCGCGTATTCTGATCAGCGAGAACACCTTCAAGGCGCTGCGCGGCACCTATCGGATCCGCAACATCGACCAGGTGGTGGTGAAGGGCAAGACAGAGCCGGTCGGGGTCTATGAGGTCCTCGACTATCACTCCGAAGAAACCTTCCCGAACCTCATGGATGTCGTGAATTACTTCAACGAGGCGATCCGGGCCTGGTCCGCGGGTGATTTCAAGAAGGCGATCGGCCGCTTCGAACAGGCGCTCGAGCGCAACCCGAGCGACAAGCTGTCCAACACCTATATCGAGCGCTGCCACTATATGATGGAGCATCCGCCCGAGAAGGAATGGGACGGCGTCTGGGTGATGAAGGAGAAATAGGAGAGGGGCGGGCCGCACAGCCCGCTCTCTCTGCCGTCATTGCAAGCGCAAGCGAAGCAATCCAGGCCTCGCCGCTGGCAAAACCCTGGATCGCCACCACGGCTTTACCGCCTCGCAGTGACGATAAGTTAAATCTCAGACGTCCAGGTCCCGCACGAACTTCGCGTTCTTCTGGATAAAGTCGTAGCGAAGCTCCGGCTTGCGGCCCATCAGGCTTTCGACCAGCTGGGAAGCCTCTTCACCGCCGATATCGCCCTTGGGCGGAAGCGTTACTCGCAGCAAGGTGCGCTTGCTGGCGTGCATCGTCGTGTCTCGCAAAGAGGCCGAGGGCATCTCGCCCAATCCTTTGAAGCGGCTCATCTCCACCTTCCCCTTGCCGGTGAAGGTTGTGCGCAGAAGTTCTTCCTTATGGGCTTCGTCCCGGGCATAGGCGGTCTGGTTGCCCTGGGTCAGGCGGTAAAGCGGC
Source organism: Rhodospirillales bacterium (assembly GCA_947473305.1). Classification (GTDB taxonomy): domain Bacteria; phylum Pseudomonadota; class Alphaproteobacteria; order ATCC43930; family CGMCC-115725; genus CANJCB01. The sequence goes on from CANJCB010000010.1 coordinate 103,187, forward strand.
GGGATCGCCAGGAAAAGGTGCCCGGCTTCGACGAGCTTCGGGGTTTCCCGGAAGAAGAAGGTCATGAGCAGAGAGGCGATATGGGCCCCGTCCACATCGGCGTCGGTCATGATGATGACCCGCTCATAGCGCAGCTTTTCTTCCTGGTAGCGATCGCCCGAGCCACAGCCCAGGGCCAGAATCAGGTCGGAGATTTCCTGATTCGCCCGCAGCTTGTCCGTCGAGGCGCTGGCCACATTGAGAATCTTGCCACGCAGCGGCAGGATCGCCTGGGTGTCGCGATCACGCGCCTGCTTGGCGGAGCCGCCGGCGCTGTCGCCTTCCACCAGGAAAATCTCGGTGCCGATGGCGCTGTCCCTTGTGCAGTCCGTCAGCTTGCCGGGCAGGCGCAGCTTCCGGGTGGCGCTTTTCCGGGCAAGGTCCTTTTGGGCGCGACGCTTCTGGCGTTCCTCGGCCCGTTCCACGATCCGTTCGAGAAGCGCCTTGGAGGCTTGAGGGTCGCTGCTCAGCCAATGGTCGAAATGATCCTTGAGCGCATTCTCGACGAGCCGGGTCGCTTCTGGCGAGGAAAGCTTCTCCTTGGTCTGGCCCTGGAATTGCGGTTCGCGGATGAAGAGCGACAGCAGGATCACCGCGCCAGTCATCACGTCCTCGGCCGTGACCTGGGCCGCGCGCCGGTTCGCCGTCAGCTCGCCATAGGCCTTGAGCGAACGGGTGAGAGCCGCCCTGAGCCCGGCTTCATGACTTCCGCCTTCCGGCGTCGGAACCGTATTGCAGTAGGAATGGCAAAAAGCCTCTTCATCCTCGGGCCAGGCGAGCGCCCATTCGACCCGTCCGCCTTCGGTAAACTCGACCTCGCCCACGAAAGGCCGGGGCGTCACCGTCGCCCGGCCTTCAAGAGCCGAAGCGAGGTAATCGGATAGTCCCCCGGGAAAATGGAGTTTTTCCTCCTGGGGAACATCGTCGGGGCGGGGCAGGGACTCGTCGCAGGACCAGCGGATCTCGACGCCGCGATAGAGATAGGCCTTGGACCGCGCCAAGCGGTAGATCAGCGACGGCTTGAAATGGGCATGGGGGCCGAAGATCTGCGGGTCCGGATGAAAGCGCACCGTGGTCCCGCGCCGGTTCTGGACCGGACCGCCGTCGATCAGCTTTGTCGTCGGCAAACCGCGACTGTAGTTCTGGGTCCAAAGACGGCGATCCCGCGCGACCTCGATCTCCAGGCGGTCGGAGAGCGCGTTCACCACCGAAATGCCGACGCCATGCAACCCGCCGGAGGTCATATAGGCGTCGCCCCCAAACTTGCCGCCGGAATGCAAGGTCGTCAGGATGACTTCGAGTGCCGAGATCTTGGGGAACTTCGGATGAGGATCGACCGGAATGCCGCGCCCATTGTCCCGGATCGTGACGCTGCCGTCGGCGCCGAGTTCCAACTCGATGCGGCTCGCATGGCCGGCAACGGCTTCATCCATGGCATTGTCGAGCACTTCGGCGACAAGATGATGAAGCGCCCGCTCGTCGGTTCCTCCGATATACATGCCGGGACGGCGGCGCACCGGCTCCAGGCCCTCAAGGACCTCGATATCCTTGGCGGAATAGTCTGTGGTGACTTTGCGCGCGGTATTATCGAAGAGATCGGCCATGGGCGCCATTATAAAGAACAACAAGGGAACGATACAAGCTGTATCGATTCATGGTCTGGAATATCACAATATCTGGTTAAGCACGCAGGAAAACAGGAATGACAGACCCAAAGACACAGCCGGTTTCCGAGAGTCCTCCAGCCATCGAGCCATCGCTTAGGGCGATCGCCATGCCCGCCGACGCCAATCCCAACGGCGATATTTTCGGTGGCTGGATTCTATCCCAGATGGACCTCGGCGGCGGCAATGTCGCCTCGCTCCGGGCCCGGGGAAGGGTGGCGACAGTTGCCGTCACGGCCATGATCTTCCACGCGCCGGTCTTCGTCGGAGATGAGGTGAGTTGCTATGCCCGGATCATCAAGGTCGGGCGGACCTCGATCACGGTTCATATCGAGAGTTGGGCTCGCCGACGTGACCTTCAGCGGGTGAAGGTGACGGAAGGGACCTTCACCTATGTGGCCATAGGCCCGGACCGCCGCCCGCAGCCGGTTCAGCCCGAATAGCAAAACGCCCCGGATCTCTCCGGGGCGTTTCGTTTCGACTGTCCGGTCCGATCAGACCGAGTAGTACATCTGGTATTCGATCGGATGCGGTGTGTGCTCGTAGGCATAGACCTCTTCGTACTTCAGCTCGATGTAGCTCTCGATCTGGTCTAAAGAGAAGACATCGCCCTTGGTCAGGAAGGCATGGTCCGCGCGGAGAGCCTCCAGCGCCTCGCGAAGGCTGCCGCAAACCGTCGGAACGTCCTTCAGTTCTTCCGGCGGCAGATCGTAGAGGTTCTTGTCCATCGCGTCGCCGGGATGGATGCGGTTCTGGATGCCGTCGAGACCAGCCATCAGCATCGCGGCAAAGCCGAGATAGGGGTTCGCCGCCGGATCCGGGAAACGGACCTCGACGCGCTTGCCCTTGGGGCTCGCCACATAGGGGATGCGGCAGGAAGCCGACCGGTTACGGGACGAATAGGCCAGAAGCACCGGCGCCTCGAAGCCCGGGATCAGCCGCTTGTAGCTGTTGGTCGTCGGGTTGGTGAAGGCGTTGATGGCCTTGGCGTGCTTGATGATGCCGCCGATGTAGAAGAGGGCGGTATCGGATAGGTCCGCATAGCCCGAGCCGGCGAAGAGCGGTTTGTTGCCCTTCCAGATCGACTGATGGACATGCATGCCGGAGCCGTTGTCGCCCTTGAGTGGCTTCGGCATGAAAGTCGCCGTCTTGCCGTATTGATGGGCGACGTTATGCACGACGTATTTGTAGATCTGGGTGTCGTCGGCCGTGCGGACCAGCGTGTTGAACACGAAGCCCAGCTCGTGCTGGCTCGGCGCAACCTCATGGTGGTGCTTTTCGACATCGAGCCCCATGTCGGCCATCACGGTCAGCATTTCGGCGCGAAGATCCGAGGCGCCATCGACCGGCGGAACCGGAAAATAGCCGCCCTTGACCGGCGGACGGTGGCCGGTATTGCCCTCGGGGAACTTCTTGTCGGTAACGTAGGGGCCTTCCTCGCTGTCGATCTCGTAGGAGACCTTGTTCATCTGGACGGCGAAGCGCACGTCGTCGAACACGAAGAATTCAGCTTCGGGGCCGAAGAAGGCCTTGTCGCCGATGCCGGTGGAGGCGAGATATTGCTCGGCCTTCTTGGCGATCGAGCGGGGGTCGCGCGAATAGGGCTGGCCGGTGCCGGGCTCATAGACGTCGCAGACGATGACAAGCTGGGTCTGCGCCGCGAAAGGATCGAGGACGGCCGTCGAGCAATCGGGCTTCAGGACCATGTCGCTGTCATTGATGGCTTTCCAGCCGGCGATCGACGAACCGTCGAACATGATGCCTTCGGCGAGGAAATCCTCGTTGATGGTCTTCACATGGTGGGCGAGGTGCTGCCACTTGCCGCGCGGATCGGTGAAACGGAAATCGACGTATTTGACGTCGTGCTCCTTGATGAGCTCCATCACCTTCTTGATGTCGGACATGTTTTCTTTCCCGTAGTTGTGTGTTCTGGGTTGATGTTTTCTGGGTCGGTGTTTTTTGGGTCTCTAACCCTGTCAGATCGCGTCGCTGCCGCGTTCGCCGGTGCGGATCCGGATAACCTCGTCTACGCTGGTGACGAAAATCTTGCCATCGCCGATGCGGCCGGTATGAGCGGCCTGGAGTATAGCTTCCACCGCCCGTTCCACCAGCCCGTCGTCCATGACGACTTCGATTTTTACCTTGGGCAGGAAATCGACGACATATTCAGCGCCGCGGTAGAGCTCGGTATGGCCTTTCTGGCGTCCGAAACCCTTGGCCTCGGTCACGGTGATGCCCTGGATTCCGACCTCGTGAAGCGCTTCCTTCACCTCGTCGAGCTTGAAGGGCTTGATGATAGCTTCAATCTTCTTCATCGGGCTCCGCCTTGCGGTCGTACTGAAAGACCGGATCTATCTCCGGTCCCCGTCAAGAAAGCACGAGCCGTGCCATATGACGAGTTCTGCGGTCAAGCCATCGCCTGCGCAGGAAAACGGCGAAAGGGTGAGGAAATTTGCGCCACATGCTTAAAAAATAAGCACATGATTGACGGTTAGTTCATCCGGGGAAGACCGCGGGCATCCTTGAGCTTCGCTTCGTCGAAAAGAGTACCCCGCATGTCGCAGCCCGTGAAATTCGCATCTTCAAGATCCGCGCCGCGAAGGTCGGCGTCGCGCAGATTGGACCCGCTGAAGTCCGCGCCGGCGAGCCGCGCGCGACGAAGATCCGCGTTCATAAGATTGACGCCGACGAAACGCGCGCGCTCCAGATTGGCGGGCAGATCGTATTCTTGCCTGTCGCCGTAACGCAGAGCCGAAAGATTGGCACCCCTGAGATCCGCCCCGTGAAGATGGGCGCGGTGAAGCGTGATGCTGCGCAAATCGGTTTGCACCATATTGGCGGAGCGCAGATCGGCTTGGGTCAAGTCCGAGGCGGCGAGGCAGGCTCCGGCAAAATTCCCCTCGCGGAGAATGGCCCCCGACATAACCGCCATGGCGAGATTGGCGCAGAGAAAATTATGGCCCGTCAGATCGACGTGGGCGAGAGAAGCGCGTTGCCCGGTCTTCCCGTTGCTATCGAGCCATTGGCTGTGCATATGGACGGTCTCGGCCACTTCCAGCGGCGATTTCAGGGGATATTCGGGACGACGAGCCGTCTGAAGCATCGCCGTCTTGACGATCCCCGGGTCGAAAAGGGCGCCCGTGACATCGGCGCCCTGGAAGTCCGTGTCCTGCAGCGTGGCGCCGGTCAGAACGGCGCCCGTGAGTGTCGCTTCGCAAAGCTTGGCATTGGAGAGATTGGCGTCTTCCAGCACCGCGCCGGTCATATTGACCGAGCGAAGATCGGCTCCTGAAAAGTCCACCCCCCGCAAATTGGCATCGGTAAAATCGGCCCGCAGGACCAGCGCCGATCCCATGCGCGCGCCGGACATATCGGCGCCCCGGGCTTCGACCGAGGTGAAATCGGTCCGGGATTCGCCGCCACCCTGGGCGAGCAGCGCATGGGTGCGATCAAAATGCGCAATCGCCGCTTCGCGCAGGTCCGCGTTCACCAGTTGCGCCTTGTTGAGTTCGGCTCCGCGCAGGCGGGCGCCCCGAAGGTCCGCCTTCGTAAGATCGGCGCCCTGCAGATGCGCCGTGCGCAGATCCGCGCCGAAAAGCGTCGCAAGCTTCAATTTTGTATTGGCGAGGCGGGCGTATTGGAGCTTGGCTCCCGTCAGATCCACGTCCGTCAGGTCGCGATTGCTGAGATCCAGGTCCGACAGGTCATGAAATGACAAAAGCGCCCGTCGGCCGCCAGGCTTACGAGCCAGAAACCGAGCATGAAGCTGGACGATCTGGTCCAACTCGCTCTGGGTCAGCCTTTTTCGGCTGTCCTCCCCATTGGCCGTTCCGGCAAGGCGCATAAATTGATCCGATACGCGCTAAATTTAATCGATCTCTAAGAAACTAGCATAAGACCGGCTCTTTAGCGAGAGTGTTACGTAAACCTTAAGAGTTCAATAAAGGACACACCTCTCTTTCAGAAATAAGTATGGACCGCCCCGATGATGGAATAATCGTCGTCTATAAGGGGGATAACCCGCCATTTATCGAATGTGGTGCAGGGATGGGAAATCCCGAAGCACACCATGTCGCCTACTGCGAGAGGGCTATCGAGCGGCAAGTTCATATAGGCATGCTGATCGTTGAGGCCAGTCACGACATGACCCGGCGACAGGGGCAGTGGTTTTGCCGAGCAGATAGGACGATGCCAGGCCTGGGGTTGCGGCAGGTCCGCGTCATAGGACACATCCCGCTTTCCCATGGTCAGGATCGCCTTGCCCTTTTCCGGACGGGATTGCACATAGGCCCAGACCTCCAGGGCGGGCTTCAGTCCGGAAGCCTTCAATTCGGCAGGAAGGGGCGTGCGCTCGGCAAGACGCGCGAAGAAACGGGCATACATGGCCGTGTCGTGGCTGAGGTAGCACCCGCTGCGTGTCAGAAGCAGGGTTTCCCTATCGGGGAGGGCGGAAGCGAAACGCTCGACCACGAGATCGTAAAAGGCGGATCCTCCAGCAGAGAGGATGACCGGGCCTTCCGCAAAAAGATCCCGGTCCGCACAATGCGCGGCGATGCGAACCAGGAAATCGAGAAAATCGCGAACCGTCTTCTCCTGGGTTTCCGCTGTCCCACCCGCAACCAGGCCCTCGAAACCCTCGACGCCCCGAAGCCGGAGGTCCGGTCCAGCCTGCGCTACTCGTTCGGCGACGCGGAGCGCTGTCTCAAGATCGCGGCAGCCCGTCCGCCCGCCGGTCATGCCGCCCTCGAGCAACAGATTCAGGGGCTGCTTCAGGTTCCGTGTCCGCACCGCCTCGGTGAGAAGGGCAACACCCTCCAGGGAATCGACGAGGCAATAGAAGTCGAAAGGCTCGTCATCTTCCAGGAGATCCAGCACATAGCGGATCGCCTGCCGGCCGATGAGCTGGTTTGCGAGCACAACCCGGGAAATCCCCTGGGCGCGGCACACTTCGATTTGCTGCGGCGTGGCCACCGTCATCGCCCAGGCGCCGTGATCCAATTGGCGGCGAAACAGCTCGGGGCTCATGGTGGTCTTGCCATGCGGGGCGATCCGAGCGCCGGTGAGGCCCAGGAATGCCGACATCCAGCGCTCGTTATGATCGAGCGCCGAGGCTTTCAGCACGGCGAGCGGCAAAGGCATGTCCTCTCGAAGGAGGTTCCAGCCTTTCTCCGCGATCCCAGAAAGAGGAAAAGGCGCAACCCCGTGAGGGATGCCCTTCACGAGGCCGCTGAGCGTCAGGGTTTCGGTCGGATCGGGACGTTTCATGTCCCGAGAGGATAAACGCTTACGCGCGAACCGTCATGGCCACAACGGAGGCCAGCACGACGCCCGCAAGCTGGGTGCCGGAATTGATTTGCCCCAAAACCGTTGCGCAAAGGGTGCTGGCGAGGGTCAAGGCGCCGATCATCATGCCCATGGGCTGTGCTCCCGTTCTGTTCGTTATCCCATGTCGGATTGCCAAGACAACGGGTGGGAGCAAAACCTATTCCACCTTTTCGATAAATCTTTTGAAGGAGGTCAGGCCGGCACTTTGGGAACGACGATGCCCAATTTCTCGAAAGCCTGGGGAGTGTCGAGATCGGTCAGCACCCCATCGCTGCGCATCTCGATCTCGGCGACCAGTTCCGGATGGGCCGCGATGACGTTCCGCGCGCCCATGTCGCCGGTCAAGTCCTGCAGGGCAGGAAAGAAGCGCTTCGCCCAAATGACCGGGTTGCCGCGCTGACCATTGCGGGTCGGCACAATGATGGCCCGCCCTTCGACCGGGTTGAAGGCCTCGATCAGCCGGTCGATTTCGGCCGATTTGACGCGCGGCATGTCGCCCAGGCAGACCAGCACACCGTCCACGTCCTCGGGCAGCGCCGCGACACCGGCCTTGACGGAAGTCGACAATCCCCCCGCGAAATCCGGGTTCTCGACGAAAGTCAGCGGGCCGGCTTCGGCCAGCGCCCTCTCCACCCGGTCGCGCTGATGACCGACGACCACGAAGAGCGGCGACGCCTGGGAACCGCGTACCGCCTGGACCGAGCGCGCCACCATGGGCTTGCCGTCGATTTCGACGAGGAGCTTGTTCGGTCCCCCCATCCGCGAGGATTTTCCGGCCGCCAGGATAAGCGCGGCGATGCGGGGCGCATGGGGCGGGGCCGTGGCCTCTTCCTCGGCGGGCTTTTCCAGGCCCACTTTCGCCCGGGGAAGGGGGCGGGACGGGATTTCCGTCAGCAAACCTCCCACGCCCATCCCCATGATCTCCCGGGGTCCCACCGGCAGATCGGCCAGGAGACGCTGCAGGATGAAATCGAAGCCGTTGATCCTCGGCGAGCGGGCGCAGCCGGGAAGACCCAGCACCGGCACGTCGCCAAGCCGCCCCATCAGCATGAGGTTGCCGGGATCGACCGGCATGCCGAAATGATCGATCCTCCCGCCGCAAGCACCGATGGCGGAGGGAATGACATCTCGCCGATCGACAATTGCCGAGGCGCTTGCAACCAGGACCAGGTCGCAACCCTTTGCCACCGCCTCGGCGATCAGCGGGGCCAATGCGGCGACAGAATGGGGACAGCGCTGTTCTTCGATCAGTTCGCTTCCCATCGCTTCGAGGCGGCTGCGGGTGACCTCCGCGGTCTTATCGAGCGTGGCGGGTTTCAGGCCCTTCAGGACGGTCTGGATCAGCACGGCGCGCTTGGCCAGAAAGGGCGCCACCCGGATCGGGGGATCTCCCTGGGTGGCTACGGCGACGCAGGCCTCCACGACCCGGCCCGGGGCGGAGAAGGGGATCACCTTGATGGTCGCGACCATCTGCTTCGGTTGGACGACGCTATAGGGTTCGAGCGTCGCCACGGTCATGGCTTCATCGACGCCATTGATGCCGTCGATACGGCTGCGGTCCACGACGCAGAGCCCTGCAACCTCGGAAAAGAGATTGGCCCGCCCGGTAAAGGCATTGGAGAGCGTCACATGATTGCCGGCCACCGCCTTGGCGAGCCGGAAAGCGGCTTCATTCTCGCCGAGGTCCTCGGCTTCGGGGCGGGCCGCCGTCACGCTTTGGAGCCCTGATGCCGCGAGCGCCACGATATCTTCCGCCGTCAGGTGGCGGCCTTTTTTCAGCACGCGATCCCCCAGCCTGAGGCTATGGGCGAGGATCGCCCCCTCAGCTTCGGACAGGGGGGTTTCGCCGAAAGTCACGCAGCCTCTTTGTTCTTCACCCGGTCGGCATGAAGGACGCGGGTGATCTCGGCCAGAACGGAAATCGAAATCTCGGCGGGAGAGATCGCGCCGATATCGAGACCGACAGGGCCTCGGATGCGGGAGATAAGGTTGTCGTTGAAGCCGGCCTCGACGAGGCGTTGGCATCGCTTGGCATGGGTTTTCCGCGATCCAAGCGCGCCGATATAGAAGGCGTCCGTCTTGAGCGCGACCTGGAGTGCCGGATCGTCGAGCTTCGGATCGTGGGTCAGGGTGACGATCGCGGAGCGACGGTTGGGTCGCAGCTTTTCCAGGGCCTCGTCCGGCCAGTTGGCGCAAAGCTCGATGCCCGGGAAACGCTCATCGGTGGCAAAGGCGGTGCGGGGGTCGATCACGGTGACGCGATAGCCGGTCATCGCGGCCATGCGGGCGAGCGGTTGCGCGATATGAACCGCCCCCACGAGGAAAAGTCGGAGCGGCGGGTTGAAGACCTCGACGAAGACCGCGCCTTCCGAGGTTTCCAAGGTCGTGTTTCGGTCGTCGTTCAGTGCCTGTCGGACACCGGAAAGCCCCGCGTCATCGAGCGCGAGATCGCCTTCGGTTTCAGAGCCTTCGACATAGAGCTGAAGGCCGGACTTCAGGTTCGTCGCCAGAGCCGCGGGGCGGCCGGCATCCCGGGCGGCAATGGCTTTGCGGATAAAGGCGAGCTTCATTCCACGCGCTCGACGAAGATCTGCACCTTGCCGCCACAAGCGAGGCCCACATCCCAGGCCTGCTCGTCGGTGACGCCGAAGTCCAGAAGGCGGGGTTCGCCGGATTTGATGACTTCCAGCGCCTGTTCGACCACGGCGCCTTCGACGCAGCCGCCCGAAACGGAACCGACGAAGGCCCCGTCCTGCCCGACCGCCAGCTTCGAGCCCACGGGGCGGGGGGAGGAGCCCCAGGTCGTCACCACTGTCGCGAGCGCCACGCCCTTGCCAGCCTCGGCCCATTCGGCCGCCTTGTCCAGGATTTCTTCGGTATCGCCCATCGTCATTCTCCTACTGCCGCCAGGCGGCGGCCGCTTCGAGGCGGCGCTTTACGGGCCGACTCATCGCCGCGGCCAATTGGTCGAGGCTTTCCAGGCTATGCACCGGACGGAATTCATCAACATGGGGCAGGATCGCCCGCATGCCTAAAGATTTGGGTTCGAAGGCCTCGTAGCGCAACAGGGGATTAAGCCAGATGAGGCGGCGGCAGGACTTGTGGAGACGGTCGATCTCCTTGCCCACGCCGATCCCCGCATCCCGGTCCAACCCGTCGCTGATGAAGAGCACGATCGCCCCCTGTCCCAACACACGGCGCGACCAGTAGCGGTTGAAGTGTTCCAGGCACTGGGCGATCCGTGTTCCGCCCGACCAGTCCTGCACAACGTCGGCCACCTTGTCCAGGGCTATATCCACATCTTTATAGCGCAAGTAGCGGGTGACATTGGTCAGCCGCGTCCCGAAGAGGAAGGTGTGAACCCGGTCGCGGTCGTTGGTGACCGCATGCATGAAATGGAGAAAGAGGCGGCTGTAGCGGCTCATGGAGCCCGATATGTCGCAAAGCACCACCAGAGGGGGCGGCCGGGTGCGGCGGCGCTTGCGCTTCAGCGATATAAGCCCGCCGGAGCGGAGTGCCGCGCGCATCGTCGCCCGCATGTCGATCCTCGCCCCGGCGGGATGGGGACCGAAGCGGCGCGTGGGCAGATCCTTGAGCGGCAGCGACATCCGGCGGATCGCGGACTTGGCGCGGGCCATTTCCTCGCCGGACATCTTCTCGAAATCCATCCGCTGCAGCAGCTCGCGGTCGGAGAAGGTCATGGCGGCGTCGAGCTCGACCTTGGTCTCTTCCGGTTCCTTGTCCTTGCCCTGGCCGGGATGCAGCGCCTCGGCCAGACGCCGACTCATTTCCTCGGCATTGGCGCTTTCCGGCACCCGCATGTCCGGGAGCATCAGCGACATCATCTTTTCGAGGAGCCGCGGATTGCGCCAGAAGATGTGAAAAGCCTGGTCGAAAAGTTCCCGCTGGTCGCGCTTGTTCACGAAGACCGCATGGAGCGCCCAATAGAAGTCGCTGCGATTGTCGAGCCCGACGGCGCGGACTGCTTCGGTGGCCGCCAGCACCTTGCCGGGTCCGATCGGCAATCCGGCGGCGCGCAGCGCACGCGCGAAATACATCAGGTTCGCGAGGAGCCTGCCCTCGCCATGGCCTTCTTGGGTTCGGCGTGCCGTCATTCCGCCGCGGCGGCCAGCTCGGACTTGACCTGTTCCAGAAGCTTGACCGCCTCGCTGCCTTGGATGCGGGCGATGTCGTCCTGGTATTTCAAAAGGACGCCGAGCGTGTCGTTGATCGCCTCGGGCGTCAGGGCCAGGACATCGAGTTGAGTCAAGGCCTGCGCCCAATCGATGGTTTCCGCGACGCCGGGCAGCTTGAAGAGATCGATCTGGCGGAGCTTCTGGACGAAGGCCACGACCTGACGGCTCAGGTCCTCGGCGGCGCCTGGCGCCTTTATCCGCAGGATCTCGAGTTCACGTTCCGCATTGGGATAATCGACCCAATAGTAGAAGCAGCGCCGCTTCAACGCGTCGTGGATCTCGCGGGTGCGGTTGGAAGTGATGATGACGATGGGGGGCTCGGCTGCCTTGATGGTCCCCATTTCCGGGATCGTGACCTGGAAGTCCGACAAGACTTCAAGGAGATAGGCCTCGAAGGGCTCGTCGGTACGGTCGAGTTCGTCGATCAGCAGGACGGGAGCGCCGCCCAGATCGGGCTCCAGAGCCTGGAGCAGGGGACGCTTGATAAGGAAGCGTTCGGAGAAGATCTCGTCTTCGACCGTCTCCCGGCTTCCACCGCCACTCTCGGCAAGGCGGATCTCGATCATCTGGCGCGCGTAATTCCACTCGTAGACGGCCGAAGCAACGTCCAGGCCCTCATAGCACTGCAGGCGAATGAGCTTCCGGCCGAGGATCTCGGCCAGAACCTTGGCGATCTCGGTCTTGCCGACACCGGCCTCGCCTTCGAGGAAGAGGGGGCGGCGGAGGCTCAGCGAGAGATAGACCGCCGTGGCAAGGCTGCGGTCGGCGACGTAGCGGCCGTTGGACAGGCTTTCGAGAGCGGCGTCGACCGAAACGGGGAGGGAGGACATCAGGGGATCCCGGCTGGATGCTGAAGCGGCAGAGTATCGCGCGATTATCGCGTGATCGTAGAGATAAACCACGTCCACATTGTCACGGGAAGGGGTCCCGCCGCGCGTTGAAGGCAATCGATATGCGCGGGCGTTCCCCCCGGTGGGGCAGGACCGCATGGGGCACATAGCTTGGGAAGAGGATCATCAGGCCGGGATCCGGCTTGAAGAGAACCTCCGAAGCGGAAAGTTCGGGAAAGAAAATATTGGTGCGCGCGGGATTGGGATCGAAGAGATGGATCGCCGTGCCCTCGGCCTCAAGCGTCGTTTCGCCGTGATCGACGTAATAGACTCCCGACCAGGTCGCGCCGGGATGGGTATGGAGCTGGTTGAAATCCCCGCACCGGTTGACGTTGGCCCAGATGCTGAAGGCCCAATTCGACGGTTCCGGCTGCCGCCCGAATTCGGCATAGAGGCGAAGGGTGGCCTCCTCGATCATCTCGCCGATCTGGCGGATCAGTTGCCTGCCTGGGAGGCCGCAGAATTCGAGGTTGCCCGGATCCGAATGCCAGCCCCCCCGATTGGTCAGATCCATCCCGGGATGTTGACGCTCCTGGGCGAGAATGCGTTCGCTAAGCTCTTCGTTGAGCCGCTGCGAATCCGGCCATTTGTGGGACAGCAGCGGGCTTGCAAAAAGGCTTCCCGACAGCGCCTTTTCCAAGACCCGCATGCGTTATCCCATGACCTCTCAGCCGCAGGCGGCGATAGCCCGTTTCGCCATCACCCCGATGAGATGGGCACGGTAATCGGCCCCGGCGTGGATGTCCGCGTTGAGCCCGTCTGCCGAAACCTCGATGCCTTTGATCGCATCGGGCGTGAAGGATTTTTCGAGCGCCGCTTCCATCTCGTTCTGCCGGAAGACGCAAGCCCCGGCGCCCGTCACCGCCACCCTCACGCCACCGGAGGTCTTGGCCACGAACACACCGACGATGGCGTAGCGCGACGCCGGGTTGCGGAATTTCATGTAAGCGGCTTTCTCAGGAGCCGGAAAGCTGACCGCCGTCACCACCTCGCCGGGCTCCAGCGCCGTCTCGAACATGCCGGTGAAAAAATCCTCGCCCGCGATGCGACGCTTGTTCGTGATCACCGTCGCCCCCAGAGCAACCACCGCAGAGGGGTAATCGGCGGCCGGATCGTTATTGCAGATCGACCCGCCGATGGTGCCGCGGTTGCGAACCTGGGGGTCGCCGATATTGCCCGCAAGGTCGGCAAGCGCGGGGATCGCGCTCTTGACCACATCGGAGGTCGCGACCTCGCCATGCCTGGTCATGGCGCCGATGACGACCGAGTTACCTTCCCGCTTGATCCCTTTGAGCTCGGCGATCTTGGCGAGATCGACGATATCGGAGGGCTGCGCAAGCCGCTGCTTCAGCGTCGGGATGAGGGTCATCCCCCCGGCCATCAGTTTGCCGTCCTCAGCGCTGCCGATTGCCGAAAGCGCATCGGCGAGGGATGAAGGCTCGTGATACTCGAAATTATACATGGCGTTTGCCTTTCCTGTCCGAGCCTATTCGGCGGCTTGACGCATGGGGTTGATCGCCTGCCAGACGCGCTGCGGCGTGGCCGGCATGAGGAGATCCTTGATGCCGAGCGCATGGGTGATGGCATTCATCACCGCCGCCGGCGCACCGATGGCCCCCGCTTCGCCGCAGCCCTTCACCCCGAGGGGGTTATGGGTGCAAAGCGTCACGTTGGTCGCGACCTGGAAATTCGGCAGGTCGTCGGCCCGGGGCATGTCGTAGTCCATGTAGGAGCCCGTCAAAAGCTGACCGCTCTCCCGGTCATAGATGCAGCCCTCATGGAGCGCCTGACCGATGCCCTGCGCCAGCCCGCCGTGCACTTGGCCCTCAACGATCATCGGATTGACGATCCGGCCGAAGTCGTCGGCCGCCGTAAAGTTCACCAGCTTGACCACGCCCGTTTCCGGGTCGATCTCCACCTCGGCGATGTGGCAGCCCGAGGGGAAGGTGAAGTTCTTGGGATCGTAGAAGGAGGTTTCGTCAAGCCCCGGCTCCAACTCCTCGATGGGGTAGTTGTGCGGGACATAGGCGGTCATGGCGATCTCGCCGAAAGTCTTGGCCTTGTCGGTTCCCGCGACGGTGTATTTGCCGTCCTTGAACTCGATATCGGCTTCCGAGGCTTCGAGGAGGTGAGCCGCGATCTTCTTGCCCTTGGCAATCACCTTGTCGAGCGACATCACCAGGGCCGAACCGCCAACCGCCAGCGACCGGGAACCATAGGTGCCGAGGCCGAAGGGGATCTTGTCGGTGTCGCCATGGACGATATCGACCTGATCGACGGTGAGCCCCAGCTTGTCCGCGACGATCTGGGCAAAGGTCGTCTCATGCCCCTGGCCGTGCTGATGGGAGCCGGTGAAGACCGAGACGCTGCCGGTGGGATGGACGCGGACCTGCGCCGTCTCGTAAAGCGCCGCGCGCGCGCCGAGAGACCCCACAACGGCGGAAGGGGCGATGCCACAGGCCTCGATATAGGTGGCCATGCCGATGCCGCGTATCTTGCCGCGCTTGGCGGCCTCGTCACGCCGCCCCGGGAAGCCCAAGTAATCGGAGGCTTTCAGCGCCATGTCGAGGGTCTCGAAATAATCGCCGCTGTCGTATTGGAGGGCTACCGGCGTCTGATAGGGATAGGCGTCCCGGGGCACGAAATTCCGGCGGCGAAGCTCAGCCGGGTCGATGCCCATCTCCCGTGCCGCCGTTTCGACGATGCGCTCGACGACGTAAGTCGCCTCGGGCCGTCCCGCCCCGCGATAGGCATCGACGGGAACTGTATTGGTGAAGATCGCCTTCACCTCCGCATAGATCGCCGGCGTCGTATAGGTGCCGGCAAGCAGCGTCGCGTAGAGATAAGTCGGCACGCAGCTTGAGAAGGTCGAGAGATAGGCGCCCATGTTGGCGAGCGTCTGCACGTGCAAGCCCAGGAACTTGCCGTCCTTGTCCATGGCAAGTTCGGCATGGGTTACGTGATCGCGGCCGTGAGCGTCGGTGATGAAGGCCTCCGACCGGTCGGAGGTCCATTTGACCGGCTTCTGGATCTTGGCGGCCGCCCAGGTGACGATGGCTTCTTCTGCATAGTGGAAAATCTTGGAACCGAAACCGCCGCCCACGTCTGGCGCCACGACCCGCAGCTTGTGCTCCGGCAGATGAAGCACGAAAGCGCCCATCAGGAGCCGGATCACATGGGGGTTCTGACTGGTCGTATAAAGCGTGTGGAGCCCGGTCGCCCGGTCGTATTCGCCAATGGCGGAGCGGGGCTCCATCGCGTTGGGCACGAGCCGATTGTTCACGAGGTCGATCTTGGTGACGTGATGCGCCTTGGCGAAGGCGGCTTCCGTCGCGGCCTTGTCGCCCAGGTGCCAGTCGTAGCAGAGGTTGTTCGGAGCGGCGTCGAAGAGCTGGGGCTTGCCGGCCTTCGTCGCGTCTTCGACCGCGACCACCGCGGGAAGTTCCTTGTAATCGACCTTTATGAGTTCGGCCGCGTCCTTGGCCTGCTCGCGGGTCGCGGCGATGATGACGGCGACGGAATCGCCCACATGCCGCACGCGCCCGACCGCGAGCGGCGGATGCGGCGGCTCGTTCATCGGCGAGCCGTCCTTGGAATGGATGAGCCAGCCGCAGGGCAGGCCCCCGACTCCGTCCGCTTCCATGTCCTTGCCGCTGAAGATCGCCTCGACGCCCGGGCCGGCCTGAGCTTTCGAAATGTCGATGCCGTTCAGCTCGGCATGGGCATGGGGACTGCGGAGGATATAAGCGTAGAGCTGTCCCGGACGATTCATGTCGTCCGTATAGGTGCCTTGGCCGGTCAGGAAGCGGAAATCCTCCTTGCGCCGAACCGGCTCGCCGATGCCCTGGGCGCTCATGCTTTGGCGCTCCCCATGGCCGCGGCGCCCGCCTGGATCGCCTTGACGATATTATGATAGCCCGTGCAACGGCAGATATTGCCTTCGAGCCACTCCCGCACCTCGTGCTCGGAGAGGTCGGACTTGCGCTGGGCCAGATCGACCGCGCTCATCACCATGCCGGGCGTGCAAAAGCCGCATTGCAGCCCATGGTGTTCGCGGAAGGCAGCCTGCATCGGATGCAGTTCGCTGCCCTTGGCAAGGCCTTCGATGGTGGTGACCGTGCCGCCGGCGGCCTGGACCGCGAGGATCGTGCAGCTCTTGATCGACTTGCCGTCGAGATGCACGACGCAAGCGCCGCATTGGCTGGTGTCGCAACCGACGTGGGTCCCGGTCAGGCCAAGGTGCTCGCGCAGATATTGCACCAGTAGGGTGCGGGGCTCGACCGTCGCCGTGACCGCCTTGCCGTTTACCGTCATGCTAACGGGGCTTGTCATCGTTTTCTCCCGGATTTGCCGGCAAAATGCCGGAGGCTCGTCCGGGGGGCGCCCCGAACCGCCCTGTCTTACGCTACGATAAGAGAACTTTCCTGCGCTTGCCCCGCCCGGTCAAGCCGAATGCGCGGGGCATCAGGTCAGCGGTTCATGTACCAGAGCACCGCCACGACGACGATCGCAAGACCGGCCACCCAAACCATCGGGGAAACTCCGGGACGCGGGGCCGGCGAGGAGGCCGGAGCTGGCGCGGCGGAGGGGATAGGCGCGGGAGGCACCTGGGGCGCCGGATCCGGCAGGGGCGTCACTTCCGCCGCCAGGGTCGCTTCCGGGACGGCCGGCGCCGGAGCCGGGGTCGGCTGCTCTGCGGCATCCGACGCGGTCTGGGCGTCCGTCACCAGCGTCTTGAACTTGACAAAGAAGTCGTCGGCCATCTTGCGAGAGGTGGCATCGATGAGGCGCGAGCCGATCTGCGCGAGCTTGCCGCCGATATGGGCGTCGACCTTATAGGAGAGCAGCGTGCCGCTGCCGTCCTCGACGAGCTTCACGGTGGCGCCGCCCTTGGCGAAGCCTGCCGCTCCGCCGGAGCCCTCGCCGCTGATGCGGTAGCCGTTGGGCGGATCGACATCGGAAAAAGTGACCTTGCCGGCGAACTTCGCTTTGACGGGCCCGACCTTGGCGACGACTTTCGCCGCAAGCTCCGTCTCCGAAGTCTTCTGGATCTCCTCGCAGCCGGGGATGCATTGGCGCAAGATCTCGGGATCGTTGAGCGCGGCCCAGACGCGATCCCGTGAAGCCTCGATCCGATATTCGCCGCTCATGTCCATTTGAAGAGGTCCTTCCGTTACGCGAAGCGCGCGGAGCCTATCTCGCGACCGTTATCATTCGCAAGCCCTTCCCAGGGATAGGTCGGTTGCGATAGTGGAAGGGGTATGAACTGGCGCAGCGGAACAGCAAGGGTACTTCCGGGGATCGGCGTCCTGCTTTGGGCCGGGACCGCACAGGCTGCGGAGCCATCTTCGGCGTCACATCTCAGTGCCTTCTGGGTCGTTCCCTTCGCCGGGCTTCTCCTCTCGCTGGCGCTCTGTCCGCTGCTGGCGCCCAAGGTCTGGCATCCTCACTACGGCAAGATCGTCTGGGGATGGGCGCTGCTTTTTATCCTGCCATACGGCTGGTTCTACGGCTTGGGGCGGATCGGCCACGAACTCTGGCACACGTTCCTTCTGGAATATCTGCCCTTCGTACTGCTCCTTGGCGGGCTTTTTACCGTGTCGGGCGGATTGCGGCTGACGGGACGCCTTCGGGCCGGGCCGGGCGTCAATACGGTCATTCTGCTGATCGGGACGGTCGCTGCGAGTTTCATGGGAACCACCGGGGCCTCGCTGGTTCTGATCCGCCCCATGATCGCGATCAACCGGCTTCGGCGGCACAAGACCCATGTCTTCGTCTTCTTCATCTTCCTGATCGCCAATGTCGGCGGCGCTTTGACCCCGCTCGGCGATCCCCCGCTTTTTCTCGGATATCTGGAAGGCGTGCCGTTTTTCTGGCCCTTCACCCATCTGGTTAGACCCACCATTTTCCTCGTGGCATGCCTGCTGGCGATCTTTTACACCATCGACGCCTGGCATTTCCGCAAGACCGCTCATCCGGGCCACTTGGCTGAAGAGATCGAGAAGTTCGGTCTCCTAGGGAAGCTCAATCTCCTCTGGCTCGCCGCGATCATCGGCGTCGTGCTGCTGCGGGGAAGCTGGCGGCCCGAGGCGGAATTCGCGATTTTCGGCGTTCCGATCGGCCCTGTCGAATTGGCGGCGGATCTCGCCATGCTGGTCGTCGCCGTCCTCTCTTTTCGTCTCACCCCCCGCGAGGTGCATCGGGCGAATGAATTCGCCTGGGCGCCGATGGCGGAGGTGGCGATCATCTTTGGAGCGATCTTCGTCACGATCATCCCGGCCCTGGCGATCATGCGGGAGGGCGGCGGGGACTTGGGCCATTGGCTCTTTGTCAAGGGCGCACCGGACAACCGCGCCTTCTATTGGGCGACGGGCCTGCTGTCCTCCGTGCTCGACAATGCGCCGACCTATCTGGTCTTTTTCAACCTGGCGGGAGGCGATCCGGCGATCCTGACCGGTCCCCTCGCCAAGACCTTGGCGGCGATTTCCGGCAGCGCCGTCTATTTCGGAGCTCTCACCTATATCGGCAACGCGCCTAATTTCATGGTCCGCTCGCTGGCGGAAAGCCATGGAATTTCCATGCCGGGCTTTTTCGGCTATGTCGCCTGGGCCGGGCTTATCCTGCTGCCGCTGCTTTTCGTGACATCGCTGATTTTCTTCTGAGGCCTTACCAGCGGTCGTCCTTTGCGGTCCCCTGGAAGAATTCGCCGAGCCGGCGCCGCGTGCTCTCCGTCGTTTTCCCCGGCAAGGCCTGGAGGGTGAACCAGCCGGTTTCCGCGATCTCGGGGCTGTCGAAGGGACCCTCGTCGAACTCGGTAACGGCATAGACCATGACATAATTGTCGAGGCCCAGGTAACGGCCGATATGGGCGCTCACCAGCGAGGGGGCTCCTCGCACCACGAGGCCCGTTTCCTCCCATAATTCGCGAATTGCCGCCGTGGCAGGCGCTTCCCCGGGATCGACGCCTCCACCCGGAAGATGCCATCCGGGTCGATAAGTATGGCGGATGAGCAGAACCTCCTCGCCGTTCCGCACCGCGATCGTCCGAACGCCGACAAAACACCGCCGGGTCGCCTGATGAAAAAGCAGGCGCAGTCCCGCTTTCAGAAAGCGCGGGCTTGCCAGAAACCTCACGGGGCCTCGAGCGCCTGTTCCAGGTCGGCAATCAGGTCGGAGGGCTCCTCGATACCGACGGAAAGCCGCAGCAGATCGGCGGGAGCGGGGGTTCCGGCCCCCTCGACCGACGCGCGATGCTCGATCAGGCTCTCGACGCCGCCGAGCGAGGTCGCGCGCTTCCAGAGATCCACCTTCGCGGCGGCGGAGATTGCTGCGGCTTCTCCGCCCGCGATGCAAAGGCTCAGCATCCCGCCGAAGCCGCCTGTCATCTGACGCGCCGCCACCGCATGGCCCGGGTGGGTGGCAAGGCCCGGATAAAGCACCGCCCGGATCTTGGGATGTCCCTGGAAATGTTCCGCGATGGCCTGGGCCGACCGGCAGGCGCGGTCGACCCGGAGATAGAGCGTGCGCATCCCCCGCAACAGGAGATAGCTCTCGAAAGAGCCGAGAATCCCCCCCACGCCTGAGCGGTTCGCGACGATCCTTTCCCAGAAATCGTCCCGCCGCGCCGTCGTCAGGGTGCCGGCGACGACGTCGCTGTGGCCGTTGAGGTATTTGGTCGCCGCATGCATCACCACATCGACGCCGAATTCGATGGGACGGGTGAGGACCGGGCTGGCGCAGGTGCTGTCCACCGCGAGCCTCGCGCCGGCCTTATGCGCGATCTCGGCTATGGCGGCGAGATCCGATACTATCCAGGTCGGATTGGCCGGAGTCTCGAGCCAGACGAGCTTGGTCTCGCCGGCTCTTACCGCGGCGCGAACCGCGTCGGTGTCGCTGGTATCCACCAGTTCCACCTGCAGCCCCCAGTCGGTCGCAAAGGTCGTGAGCCAGCGGCGAAGCGCCCAATACATCACCTTGGGCGCCACCACATGGTCCCCCGGCCGGAGCGCCAGGAAGACGGCGCTGGCGGCGGCCATTCCAGAGGCCAGAAGGATGCTGTGGACACCCCCCTCCAATTCGGTCAGCAGCGCCTCTGCCTGATCGAAGCTGGGATTGTCGGCGCGAGCATAGACGCGACCCGAGCGGTATTGATTGTCGGGATCCCGGATATAGGTCGTCGAGAGATGGATCGGCGAGACCACCGCCTTGGTCTGCTCGTCGATCCAGCCCAACGCCTGCGCCGCGCTGGTCGAGGGATGGAGCCGCCGGTTTCCGTGCTTGGGGGTCTCGCCCATGGAAATATCCTTTTCTGTCCGGCCGTTCTCTAGCAAATGGGGAAGGCGAGGGGAAGTTGCCCGACTTCCCCGACAAGGCTAGAACTAGAGCATCCGATCCAGGAGATTAGCCCCGATGAAGGTCTTCCGTCTTGCCGCCGCCCTGTTCTTCGCCTTGTTTATGGCGACCGGGCCTGCCGCAGCCCAGCTTCAGACTTTCGAGAAATCGTCGCTCACCATCGACACGGCCTCGGGTTCCCATCGATTCACCATCGAATTGGCGGCTTCGGGCGCGCAAATGGCGCAAGGATTGATGTTCCGGAAAAGCATGGCCGCCGATGCCGGCATGCTCTTCGACTATGGCGCGCCTCGGCAGATCTCGATGTGGATGAAGAATACCTATATCCCCTTGGACATGCTGTTCGTCGGCATGGATGGCAAGATTGTCGCCATCCACGAGCGCGCGGTTCCGGAGTCGCTCGATACGATCTCGCCCGACATGCCCGCGCGTGCGGTTATCGAAGTGAATGGGGGGACCGCGTCCCGTCTCGGCATCAAGCCGGGGGACGTGGTTCATTATTCCGCATTCGGCACGAGCTGACGCCAGGGTTTCGTCGTGAAAGGTTGCGGCCTTCCTCCCGGCTTGTTACATCCATCCGGTGGCGGCGCAACGGGGCGTAGCTCAGCCTGGTAGAGTGCCTGCTTTGGGAGCAGGATGCCGGAGGTTCGAATCCTCTCGCCCCGACCAACCGTCACCTTGGGACGCTTCTGGAGGCGTATGAGACATGGCCCGCGCACGCATCATCCGCCCGGCAAAGACCGCCATGCAGGCTGGCCGCGCAAAGACCCATAAATGGGTTCTGGAATACGAGCCCGCCACGCCGCGCAGCCCCGACCCTCTGATGGGCTGGAGCAGCGCTGGGGATACACTCAACCAGATCCACGTGAAATTTGACACTCTGGAAGAGGCGCAGGCCTTCGCCCAGAAGCTGGAACTCGACTACAGCGTCGTCGAACCCCATGAGCGCAGCTTCAAGCCGAAGAGCTACGCCGACAATTTCCGTTTCGACCGCATCCGTTCATAGAGGTGCGGGGCATAAGTGCCCTTAGCTCAGTTGGATAGAGCAGCCGCCTTCTAAGCGGCAGGTCACTGGTTCGAATCCAGTAGGGCACGCCAAATTCGCCCGACTACACGGGGCTTTGGTAACCAGGCCAAAGAAAAAGCCCCGCCGGTGAGGGCGGGGCTAAGGAGGGTTGGCCCCCGTCGGACGGGGAGCCAGGCAGTGACGTAGGGCGCACGTCACCGCAGGAATATAAGATCACAGCGGATCGCGGGCGGCATTGATCCAGATCAATAATAAGCCCCGATCAACTGGCCCTCGTTCCCCGCGAATCGGGATCGCGCGCCCGCTCCATGATAATTCGCCGCAAACCGCCCCTTCATCATATAATGAATTCCAATCACTGCGGTTCGGGCCGCCCCTTTCGGCAGAGAGTTCCCATGTCATCCCTATCCGTCGAAATCTTCGGTTGCTCTGACAAGGGCGCGATCGGCGTCGGGACGGGTGAATTTATCCTCGTTCCGGAGACGCACACGGCGCTGCTTAAATCGGCCGTGGGCACCGGCGAGTTGCTCGGCGCGGTCCATTTCGGCCATGCGATAGCCTATGTGGTAAAGTTCCCCTGGATGCTGCGGCGCGTTCTCTTCAATTTCGGCAGATACTGACGCAGGGACCCAGCAGGGCAGGCTACCTCTTACTCGTTCCCGAACTTGGGCTTCGGATCGGCGTTCTGTGCCTGATTGTCGCCCCTGACGCGCAGCTCCCGCCGCAGGGTCTTCTTGTCGAAATCCTTTTCCTTGGCGGCCGATGAAATCGCGGCGTCGGCGCTTTCCGGGACGCCGGGAACCTTGATGCTGGTATTGCCCATTTTCTATCTCCTTCTTCTCCCAGAAGTCGGAGCAGGGGCAGGGAGTTCCCTAACTTCAGGGAACCCAATGGGCCGGCCATGGTTTTGCTGGGAAACCCATGGAGACCGATCATGATGACCGCGACCGATTACTGGCAGAAGATCTACGATCACGAGCGCATGTGGGTGGACAATCTCCGCGCGGGCTCGCTCAGCATCAGCGATGCGGCCGGCCAGAGCATCGTTCCGGACCTGATCGAGAAGCATGAACGGGCCGCTCACGAAGCCCAGAGCGTCCTTATGAACCTCGGCACGATTATGTAGCTCTCAGGCATGTAGCCCTCAGGCATGTAGCCCTCAAGCGACGCGCTGGCAGGCCTGCTCCGCGGTCAGGTCCTCGCCGTCCCCTTGGACAGTAAAGCCATAGGATTTGATGATCTGCTGCGCCTCGCCGGATTTCTTCATCTTCCGGTATTCGGCCTGGAAGGCTTCTATGAGGTCCGTGTCGCCCGGGCGGAACGCGGGTCCGGATCCATGCACGAAATCGTCCGGCAAGGGATAGACGATGTCGAAGCCGTTGTTTCGCGCGGCCCGTTGCTCTTTCAGGATCAGGATGCCTGAAAAGATGATCTGGACACGCTTTGTATAAAGCGCCTCCAGCAGGGCGGAATTATCCGGGAATTGGCTGATCGTGCCTTTACGGCCGCTGGTCACGGCGGCCTGAACGAGGGGCAACATCGCCGTGCTGGTCAACATGCCGACCCGGTCGATCTTCTCGCCGATCTCCTTGATGGTCTTCGGCACGTCGGGCAGGTCGGCGGGAATATAGGCAAAGCCCGAGCTGTCGATCAGAAAGGGGTCGCTATAGGCAACCTGCTCGCAGCGCACCTTGGTGATGGTGAGCGCGGCCGAGATGAAATCCCATCGTCCGGCCTGGAGACCGGGGATCAAGGCGCCATAGGTCGACACCACGCCTTCGAGCTTCGGCACGCCGAGCCGTTTCATGATGATGCCAGTGATGGCGGGCGCCACGCCGTCCAGAGTTCCGTCGGGTTTCAGCTCGCTATAGGGCGGGCCGTTCGTGATGCCGACCTTTGCCACGCCGGCCTTGCGAAGTCGTTCCAGCAGGCCGGCTCCTTGTGCAAAGCCTGGCGCGGGGATCAAGCCGCCGGCTCCCGCCGCCATCGTCCCGATGACCGACCGCCGAGTCCAAATCTGAGCCATGATGGGTTCCTCCTGTCGTGCGACTTCACTTCCGCTCTTTTGTCAACATTCCGACAATCATACCCGCTCCGCCCTGTAAATCCAGTGGCTCTTGGCATTCCCTTTTCAGGCGCTATGCTCCCGGTTCCTTCATGCTGGTAGAGAATGCCCCAAGATAAACCCGAGACGGCGCCGCCCAAGGCGCCCGCCAAGCCTCTCCTCGTTGCCGCCATCGTCGCGACCGCCTTCTTCATGGAGACGCTCGACAGCACGGCGATCGCGACGGCCCTGCCAAAAATGGCGGAGACCTTCGGTCGGAATCCGGTCGAACTCAGCATCGGCATCACGATCTATATGCTCACCATCGGGATCTGCATTCCCGCGAGCGGCTGGATTGCCGACAGATTCGGGACGTGCCGGGTATTCTGCGGGGCCATCGCGATCTTCACCCTGGGGTCGGCCGCTTGCGGCTTTACCGACGACCTCTGGGGGTTTGTCGCCGCGCGGATCGTCCAGGGAATCGGCGGGGCGATGATGTCTCCGGTGGGACGGCTCGCGGTGCTGCGCACCACGGAGAAAAAGGATCTGGTGCGGGTCCTGAATTACGTGATCTTCCCTGGCTTGATGGGATTGATGGTGGGGCCGCCGGTCGGGGGCTTCATCACCACCTATCTCTCCTGGCGCTGGATCTTCTACGTCAACCTGCCGATCGGACTTCTGGGGATCCTGTTGGCCCGACGTTTCGTTCCCAATCTTTTCGGCTCGGAGAAGCGACCCTTCGACGCGATCGGCTTCTTCTTGAACGGAGGAGGGCTGGGGGGCGTCATTTACGGGATGGATCTGATCGCGGGCGCGCGGTCGAATTGGCCAACCGGAGGGGTCCTGGTGGCGGTCGGCGCGATGCTGCTCGCTTTGGGGGTACGCCATGCCCTGACCGCGAAGCGGCCCATCCTCGACCTGAAGGCGATGCGCGTGCGGAGTTTCGCGGTCACCAATACCGGCGGCGCGCTGTTCATCGTCGGCTCGACGGCGCCCGCCCTGTTGCTGCCGCTTTTGTTCCAGGTCGGACTGGGGATGAGCGCCTTCGCTTCCGGGCTTCTCGTGCTCTCCCATTCCGCCGGCGACATCTCGGCGAAAGGGGTCACCACGGCAACGATCCGTCTCCTGGGGTTCAGGACCGTCCTTCTGCTGATGCCGCCGATCTATGCCGTGCTTCTCGGCTGTTGCGCCTTTTTCACCACCGCGACCCCGGTGCCTGTGATCGTCGCGATCCTCTTCGCCTTCGGCGCGATCAGGTCCTTCAAGCTCAGTGCCTTGTCGAGCATGCAATTCGCGGACATCCCGCGGGGGGACATGACCGCGGCCTCGACCCTCTCCAGCGTAACCCAGCAGATCACGCGCGCCGCCGGCATCGCGGCCGGCGCGGTCATCCTGAACATTACGGCGGCGCTTCGAGGCGCGGCGGAAGGGCCGCCCTCGCTGACCGAATTCCAGGTGGCCTTCGCCATTGCGGCGATCGCTTCAGGACTGTCCGTTTTCTGGTATCGCACCCTCGATCCCGCCATCGGATCGGAGGTCAGCGGTCACAAGCGGAATGCCGCCTAGGACGCAGGGGTCCAGCCTTTCTGGATGAGACAGGCCCGGACCTCCCGGTCCCGGGCCTCCTGGGCGTCGTCGACCATCCGCGTGCTGGGAGGCAGCGCCGGCACCGTTTGGGGATGGCAGTTCAGGCTGGGACCCGCACCGGAGCAGGCGACCGTCGTCTGGGGACTCGATCCGGGAGAGACCTCCACCATGCGCAGGCGCGCCGGAAAGCGGATCGTCGCATCGTTGGTGCAGGCGGTCTTGGTGGTTTCGAACTCTTCGTTCGTAGCACCCGCTTTCGTCCATCTTTCAGCGCAACCGGCAAGCAAGATGCCGCCGAGGCACAGGACCAACGACATCCGCAGGGGTTTCGGCATTGGATCCTCCGCCAAAATTGCATCCACTCATATATGTAGCGTCGATTGGCAAGCAGGACAAATTCGCGCCGAAGACCGCGCCGATGGGATCAGGCTGCCTGGGATTGCCTAATCCGTTCGACCGCCGCACTCAGCATGTTGGGAAGATAGGGCTTGGGCAGAAAGGGCAAGCGCCGGGCCGCGGGATCGGCGATATAGCCGGAGGTAAGAAGGATCCTCATGGCGGGATAGCGCTTGGCGGCCCAATCCGCGAGTTCGAGCCCGTTCACCGTTCCCGGCATGACGATATCGGTGAACAGGAGGTCGATGGGACCGCCATCCCGCAGGATACGCAAGCCTTCTTCGCCGCTTTCCGCGGATATCACGATATGGCCCCAGGCTTCGAAACAGGTCGCCGCCAGGGTGCGGATATCGCTGTCGTCTTCAACGATCAATACGAGCAATTTCTTGCGCTCCGTGTCATTTGCGCAGTCATCGCGGAAGCCTAGGCTTTCAAGATAAAACGACAGGATCATTAAAACAGCCGCCCAAAAGGGGCTGGCCCTTCGGTGGAAATATCCACCCTTTGGGACGAAAAGCAGAAAGGCCGCCCTAAGGCGGCCTTTCCCTTGTCAAACAGCTGATGGCTGTTCGCCTCGGCTCCCCCTCAGGGAAGGAAAGCCTCCGGGCGCGATGCGATCCCGGCAGCGGCAGCCTTCAACGGCTGTTGATGACAATCTTTCACGGGATCACCTCCTTTCGGTAGTTGCGGGTGCATTGACGATAACTTGCCGTTCCCCGCTGTCAACCGAATGTCGCTCGCTAACCTGTGGTAACGGCAGTCTCCACATCCGAGGGATCGATGTCCCGGCGCAGGGCTGCGTTGAGCTTGTCCCGGTCGAGTTCGCCTTCCCACCAGGACACGATGATCGTGGCGACTCCGTTTCCGGTTATATTGGTGAGGGCTCGACACTCGCTCATGAACTTGTCGATGCCGAGCACGATGGCCATGCCGGGAACAAGCTCGGGGCTTACGACAGCAAGGGTTGCGGCCAGGGTGATGAAGCCCGCGCCGGTAATGCCGCTCGCTCCCTTCGAGGTGAGCATCGCCACCAGGAGGATCGTGATCTCCTGTTCGAAGGAGATATGCACGCCCAGCGCCTGGGAGATGAAGAGGGTCGCCAGCGTCATGTAGATATTGGTGCCGTCGAGGTTGAACGAATACCCCGTCGGGACCACCAGGCCGACCACCGATTTGGAGCAGCCGAGGCGTTCCAGCTTCTCCATGAGCTGCGGCAGGGCCGACTCGGAGGAACTCGTCCCCAGCACGATGAGGAGCTCGTCCTTGATATAGGCGAGGTAGCGGAAGATGTTGAAGCCCGCTATGCGGGCGATGAGCCCGAGGACGACCACCACGAAGATGATCGCGGTGATATAGAAAACCGCGATGAGCCCTAGAAGGTTGACGATGGCTCCGGTGCCGTAGCGGCCGATCGTGAAGGCCATGGCTCCGAAGGCGCCGATCGGGGCGGCCTTCATGACGATGGCAATGATGCCGAAGACCACATGGGTCGCCTGGTCGATGAAATCCGTCACCAGCTTCGCCCGCTCGCCCAGGGCCATCAGAGAGAAGCCGAAGAGGATCGAGAAAAGCAGGACCTGCAGGATGTCGCCGCTGGCGAAGGCGCCGATCGCGCTCGACGGCACCAGATGGGTCACCATGTCGATCGTCTTCATCGCATCCGCCTGCTTGGCGAAGGTGGCGACCGCATTGGCGTCGCCATGTCCGCTGAAGCCAGCGCCGGGCTGAAGGAGTTCGCCTACGACGAGCCCCAGGATCAGCGCGAAGGTGGAGACGATCTCGAAATAGACGAGCGCCTTGATGCCCACGCGCCCGACTTTCCGGGCATTATTGATATGCGCGATCCCGGAGACGACCGTGCAGAAGATGATCAGGGGGATAACCATCCGGATCAGGCTCACGAACATGTCGCCGAGCGCCTTGATCCAATCGTTGGTGGCAAACGCCGGCCAGAGCCAGCCGACGATTCCACCGAGCACGATGCCGATCAGCACCTGGATGTAGAGCACCGTGTAAAATGGTTTGCGCGCCGCGCCCGCATCTGTCCCGACAGTCATGTTTCCTCCCCTTGGCGTACATTTCTGATACGATCAGAGAAGCCGTACATAAAACTTATCGGTTTCCTACAAGGGGAAGCGTGCGGTGAGGGGTTTATCGTCGGCGACGGGCGACAAAGGGGCGAGCCTGTCTGTAAACGTCCAGCTAGGACGCGATCGCGGTCCGCGCCACCATCGAAACCGGCCGGTAGGTGCAGCCCTCGGAGCGAACACCGGCGCCGCGGCTCAAGACGACCCGGTCGATGGTCGGAACCGAGTTTGCGAGACGCGCATAGATCCAGCGGGCGATGTTCTCGAGCGAGGGGACTTCCAAGCCAGCGATATCGTTGAGATACTTCTCATCCAACTCGCTCTGGAGGCGATCGATATGATCGTCCACGTCGGTAAGACTCGTAGCCCAGCCATAAACAGGGTTCGGATCTCCTACAAATACAACCTGCACCTTGAAGGAATGACCATGCAACCCCGAATAGGGAGGCAGCTGGTGAGCCGCTTCAAAGGTAAATTCACGAAAAGTCTCAATCATCTTAACCGACGGTCCTCCCTGACCCCGATACTCCATACGGGGCACACCGAAGAGCTTTTGTAGCAGATATACGGTAATCGTTAAAAAATTGTGTTCAACCTCTACTTTCGATGGATAAGCGAGCAGCGCACCAAGGGACATTCGAACGCAATTAGATAAGGCTTTAGATGATTTTAAGTCTTAGTTAATGAGCGCTGCTGAAATCTTGCTCGGGGAATACATGGGGAGGGCTTTATGAAGGCAAAGTATGCCGGCGCTCGTTTGGCGGGTTGGATGTTCGCTTTGGTGGCACTGGTAATCGGCGGAACGGCCTGGGCGGTTACGCTGCCGGTGCCCAAGGAAAAGCCGATACTGACGGTCGCCGGCATGATCGGCGTCACCAACAAGGGGAATACCGCGGAATTCGACCGCGAAATGCTCGAGGCGCTTGGGATGGTCTCCTTCGAGACGACGACGCCCTGGTTCCAGGGCAAGGTGAAATTCGAGGGCGTGCCGCTCAAAAAACTGATGGAGACGGTGGAGGCAAAGGGAACGCGTATCGTTGCGGTCGCGCTCAACGACTACAGCGCCGAGCTGCCGATGTCAGATGCCCAGGCCTATAACGTGATCCTCGCGCTGAAGCGGGATGGAGAATACATGCCGATCCGCGACAAAGGACCGCTCTTTATCGTTTATCCCTTCGATAGCGATACCGAACTGAAGAGCCAGAAGTATTACAGCCGCTCGGTCTGGCAAGTCGCACGCATCGAGATCAAGTGAGTTGCTCCAGCTCGTTTACATAGGCGGACAGGCCGATCCAGGGGGCCAGGAGTGACCGACCTGCGCCATATCAAGATCGCGCTCGGCGTCATCATCTTTATTATTGCCGGGGCGGCGGTGCATATCTCGACGCTGATCGTCGAGCGGCAAAATTTCCTGCGCGAAGTTTCGCGCTACAACGTCGCCTGGGTCGCCAGCCAGGCGGTCAACGAGCTGCATCGCCTGGAATACCGCATCGCCGCTTTCGGTCTGGGCGACAGCCGGATGGACAAGGACGAAGTCGAGCTTCGCCTGGATGTCCTGCACAACCGCTATAACCTGCTGCGGACGGGTGACATCGTCACGCTGACGGATCAGGACCCCGAGCAGAAAGGCGCGGTGACCGAACTCGGCCGCGTGCTCGATGCCCTGGATCCGCTGGTCGAAGATCTCGATGAGCCCGGGAACGTACGCAAGGCCCTGGAACTCCTAAGTCCGTTGGATGGCAGGCTCAATCGTCTGTCCGCCGCGGCCAACCAGTTCGGCGGGGAGCAGGTCGCGGCCGACCAGCAGCAGCTCCTGGGCCTTCACTGGTGGTTTTCCGCGCTCGCGGTGGGGCTTTTCCTCTGCGGTCTGGCGCTGATCGTCCTGCTATTCCTGCAAAACCGGATCATCAAGAAGGCGCATGAAAGCCTGCGGCAGGTCACGGAAGACCTCCGCTCCGCCAAGGAAGTGGCCGAGGCGGCAAGCGAGGCCAAGACCCGATTCCTCGCCAATATGAGCCATGAATTGCGCACGCCGCTGAATGCGATCATCGGCTTCAGCGAAATCATCATGGAAGAGATGCTGGGGCCGATCCAACAAACCCGGTACAAGGAATACATCGTCGACATCCACAAGAGCGGCAAGCACATGAGCGAACTCGTCAGCGACGTGCTGACGATGGCGAAGCTCAACGCAGGTCGTTTCGACCTCGATCTGGAGCCTGTTTCGCTGCGCGCCCTTGTCGACGCGACCGTGCGCATGCTGCATGGCGCGGAAATCGCCAAGGATCGCGAGATCGTGGTCGAATCCGGGGGCGATTGGCTGACCCTGCGGGCCGACGAGCGGGCGGTGCGCCAGATGCTGCTGAACCTGCTGTCCAATGCTATGAAATTCAGCGGCGCCGACACCGCGATCCGCATCGCCTGCAAGCGCATCCCCTCCGGCGATATCCAGCTTACCGTTTCCGATTCCGGGATTGGCATGTCGTCGATCGAGGTCGCCATCGCGGTTCAGCCTTTCCAGCAGGTCGATAACGGCCTGAGCCGACGCTACGACGGGACGGGGCTCGGCCTCAGCATCATCAAAGGCCTGATCGATTGCCACGGCGGCGAGTTGGTGATCGACAGCAAGCCCGGTCGCGGCTCCGATATTTCGCTGATCTTCCCGAAGGCGCTGGTGGTTCAGGAGATCGTCAGCAAGGTGGCTTGATCCCAAGATCGCCATTCTCATTCACCCGAACATTCCCGCATAGCAAGGAACGCCAATGGCTCCCCGATCCCTATCCACCGTCGCGCCCGTAGGCGAAATAAACGGCAAGAAAGCCTCCTCCTCCTCCAAGCCCGCCCGCAAGGAAGCGGAGGCGGCCGTCCGGACGCTGCTGCGCTGGGCGGGCGACGATCCGGAGCGGGAAGGGCTGCTCGGCACGCCCGGCCGGGTGACGCGGGCCTTCGAGGAATTCTTCCGGGGCTATGAGACCGATCCCGTCGAGCTCTTGCAGCGGACCTTCGAAGAGGTCGAAGGCTACGACGAGATGGTGGTCTTGCGGGACATCCGCTTCGAGAGCCATTGCGAGCATCACATGGCCCCAATCATCGGCAAGGCCCATATCGCCTATCTGCCCGAGAACCGGGTCGTCGGCATCTCGAAGCTCGCCCGCCTCGTCGAGGTCTATGCCAAGCGGCTGCAGATC